>NZ_FOIA01000005.1 GCF_900111605.1 Nitrosomonas marina | reverse complement strand
CGTGTAATGTTCATCTCGGACTCCTCTCTTCTTTGACTAGTTGATAGTTACTCTAGTCTGGCACATTGATGCCGATTAAGGGTGGAGGAGTCCATTCCATTGGGCTAGAACTCTGAATTTTTAGAGATACCCCTATATTATCGGCTGAGCGCTGATTGGCAATAGCTTTGTATTTGTTTTTTGCATCTGATATCAATTACTCATAGCTACAGGAAATAACATGATAAAAATCATCGGCATCGCAGGAAGCCTGCGCAAACAGTCATACAATACCGCACTGCTGCACGCCGCCGCGCAATTGTTGCCGGAGCAAGCCGTCCTCGAAATCGCGACGATCCGTGATATCCCACTCTATAACGAAGATATGGAAACCACCGAAGGCGTTCCGCAGGCGGTCAGTCTGTTGCAGGAACGCATCGCCGCGTCGGATGCGCTGCTGCTGGCCACGCCGGAATATAACCATTCCATGCCGGGCGGATTCGGCACCATGCTGTCGCAGAATGTCTGGCTGCCGGTCTTCCGCAGGCTGGGTATGCGCCCCTGGCTCGGTGAAAAAATCATGCTCTCCAAAGCGCATCAAGTCTTTAATGAAGATGGAAAACTACAGGATGAAGCCGTGTGCAAACAGCTCGCAAGTTTTCTTGCCGGGTTTGCCGCCTTTGTCTGAACAAATCGGCTTGATGTGGGGAAAAATTTGATCTGACTTGATCGATTAGCTCCCCCAACCAAGGCTCGAACCAGAGACCTGCGGATTAACAGGCTTATTAACTACCCTACTGTTTTATTGATTTTATTACCGCTTGCCAAAACAAGCTGATAATCGTCAGATCTGTGTTGTTTCAATTCTTTAGATTTGTTCATAATATACAAAACAATCGATAGTTTTTTAAGACAATCAATCGATTTAATTATCTTCAAAATCTACTGTCTTAATAATAATGCCACAAATGAATTCACTTTGCTCAATATGGATACCAACAACTACTTCATCCTCGCCACAAGCACGAACTCCTTTGCGTTCATTTGGAAATATTTCCTTGGTGGCTAACCACTCGCAAAGAATTGGGATTTGACACCATGCTGGATAATGTATAATTTCTTTTGTGGGTTTGTTGTGTAACAGTTGCTCGCTTAATGATGAAGACGTCGGAAGATAACGTTGACACAAAAATTCATTTCGTACTACGTTGATACCGGTTATGGCACTTTTAGGCGGACACTTATGCATTTTTGTCCTTCCAATAGTATATTGCGTTGGAGGTTCATTATCTCCATCTATAAATTCATTGCCTAATGTTCTTCCAAAACTAGGAGGCGGACCGCATAGCAATATATTTCTATGTGCGTCTAGGCCCTTAACAAAAAGACCTGGAGGGCATGCATGCATACCCGAACGCTGTGTTGGAGATTCATTGTCGCCATCAAGAATTTCCTGCGCACTCAAATTACTAGAAAAAAAATATATTAAACACAACAATATAGACCGAAAACTTAAGCCACTATTTTTGGTGCTCATCATGACGACCTCCTATCAAACCGTGTAATCCCGCCCTTTGGCAAGACCTACTGTCAGATCTACTCTGAACTACTATAACTGATTAGTGTGCATTGCATGAGCTTATCCAGATTGTTTGCCACGCTATCTCATCTAAGTTCAAGTTTTACTTTTAAACCAACTTTAGCGTCACCTTTTACCTCTTTTAACTGAAACTCTTTAATTATATTGTTTTTATCTGAATTAACGAGTTCATTTGCTAGATCTACATTAAACGTCTTCTTGCTGTATTCTACATATCCCCTATTTTTTGCGAGATGATCTGCGCCAAGCCATTCTGGACCAGGTTCAATGAGATCTTTTATGGCAATCGTAAAAGTAGCTTTTTTAAGGTTATCAATGTTATCTAGAATTGGATAATAAAGGGTTGTTTCATTTTTTGTGTATGATTCGCCTTCTTTTAATCTAATAAAGTCTTTTTTACCTATATCGAGAAGCTTGTTCTCATTAGTGGTTGAACCAATTTTTTTTCCATTATTCATGGAAACATTTACTGTAACAGTACCGTAAAGTTCCTCGTCACCAAGATAATCGACTGCCTTATCTACAGTAATTTTTTCCAAAGTTATTGCAAGCGTTTTTGCTGTATAACAATTTCTTGTTTGTAGCAAGGACTCACTTTGAAGTATCGCAGGTTTCCCACTATTAAGATAATTTGAATTATATCCAATTGGTAGCGAGGCTTTGGAAGCAGTACCGAGCGTTTTTGTGGATAATACTTCATCACGCAATATTTTCCGGACTTCTTCAAAATTATTCAATGTTATTAGCTTGCCCATATTAGGTGAACCACCATAACCTATTAATTTAACCTTTACATTTTTTATTTTGGAGTCAAGACCACCTGATACCTCTAGTCCACTTCCTGCTATGATTTCATCAACAATGTTTTTTAATTCTGCTTCCGCATTTATACTGGAATCTTCTATTTCGACTGCCATTAATATAACAGTACCGTAACTAACAGTTCTTATTAATACAGCATCATCTGGTATGTTACCTTCGACAAAATTTGAGTTCGAATCTTGTTCGACGATAACATTATATTTCTCATCTACTAAATGAACTAGAAATTCCTGTTTTGTAAGTGCATGATTTAAAGAAGCACTAAATTCTTGTTCCGCTTTTAGTTCAATTGGGAATGGGGCTGAGGTTTCTGCAGTTAAAAGATCGATAATTTTTTTTATATCAGCTTTATTGTGATAGTTTAAAGAAGCTAAAGCTTTCATCGCATTGGAAGTTTTGTATAACCTGTAAAGTATATTAGTTGGAATATTGTCGTTTTTGTTTTTATTTATGATTTCGTTTACGGCATTTGTTACAGCTGACATGTTAAATGGATCATCCACACGTGCTGAAATATCATTACTGGCGCCATGATATTTTATAAACACTCGAAATGGGTTTCTTTTCAAACCTTGGTAAGGAGAGAAATGCCCATGCAATAAATTTTTATCAGAGATTATTAATCCAGCCTCAAGCAGGCTAGGTTTATTTAAAGTATGGAAGTCAGGAGTTTGGGAAAAAAATTCTATATTTTTAGCTTCGCAATAAACACGATTGTCATCAGAGATTACTTTGTATTCATCACCAAGAGGAGTATTCGTTTCTCTATTTGAGAAAAAATTTGCAACTCTGTATTCGATCCCTTCAACATTGTAAGGATCAGTTCTTCTGGATTCACTGGGTATAGGTACCATAGGTACCGGAAATGGTATTTTGGGTTTTAGTTCGTAATATTTTAATGGAGCTTGGTGGCTGCCTATGCCTTTAAAATTGCCGTTTTCTTGTGAATGAACATTGGTTGCAGAAATAAGTAAAAAAAGGCAAGACAATAGCAAGACAATTAGCATAAGCTGTTTATTTTTGATCGATTTCATTGTTAGAGTCCTATTAAAGTTGAAGATCACATTTACAAGTTAACCATGACTAATCACTAAAACAGTAACAGCCAAATCTATCTGACCGGATAAAATCGAACTCCCGATTAAGCGGTATTTATCGTTTTTCTTATATTCATTGGGGTTCTTGTGCCCAGATATGTGAGTGGTCGGTAGTTGTTCTAAAACATCGCTATATATCATATACTCCTACTCGTTTATTCTGAGGAGGGAGTGGAAGCATATAGATATATGAATTTATACTAACAACACCAAACCCACAGATTGCATACAAATTTAAAAATTTAAGATTCAGCAATGATTTTTAAAAAAAGGTTTCCAGCCAAAATTGCACCACCGGTTTACGAGCGTGTTTTCATACGAAAGCGTTTGTTTGATCTTGTCAGGCACAAGAATGCGGTAAAGGTGATCTGGGTTAATGGTGCGGCGGGTTATGGAAAAACTGTTTTTGTCGCCAGCTATCTCAAGGAGCTGCAGGTACCCTTTCTATGGTACAAAGCGGATAATGGTGAAAATACGATTGAGGATTTATTTTATTTTCTGACATTGGCATTACAGAAAAACTATCCAAACGAAAAATTCAAGCTTCCGGTTTTCAATGTGAATTTTGTCAATAATTTGGAAAGTTTTACGCGCATTTTTTTTCGTCAGTTTTTTTCTTTGCTGGTTCGAGAATCGGTAATTGTGATTGATAATTGTCAGGAAATAGAAAATAATGCATTTTTAAAAATGCTCAAGATTGCAGTTGATGAATTACCACTTGGTTTGCAATTGATCTGCGTCAGCAGGAATCAGCCTGATCCCGCATTAAAGCATTTGTCTCTTTACCATGAATTATTGGAGATCAGTGAAACCGAATTAAAGTTTAATCAACAGGAAAGCCAGGATTTTTTAAAGTGGCTCAATCCGCAATTATCTGATGACCATATCAACGCCATATACGCAAAGACCATAGGTTGGGCGGCAGGTATGGTTCTCATGTCTGAACATTACAGACTGACCGGATTTGATAATGGCAGTACAAACAAAAATACTTTTGATTATTTGGCTGCTGAATTATTGAGCAATATTCCTGAAGATAAACACATATTCCTGGTATCAACCGCATTATTCACGCGCTTTACAATCGATATGGCCGTGCAGCTTACTCAATATAAGCACGCCAAGGCTTTTCTTAATGAGCTGGTTGCCGGAAACAAATTTGTTGAGCATTCTGATGGCTCCAATCCATCTTATTCTTACCACCCCTTACTCAGGGATCTATTATTAAATCAATCGAAGATTCTGTTTGGCTTGGCCGAGTGGCAAGAATTGAAAAGAAAAGCCGCGGAGATATTGGTAAAGCAGGATAAATTTATAGAAGCCATGTCTTTTTACAAAGAACTAAAGGACTGGCAATCATTAAAAGGCCTGGTGTTAAAAAATGTTGAATTATTGATCGATACGGGAAGGAACCATACCGCTATTCACTGGATAGAAGCGCTGCCGGGTGAATTTTTTGATACTGACGCCTGGCTGAATTATTGGTACGGCGTAGCCTTAAAGCCGACAGATCCTTTATCTGCCGAAATGCATCTGGATAAAAGTTATCAACAATTTGTCCTGAACCGTGATGCTAAGGGCATTTATCTTTCCTGGCAGGCGGCTGTTGAGTCAATAATATTTAGTTGGCATGATTTTTCAAAGCTTGGCATGTGGATAATTCGTTTTGATGAATTGAGAGAGAAAAACCCTGGCCGCACTTCAATCGATATAAAAGCACAATTCTATGCGACAGCGATACAGGCGCTTTCGGTTTATGATCCTCAGCGTGCTTGGTTAAAAAATCTGTTGAAAATCAGCGAACATCTAATTCATATAATACCGATAAAGAAAATAAAACTTGCGTTAGCCGTTCAATTAGGAACCTATTATCTTTTTACATGCCAGTTAGTCAAGACAAAGACGATTTCCCATTTTATGGAAATTGCACTGAATGAGAAAAGAAATCCCCCTTTATTAAGAATCACGAGTGCTTTCTTTCTGGGATTACAGAAATTTTATGTAGCTGACGCAAAATCGGCGCTTAATTTTTTTTATCAAGGTCTCGATTTGTCCGAGTCATCCGGCGTATCTCTTTTCTCAAGCCATTTTAAAATTCACATTATTGGTTGCCATATTTGTCGTGCGGATTTAAATAGTGCCTATAGTGCTTTACAGAAAGCTAAAGAAACTATAAATATGCAACAACAAATTACGCTTGCCATGTTGTTTTCTATCAACGCATGGCTTGAACTATTATCTGGCAACAGAAAATACGCATTGGAACAAAATGAACATGCACTGAAATTAACGGAAATAACCAGGGTGGAGCCTGGATATGTTTGCTCATTGTCTCTTAAAGTACAGATACTGACAGAATTATCGCAATGGAAAGAAGCTGAACAAACACTTTCAGTGTTAGGTAGAAAAAGTAAAAATACCGGTAATAATTTCAATTTGATTCAATATTATGTATCCAGTGCCTGGTTTTTTCTATCAAAAAAAGATGAAGACAAGGCTATAGATGTCATAAAAGACCTCCTTCATTTACTACGAGTCGAGCAGATTTTGACATTTTTTGGCTGGCGCCCCGAAGTGCTTCGCTCGATATGTTTTGTGGCAATTGAAAATGGGATTGAGGAGGAATTTTCTAAACAATTGCTGATGCTTCACCGATTGTCGGTGTCACCGCCTTTGCATCTCGAGAAGTGGCACTGGCCAGTTAAAATTTTTAGCTTTGGCTCACTCATTATAGAAGTGGATGGCATGCCCATCAAGCAGTCAAGGAAAAGTCAAAAGAAAATACTCGAATTGCTTGCGACGTTAATTGCATTGGGTGGCTGCAATGTGGATTACAATCAGCTTGCTGAAATTTTATGGCCTGACGCTGAGGCTGACCTGGCCAGAAAAGCCCTGGAAACATCACTGCACCGTTTAAGAAAACTTATCGGTAACGATAGTGTGCTGTTAAACGCGGGCATGATTTCACTGAATGGCGACAATTGCTGGCTGGATTTGTGGTTAATCGAAAATACCATTGACGAATTAAAGCGACTCTTACAAAACGAAGAAATGCCGCAGATTATTATCAAATTAACTGACCGGCTTCTAAGGTTATATAACACCACTTTTCTGAAGCATTTTGATCTTTATCCAATCATCCTGAAACAGGAGCAGCTACTCAACGAATTTTGCCGTACACTCAATTTAGTTGCAGATTTTCACAGACATCGCGGAGAACATGACAGAGTCTGTATTTTGCTGGAAAAAGAGCTGGAATTGAGACCATATGAAGAGGCCGGTTATCAAAAATTAATGGATCATTATATCGGCCAGGGACAGCCTGGTCAGGCATTGCATATCTATAGTAAATGCCGGCAGATTTTATTTGAAAACCTAAAAATTCCACTTTCTGATGAAATCAGATCACTTGCCAAACAGATTAAGTCAGCCGACAGTGAGTTTGATGCCAAAAACCAGATTTCGCTTAAGTCAAAGAATTAAAACAGCCAGTGGCAGCAAGATGGCTTTATGGTCGTCCTGATCGTGTTTATATTCATTGCTTATGTCGTGCTTCTGGTTGGTTCGTGATTACTCATACATGCATTTAGGCCTGATTCCACCTGACAAGTAATTAGTTGCCCTGAAAAATATCTGCTGAAATTTTTATCACATCAGTGTAAAACTGGGATCGCGGTTTAATTCCAGCCTTCTTTTTTCATTCAGAATTTTTTAGCAATTTACGTTCACTTTCACCTTATTCTTCGAGCGAAGAATAGCCAAAAAAAGGCCAACAGTCATGTCAATATCGAACGATAAACGATGCCAACTGAGAAGCTAAAATCGCCTAGATGACGTGATAGGCTAGACGTTCAAGCTGAAGCGTTTTTGTTCCAGACTTTCCAGCAATGTATGGTACGGATCTATAAATTTTTGTACGCCTTCCTCTTCCAGTTGCTTGCTGACTATCTCAAGATCTATACCGAGTTCACCAAGTTGCTTTGGTATGGCTGCGGCTGTATCCAGTTCCTGCTCTATTCGCTCTACTGGCTGTCCATGATCGCGGTAAGCCGACAGGGTTTGCAATGTCATTGTATTGACCGTTTCACGACCAATGAGCGGTTCGATATATTTGATATCGCTGTATGCAGGATCTTTTGTGCCTGTACTTGCCCATAACAGGCGCTGTGTTCGCGCTCCTTTCCGGGCCAGTTCCTGCCAGTGTTCACTGTTTGTCCATTTACGATAGTGCTGATAAGCCAGTCGGGCGCTGGCGACAGCAGCCTGGCCACGCAACGGGTGCGCTGTATTCATTGATTTATTTTCTGCAAGCTTATCAAGCTGCTTGTCTACCAGTGTATCAATTCGACTCAGAAAAAAGCTTGCCACCGAGGCAATACGTTCTATGGGTCTGTTTTGCGAGGCGCGTTTTTGCAGTCCGCTGATAAAGGCATCAACGACTTCCTGATAGCGCGTAATTCCGAACAACAAGGTAACATTCACGTTTATGCCGGCGGTGATTAATTGCGTGATTGCCGACAGGCCATCGCGAGTGGCAGGGACTTTGATCATCACATTGGGCCGATCCAGTTTTATCCACAAACGTTTGGCTTCGGCAACTGTGCTTTCCGTGTTATACGCAAGATATGGCGATACTTCCAGACTGACAAAGCCATCCCGCCCGTTCGATTCTTCATAAACCGGGCGGAACAAATCAGCGGCCCGCTGAACGTCTTCGGTAGCCAGTATTTCATATATCTCGCTGGCACTGGTTCCGCTTCGGGCGAGTAACGTTATTGCCTGGTCGTAATCTCCATGTTCATTGATCGCTTTTTCAAAAATGGCAGGATTGGAAGTGATACCGGCCAATCCGTCGTCTTCTATCATTCTGGCGACTTCGCCATTGTCGAGGATGCCGCGCTGGATATAGTCGAGCCATACGCTTTGTTCCAGTGTTTTGAGTTTCTGCAACGGATTGGCTGTCTTCATCATGCCTCCTTTCAAACATATGTGCACACATCATTTCACGACAGTACTTTATCACCCGACCACCACAAAATCAGATTATTTTCAGCAGGTATCAGTGCATCGTGATGGCATGCGACGACTCGGGGTGTAAAATCGGTGTAAGGACGAGTGGTGTTTATGTTGCCTTTATATACATACCCGTTGACGGTTCCAGGTATTCTGGCATGCTGGTGCATTTTCAGGCAAACAGGAGCAGTGTCAGGCTCAATCGGGTCAGCGTAAATCTGCATTTCAACAGATTCGGGAGAAATTTCTCCGAAATAAGCCTGTATTTCATATGTCCAACCTTCGCTTTCTTCGAATATAGACAGATTACTTAAATGAACATCATTCCAAAACTGGACGAGCTGTTCATTCCAACGGTGCAATTTTTTGCCAATTTTTCCACCTTGAGCAATACGGTTATGAAAGCCAATAGCAGCAGGCATGTACAGTTTTTCGACATACTCACGCACCATGCGGTTGGTGCTGAATTGCGGTGCGAGCGTTGACATGCTTGCGCGCACTTTCGCCACCCATGCGCGGGGAATGCCTGCTGCATCGCGATTATAGAACATGGGTACAATTTCTTCTTCCAGCAGGCGATACAATTGTTCTGCTTCTATGTGGTTCCATTCCGGTTCGTGATGTGTCTTGCCATCGCCGAGCGCCCAGCCGACATCCGGCGTGTGTGCTTCGGCCCACCACCCGTCCAGTTCCGAGAGATTCAGGCCGCCATTGACCAGCACTTTCATGCCGCTGGTACCGCTTGCTTCCCAGGGACGAAGCGGAGTGTTGATCCACACATCGATACCCTGAACCATTTCCTGCGCGAGTGCGATATCGTAATCTTCAAGAAAAACCACGCGTTTACGGATTTCCTGGCGCTCGGCAAAGTTCGCCCATTGCTGGATAAAACGTTTACCTTCGGTATCGTTTGGATGCGCTTTGCCAGCAACGACGATCTGTACCGGTTTTTCCGGGTTGAGCAGCAGATTGATGAGCCGTTCGGGGTCATGCAGCAGCAGGTTAGGGCGCTTGTAAGCGGTGAAGCGGCGGGCAAATCCAAGCGTGAGTATATTCGGGTCAAGAATCTGGTCCACTTGTTGAACGGTATCAGTTGTTAAGGCACGGTGTTCAAACTGTCTGCGAAGCCTCTGGCGCGCACGCCGTACCAGATCAGCGCGTTCCTGACCGCAAAAATCCCATAATACCTCATCGTCAAGTGATTCGATTGCAACTGTCAGGGAGTTTTCGGAACTGAGCCAGCGATCCTTGCCGCAACTGCGGGTCCAGATTTCATCGGCCCAGGGTGAGTCCCATGACGGTACATGTACACCATTGGTTACATATGTTACGGGCACTTCGCATTGTGGCCATGACGGGTAGAGGCTCTGGAAAATGCCCTGGCTAACCGTACGATGCAGACGGCTCACACCATTGACCCTGGCGCAGGTGCGCGCCGCCAGATATGCCATATTGAATGGCTCATCGCTATCTTTTCCGTTGCGGCGTCCCAGGGCTATCAGTTTTTCAGGAGCCACATCCAGCGTCTTCGCATAGATGACGCCATACTTTGTGATTAAATCACGTGGAAATGAATCAAAACCGGCTGCTACCGGCGTGTGTGTGGTAAACAAGTTGCCGGGCCGGGTGGCCCAGAGCGCTTGCCAAAAATCCACCTGATTTTTTTCCTTGAAGCAACGTGCCCGCTCCAGGGTCACAAATGCCGCGTGACCTTCGTTCAGATGGCAGACATCGACCTCAAGCCCCAAAGCCTGGATCAATCGCCAGCCGCCAATACCCAGTGCAATTTCCTGGACCAGGCGCATTTCTTCTCCACCGCCGTATAATTTGCTGGTGATACCGCGATCCAGCGGACTGTTCAAGGGATCATTGCTGTCGAGCAGAAACAAACGAATACGGCCCACCCTTACTTCCCAGACATGCAGGCGTACAGTGCGGCCCGGCAGCTCAATAGGAATGGACAGCCAGGTGCCATTACGCGCCAGTACCGGCCACAGCGGCATTGTGCTGGAGTCGTTGTAGGGATAGACTTCCTGTTGCCATAGTGTTTCATCAAGAATCTGCCGGAAATAACCCTCCTGATAGAGTAAGCCGATTGCAGTTACCGGCACTGCCAGATCACTTGCTGCTTTGAGATAATCACCCGCCAGTACGCCAAGACCACCTGCGTATAAGGGCAGAGCCTGGCCCAGACCAAACTCCATGCTGAAATAGGCCACCCCTTTTAATGGTGAATCCGCATACACTTCTCCAAACCATCCGCAGCTGTTGCAGTAAGTGCTGCGTGCCTCGGACAGATTGTTCAAATGGTGTTTGAACTGAGCATTTCGATTGAGCTCTTCCAGGCGTTCACGGGAAAGATTCTGCAGGACGACCAATGGATTTTCACTCTGTTCCCATAGTACGGGATCCATTGCCTTCCATACTGTATCGCCGGCATGGCTCCAGGTCCAGCGTAGGTCGATCGCCAGCTCTGCGATTTGTTCCACAAGAAGAACCAGATCGGAAGGCAGATCCTGATGATAATGAATCATCAGTAGCGGTATTGTCATGGGTTCTCGTGAGTTTCGTTCACTGTTTGTATTCATATGTACGACACAAGAGTGTGTTGAAAATCATTCAACGGTTTTCAATGATATGTTCCTGACCATTTCCAGTTGATGATCTCGGGCATATCCTTTCCATAGGTTGTTATAAAGTGGCGGTGCTCAATAAGCTTGTCGCGGACAAACTGTTTTATATATCCACCAGTCTGATTTAGTTTGGCGACACGATCCACGACATCGCTTACCAAATGAAAACGGTCCAGGTCGTTACGTACGACCATATCAAATGGTGTCGTAGTGGTGCCTTCTTCCTTGTAACCACGCACATGCAGATTGTTATGATTGGTACGACGGTAGGTCAGCCGGTGAATCAACCAGGGGTAACCATGATAAGCGAAGATGATGGGTTTATCTTTTGTAAACATGGCGTCAAAATCCTTATCCGGTAATCCATGCGGATGTTCTTCTCTGGGCTGCAGGGTCATCAGATCGACGATATTGATGACCCGAATTCTCAGTTCGGGGGCTTGCTGACGAAGCAATTCGACAGCAGCAAGCGTTTCAAGAGTAGGGACATCGCCCGCGCAGGCCATGACTACATCCGGTTCTTTCCCCTGGTCGTTACTTGCCCATTCCCAGATGCCGATGCCGGCGCTGCAGTGCTTGATGGCGGCATCGATACTCAGCCATTGCGGCTGCTGCTGTTTGCCGGCAACAATGACATTGATGAAGTCTCGACTACGCAGGCATTTATCCGTGACAGTCAGCAGCGTATTGGCGTCAGGTGGAAGGAAAACACGAATGATGTCGGCTTTTTTATTGACGACATGATCAATGAAGCCGGGATCCTGATGCGAAAAGCCATTGTGATCCTGACGCCAGACATGGGATGTCAGCAAGTAATTCAACGATGCGATGGGGCGTCGCCAGGGAATTTCCTTGCTGACCTTTAGCCATTTGGCATGCTGGTTGAACATGGAATCAACAATATGGATGAACGCTTCATAACAGGAAAAAATTCCGTGGCGACCGGTCAACAGATATCCCTCAAGCCAGCCTTGGCAGGTATGTTCACTGAGAATTTCCATCACCCGGCCGTTCGGTGCAAGATGATCATCGTCCGGGAGTATTTCAGCCATCCAGGTGCGATCAGTAACTTCAAACAATGCACCAAGACGGTTTGAGTTTGTTTCGTCCGGTCCCATTACGCGGAAATTGCGCGAGCGATCGTTGAGTTTCATGACATCGCGTAATAGATAACCCATGATGCGGGTTGATTCAGCCTCTACCTGACCCGGATGCGGTACTGAGACTGCATAGTCACGGAAATCTGGAATGTTCAGTTCCTTGAGTAACAATCCACCATTGGTGTGCGGATTGGCGCTCATACGACGGGGACCCTCGGGGGCCAGTTCAGCAAGCTCGAGTCTTAATGCGCCGTTTTTGTCAAATAACTGCTCCGGTTTGTAGCTTTTCATCCATTGTTCCAGCAGTTGGATATGTTCCGGCTTGGTAGATAATTCTGCCAATGGAACCTGGTGTGAGCGCCAATAACCTTCCGTTTTCAAACCGTCCACCTCAGCGGGGCCGGTCCAGCCTTTTGGCGTGCGCAGGATTATCATCGGCCAGCGTGGACGCGTTACATTCCCGGTTTTCCGTGCATTAGTTTGAATGGCCTTGATGTCAGTGATAACAGTGTCGAGTGTGGCCGCCATGCTCTGATGCATGGTTTCGGGGTCAGATCCTTCGACCCAGTAGGGGGTATGACCATATCCAACGAAAAGACTTTCAAGCTCTTCATGACTTAAACGTGCGAGCACAGTCGGATTGGCTATTTTATAGCCGTTCAGATGCAGTATGGGAAGTACCGCTCCATCCTGGACGGGGTTCAAGAATTTATTGGAATGCCATGCGGTTGCTAACGGACCGGTCTCTGCTTCACCATCTCCAACGACGCAACATGCGATAAGATCGGGATTGTCAAAAACTGCCCCGTACGCATGCGAGAGCGCATAACCTAGCTCTCCGCCTTCATGGATCGAACCTGGTGTTTCTGGCGCACAGTGACTCGGAATTCCGCCAGGAAAGGAAAACTGTTTGAACAGTTTCTTCATGCCAGATTCATTTTGCGGTACGCTGGGGTAAATTTCACTGTATGTGCCTTCAAGCCAGGTGTGGGCAACAAGGCCGGGACCGCCGTGACCGGGACCGGTAACGTATATCATATTCAGTTCGTTGGTTTTAATGATCCTGTTCAGGTGCGTGTAAATGAAGTTTAATCCCGGCGTGGTTCCCCAGTGTCCGAGCAATCTGGGTTTGATATGTTCCAGGGTCAGCGGTTTCGTTAAAAGCGGATTGTCGAGCAGGTAGATCTGGCCAACGGACAGATAATTTGATGCTCTCCAATAAGCGTTTATCTTACGCAGTTCCTCGCTCGTTAGTGGCTGAGGCTGGGAGGATGATTCAATATTGGTCTGCTCCATTTCCTGCTCCTTCACATGATAAAATGACCGGTTCCAGCTTTGTTATCAGGCCTTAAATGGTTGAACAAATCATTTTGTTATTGTTCCTAAAAAATAATAACTAAAAAACAACTAGATACAGTAATTTTTTTCGATAGTATTTGTTACATGGCGGGCGATCATGCGCTCCTCATCGGTTGGAACAACCCATACAGATACTGGACTTTTTGTGGTGCTGATCTGATGCCTGCCGATTACATTTGCCGCTTTATCAATATGGATACCTAGCCAGGATGCTTGGCGGCAAATCCGTTCGCGAATACGGTGAGCATGTTCACCGATACCGGCTGTAAAAACAAGTGCGTCCAGGCCGTTTAATGCCGCAGTCAGTGAACCCAGTTCCCGGCTTGCCCGATAAACAAACAGGTCAATTGCTTCTTTCGCATGAGGATCATCGCTGTCCAGCAATTCCTGCATATCGCTGCTGATTCCGGATACGCCGATCAGCCCTGATTGATAATTCAGAAGTTCACTGACAGCATCAATATCCATTCCTTTTTCTTTCACCAGAAAAAATATTACGGCAGGGTCCAGCGTGCCGCAACGGGTACCCATGGGCAATCCATCCAGCGGGCTGAAGGACATGGTGGTGGCAATACTTCTACGCGACTGCATTGCGCACATGCTGGCGCCTTGCCCTAGATGCGCTACAATGACGCGGCCTTCGGCTGCGTTACCCATATATTCAGGCAATATATCAGCAATATATTCATAAGATAATCCATGGAAGCCGTATCTGATAATTCCCTGTTGCTGCAGTGATCTGGGCAGCGCAAACTGTTGTGCGACATACGGCTGGTTGCGATGGAAAGCGGTATCGAAACAGGCGATCTGGACCATTCCGGGGTATAGTTCCGCCAGGATTTCAATGGCTGAAATTTGATAAGGTTGATGCAGCGGGGCGAGTGGAATAAAGCTTTTCAGGTCGGAGAGAATCGCCTCATTCACCATTACCGGTGACGAAAACTTTTCACCACCATGTACGACGCGGTGACCTGCAGCAATAAGTGAAAAATTGCCTGCTTGACCATTTATCCAGTTCACAATCACGGACAGCGCCTGGTCATGGGTGCGTATCTTTGAGGTTTCTGTACGCAACCGATCTGTGATGACAAGTGTGTCACCATGGTTGTCTACCAGAGCAAAATCGTTCTGATGCCCAATACCGGTCAGTTTTCCACGATAATGCACATTAAACGAACGCGCGTTCTGTGCTGAGGCATAGACAGCAAACTTGATACTGGACGAACCGGCATTAATGACAACAATTGCTTCCTGCATTTTGATCCTGTTTTAGAGATAAACTAAAACTGTTTCCGGTATTTCGCAAAAATAAGGTAAAGGCGTCTCCTTGGTAAGGATCCTGCCTGACAATCGCTTAATGTATGCTATACATCGTATACCAGTTGATTTTATTTTTAAACTAAACTGACCATAGCTGAAAATCCAAGACAGGCGTTTCAGCCTTCGGTGCCACATCTTGCCTAGCAATCACATCAATTTCCGAAATATCAGTGAATGTTTCTGAATGAAATATTTTACGGAAAGCCTGTAGTGATAAGTTCTGGAAAAATACCGAGTCCTATGATGAATGAATTGATTACAATTACGCTGACGAGAGTACCTTTTGGCAGTGGAGCGATAATTTGCCCTGTTTTTTCTTTTTCCTCTGCAAAAAAAATGACCAGGATATGCAAATAGTAGTAGAAAGCAATTGCAGTGTTGATTACTGCAATAATGGCAAGAATGAAATGGCCAGCTTCGACCGCCGACCCAAAAGCGAGCAGTTTGGCAACAAATCCAGCTGTTGGAGGTAGGCCTGCGAGGGCCAGCAGACTGATAGCCATGGATATTCCAAGAATGGGATACTGTCGTCCAAGCCCGCGATAATCCTCCAGAGTTTGTCGATCCTTGCCTGTCAGGGCGAGTGCGGCAACAACGGCAAAAGCACCGAGATTCATCAGCGCATACGCCAGTGAATAGTAAATGGCAGCGTCGCGTCCCAAAGAGTTTCCTGCGGCCAGTGCAACAAATATGTAGCCGATATGAGCAATCGATGAATAAGCAAGCAGCCGTTTTATATTCTGCTGTAACAGCGCCAGAAGATTGCCAGCAAACATGCTGATCACCGCAAGAATCCACAGTAGTGGCAGCAATGCTTCCCATACCGGCTGTAGATTCAGGCATAACAGACGAATAAGAAATATCAGTACGGCCGCTTTGACGGTACTGGCGAACAAGGCTGTTACAGGGGCGGGAGCAGCTTGATAGATGTCAGGCGACCACATGTGAAAGGGCACCAGCGCCAGTTTAAAACCCATACCCACCAGTAACAGGGTGACGGCGATTGCAGGCAGATGCCCGTCAGATAGTGACTGACCAAGTGCGGCTATGTTCAGACTGCCGGAATTGACGTAGGCCAGAGTCGTGCCATATAAAAAAAAAGCCGCAGCAATACCTGCGAGCATGGCATATTTTATACCGCCTTCAATTGCGTGCTGCTGTTTTGGTAGCCACGCAATCAAGGCGAAAAGCGGTACTGACAGAATCTCGAGTCCGACAAAGGCCATCACGAGGTTTTGAGAAGAAATGAATAGCGCCATTCCAAGTGTTGTGAACAGTATCAGGCTTAAATATTCTTCCCGCATTTCTTTCTGGGTCGTCGGGTAATACAAGGAAAGAATGGTTATGACTATCGCGCCGAGCATGCAGAGCTGGACGAAAAGACGACTCAATCTGTCGAATACCAACATCCCGTCTATTTCATGGGGTACTTTCCATAAAGTGGTCGCAACCGTACCGAGTATTAAAATTATAATTGTAACGGCTGCCAGAGTGCGCGTTGAAACATGTGCAGGCAAGATGCCCAGGCCGAGTACGGTGATTCCACCAAAACCCAGTATTATAAAAGGCCCAAGATTGATCAGGTCAATGGCTTGCATCTTCCATTCCTGTTGTGACAACCGTATTCAATTCGATGATGATATCGGTCGGGCTCTGCAAATAATCCAGGAAAGGAGCAGGATATAAACCCAGCCAGAGTACAAGGATTGCCAGTATCGCAAGAACCGATAACTCCCGAAGATCAAGGTCGCGCCATGCCGGGTTTTCGTTTACTTCGCCGAGCATGGCACGCTGATACATCCAGAGTAGATAAATCGCGCCCGCAACAATACCCATGGCCCCAGCGATGGCGAACGAGGCGGAAATCTGATAGACACCGGCAAGCACCAGAAACTCACCGACAAAATTGGCCAGTCCCGGCATTCCCATGGCAGACAGTGTGAACAATAACAGCATTGTGCCTAAACGCGGCATCGGTAACAGCAATCCTCCCAAGCGTGACAGTAAACGGGTGTGCGATCGTTCTTCGAGCATGCCGACAATGGCAAACATCGCACTTGTTGTTACACCATGAGCGAGTATCAGTATCATCGCGCCATGAAGGCTTTCCTGGTTCCAGGCGTAAATTCCCAGTACGACAAAACCGAGATGGCTGATGGAAGAGTATGCGATCAAACGTTTGATATCTTCCTGTACCAGTGCGAGGAAGGCGCCGTAAAGAATGCCGACTATACCCAGTGCCATCGCGAACGGTGCAAATTCGAGAGAATCTTCCGGAAATAGTGGCAAACAAAAGCGCAGCAGACCGTATGTCCCGGTTTTCAATAGCAGGCCAGCCAGTATGATACTGCCTGCAGTTGGTGCTTCTGTATGCGCGTCGGGCAACCAGCTGTGAACCGGAAAAACTGGAATTTTAACAGCGAACGCAGCAAAAAAACCCAGCATTAACCACATTCCAGTGGTGTCAGGAAGATCGGTGTGCAGCAGTGCGAAGTAATCGAAGGTATAAATTCCGGTCTGCTCGCCATGAATGAAGTACAGTCCCAAGATTGATACCAGCATTAACAAAGAGCCTGTCAGCGTAAAAAGAAAAAATTTATAGGCAGCATATAGCCGTCGTTCATGGCCCCATAATCCGATTAAAAAATACATCGGAACCAGCATGAGTTCCCAGAATACGTAGAACAGGATCAGGTCAAGTGCCAGAAAAACACCCATAATACCAGCCTCTATGGCGAGCAGGAGCGCAGCGAAAACAGGCCAGTGATACTTGACCGAATGCCATGATACCAATATCGCGATTGGGATGAGTAAGGCTGTCAATAAAACCAATAGCAGGCTGAGTCCATCCATGCCGAGCAGAAATTGAATACCCATGGAAGGGATCCAAGATGCTCGGACGATGTACATATATCCATCAGAGCCGGGATCGGCAAACCACCAGAGACCCAGGGCAATCAGAAGCTCGGCGACAGAAAAAAGCAGTACCGCCCTGCGGGCCATAACAACATTGCTGTGCCAAGCCAGAACGATCAACAAGGCGCCAGATAAAGGCAAAAAGATTAAAACACTCAACCAGTACATCATAAATTTACCATAACCAGTAGCCCAATAAGAAGACAGCCCCAGTACAAATCATCAGAGCATAACGATTCAACAGGCCATTTTGTGCGGTGCTGAGTTGCGCATGTCCGAAACGCAATCCCGACAGCAAACCATTCAATCCCCTATTCAGCACGCCGTACTCGAATCCGGTGCGACAATATGTGGCGAAAACCTTGTATCCGCGTGTCATTTTATGCAGCATAGCGTCAATCAGTAGTGACTCTATCAATTTAAAAAAATGGGCCAGTTTGAAATAACCGCCTACCAGTACAATTTTATACGTAGCATCAAATTTCCAGCCATCACGCAAGAAATCCGACAGTGGAATGCGGTAACCTGCTTTTTCGCGGCGCGCCAGCAAAAAAGCAATGCCCACGCCCAGTAGAGGCAGTAAACTGGCTATTAACTGCAATACGTATACTGTCGCAAGCGGTGGATGTTTTGCTGCGCTAAATTCATTTTCAAGCCAGGTACTCCAGAGTCGTGGTCCTGACCATCCTGCCGGGAACTCCACAAAACCGGCTGTAATACTGAGTATAGCCAGGATGTACAGGGGCCACGCCATTAATCCATTGATGGTGGGGGAAGTTGAATCAGCCTTTTGAGAATTGTGAAATAGCAGAAAATACGTCCGGAATATATAAATTGAGGTTAGGAATGCACCCAACGCCGCAATAACCCAGAGCAGCTGACCGGTCGACGCCGGCCAGACGGCGGTCAGAATGGCTTCTTTGCTGTAAAACCCGGCGGTGATCACGGGGATGCCCGCAAGCGAAGCGGCGCCGACCAGAAAGCACCCGTGCATCAGAAGAGAGTGGCCGCCATGGCTTCCCAGACGGTGAATGTCATGTTCATCGTTGTTGGCCTGAATGATTGCACCTGCGGTGAGAAACAGCAAAGACTTAAAAAAAGCGTGTGTAACCAGATGAAACAGCGCGAATGCATATGCGCCGCAGCCCAGCGCTAGAAACATATAACCGATCTGGCTGATTGTTGAGTAGGCCAGTACGCGTTTCAAATCATTTTGCGCCAGTGCCGAACTGGCTCCATAAAGTACCGTCACCGCGCCAATGGCTGCTACCGTCCATTGTACCAGCGGTGTCAGTTCAAATAGCGGATGCATACGGGCAATCAGATAAACGCCGGCTGTCACCATGGTGGCGGCATGAATCAGTGCGGAAACAGGACTCGGTCCGGCCATCGCATCAGGCAACCAGACTTGTAGTGGAATCTGCGCTGATTTGCCGATAGCGCCGGCGAAAATCATAAAAGCTGTAATTGCGGCCAGTTGCGAATTAGATTGCCACTGTTCAGAGATGGCATCAAACAAAACTGGCAGCGATAGCGTATTAAATTGACTGAACAGCAGAAAGATACCAAGCGCCAGCAACAGATCGCCGATGCGCGTGGTGATAAATGCCTTGCGCCCAGCAGAGGCACGCACAGGGTCACGGTACCAGAACCCGATTAAGGCAAATGAACAGAGTCCCACCAGTTCCCATCCCAGATAGAGTAATAGCAGATTGTCGGCCAGTACCAGCAACAGCATGCCGCCTAAAAACAGATTAAGAAAAAAATAATAGCGGCGAAAGTCATTGTCTTTCGCCATAAAAGCAATCGAATAGAGATGAATCAGAAAGCCGACGCCGCTGACGACACTGACCATAACCAGAGAGAGCCGGTCAAGCATCAATCCGACAGTGGGGCGCCAATCACCAACCGCCATCCAGGTGTATACTGTTTGCTGCAAAGGCTGAGTGTTCGAAGCCCCGTTAAGCCATGCCAACAGCACGGTCAAAAAAGCTGCGGCTGCTGCGCAGCTGGCAAGAACGGCGACATGTCTGTATCGCAAGAAGCCACCCAGCAATACGATGATCAAGGCGCCGAGGATGGGTGCGCCGGGTATCAGCCATAGCAACTGATTCACGGCGGGCCTCTGTCGATATTGTCTTTGAGCAGGTTTAATTTGTCTGCCCGTGTTGTATTAAGGTGCTCAAATGCGAGCCATACCAGAATCAGCGCAATCGCCAGTTCTGCGGCCGTGACAACCGTCAGGAAGATCGTCAGTATCTGACCATCGGCGTTCTTCCAGTACTGACCGGCCGCTATGGCTGTCAACGCGGCGCCGTTGAACATAACTTCCAGTCCCATCAAAATAAACAGCAGCTCGCGGCGAACCAGGATGATCAGCAATCCCAGCGAGAACAGCAACGCGGCGATGATGAGACTATGGCTGAGCGGGATCATAAGCGCTTCTTTCGGCTGAGATAAAGTACGGCAATGAGCGCGGCCAGCAGTAAAACAGCCGCAGCTTCCACCACCAGAAGATAAGGCCCGAATAACGATTCGCCGACCACTTTGGGTTCGATAACTGTGATTGTTTCATCTGTTGATTCGGGTAAAAGTCCAAAAAATAACACCAGCAATTCCAGCCATAGAATCAATGCCAAAAGAGCAGGTCCTTTCCAGCCAGCAGAGAAAATCGGCAGTTGTTCCTGTGTGGGCCGCAGATTCATTACCATAATCAAAAATAAAAATAACACCATGATGGCGCCTGCATAAATCATGACTTGCAGTGCAGCCATCAATGGGGCGCCGAGCAGGAAAAACAACAGTGCCAGCGCCAGTAAGGCAACGACAAGATACAGTGCTGCGTGTATCGGGTTTCGAACGATCAGTATCGAACCGGCTGCCAGCACGGTAACAGTAGCGGTAAGATAAAAAATAATTTCATACATAACTGTTTCCACAGATTCGATACAGTTTCAAATTATCCTTGCTATATATTCTCGTGTACATCATGCAGATTATGGTAAGTTGCTGTCCCGATCAACGGGCGGGGTGTCGCACTCAGCTTCACCAATTGCCTTGCCGGCTATAGCTACGCCAGCGCGGCGATAAAAATTGTAACCGGGATGTTTTCCCTGCCCGTCAATCAATAATTGCTGTTTGTCGTAAACCAGGCTTGCATGGTGTTTTTCACACATTTCAAAATCCGGTGTCAGCTGGATGGCCAGCGTTGGACAGGCTTCCTCGCAAAACCCACAAAAAATGCAGCGGCTGAAATCAATGGTGAAAGTTTCAGGGTAGCGCCGCCCTTCGTCCAGTTGCCGCGACTGCAGATGGATGCAGTCCACGGGACAAACCGCCGAACAGAGATAGCAGGCTACACAACGTTCCTCGCCGTCAGGGTCGCGCGTCAGCACGATGCGTCCACGCCAGCGGGCTGGCAAAGGGCGCTTTACGTCAGGGTAAGGTATCGTATCGCGTTTGGTAAATGCATGGCGAAGCACTGTCCATAGTGATCGTAGTAATCCGGTTCCATGCCTTGATTGGTAAGATGGGGTCGGTTTTTTTAGCATGAATCAGCCTTTTATCCAGAACAGCCCGATTACGGCAGTTATCATGAGGTTAATCAGTGCCGCAGGCAATAACAGTTTCCAGCCAAAGCTCATCAACTGATCGTAACGCAACCTGGGCATGCTTGTACGCAGCCAGAAGAACAGAAGAATCAATATCAGCATTTTTATTGCAAACCAACAGACACCTGGCAGCCAGGGACCATGCCATCCGCCCAGAAACAGTACGGTTGCAAGTGCGGCAATCAGCAAAACACCTATGTATTCACCTAAGAAAAAGAGCGCAAACTGAATACCACCATATTCGGTGTTATAACCTGCAGCCAGTTCATTTTCCGCTTCGGGAAGATCAAATGGCAGGCGGTTTGTCTCTGCAATGCCACAAACCAGAAATATAAAAAAGCCAATTGGCTGCAAAAAAATAAAAGGTAACGACTGGGCTGCGACAATATCGACCAGACTGAATGATCCGCTTAGCATCACTACGCCCATAAGCGCAAGCCCCATTGGTAATTCGTAGCTGATCATCTGCGCCGCGGACCTTAGACCGCCAAACAGGGGATATTTGCTGTTTGAGGCCCATCCGCCAAGCATGATGCCGTAAACCCGCAGCGATGAGAGTGCCAGAACAAACAACAACGCGATGTTGATGTCAGCCAGCCACCAGCCATCATCGACGGGTACGACAGCGAAACTCAGTAGTGCAGTAAAAGGTACAATGATCGGTGCAATAGTATAGATACTGCGATCAGCAAAAGGGGGAGTGAAATGCTCTTTGGTGATCAGCTTGAGAAGATCAGCGACAGGTTGCAACAACCCGAAGGGCCCGGCGCGGTTCGGGCCGAGCCGGTCTTGCAACAAGGCCAGTACACGCCGTTCTGCATATACCATGAATGCAGCAATTAAAAACAGCGAAAGCAGAACCAGCAACAGTATTGAGAATGCAAACAGCCATTGGGTAATCGTCATACAAGTTGCTCCAGATTAAGCGAATCTCCATGGCCGATACCCAGTCGGACAAGCATGCTGCGCGGGATGGCGATAGTCTCATTTGCAACGCTCGGGTTGATTTGTACGCATGTTTCCACAGAATAGACAGAATTCCATAGTCTGACGCTGCTACCGCTTTTTAAACTGGCACGAGCGGCTGATTCAGGATTGATCAGTGCTGTGTCTGGAGGTGCAAGTTCCGTCAGCGCGGGAGAAAAGCCGGCGAGCGGTTCGTCGCCTAACCAGCTTGTCAGTGCTGCTTGCCAGCCGTTATCGGATGAGTACGGCTCGGTTTGCATCAATTCGTTATTTCGTATGGGCAAGTGTTGGGCGGAAATCTGTACACCTGGCGTACCGGGTGTTGGTGCTTGAAAACCGGGAAAGCTGTCCTGTAGCATGGATGCGGCATCACAGAGCTGGTTTTCCAGCAAGCGGGATATCTCTGAGATGATATCTGCTGTGCTGGGTAGATATTCCGGACGATGAAATACTGTGGAAAATCCCTGGGCACGACCTTCGTAATTGACAAATGTGCCGCTACGCTCAGGCCAGGCGGCAACGGGAATCAGTATATCGGCTGCCTCTGCCGTAGCGGTTGCGATACAGTCCAGTACAATCAGTGTATTAATTTTTTGGCGTGCTACGCGCCAGCGTGCTCCGGAACGTGGCTCGCTGAACGGATCGCTGCCGGCCACGATCAGTGTCTGGACTTCGCCTCGTTCAACTGCTTTCAGCAAACTAACTGTATCGCCCGCCGCGGAAAGCAGGGCGGCGCCGTAGGCATTGGGGCCGGGTAATACATATATGAGCTGTGCTGCTGGCTCGAATGCTTTAGCCAACTCCGCCAGCGCGATTATGTCTTGTGCAGTCGAAGTTTCTACAACACCGGCCATCAGAGGCTGGCGTGCCTGTGACAGTGTTGCAGCGATTGTTTTTATAGTTTGAGTGACTGCATCGTTAGTCTCGGGTTGTCTGCTAATCTGCCTGTACAGTTGCGTTAGCATATCGTGTATTTCACGGGGGGCTACAGTTGCAGCCGTGGATGCGAATTGCGTCAATGGCGCAACGCTGCTGTGCAGCATGGCCAGTTTGGCGCCATTGCGCCAGGCCTGGCGCAAGGCAAGGTCAATCATTGGTGCATGAACGGTCAGATCGCCTGTAATTAAAGCAGCGTCAATCTGCTCCAGGGCTGCGAGATGCGGTGTATTGTCGAGTTCCTGCATCCGGCTGACAGCGGTGAGCGTTGCTGCTTCCAGTTCGGGATCATTGAATGCCGTAAAAATGCCTTTCAAATCATTTAACAAACTCCGAAGCATCACGTTGCCTTCCAGATCTTCGCGCACGGATCCGATTCCGCCAGTACGTTCCGCTGCAGCCTGTATTTTTCTGGCTGCCGCGGCAAGAGCACTCCGGTAATCTGTATTGATTCCTGAAACGCGTGGTGACAAGGGCCGGGTATTGTGTTCACTATACTGATGGCCGTATCGCCCCCTGTCGCAAATAAACCAGCGGTTCAATTCTTGGTGTGCGCGATTACGCACTCTGCGTAGCGTGCCATCCCGGGCTCCCGGCAGTGTATTGCAGCCGACGCTGCAATGTGGGCAAATGGACGGTGCGGTTTTTAAATCCCAGGTGCGTGCAAAATGCTGACGAAAGACAGCATCGGTAAATACGCCAGTCGGACAGATTTCAACCAGGTTGCCGGCAAAGGGGTTTTCCAGCGGGCCATCCTGAAAGCGGCCGAAATACACTTCGTTACGCAAGCGCATGGCACCAAGGTCATTGCCCAATGCATAGTCCTGGTAAAAACGTGTGCAACGGTAGCAGGTGATGCATCGGTTCATTTCATGGTGGATCAACGGGCCAAGATCCTGGTTTGGGAAGGTGCGCTTGTTACCACGGTAGCGTCGGTAAGACGGACCACAGGCAACAGTCATTTCCTGCAGATGACACTCACCTCCTTCATCACAGATGGGACAGTCATGAGGGTGATTGATCATCAGCAGCTCGATAACATGCCTTCTGACCTGTTGCGCTGCTGCGGCTGAGAGCGATACTTCCAACCCTTTTTGGGCGGGTTCAAGGCAGGCCATAACCACGCGTGCGTTTTTATCAGAATCCTTGGGGTTGATTTCGACAGCACAGAGACGGCATGCACCCAGACTGCCAAGCGCAGCGTGATAGCAAAAATGTGGAATCTGGATATCCGCTTCCAGCGCGGCCTGCAGAATATTTTCTCCGGGTTCGAATGTAACGCTTTGGCCGTCAATCAGAAATGTATCCATTTTATACCGCTTCCTTTCTGCTAGCATCGAATGGGCAGCGTTGGGTTATGATATGCTGCTCGTAGTGTTCATGAAAATCTTTAAGGCTGCTGACGAGTGGCATGACCGCTCCGGGTGCAAAAGCGCAAAAGGATTGCGTTGCTATTGTGGAACAGAGTTCATCCAGCAGTGCCAGATCATCGGCTGAACCATTCCCGGTTGCAATGGCGTTCAGAATTTGTACCAGGTAGGGCAACCCGTCGCGGCAGGGAGTGCAGAATCCACAGGATTCGCGCGCAAAGAAGCGCGTGAGATTCAACACGGTTTCGATCGGACAGGTGGTGTCGTCCAGAATAATCAGACTGCCTGTACCGAGCCGGGAACCTGCTTCGGCAACCGGATCGAAATCCATGGGTACATCCAGATGCTGGGGCAGCAAAAATGGAGTTGAAGCACCGCCGGGCAGAAAACCGAGCAACGTTCTCTCGTCATTATCCAAACCTCCAGCATGTTTATAGATCAATTCCCTTGCCGGCGTGCCGCAGGGCAATTCGAATACACCCGGATGCTTTACTTTACCACTGATGCAGAACAGCTTCGTTCCGCAGCCGCCATTGATACCAAGACGGCGAAACCATTCGGCACCGTTCATCAGTATATGCGGCACATTGACCAGAGTTTCGACATTATTGGTAGTCGTAGGTTGTCCCCAGAGCCCGTGCGTGCTCGGACGCGGAATTTTAGGACGTGGATTGGGGCGTTTGCCTTCGATGGCATTGATCTGGGCGGTTTCCTCGCCACAGATATACCGTCCGCCACTGAGGTGAACGTCGATATGCAGATCAAAACCGCTGCCCCCGAGATTGCGTCCCAACAATCCGGCTGTTTCCGCTTCACGGATTGCCTGAATCAGCCTGTGGCCACCTTTGGCGTACTCGCCCCTGACAAATATAAAAGCGCGTTCGGCCTGGAGTGCGAAGGCAGAAACAATAACGGACTCAATAATGGCATGTGGAGCGCCGTAAAGCAGGTAACGATCCTTGAATGTGCCCGGTTCGGATTCATCAAGATTACATACCAGATAACGCGGTGACGGCGCATCTGCTCCCCGCAAACGCCATTTCATTCCGCATGAAAAACCGGCGCCGCCCCGACCGCGTAGATTGGCAGCTTCCACTGTTTCAATTATTTTTTCAGGTTTGAGATCAAATGCGGTATTCAGACTGCGATAACCCCCAGTAGCCTGGTAAGCGGCCAGATTCTGCGGATTGTCTTGATCGAGATGACGCGTCAATATGGCTTCCATACACTATTCTTCTGTTTGTAGACGTTTCAGTAGTGTTTCCAGCAATGTGCGATTCAAAGGGCCTGCAGCTTCGCCGTCAACCAGGGCTGCAGGTGCCTTGTCACACAGGCCCAGACAGATGCTTGGCAAGACGGTTGGCGCGCATTCTGACGCGAGGCCGCCAAGGGGAGCACCGAGATAGTTTTCGGCTGCGGTCAGTAGCTGGTCCGCGCCGCGCATGCTGCAACAAACGCTGTCGCATATCTGGACAATATGGCGTCCAGTCGGGCAACGGTAAATCAGGCTGTAAAATGTCGCCAGTTCTTCAATCTCTGTTGAGGACAAGCCAGTGACTTCGGCAATTTTTTCAATGGCGGCGTCGTCAAGATATCCGGTTTCGGATTGCAAGGACAGCATGGCCGGTACCGCTGCTTCCCGGCGATCCGGATGATCGGGTGGCAGATTGGCCAAATCTTTTTGCAATGTATCTATATCAGTCATACGAACGCTCCCGTTAACGGTCGATATCAGCCAGGATATAATCAATGGACCCGAGAATGGCAAACAGGTCAGCGAGAAAATGCCCGGTTGCTAGTAACGCCAGCGCCTGCATGTGCGGAAAAGAAGGCGTGCGGATGCGCAGACGGTGTGGGTGTTCGGTGCCATTACTGACCACATAATAGCCATTCATGCCTTTGGGTGCCTCAGTAATAAACAGGCTTTCTCCTGCAGGAAACGTCATGCCATGCCCTACAGTGATAAAATGATGAATCAGCGTTTCAATGTCCTGCAACGTTGCCGCTTTTCTCGCAAAGGCGTAACGTGCCTGGTCGGAGAGTACTGGCCCTTCCGGCATATTTGCCATTGCCTGTTCGACAATACGCAGGCTTTGACGAATTTCTTCCAGTCGTAATTCGGCGCGGGCCAGCGAATCGCCTTCTGTAGCAGTCGGCACATCGAAATCATAGTGTTCGTAGCCGCTGTAGGGGCGGCGTTTACGCAAATCCCAGTCAACCCCGCTGGCGCGTAGATTGGGGCCGCTGATTCCCCAGTCAATTGCATTCTGCGCGGACATTATGCCGATGCCACGGCTGCGGCGACGCATAATAGTATTTCCGGTCAGTAATGCCTGGTATTCATCGACCGCATCAGGCATGCGCTTTAAAAAAGCCCGTAGTGCTGGGTTCCACCCCTCCGGTAGGTCCAGGGCAACGCCGCCGATACGGAAGAAAGCCGGATGCATGCGGCCACCCGTTATCATCTCCATAACATCGAACAGATATTCGCGATCGCGAAAGGTGTAAAATGGCGGGGCCAACGCACCCAGGTCATGTGAATAGCTGGCCAGCCAAACCAGATGACTGGAGATACGAAACAGTTCGCAGAGCATGACGCGCATGACCTGCGCCCGTTCCGGCACTTCAATTCCGGCTAGTTGCTCGACTGCCAGGACATAGGGCAATTCATTCTGTACACCGGAGAGATAATCGATCCGGTCGGTATAGGGAATATAGCTGTGATACGTCTGGCGTTCGGCCATTTTTTCAGCACCGCGATGGTGGAAACCGATCTCCGGACGTACACTGCGGATTGTTTCACCTTCCAGCCGGACAACCAGGCGCAGCAAACCGTGGGTGCCGGGATGCGTGGGGCCGATATTCAGCGTGATTTCATTTTCAGCGCTTCCGGGCTCGTGATAATCCTCGGCACGATAGCTCTCCATGATTGTACGATATCGTTCTTCCGGAAGACTGTAGGGCGCCATTTCCGTGGCGCGACTCGGATGTTCCTTGCGCAGAGGATGGCCCTCCCAGTATTCAGGCATCAGAATACGCTGCAGGTTTGGGTGATCGCTGATATAAATACCGAACATGTCGTAGAGTTCGCGCTCGTACCAGTTGGCACATTGCCAGACAGAGCAGATGCTGGGCAATACCGGAGCGTTTGAAGGTACGTGCACCTTAATACGCAGGTCCGTATTACCGGATAGCGATAACAGTTGATAAAATACTGTCAATTTGCTGTTGCGTTCTGTATCGTCGATTGCGGAAAGATCGAAAAGCATCTCATATCGCGGTGTCGCAGTATATTTCAGAAATTTCAGGGTGTCAGCAATCTGCTCCGGAGCCACTGATACGGTACTAATACTGTCGCACGGCAATCTGTCGATAACAGCGTCGAAGCGGGTTGTTAGCTGATTCATGAGTTTCGCATCCGTATCAGCCATCTTTGTCTCCGACTCTCAAACCAAGCGGGCGATGTTCGCGGCCGATCGAATCCTGTAGCAAAACCAGTCCTTCAAGTAAGGCCTCAGGTCTTGGCGGGCAGCCTGGTACGTAGACGTCGACCGGGAGAATACGGTCAATCCCCTGAACTACGCTATAGATATCATACATTCCGCCGGAATTGGCGCAAGAACCCATGGAAATAACCCATTTAGGCTCAAGCATCTGATTGTACAGGCGCACAATCATGGGGGCCATTTTGATGAACACAGTACCTGAAACAATTAACAGATCAGCCTGCCTCGGTGAGCCGCGCATTACTTCAGCGCCGAAACGGGCGATGTCGTGGCGTGGTGTAAATGATGCCATCATCTCAACGAAGCAGCATGAAAGGCCAAAGTTAAATGGCCACAAAGAATATTTTCGTCCCCAGGAGACCATTTCCTCGAGTCGGCCGAAAACTGCTGTTAATGGTCCTTGGTTGTTTTGTCCGAAATCCACTCCAGACCCCCCTTTCGCCACTCATAAATCAAGCCAAACAGCAGAATCAAAATAAAAACACACGCGCCGATTACTCCTCTGATGCCGAGCTCCCAGTAAGTCACCGCCCAGATAAACAAGAATGCGGCTTCTATATCAAATATCAGAAAAGAGACTGCAATGACGTAGAATGATACTGGCATACGTGTTCGTGCATCACCCGTTGGTGGAACACCGCACTCAAATGGTTGTTCTTTGTCCCACTGAGCACGATAACTGCCCAGCCATCGTGCTATCCATAACAAGCTGCCTAACACAAACAGAATCAACAACGAAAAAGAACCGATTAAGGCAGCAGGTTCCATATTTTGCACTTTGGACACCTCCCATGGACATATATACAGTCGGGTATTTGTCGACTGCACGAAAAAATATTTGCGCAGAAGCGGCTATAGCGATTAAAGAAAATAATCGCCCGGGTAATATAAGTTTCAATAAAACGCTACGATAAGTCAAATTAAAAGTCAAGCCGGGTGATTCGAGTGTCTCAGCGAAATGTGAGCGTACTGGACTAGAGTGCTATACTGTGCTTATAGTGCCTGTAGACGAAACGGATTGTGCAAGTATTTCTAGGAAACCAGTAGGAGATATAGAATGAAAACTGTAGGGCAATTGCTTGATGAGAAAGGTCATGAAGTCAAAAGTATCGCGCCGGAAACTGCGCTCACAGAAGCCATGCAGCTGATGGCAGACAGTAATATCGGTGCTTTGCTGGTTATGCAGGATGAAAAACTTGTGGGAATTTTGACAGAAAGGGATTTTTCTCGAAAATCGTATTTAATGAACAAACCTGTCAAAGATATGCGAGTCAATGAAATCATGACGCGTCAGGTAGCTTATGTACATCCGGATTATACCAACAAGGACTGTATGGCGTTGATTACCGAAATGCGTGTGCGTCATTTACCTGTTCTGGAAAATGACCGCGTAGTTGGCCTGATTTCCATTGGTGATCTGGTAAAAGACATCATTTCAGAGCATCAATTCATCATTCATCAGTTGGAGCGTTATATATATAGTACACCGGAATAACACGCACCGGTAACAGCTTGAGAGCAGGAGTTTAAAAGACTGTCTGCCTAGGCTGAGTGTCAGTGTCTGTCGTGTCTGGTTCTTTTGGTTTCATAATCGCATGAAGGTTTTTAGTGTGCTGTTTAAGTGGCCGGTTCATTAAACCGGCCATTTGAAACCAGAACGATTGGAACAGTCCTGCTTTTATGCAGATCATAGCTCAGAGATATTTTCTTTTGGGCCTACACGACTGCTATTAAACGATGCTATACATTACATTGTTACAATTTGTCTGCGTGATCACGAAGGTACTCTGAGACTCCCTCCGGACTTGCTTTCATGCCTGTATCTCCTTTTTTCCAGCCAGCCGGGCAGAGTTCACCCTGTTCCTCAAAAAATTGCAACGCATCTACCATTCGCAACATTTCGTCAACATCGCGTCCAAGTGGCAAATCATTGACGACTTGGTGTCGAACAATGCTTTTTTTGTCGATCAGAAAAGAACCTCTAAGAGCGACATGATTCGGATGACTGATACCGTATGCTTTCATAACCTCGCCACCGAGATCCGATACCAGGGTGATATCAATCGGTCCGATACCTCCTTGGGTTATGGGTGTGTTGCGCCATGCATAATGTGTAAAATGTGAATCTACAGATACACCGATGACTTCTACATTGCGTTGCTGAAAATCCTTGGCACGATGTGAGTGGGCGATAATTTCCGAAGGACAGACAAAGGTAAAATCCAGCGGATAAAAAAACAGCACTGCATATTTGTCTCGAATATGTGCATGAAAATTAAAATTTTCATCAATACTGCCGTCGGGTAAGACAGCAGGTTTAGTAAAATCGGGAGCAAGAGACGTGACAAGTGTAGACATAAATTAACCTTTTAATGTTATTTGAGAGTTCTGGATTTTAGGTGATCCGGCTTATACATTTCAGTTCAGTGCATACAGATAATTTAAATAAAATCTGTTTCATTTTATGAAATATGTTTGTTGGTTTTACTACGTAAAGGTTCAGTAATAATGCTCGTAAAGCTACATTTAAAAGTATGGAAACTACAAAAAGATGAATGAACATCAATCTGAATACAATGCAGTCTTACGAAACAAATCCGCTTTGGAGATTGTAAACTGGGGTATTTCCAGAGCGAACAATCGGGCAATGGTGTCAACCAGTTTCGGCCCTCTGGAGGCCGTTGTTCTTCATCTCTGCACCCGGGTGCAGCCTGATATTCCTGTACTTTGGATAGATCATGGGTACAACAGACCTGCGACTTATCGACATGCCGAGAAACTCAGGGAAACGCTGAATCTTAATCTCAAAATCTACGTACCCAGGCTGACTGCCGCGTATCGAGACGCAATTTATGGGCCTGTTCCGAGTATTGACGATGAAGCAGAGCTTATGAAATTCAGCGAGATGATGAAATTAGAGCCTTTTAACCGTGGTATGAATGAACTTGCACCGACCGTTTGGTTCACGTCATTACGCAGAGTACAAAATCAGTTTCGTGAAAAACTGGATATTGTCTCCGAAGACAATATTTACGGGACAATTAAACTAAACCCTGTTTTTATTGGACAGATGCCGATATGGAGGCCTATCTAGTACAACATGGTCTTCCAAATGAATGGGATTACTTTGATCCGGCCAAAGCGGAACAAAAACGAGAATGCGGACTGCATGTCAGATGAATGTTTATTTCTGGTTTTGTAGAAATTGGGCATTCAACAATCAGATAAAAAATATCATGTTGAAATGACTGGCTTGCAATTGCAGCGACGGCAGCTTCAATCGTTTTTCTTTGTCTGGATGAAATACGATGCAATGGGTTATTGATTATATTCAGCCTTATTCTACTGCAAGTAGCAAATACCAGCTACATACAGAGGGTCTCAATACAATTCCAGAGGATTCAAATAATGGCTTGCGGTTTCATGCAAGCCATTATTAAAAAAACAGGGATATATACAAGTTTAATGTTTGATGACACGATTCGTCATTTTATCCTCTGCGCCCGACTGAATTGTAGCTGCCGAAGCTGGTATTGGCGTTGGTACAGATTGCGGTTTGTGTTCAAGCGCAATCTCCAGAACCTGGTCAATCCATTTGACAGGTTTGATGGTTAGGCTGCTCTTGATATTTTCTGGAATATCCGCAAGATCTTTGACGTTTTTTTCTGGAATGATCACTTTCTTGATACCGCCGCGGTGTGCAGCCAGCAGTTTCTCCTTGAGGCCACCTATTGGCAGTACTTCACCGCGCAATGTGATTTCTCCGGTCATTGCTACATCAGATCTAACGGCAATATCTGTCAGCGTTGATACCATGGCTACACAGATACCGATACCAGCACTGGGGCCGTCTTTCGGAGTGGCGCCCTCGGGCAGATGAATGTGAATGTCCTTTTTCTGATAGAACTCTTCCTGTATGCCCAGTAGATGAGAGCGACTGCGAACAACCGATAATGCCGCCTGTATGGATTCTTGCATAACTTCACCGAGTTTACCGGTGGTTATGGTTTTTCCTTTGCCCGGGACGACCACAGCTTCTATGGTCAGTAACTCACCACCCACTTCTGTCCATGCCAGTCCAGTAACCTGTCCGATCTGGTTTTCTTTCTCGGCAACGCCGTACGAGTAACGACGCACACCCAGAAACTTGTCAAGATTGCGTGAGGTAACAGATACCTTTTTCTTCTCACTGTCCAGCAACAACTCCTTGACAGATTTTCTGCAGGTTTTGGAGATTTCGCGTTCCAGCGCGCGAACACCTGATTCACGCGTGTAGTATCGCACGATGTCGCGCAATGCCGTGTCTGAAAGCGAAAGCTCGCTTTTCTTCAACCCATTGTTTTTTAACTGCTTTGGCAGTAGGTATTTTGAGGCTATATTCAGTTTCTCATCTTCGGTATATCCGGACAGATGAATTACTTCCAGACGGTCGAGTAGGGCAGGCGGAATATTCAATGAATTGGCAGTTGCCACAAACATCACATCCGATAAGTCATATTCGACTTCGACATAATGATCGACAAATGTATGATTTTGTTCTGGATCAAGTACCTCCAGTAATGCCGATGCAGGATCACCGCGAAAATCCATTCCCATCTTATCCACTTCATCCAGAAGAAATAACGGATTCTTAACACCAACTTTGGTCATATTCTGCAGGATTTTTCCAGGCATTGAACCAATATACGTTTTACGGTGACCGCGTATTTCAGCTTCATCCCTGACGCCACCGAGCGCCATACGAATAAATTTTCTATTTACTGCTCGTGCAATGGATTGTCCAAGAGATGTTTTGCCAACTCCGGGCGGTCCAACAAGGCAGAGTATCGGTGCTTTCAGTTTGTCAACCCGTTGCTGAACAGCCAGGTATTCGACAATTCGTTCTTTAACTTTTTCTAAACCATAATGATCTTCATTTAAAACAATTTCGGCTGCACTAAGATCCATGCTGATCTTGTTTTTCTTTTTCCAGGGCAAACCAATCAGCACATCAATATAGTTACGCACAACGGTTGCTTCCGCGGACATTGGCGACATCAGGCGCAGCTTTCTGAGTTCGGATTCTGCTTTTTCGCGTGCTTCCTTGGGCATATGGGCCGCTTTGATTTTGCGCTCAATTTCCTCCAGATCAGCGCCATCTTCTCCTTCTCCAAGTTCTTTCTGAATGGCCTTAACCTGTTCATTCAGATAATAGTCGCGCTGACTTTTTTCCATCTGACGCTTAACCCTGCCGCGTATACGTTTCTCTACCTGCAGGATATCCAGCTCGGTTTCCAGAAGTCCAAGCAAGTGTTCTAATCTTTTGGCGACATCAATAATTTCCAGTATGTCCTGTTTCTGCTCCAGCTTTAAGGGTAGGTAAGCGGCAATAGTGTCGGCAAGACGACCAGCTTCATCTATTCCTCCCAGCGACGTAATAATTTCTGGCGGGATTTTTTTATTGAGTTTGACGTATTGATCAAATTGCGTCATCAAAGCCCGTCGCATTGCTTCTGCCTCGGGTTTATCGTCCGGCTCTTGTCCGATTGGTACGGCTTTTCCATCGAAATGGCTTTCGGCGTCAATGAATTCAAGTATACGGGCACGTTGATTGCCTTCAACCAGAACTTTAACAGTACCATCCGGTAATTTAAGCATCTGTAAAATATTGGCAATACTGCAGACATCGTACATGTCGTCAGGTTCCGGTTCATCTTTGGACGCTACTTTTTGTGCGACCAGCAAAATGTTTTTGTTGGACTCCATTGCAAGTTCAAGTGCTTTAATTGATTTTTGCCGTCCGACAAATAACGGAATTACCATATGCGGAAATACGACCACGTCCCGCAGTGGGAGTAGTGGCAGTATCAATTGTTCAGAATTATCTACTAGGGAAGTCATATCTGTTTACTTTTTAAATTGAATTGTTGCATCTAACAATGAGTATATGTCCGCTTATCAAAATCTCAAGCCTATATTGTGTATAACAGTAACATAGTTCCAACTACAAAATGATAAAAACAGTAGGGTAATTTTATGTTTTTTCGATTATGTTAAAGGTATCACTGCTGTCCCGTTTAGGGGTTTAACTCGTTGAAATTACTAAACAAACAATTCTCATGTCCTAGACAAATCTAAACGTTTAATTTTTCATTTATTTCAATAAGTTATAACAACATTGGCTTCAAGTTAACGGGACAGCAGTGTAAAGGTATCAATTGTCATGTCGAATCCATGACATGCTTCAACACATTTAACAATAAATGATGGATTGAAGGCAAAGAAGAGAGTGAAAGGCTGAGGGCGAGATGCAAACAGAAATATTTTGAATTTAGGTCATTACAATCAAGCAATGCAATATTTCTGTTTGATCAAAAAATGTTGGGACTAACTTGAAGTTTTTGCGACTTTTTGTTGTTCTGAATAAATTAATATTGGCTTAATATCTTCATTCGCTACATTGAAATCAATAACAACTTTTGTTACGTTCTCGAGAGAAGGCAGATCGTACATGATATCAAGTAAAATATCTTCCATGATTGAACGCAAGCCGCGTGCACCGGTTTTGCGTGAAAGTGCTTTCTGGGCAATAGCCTTGAGAGCGGCCTCGCGGAATTCCAAATCGACGCCGCCTTCCATGTTAAACATTTTCCAATACTGTTTAACCAGTGCATTTTTGGGTTCGGTCAGAATCTGCACCAGAGCATCTTCGTTGAGTTCATCCAGCGTAGCAACAACAGGCAGGCGACCGACGAATTCAGGAATTAAACCAAATTTGACCAGATCTTCGGGTTCTACACCCTGCAGGACTTTATTGATGTCCTTACGCTTCTGGCTTCTTACATCGGCACCAAATCCAATTCCGCCTTTTTCCGAGCGTGCACGGATGACTTTGTCCAAACCGTCAAATGCACCACCACAAATGAATAATATGTTCGTTGTGTCGACCTGGACAAATTCCTGGTTCGGATGTTTGCGACCGCCTTGTGGCGGAACCATCGCAGTAGTACCCTCGATTAGCTTTAACAGCGCCTGCTGAACACCTTCACCGGAAACATCGCGAGTGATTGAGGGGTTATCGGATTTGCGCGAGATTTTGTCTATTTCATCAATGTAAACGATACCACGCTGCGCTTTTTCAGCATCGTAATTACATTTTTGCAGTAGTTTCTGAATGATATTCTCGACGTCTTCACCAACATAACCGGCTTCTGTCAATGCGGTTGCGTCCGCCATAATGAAAGGTACATCAAGCAACCGAGCCAGCGTTTGCGCCAACAAAGTCTTTCCCGAACCTGTCGGGCCAATCAGCAGGATATTACTCTTGGACAGCTCTATTTCATCACTATCGTTCGGTTTTGAAATATTCTTCAATCGCTTATAGTGATTGTATACAGCAACCGATAGAATCCTCTTGGCAGATTCCTGTCCAATAACGTATTGATCCAGCGTTTGTTTGATTTCATGTGGCACAGGCAAGTTGGATTTGACCAGCTTGGTAGCCTCGTCACCCTGCATTTCCTCGCGAATGATATCGTTACACAATTCAATACATTCATCACAAATAAAAACCGAAGGACCTGCAATCAGTTTTCTTACCTCATGCTGGCTTTTACCGCAAAATGAACAGTAAAGCAGTTTCTCGCTATTAGTTTTTTCTGCCATATAATCTTTATCCTGACGTCATTTAGCCAATGGCAATGTTAAAAATACAATACACTATTATTAAAAATGTTTAATCGGCAGTTTCATCGCGATGTGTTAGTACAGCGTCTACCAATCCATAACTAACTGATTCTTCAGCGCTTAAAAAGTTATCACGATCAGTGTCCTTTTCTATTTCTGTTATCGGCTGGCCGGTATGCTTTGCCATAATTTCGTTTAGCCGCGATTTCAAATAAAGAATTTCTCTTGCATGAATTTCAATGTCAGACGCCTGACCCTGAAAACCACCAAGCGGCTGGTGAATCATCACTCGTGAATTCGGCAGACAGTACCGTTTGCCTTTTGCGCCTGCTGTTAATAGCAATGCTCCCATGCTGGCCGCTTGTCCGATACATAATGTACTGATATCTGGTTTAATGTATTGCATTGTATCGTAAATGGCAAGTCCTGCTGAGACCACGCCGCCAGGAGAGTTGATATATAAATGAATATCCTTTTCAGCATTCTCCGATTCAAGGAAAAGCAATTGCGCAACTACAAGATTCGCGGTCGTTTCATTCACCGGCCCAACCATAAAAACGACTCGTTCTTTTAACAGTCGCGAATAAATGTCGTATGCGCGTTCTCCACGTCCACTTGTTTCTATGACCATCGGAATCAGTCCAAGGTTTCTTGGTTGCATGGCTTGCTGCCATTCAAAGTTTTCCGTCATATCAGGCAATCCCCATCAATTCGTCAAATGTCACTGGCTTCTCAACCACTTTTACCTGTTGTAACACCCATTGCACTACATTGGCTTCTAAAGCTATTGATTCTGCTTCCTGAAGACGGTCTTTGGATGCATAATGCCATTTCACAATTTCTTCAGGGTTTTCGTAGCTCCGGGCACTTTCTTCAATTACTTTTCGTACTTGTTCGGGTGTTGCTTTTAGCTGATGTATTTTAAGCAGTTCGGCCAAGATGAGCCCGAGCTTTATTCGATGCTCCGCTTTATTTTTGAACATATCGGGTGTTAGTTGGATGTCATCAGCCTGCATACCTCGCGCGCTAAAGTCCTGACGCGCATTTTCCATCAACCGCGTGGCTTCCTGATCAACAAGCGCTTTTGGTGCGTCAATCGGTATGGCTTCCATTAGGCGCTGCATTGCCTGATCTTTGAGCTTTGAATTGATGCGCTTCGTGATTTCGTGTTCCAGATCGTGGCGTATGTCTTCGCGCATTTTTTCAAGGTCACCATCCTGAATACCCAGTTGTTTTGCAAATTCTTGATCTACCTCCGGCAGCACGGGCAGTTCTACAGATTTCAGTTTGACATTGAAAACAACAGTTTTTCCAGCGATTTCTTTACCGTGATAATCTTCAGGGAATACTACGTCAAATGTTTTTTCATCGCCTGCCTTCATTCCTATTAGTGCGGCTTCAAAATCTTTGATGAATTTTCCATCGCCAGCTGTCAGATAAACATCTTTACCTTCGCCTCCCGGAAAATCTTCTCCATTGATCTTTCCGTGAAAGTCGACTTTAACACGATCACCCTCTATGGCTGCGCGTTCGGCAGTTTGATATTGAACATGTTGTTTCCGTATCATTTCAATGGTTTTGTCAATATCCTCTGCAGCAACCTGAGTTACCGGCTTCTCGATTGATAACTCGCTTAAATCGCCTACAACTATGTCCGGGTATACTTCAAATTGGGCACTGAACGCATACAGTGCGGAATTATCGCTGTTTTGTTTGGTTTCATAGCGTGGGTAGCCGACGACCTGAAGATTATGTTCCTTGACAGCTTCACTGAATTTTTTGCTTAATGCATCCCCGAGCACTTCCTGTTGTACTTCTGCGCCATACCGTTGCGATACCAGTTTTAATGGAACTTTACCAGGCCGAAAACCATGCATCTTGACTTTCTTTGCCAGTTGTTTCAGGCGCTTGTTTACTTCTTCCTGTATTTGGTCTTGTGGAATGGATATATCGATACGACGTTCAAGGGCTCCGAGATTTTCTACATTTGATTGCATTAAAATTCCTGACTGATTGAATAACAAGGTAAAAAAAAATATTCAAGTGTACATTAATATATTGTGACTACAAAAAAAAGAGCTTTGCTTTGTAATTAATTAGCATGCAGTAAGCCGAATATCGAAAAACAGCAAAGACAAATAATCAATTTGTGGTGCGAAAGGGGGGACTCGAACCCCCACACCTTGCGGCGCCAGAACCTAAATCTGGTGCGTCTACCAATTCCGCCACTTTCGCTCAGTTCTTGTTTTGAATTTCCTTTTAGCGTGTGTTTTATACAACCTTATGATTATACCCGTTTAACTGGAATTTAGTATTAAATGATGCATTTAGCATAGAATGATTTCGCCTTTTATTGCCCGGCTGTCAGGGCCCATAAGAAACAAGTATACTGACATCAGGTCTTCCGGTTGGGGTAACGTTTTTTTTACTTCTCCGGGATGCGTTTTTACGCGTTGTGGTGTATTAACCGCTCCGGGAATTAATGCGTTGATACGCAAATTAGGTAGCATACTCCATTCATCCGCCTGTATTTTTACGAATGCTTCAATTCCTGCCTTGGCGACCGAAAATCCTCCCCAATATGCTTTGGGGTAATGGCCATATGTGCTTCCCGTCATAATGATGCTGGCATCAGGCGCGGTTTTCAATAGGGGCAAGCAGGCCTTGGTCAATGCAAATGGCGCTATCAGATTGACTTGTAACAGGGTCTGCCATTGTTCGAGTGTCTGAGACTCCATTGGACTCGGTCCATGAAGAAAAGCCGCATTATGCAAGATGCCGTCGAGTCGTCCCAATTGTTCAGTAATCGCCTGCGCTAACAGGGTGTAATCTTTTTCTGCTGCTTTTTCCAGATCCAGTGGGTAAATGACGGGTTGCGCAGTATCGAGTGATTCAATCTCGTCATATACGCGTTCCAGTTTCTTGGTTGATTTGCCATGCAGTATGACGATTGCTCCATGTTTTGCAAAAGTAATTGCCGCGGTGCGTCCTAACCCCTGTCCAGCGCCTGTTACAAGAATGACGCGATTTTGCAACAAGTTTTCGGGTGCTGAATAATTTCTATACTGGTTCATGTAGCAAACTGTATCATGTATCAGGTATCTCGATAAAAGAATAAGGGACGTAATTGTTTTGTATTCCCAGGCATTCCTGCTAAACCAGATCATCTGGATTACATTTACTTAAAAAAAAGCAACAACCCGATGCGAACAGGGTTGTTGCTTGATGTTGGCAGGTTCGCTATGGCAATGAACCATAACGCTTTGGGCGTATTACATATCCATGCCGCCCATGCCGCCCATGCCGCCCATGCCGCCCATGCCGCCCGGGACACCGGCAGGTTCCTCTTTCGGTAATTCCGCAACCATGGCATCAGTAGTCAGAATCAAACTGGCAACAGATGCAGCATTTTGGAGTGCGGAGCGCGTTACTTTAGTAGGATCAAGGACGCCGCTTTCAACCATGTCCCCGTACTCTCCTGTAGCGGCGTTATAGCCAAAGTTACCGCTACCCTCGACTACTTTGTTAACAACAACAGAAGGTTCATCGCCCGAGTTCAGCACAATCTGACGCAGTGGCTCTTCAAGTGCGCGTATAACGATCTTGATTCCGGCATCCTGATCATGGTTCTCTCCTTTCAGTTTATTGATAACCGGAATTGTCCTCAGCAGTGCGACACCGCCACCGGCAATGACGCCTTCTTCGACAGCTGCGCGTGTTGCATGCAAGGCATCTTCAACACGTGCCTTTTTCTCTTTCATTTCTACTTCGGTCGCAGCGCCGACTTTAATCAGTGCAACACCGCCGGCAAGTTTGGCTACCCGTTCTTGAAGTTTCTCTTTATCATAATCGCTGCTTGCTTCTTCAATGAGTGCGCGAATCTGTTTGACACGGCCTTCGATATTGGCTGCATCACCCGCGCCATCAATGATTGTCGTATTTTCTTTGCCAACTTCGACGCGTTTTGCCTGACCCAGGTTGTCCAGCGTGACTTTCTCAAGCGACAAACCAACTTCTTCTGAAATAACAGTACCGCCGGTCAGAATGGCGATATCTTCAAGCATGGCTTTGCGGCGATCGCCAAATCCTGGCGCTTTAACAGCGCATGTTTTCAAGATGCCGCGAATGTTGTTTACCACCAGTGTAGCCAGCGCTTCGCCTTCAATATCTTCTGCGATAATCAGTAATGGTTTGCTGGCCTTGGCAACTTGCTCCAGAACAGGCAGTAAGTCCCGTATATTGGATATCTTTTTATCATGAAGCAAAATATAAGGGTCTTCCAGTAGTGCAATTTGTTTTTCAGCACTGCTGACAAAATAAGGAGACAGGTAGCCACGGTCGAACTGCATGCCTTCAACCACTTCCAGTTCATTCTCGAGCCCTGAGCCGTCCTCAACCGAGATCACACCTTCTTTGCCTACTTTGTCCATCGCGTCAGCAATAATTTTGCCAATTTCAGCGTCTGAATTTGCAGAGATGCTGCCAACCTGGGCGATTTCTTTTGCTGTCGCACAGGGTTTTGACATTTTTTTCAATTCTTCCACCGTAGCACTGACTGCCTTGTCAATACCGCGCTTTAAATCCATCGGGTTCATTCCTGCGGCGACATAGCGCATACCTTCTTTAACAATTGATTGTGCCAGTACTGTTGCGGTTGTCGTTCCATCACCAGCTACGTCGGATGTTTTGCTGGACACTTCCTTGAGCATTTGAGCGCCCATATTTTCAAACTTGTCTTTCAGTTCGATTTCTTTAGCAACTGAAACGCCATCCTTGGTAATTGTTGGTGCGCCGTATGCGCGGTCCAGCACAACATTACGACCCTTTGGTCCCAGCGTCACTTTAACTGCATCAGCCAGTATATTGACTCCATCAATCAGTTTATGGCGTGCTACATCTCCAAATTTTACTTCTTTTGCTGACATAATTTTCTTTCTCCTAATTCTTTAACCTATAGTTTTGCAAGACACATCTTAATTTAGCCGGATAACATCAGCTTTCGATGACACCCATGATGTCTTCTTCGCGCATCACCAACAGCTCTTCGCCCTCAACTTTGACAGCCTGACCGGAATATTTGCCGAACAATACTTTATCGCCCACTTTTACTTCTAATGCGCGTACATTGCCATCATCGCCTACTTTACCTTTACCGACCGCCAGAATTTCACCCTGATCGGGTTTTTCAGTGGCGCTGTCTGGAATCACGATCCCCGATGCTGTTTTGCGCTCTTCCTCCAGCCGTCTAACGATTACGCGGTCATGTAATGGACGAATTTTCATGCTTTTGTCTCCTATTAAAAATTTACGCAACTATTTGAAATATTGAGTCAATCAATTGATATGCTGTTCTGATAAGCCCAGGATTTTATAATCTGGAAAAATATTAGCACTCGCTATCAATGAGTGCTAGCAATAATAAGGCCTGTTTCGAAGAATTTCAAGGCTATCATTAAGAAATTTTTTTGTTGTGAAAGGGAAAAGTGCAATTGGGGTGTTCAGAAAGAAAACCCGGATCGAAGAATCGAATCTGTTCAGATATATTGAGATTTGATATGTTGTGACTGTTGTTTAGAGTAACAGACTTTCTGACAGTAGTAAGAAAAGCGAATTCAAGTTTCTCGGTTCAACCAGTCTTCACGCATTTTTCGCGCCTGAGAGAATGATTCTTTTAGCGCTTTTCCGTCACTGTTTGTCAACATAGACTGTAGACAGCTTAACTCTTCCTGATACGCTATTATCTGTTTTATCAGCGCTTCCCGGTTAGCTAAGCAGATATCGCGCCACATTTCAGGTGAACTGCTGGCGATACGAGTGAAATCACGAAACCCACTGCCGACAAAACGCAGTAAATTTTCTGAATGATTTGAGTTTTTGTGCAGATAATTCATTAGTGTGAATGCTAGGATATGCGGCAAATGACTGGTGGCGGCGAGTATCTCATCGTGTTCCTCCATTCGCATATGCGAGACTTTCGCTCCACAAGCCAGCCATAGTGCTGAGGTCAATTCGATTGCCATTTTTTGTGTTTCTTCAATAGGGGTGAGAATGACATGTTTGTTGATATACAGGTCATTCTGCGCTGCCAGAACGCCACTGTATTCGGCACCTGCAATCGGGTGTCCGGGAACGAAGTTTTTCAGATGAACGCCTAAATGATTGCGTGCTGCTGCGACGACATCCTGTTTGGTGCTGCCGGCGTCAGAGATGACAGTACTGTGTTCCAGACATGGTGCAATCTGTGCCATGATGTGTTCGGTTTGGCCGACAGGCATGGCGAGCAGAATAAAATCAGCTCCTTCCAGCGCCGATGTCAAATCCGTTGCAATTTCATCAATCACGCCAAGAGCCAGCGCGCGCTGCATATTTTCCTGACTGCGCCCGACGCCGACTATATTACTGGCGATGCCCGCCTTGCGTATAGCAAGACCAAACGAACCGCCAATCAGACCGACACCGATAATAACTAGTTTGTTCAGCGTGATGAGTGCCATGAATATTTTGATAATGATTTAAGTGTTCGATCTACAATTAGATCTGGGTAGTATCATATTGATAGAGCACTAGTGCTATTTCAATTTGATATTGCCGGATAAAGCTGTTTAAGTTTTATCCGTGCATCCTCAGTTGTAAATCGCCACTCAATTGTCATAGCAGATCGGTTTCGTGTTGTTGTCCATGCATCGACTTCTTTGCGTACAGTTTCCATATCAGCTAATCGACGATTAAGACATTGCCCCGACAATGCACTGATATTAGGCAATATCAAGTTGATAGAGCACTAGTGTAGATACCGGCCGATATAAACGGTTGTCGTGAGCGCTACTTACGAGTTTCTACCTGCATTAGTTCTTCCGTGTCTGCCGCAATCGTATTTTGTGGTTTGCGTCTCGGTCTTCTTGCAGGTGCAGATTGATCTTCCTTCAAATCGATTTTTTCGGGTGGCGTTTCAATCATGACCAGGCCGCTCTCCTCCAGATCCAGATCTTTTGCAGTTGGTTGCTCGACACGCTCTGCCGGTTCGAGTGCGGGTGTGTCCCCCGATTCTTCTGGCTGCGATGACCGGGCTGAGAAAGCAGGTTCTGTAGTCGCCGTTTCACTCGTATCTGCGGATTGTTGCGTTTCGTCGGTTGCGGTTTTTTTCCCCGCATTACGTTGTTGCGTGGAATCCTCTTCAGACTGATTCCGTGAATCATCTGGAGAAGACATCGACACGACCGGGATTTCTTCAGCAGAATGGTCCGACTTTGGCGGTGATTGAATAGCCGGTTCATTTTCGGCGGTGGTCGCGGCCTGTTCAGAAACTTCTTGTTTGGCAGCTGTGGCCGTTCGATTACGGGCTGAACGGTCCCGCTGTTTTGTATTGCGGCGCCTGCGTGGCCGTTTCTTTTCGTCCGGTGTTGTTGCAGGACTCTCAATTCCTTCGGAATCTGGAGAAACGGGCGTATCTGACGACAGCAGTTGTGACGTTGCTCCACCCTGATTCAATTCTTGTGAAGAAGGCTGTTGCTTGTTTTGCGTGCTTTGTTTTTCAGCATCGACTGATTCAGCAGTTGCAGGTGGCTCACTGGTTAACATGTCGGGTTTGCTGTTTGTGGAGCTTTGGCTAACAGTTTCCCTGGGAGACTGTTTCGATTGCATATAATCTTTACGGTCACTACGATTGCGCGAGCGACCCCGTCCGCGGCTGGATCGTTTCGGTTTTTCCTGAGATGATGAAATGATTCGCTCGTTTGCGATGGCCTGTTCCTGGTTATCGCCGTTTTCTTCGCTATGCGCCGGTTTGAACCAACTGAAAAATTTGTCCAGCAGTGAGGAGTCTCTGGATTTTTCTTCACGAACAGGTGCGGGCTGCGCTGGTGTGACACCCTGGACGACCGCTTTTTGGCGTTCCTGTTTGGGTTTTTTTTCTGTTAACTCGGGAATCAGATCCTCGGTGACCTTTTCGACCATTTTATAGCTTGCCTGCAGCTCGCTTTGTTTGATGTCTTCATGACGCAACCTGGTGATTTTGTATTTGGGCGTTTCCAGGTGAATATTGGGGATCAGGGTTATATCGACCTTGAGACGCTCTTCAATTTCGTATATTTCCGAACGTTTTTCGTTCAGCAAATAGGTGGCGACATCGATGGGTAACTGCACATGCAATGCGCTTGTGCGTTCTTTCATGACTTCTTCCTGAATAATACGCAAAACATGCAGCGCTGACGAATCGGTCCCCCGAATGTGTCCGGTACCATGGCAACGTGGACAGGGTGTGTAATTGCTTTCTCCCAGTGACGGGCGCAATCGCTGCCGCGATAGTTCCAAAAGTCCGAAGCGGGAAATCCTGCCGACCTGTACGCGTGCACGATCCTGGCGCAGTGCTTCGTGAAGACGCGCTTCGACTTCTCGTTGATTGCGTGATGCGTCCATATCGATGAAATCGATGACAATCAGTCCACCCAGGTCACGCAAACGCAATTGTCTTGCAATTTCATCTGCAGCTTCAAGATTTGTGTTCAATGCAGTATGTTCGATATCTGCACCACGGATTGCGCGCGCTGAATTAACGTCAATCGCTACCAGGGCCTCTGTATGGTCAAGTACGATTGATCCGCCTGACGGTAAAGTTACCTGCCGCGAATAGGCTGTTTCGATCTGATGTTCGATTTGAAAACGGGAGAACAGGGGGACATCATCATGGTAAAACTTAAGGCGATCGACATTGGCAGGCATTACGTGCGTCATAAACTGGCAGGCCTGCTCGTATATTTCACGGTTATCGATCAGGATTTCACCAATTTCATAATTGAAGTAGTCCCGTATCGCGCGAATTACCAGACTGCTTTCCTGATAAATGAGAAACACGCCGCTCTGGTTGTTGGCCGCTTCTTCAATGGCGTGCCAGAGTTGTGTCAGATAATTCAGGTCCCATTGCAGTTCATCTTCGCTGCGTCCGATACCTGCGGTGCGCGCGATGACGCTCATGCCTTCAGGTATTTCCAGTTTACCGAGGACTTCGCGCAATTCATTACGCTCATCTCCTGTAATACGTCTGGAAACGCCACCACTATTGGGGTTATTAGGAATCAGTACAAGATAACGCCCGGCAAGCGAGATATAGGTGGTTAATGCCGCTCCTTTCAATCCGCGTTCGTCTTTGTCTACCTGAACAATCAATTCAAGGCCTTCATGAAGATGGTTCTGGATGCGATTTGCAGATATATCCGATTGCTCTCCAAAGCAATACGGTGAAATTTCCTTGAATGGAAGAAATCCGTGGCGTTCGCAGCCGTAATCGACAAACGCCGCTTCAAGACTGGGTTCTAGTCGTGTGATAACGGCTTTATAGATATTGCTTTTGCGTTGCTCTTTACTAATTGATTCGATATCAAGGTCAACCAGTTTCTGACCATTGACGATTGCAACACGCAACTCCTCGGGTTGTGTTGCATTAAATAACATTCGTCTCATTTATATGCCTAACGTGTATTTACACAATGATAAATTTTTAAAAACATAATTGAGATGACGAGATTTGAGCCGGATTGGTATGGTGTTTTAGTTTTATTGTTTTGAATAAGCAATTTTTGTTATAAACAAGCTTTTTTGGCTGCTTGTCTGTCAGAAACAGACTTTTTTGTTTATTATTATATTATCTATTATGAGAAATTATTGAATTAAATTCGTGAATCTTGAATATATATTTCATTCACTGTATTTAAAAAAAGACAGTTTGATTTGGCGATTTGGCTGATGTTAAGTAAAATAGGCGCTATCGGGGAGGAAGTGAAGCAAGAAAAGAATAAATAGAAAACGGAAAATCCTGATACCACAACACACAAAAATCAAAAATAAATTCCTATAATCTCATCCGGATACTACATCTTTCTATTTTATTAAAATACTACGCCACTACGCGCTTTAATAAAATACACTGTACATCACAAAAACGTAATTATAAGTAAAATACAACACACAGGCAAAATTTTCTTTTGAATGCATCAGTTGTAATTGAAAGCATTGTTGAAGACGGCGACAATCAGCGAATTGATAATTTCTTTTTCAAACGCTTTAAAAACGTACCGAAAAGTCATATTTACCAGTTGTTGCGCAGCGGACAAGTGCGGGTAAATGGTAAACGGGTAGGTTTTCACTACCGTTTGCAGCAAGGCGACCAACTACGTATTCCACCAGTTCGCACTGCTTCGACACACCATTCGCAGCGGCAAAAGAAACATCCATCCACCTTTATCTCTTTTGATGTTGTCTTTGAGGATGCGGTATTGCTGGCCGTGAATAAACCATCAGGAATTGCGGTACATGGTGGAAGCGGTGTCAGTTTTGGTGTGATCGAGCAGTTGCGCGCGCAGAGACCGGATTGCAGATTTCTTGAACTGGTACATCGACTGGACAGGGAAACGTCTGGCGTATTGTTGCTGGCAAAAAAACGCAGTGCACTGGTTGAGTTGCATCGACAGATTCGTACAGGTCAGACCAAGAAGCATTACCACGTTATGGTAAAAGGAAAGTGGTCCAATCCGAAACAGGATGTAACAATACCGTTAATTAAATACAAGACTACGGAAGGTGAGCGACGTGTAGCGGTCGCAACAGCCAGTAAAGCCCGGTTTCATGGTAACGATGCGCCTAAAGTGATGGCTGCGCATACACAGTTCAAGCTGATTAGGGCGTGGCAAAATTTTAGTTTGCTTGATGCAGAACTTAAAACAGGACGTACGCACCAGATCCGTGTTCATCTGGCTCATCTGGGTTATCCGATCGTTGGTGATGACAAGTATGGTGATTTTGCTTTAAACAAAAAGCTGAATAAAAACCGCAACAAGTATGATGAGGTGCCCACTTTGGCAAGAATGTTCTTACATGCAGGCAGTATTATGTTTCAACATCCGTCAGGCGGGCAATGGCTAAAACTTAAGGCACCCCTGCCTGAGGAATTGCAGGCGTTTATGACACGGCTAGACGCGGCTGTAAATAAATGGACATAATAGCGAAGAAAACTACAGAAATATAAATTTTGGAGAAAATTTGTATCTTATAATTGTGAGTCTGGGTTTCAGCTTCCGGAATGAATGGTTGCCAAATCATCGTGTATCATGGTTCGCAGGACAGTCCAGACATTTTCGGCGATTTTTTTCTGGGCCAAGGCGGTTGGATGGATACCATCTCTCTGAAAAAACTCATGTTTCTCACCAAATCCGGCCAATAGAAAAGGAACCAGACCGGTTTGATAGTTATGTGCAAGTTGCGGGTAAATGTCTTGGAACTTCTGCGTATAGGTCATGCCATAATTGGGCGGTAGCTGCATGCCGACGAGCAGGACAGATGCATTGTTTTGCTGGCAAATCTTGATAATCGCTTCAAGGTTTTCGTAAATTGTTTTGATAGCGGTACCACGTAGACCATCATTGGCGCCTAGACCCAGAATGACAATATCCGGACGGTGTTGTTCGATCGCCCGGGTGATTCGATTTCTTCCGCCGAGGGTGGTTTCGCCACTGACGCTGGTATTAACTACGCGAAAAAAAGGAGACAGTTCCAGTAACTGTTGTTCAAGCAGATGAACCCAGCCGGCCTCTGTTGGGATACCATAGTTTGCAGAAAGACTGTCTCCAAACACCATAATGGTCGTTGTTTGCTGACTGGTCGCTGTTGCAGCGCCGGGTGTTACAAATAAGAAAAAAACTATAATTGTTAGGAAATGTTTCATGGCTTCACCTAAACTTGTTAAAGAATTATTATTACAGACTGATACGCTGACTAAACAGGTCAGTACCGGCGACAAAAAACTGACTATTTTAAAGGACATTACCCTTGAAGTGAAAGCCGGTGAAGCTGTCGCAATTGTTGGCGCGTCTGGTTCAGGAAAATCGACCCTGTTGGGTTTGCTTGCAGGTTTGGATGTGCCAACGTCCGGTAAAGTTCATCTGGATGGAACAGACATTTTTGCATTGGATGAAGACAGCAGGGCGGCCCTGCGTGGAAAAATTCTCGGTTTTGTTTTTCAGTCGTTTCAATTGCTGCCTGCTTTGACGGCATTAGAAAATGTCATGTTGCCGCTCGAGCTCTCCGGTAGTCCCTCCGCCGATTCGACTGCCTACAAGTTACTGGAACGCGTCGGCTTGAAAATGCGTTTAAATCATTACCCCAAGCAACTATCAGGCGGTGAACAGCAGCGTGTTGCAATCGCGCGGGCGTTTGCCACTGATCCAAAACTATTGCTTGCCGATGAACCGACAGGTAATCTTGATTCGTCAACCGGTAAACAGATCATCGAGCTGATGTTTGAACTCAATCGTGAACACGGCACAACGCTGGTGTTGGTGACGCACGATGAAGAATTGTCTCAACGCTGCTCTCGTCAGATTCGACTGGTCGATGGTATGCTGGCATGAACGACCGCTAAATATTCCAACTATCTCATTAGACCAGACAGGCCGGGTTTCTAATCAGAACCGTTTAATTGAACATTATTTTCTCCCGGGTATGGCTTTATAAGCGCCAAACTTCGATTTGGCAATAATGAGATTACAATGAAGGATGAATAGTGGGGTTGATAGCGGTGCTGGCGATCAGGTTTTCTAAATGATCCGGTTTGGCACGATATGCATTATTGAATGCAATAAACCTGAAAATTTTTTTTGTCACCAGATATCAGCCGGTAGTTAAGAATACCTTGGCTAATGCTGATCAAATTCGTTAATCGATAACATCAAATCCTGCATCTTCGATAGCGGTTCTTAATTGATTAACGCTCACAGTGGACGGGTTGTGTTCAATGACGGCCTCACCGGGGTCGAGAGAGACTTCAACCCGGCTGATATCCGGCAGTTTCCCAAGTACGGTTTTGACACTGTTGACACATCCCTGGCAGGTCATTCCCTGAATTTTTATAGTGGTTGTCTGCATTTATTTGCACTTCCTTTAATGATTGGCTTGCCAGCGCTTCAATAATAGTGAATTACTGACTACAGATACTGAGCTCATTGCCATGGCAGCGCCGGCAATAATCGGATTCAGCATGCCGACTGCAGCCAGCGGAATACCCAGTGAATTATAGATGAAGGCAAAAAACAGATTCTGGCGTATTTTTCTGAGTGTGGCACGTGACAGCGAAATGGCATCGGCCACGCTCATCAGATCGTTGCGTATTAACGTAATATCTGCTGTTTCAATAGCCACATCCGAGCCTGTACCAATAGCAAAACTAACATCTGCTTCGGCCAATGCCGGTGCATCATTGATGCCGTCACCCACCATGCCGGTAAATTCTCCATTTGCTTTCAGTTTTCTGACCTCTTCCGCTTTGTCCTGCGGTAATACTTCAGCACGGTATTCAGTGATGCCGGTATGCTTGGCGATCGCGTCAGCTGTGATCTTGTTATCGCCAGTTAGCATAACTACTTTTATATCCATTTGCTGCAAGCGTTCAATCGCGCGCACAGATGTATCCCGCAATTGGTCTGCGATAGCAAGATAGCCCAGAACCTGTGGACTGTCATCCAATCCAGTTTTCGCCACAGCGATGACTGTTTTGCCTTCCGTCTGCAACGTGACGATTAATGATTTGTCCAATTGAACGTTATGTTGTGTTAGAAATCTGGGGGAGCCTAGGATATACAGGCTGCTCTCTATTCGAGCCTTGATGCCGCCACCCGCGACAGCAGAAAATTCTGCTACCGGTTTAAGCTTAATCTTCATTTTTTTTCCGCATTCGTTTACAGCCAGAGCAAGCGGATGTTCTGATCCTTGTTCCAGCGATGCAGCAATCTGTATCAAATCAGTCTTGCTGATCGACTGGACGGGCAAGATATCGGTTACCTTGGGTTTTCCTTCGGTCAAAGTGCCGGTTTTATCTACAATGATTGTTCGAATTTTTTCAGCGTGTTCCAGGGCTGCTGCATTCTTGACCAGAACACCCGTCTGGGCACCACGCCCGGTACCGACCATGATAGCCGTCGGTGTTGCCAGTCCCAGTGCACACGGGCATGCGATGACGAGTACAGACACGGCATGGATCAATGCTGTTACGAATATACCGGTTAGCCACCAGGTTAAGGCAAGTGTGAGAATGCTGATAACGACAACGACTGGCACGAAAACTCCTGAGATAGTATCGGCCATGCGTTGGATCGGGGCTTTTGAGCCTTGCGCTTCTTCGACTAAGCGTATAATGGCGGCAAGCTGTGTTTGTGCGCCGACGCTGGTTGCTCGACATTTAAGCATGCCTTGCTGATTAGTGGTTGCCGCAAAAACCTTGGTTCCGGGCTGTTTGCTGACCGGCAGGCTTTCACCGGTCAGCATCGATTCATTGACACTGGAAGAACCTTCTACAACAATACCATCGACTGGAAGGTTTTCACCGGGGCGAACGATGAACACATCGTTTACCTGCAACGTATCTGCAGGTACCTCAACCATTTGACCATCTTGTTCGATACGCGCTGTTTTTGGCTGCAGTTTGATGAGCGCCTCAATCGCATCTGAAGTCCTGCTTTTGGCGCGCGCTTCCATCAGTTTTCCCAGCAACACCAGTGTAATAATTGCCGCACTGGCCTCAAAATAAACATGCTGTTCCAGTGAGAACGCCGTTACAACAGCGCTGAAGATATACGCCATGCTTGTTCCCAGTGCAACCAGGACATCCATGTTGGCTCCGCCGCCGCGCAATGCATTCCAGGCACCCGTATAAAAACGCTTGCCTATCCAGAATTGTACCGGCGTTGCGAGCATCCATTGAAGCCACCGCGGCAGCACATCCATATCATGACCGGTAAACATGGCGCCCATCTGCGATACCAGAGGCAGAGTGAGTGCGGCTGAAATCCAGAATAAACGCAGTTCGGCCTGGTAGGCGGCCTGACGGCGTGCTTTCTCTTCGGCATGATTTGTTTCGCTGATTTCTTTGGCGCCATAACCTGCTTTTTCGACCGTGGTGATGAGTTGGTCTTTGGTCACCAGGCCGGGTATGAAATCAACTTTCGCTGTTTCTGTCGCAACATTAACCTGTGCTTTGACACCGGGCAACGCATTCAATGCATTCTCGATATGTCCTCCGCACGCGGCACAGGTCATCCTGTACAGCTGCAGTTGCAGCATCTGTGGTGCGATCTGAAAACCGGCCTTTTCGATAGCGTGGATAAGCGTACTTGTTTCGATCTGCCGGTCGTCATAGTGGACACGCGCTTTCTCGCTGGCGAAATTGACAACCGCTTCTACACCCGGCAGTTTATTCAGATTTTTTTCGATGCGGGCCGCGCAGGCTGCACAGGTCATGCCCGCTATTGGAAGCTCAATTTGCTTGAGCGTGGCTGTGTTCATTTTTGTTCGTCATATTTCAGTCCAGTCAATCGATAGTTTGTCATCGACACAAACAATATGTCAGTCATGACTATCATATGGCGTGAAAAATTGTAAAATTCAAGTGTGTAGCCGACAATTTTTAATGATTGAAATGATTCGGTACCAGCAGGCCGTCAATCAATTGAATGCTGTCACCGCGGTGCAGGTAAGATGCGTCGGGAACCCGGATTATTTGCTGTGTGCCATCATTCATGGTAACGCCCACGTGATAATCAGGATGATGTCCACCAGTACGGCCGGAATGCGGATGTGCGCCGTGCTCGACAATTTCTTTTGCTATGGTGCCCGCCACGATACCGCTGGTGATCGCGCTGTGTGTGTTTTCCTGACCAATGATACGAATGAAGTCAATGACCCCGCAATTAATACAGCCGGATTGCGCTGATGCTTGAGGAAAAGGCGTACTTTGAGGGATCGTTGCAGGTGGACAATGAATAATACCCGCATCGGTGCTTTTGATGCTGATGCTGTTCCTGGCCCCTTTAATTGCAGTACCTGTACGCTGCATGGTTCGGGGCGGCGGGTATAAATCGGGTTTAGAGCCAGGAACAGGTATCAATGATTGCCTGGCGGATTGCTGCGCTTCGGATTCATTGGTCTCGCCAGGCTGACTCCATGCAGCTGTGGCAGCTGAAATCAAGGCGGCAGTCCAGGCAGCCAGAATCAAGCTTTTTTTGCTAACGCGCATTATATTACCTCACCGTATTGATTCTGATTTGTAATAAAGTAATTACAGAAGCCAAACTTTGAGTCTAAAAGAAAGGATAAGTTTCTTCAACTTTGTGCAATGTGCAATGGCCATTGCAAGGAAGATCAGAAATAACAATCACTATGATTATTCATCATAGTTATGTGTTGTCATTTTCAGAATGATCTGACCTTGTTTTATCGTTTTCTTGTTTGTCTTTTTTTAGAGTCAGCGCAGCAATAATGATACCGGCCTCATATAACAGGCATAATGGGACTGCCAGCATGAACTGGGAAATGACATCAGGCGGTGTAACAATGGCAGCAATGACAAACGATCCAACGATAACGTAAGGACGAATCTCCCGAAGTTTTTCAATCGTAATAAAGCCGGTTTTGACGAGAACCATCACGACAACAGGCACTTCAAATGTTATGCCGAACGCCATGAACATGGATAAGACAAAACTGAGATATTTATTGATGTCGGTCATTACAGCAACGCCTTCCGGTGCAAAATAGGTGATAAATTCGAACACCAGAGGGAGAGCTGCAAAATAAGCGAACAGCATACCAGAAAAAAATAGCAAACTGCCGGCGAACACGAGTGGCAGTGCCAGACGCTTTTCATGTGTATACAGGCCAGGGGCGATGAAGGCCCAGGTCTGATACAACGTATGTGGCAGCGCAATGACAAAGGCGAGCATCATTGCGACTTTCATTGGTACAAAAAAGGGGGTGGCGACATCTGTAGCAATCATTTGTCCCCCTTGAGGCAGTTTTTCCAATAGCGGCTGTGCCAGCATTGTGTAAAGTTCCCGGGCATAAAATGCGCAGGGTATAAAACCGATCAACAGGCCGCTGATTATACGAATCAGCCGGGTGCGCAATTCCACCAGGTGCGATAAAAGCGATCCTTCAATGGTCATGGTGGCTAACTGAGGCGTGTGGACGATGGAGTGGTCATGATTGGTGCAAATCAGAAATATGAGCGACCGTTAAGGTGAAGACTGGTTGTGGTCAGTTGATTGCTGGCGGGATGTAGAAGCAGTCGATTCTGTTTCCGACTCCGGCCCCGATCGCGAACGGGAGTCATTCGGGTGTGTCTGAACAGCCTTGTTGTTTGATTCAGATTCAGTCACCGATTTGATTTCGTTTATCTCCTTGCGTACGGAGTCTTCTATTGATTGCACGGTATCCTGCATGGTGTGATGCATCTGCTTTAGCTCCTCCATGCGTATTTCATTATGAATGTCGGTTCTGACACTGTAAACAAACTGCCGGCATCGACTGATCAGATGACCCAATGTCCGCGCCACCTGGGGTAACCGCTCAGGTCCCACGACTATCAGAGCAATGATAGATATGATCAAAATTTCAAAAAAACTGATATCGAACATGTTACTGCCGTAAATAGCCAGATACTGTCAAATCAACAATGCTGGAAGCGTCTATTGCCTATATATCATTGCTTTGTCGAGTATTAATCGCAATGAATTGTGTCACGTTTTAGGCTGGGAGTTTTCCTTGTCCTTGGGTGTGCCGACAGTATGATTGTTGTTATCGGATTTCTGTTCGTTTGGTTTATTGGTATTCTGGGCTGTTTCCGTGCCAAATGTTTCTTTATTCGTAGGTTCATCATCAAATGTGAGGCTGTCAGGGTCTGAAGTGTGGGATGCGTTTTTTTCAGAATCTGCATCTTTCATGCCTTCCTTGAAGCTTTTGATGGCGCTGCCAAGATCTCCGCCAAGATTGCGCAGTTTTTTTGTACCGAAAACCAGAACAACGATAATTAATACAACGATCCAATGCCAGATACTGAATGTACCCATTTCTGCCTCCTGTGTTCTATCGAACAGTATTAGCTTTTTTGCATCATGGCAGGCAGACGCTCCTTACTGCCGATAATATGGATATGCAAATGAAAAACTTCCTGGCCACCAACACGGCCAGTATTAATAATCGTGCGAAAGCCTTCAATACACCCCTGTTCTTTCGCAAGCTCTGGTGCCAATAATAGCATTTTTCCGAGTATCGCCTGATGCGTTTTTTCGCATTCCATGAGCGATGCAATGTGCATTCTGGGTATAATCAGAAAATGTACCGGTGCAGCCGGATTAATATCATTAAATGCAATGAGATCATCATCCTCATAAACGATCTGTGCTGGAATTTCTTTGCGTACAATTTTGCAGAATATACAGCCGTCATTTTCCATCATGTTTATCCTTTTTCACCAGCATCCCGAGAGGCTTTTTCGACGATGCCGGAAACACCTTCGCGTCTTTCCAGTTCCTGTAGCACGTCTGCTGGCGTCAATCCATGATATGCCAGCAGGATCAGACAATGAAACCAGAGATCCGCGGTTTCCCGGACAACGTGCTGCGCATCGCCATCTTTTGAAGCCATTAATGTCTCTGCAGATTCCTCTGCAATTTTTTTTAGAATTTTATCATGCCCGCTGTGAAGCAGTTTTGCGACATATGAACTGTCAGCATCAGCATGCTTGCGAGTTTCGATGGTTTCTGCCAAACGATCCAGTATGGTAGGTTGCATTATTTCTTATAAATCGTATCCGGATTTTTTAGAATTGGTGATGTTATAACCCATTGTTTATTTTCAAGTTTCCTGAAAAAGCAATGATGCCTGCCGGTATGGCAGGCGATGCCGCCATTCTGTTCTACGCTTAACAGTACAACATCGCCGTCGCAATCAAGGCGGATGTCTTTTATTTTTTGTGTATGGCCTGACTCTTCACCCTTGTGCCAGAGCTTTTTGCGAGAGCGGGACCAGTAGACTGCTTCGCCTTTTTCAACCGTTAATTTAAGCGCATCCCGGTTCATCCAGGCAACCATTAAAACTGTTCCACTTTCGGCTTCCTGCGCAATCACCGGAACCAGTCCATCATCAGACCAATTAATTTCACTCAACCATGTCGAAGTCATCGGGTGTAAATAATAAGATAATCTCGATTTATTCTATCACTATAGGCGGACTTCGATACCATTATCGGCCATACGCTGCTTGGCCTGGTTGATGGTGAATTCTCCATAATGAAAGATACTGGCGGCCAGTACCGCGTCCGCATGACCATTCAGAATGCCATCAACCAGATGGTCCAGGTTGCCAACGCCGCCGCTGGCAATAACAGGAATGTCGATGGCGTCTGCAACAGCGCGCGTCAGTGCAATATCAAAACCATTACGCGTACCGTCTCTGTCCATGCTGGTCAACAGAATCTCGCCTGCGCCCAGTGCCTGCATTTTATTGGCCCATTCAATCACGTCAATACCTGTTGGTTTTCGTCCTCCATGTGTGAAGACCTCCCAGCGGGGTTCGTGATTTTCAACGATAACCCGCTTGGCATCAATCGCGACCACAATGCACTGTGCGCCGTAGTGGTCCGAAGCGTCGGACACCAACTGTGGATTAAGAACAGCCGATGTATTGATGCTGACTTTGTCGGCCCCGGCGTTGAGCAGTCTGCGCACGTCTTCAACTTTTCGAATCCCCCCGCCAACTGTCAACGGAATAAAAACCTGCGACGCCACAGCTTCAATAATATGAAGAATCAGGTCACGGTCGTCCGAACTGGCGGTAATATCCAGAAAAGTCAATTCATCCGCGCCCTGTTCATCGTAGCGGCGTGCAATTTCGACAGGATCGCCGGCATCGCGTAACTCGACAAAGTTAACACCTTTTACAACGCGTCCATTGGTGACGTCAAGACACGGAATAATTCGTTTAGCAAGACCCATGGGTTGGATGCCTGTAAAGGGAAAGTTTAGGAAAGTGCATGCAGCAACGAAAACAGTAAGGCAACGTTATCAGAAACCGTAGCTCTTGCGGAGTTCGTCGGCGAGTGCCTGCGCAGCTTTAAAATCCAGCGTGCCTTCATAAATCGCGCGGCCAGTGATTGCGCCCATGACACCTTCAGTTTCAATTGAGCACAATGTTCGCACATCTTCCATATCAGTAATGCCGCCGCTGGCGATGACAGGGATGGTCAGCTTGCTGGCCAGATCAACAGTCGCCTTGACATTGACGCCATTGAGCATGCCATCGCGTCCGATATCGGTATAAATAATGGCCTCAACACCGTAATCCTCGAATTTAACAGCCAGATCAATGACGTCATGGCCGGTGACTTTAGACCATCCGTCTACCGCGACCTTGCCCTCTTTTGCATCAAGTCCGACCAGGATATGACCTGGGAATGCGTTACAGGCGTCGTGCAAAAAACCGGGAATCTTGACTGCGGCCGTACCGATAATGATATAACTGACACCTTCGTCAAGATAGCTCTCTATGGTATCCAGATCGCGGATACCGCCACCCAGTTGAATCGGGATTTGGTTGTCGATCGCCTGTACGATTTCCCGAATCGCATTTTTATTTTTGGGTTTACCGGCAAATGCGCCATTCAGGTCAACCAGATGCAATCGTCGTGCGCCCTGGTCCAGCCAGTGTGCTGCCATTTCTCCCGGGTTTTCCGAGAAGACGGTGGCGTTTTCCATCACGCCTTGTTTCAGACGTACACAGTGTCCATCTTTTAGATCAATTGCAGGAATAATCAGCATGCCAAATTCATCAAGAGTTGAGTTGTTAAACCGAGTTTGTCTGTACCTACTTGTACGAAAGAAGGCAATTTCAGGTTTCCGGAGTCCATCTTGTAAAGTTGCGTAAAAGCGTCAGTCCCGTATGATCACTTTTTTCAGGATGAAACTGTACCGCGAAAATGTTGTTTTTTGCAACTGCGCAGGTAAATGCAAACGGATAATGGCTCTGTGCGGCAATAATGGTGGAGTCCGGTGTGTCAACATAATAGCTGTGGACAAAATAAAACCGTTCATCGTTGGCAATATCCGACCAGAGCGGATGGTCATGCGTGTGGAATACCTGGTTCCAGCCCATATGGGGTACTTTAAGTTTTTGCCCGTCAGGCATCGTCATGGCTGCTGCGGGGAAATGTACAACTTTGCCGGGCAGAATACTTAACCCCCTGACATGACCTTCTTCACTTTCCTCGAACAGCATCTGCAGGCCGATGCAGATACCAAGGAACGGTTTGTTTTGGGCCGCCTGCACGACTGCGTCGTGTAGCCCGTGTGTGTTCAGCGCATGCATGCAGTTTGGCATCGCTCCCTGACCGGGGACGACAACCCGCTGTGCGCGACCGACAACTGCCGGATCACTGGTCACGGTGACCGTGGCCTCAGGCGCAACATGCTCGAGTGCCTTATGGACGGACCGCAGGTTTCCCATTCCGTAATCAACTACTGCTATATCGGTCATTGCTGGTTAAAAAGGGAAGAATGAGATCAGCTTATAACATGCCTTTGGTTGATGGGACGACGTCAACGGCTTTCTGGTCATATTCGAGTGCCATTCGCAGCGCGCGGCCAAAGGCCTTGAATATGGTTTCTGCCTGATGGTGTGCATTTTTACCGGCCAGATTATCGATATGCAAAGTAACCAGTGCATGGTTGACGAAGCCCTGAAAAAATTCATTGATCAGGTCGACATCGAAATCGCCAATACGGGCCCGGACGAATTCGGCATTCAACGACAGGCCGGGGCGCCCTGACAAATCGATGACAACGCGGGAAAGCGCTTCATCAAGCGGCACATACGCATGTCCGTAGCGGCGGACGCCTTTTTTGTCACCGAGTGCCCTGGTGAAAGCCTGGCCGAGAGTAATGCCGATGTCTTCAACGGTATGGTGCGCGTCGATATGCAGATCGCCTTTGGCCGAAATTTCCAGATCCAGCATGCCATGACGTGCGATCTGGTCGAGCATGTGTTCCAGAAACGGTACACCTGTATTCATTACGGCGTGGCCGCTGCCATCCAGATTCAGGCTGACCGCGATCTGGGTCTCCAGCGTGTTACGTGTGACTTGGGCCTGGCGCATGGATCAACAAGGTTATTGAAGCAGGTTTTGCGGACCGGGATTGGTTGAATCTGAATTTATTCACTTAACACTTAATAATAATGTTTTTAATGCTGTAATGAATTGTGTGTTTTCTTCTGGCGTGCCAACTGTAACACGCAGGCAATTATCCAACAAGGCATGCGTGCGATCAAGATTTTTAATTAAAATATTGCGCTGTTTAAGCTTATGAAACAGATCACCGGCATTATTGACACGAAACAGGATGAAATTGGCGTCCGAAGGAAATACCTTCAATCCATCGATGGCGCTTAACTGTGCGTGCAATCGCACACGTTCGTTTTTGATAAGTTCCGCTTGATTCAGCAGTACATCCATGTGGCGTAACACTGTTTGTGTGACGCGTTGCGTCAATATGCTGACGTTATACGGCAGGCGCAGTTTTTCAAATTCGGACAGCCACGCCGGGCGGCCAATGAGCAACCCCAGCCGCAGCCCCGCCAGTCCAAGCTTGGACAATGTGCGCATCAGCAGCAGATTGGGGTAATCAGCCAGCTTGCCTATGACACTGGCATCGGCAAACGCGTGATACGCTTCGTCGATCACCACGATTCCGGGCGTTGCCTCAATAATTTTCAGTATGGTGCTTTCGTCAAACAGGTTGCCGGTTGGGTTGTTGGGATAGGCGAGAAAAATAACAGCCGGATGATGGCGTGCTATGGCTTCCAGCATGGCGTCGAGGTCAAGTGCAAAATCCGCAGTCAAAGGCACGCCTGTGTACTGCATGTTGGCAAACGTCGCAATCATGCGAAACATGACAAACGCAGGTTCAACACTCATCACAATGGCGCCGGGCCGTGCTGTCGCCATGGCAATAATCTGGATGATTTCATCAGAACCGTTGCCGAGCATGACATCCATTTGGTCCGGAATTATCAGCGCTTTGCGCAGCGCCGTTTTCAAATCAGTTGCGTTCGGATCGGGGTAGCGGTTGATCGGTGCGGCAGCTGCAATGCTCGAGATCTCGCTTTGCAAAGCCTGCGGTAACGCATACGGATTTTCCATTGCATCAAGCTTGACCATGCCGGTTGCCGGCGGAACATGGTAGGCCTTCAGCGCGAGAACTTCAGGACGGATAATGTCGGATGGGTTATAAGAATGTGGCATTCCGGCATTTTAACTTGGATGGGGCAAATTTTGTTGCAAAAACGAATAATAAGTGTAGAGGAAATTTTTATGATCCTGATTGGTAGCCGTCAGTATATAAAAAAACACCCCTGTTACGGGGTGTGCATATTGCTGTGAAGCGAAATATGTTTTAGCAAATGGAGCTTGCAGTTGCTGTAGATGTTTGGCAGCCTCCAGTAATCTGCCAAGTGAGTGTGCCAGCCCCAGCAACAGGTACAGGTGTAAGCACGTATGTGTCAGCAGCTGTAATGCCATTAGAAGCAACTGGCGTGGCTGTTATTACACCCGCATTATCAACAACGATACCTCCAACTTGTCCTGTTGCAACTGCCAGATCATTAGGTACACCAAATAGTGCTCGAGATGCGGCTCCTGTTGTACCGGTTGCTGGAACCTGAACTGCGCCGGCATTATTGCAGCCACCCGTTTGGAAACATACCTCGACAGCGGTTTTGTATGGAGCTGTAGCATTTATAACCTCTGTATATCTGGCTTTCAATGTGTAGTTTTGATAAGCAGGTACTGCAATCGCAGCCAGAATACCGATAATCGCGACAACGATCATCAATTCAATCAATGTAAAACCTTGTTGTGTTTTGTGCATGTTGAGTCTCCTAAAATTAGTTTTTTTCATTCCACACAGTGTGTGTGATTTATTAAAAGCAGGAATCGTGCCAGTTTTTGTTCTAACATCTTTTTAATTGCCAAAAACTTCATTCCACAGCGCGATAACGGCAAGGCGGCCGTCGTTTAACTGCTCGGTTTCGACACGGTTAAGTGCCTGCACAGTGCCGTCGGTTGTAGGCGTGCCTGTCAGGTTGTCGTCGCTGTTGAGCCGCTGGCGGTGCTGGGTGCGACGGAATTCGCGATAAGCGCGGCGGGCTTTCTCCGCGTTTTCGGCCGAGATCAGGTTCAGTTGCGCAGCCAGTTTCAGTAACGCGATATTACCGATGTTGCCCGTCAGTTCGGGGTGTCGGTGTGCATGACCGAGGATGAGGAATTGTACGATAAATTCCACGTCAATAATGCCGCCACGGTCGTGTTTGATGTCAAACAGTGCAGTCTGGTTAGGGTGCGCGTCGCGCATTTTTTCGCGCATGGATAATATGTTCTCTTTCAGTTGCTGTAAATCACGTTGCCGGCAAAGTATTTCTTTTCTTGTTGATTCAAAGGCCTGCGCAACTTCCCCGTCGCCGGCGGCGCAGCGGGCGCGGGTCAGGGCCTGATGTTCCCAGACCCATGCCTGGCCGTGCTGGTATTGCGAAAAGGCCTCGATTGAATGTACCCACAAGCCGCTGTTGCCGTTGGGCCTGAGACGTAAATCAGTGGCATAAAGCAATCCGGCCGACGTCTGGCTGGTGAGCCAGGTATTGACGCTGTGTGCCAGTTTTGTATATGTTTCCGCTGCATCGGGGTGGTCGTCGTCAAACAAAAAAACAATATCGAGGTCGGACGCATAGCCGAGTTCTTTACCGCCCAGCTTGCCGTAACCAATGATGGCGAAGCGCGGTGTGTTACGATGTCGCTTTCTGAGACCGTTCCAGGCCAGTATCAGCACGGTTTCCAGAACCAGATCTGCCAGTGCGGTCAAATGATCGCTTAACGTTTCCAGTTTAAGCGAACCTTCCAGGTCTGTCGCCAGCAATCGAAAGACCTGCGCATGCTGAAAGTGACGCAAATGGTCCATTTGCCACCCAATTACGTCACTTTTAGGCTTGTTGACATGATTGAGCTGGGAAGCCAGCTCGTTTTTCAGTGCTTCCCAGTCCGGCAGGGGGTTGGGCTCCTGATGCCGCAACAGTTCATCGAGTACAATTGGATGCCTGCCCAGGTAATCGCTGGCCCATTGACTGATGCTGACAAGTTTGGCCACGCGCGGCAGTGTATCGGGGTGCTCCAGCAGGAGCGTCAGGTAGGATGCCGGCGATGATTTCTGCGAACTGATGGCTTCAAGCAGTTTGAGCATGCGTTCCAGCGTGGTTTCCACGGGTGGAAACCGGACAATTGTCTCAATCATGGCGGGCAACAGCATGCGGATCTTGTGCTGACTCAGTTCGGGCAGCTGCAGATAAAACTGGCTTTGATAGAACTGTTGTACACGTTCAGAGATTTTTGTGGGCTCGTCGAAACCCAGCGTGCTCAATTGTGATGCAGCAGCCTCTTTTTGCGCTGCATTCTCCGGCTGGGCTTGCCACAGGTGCGACAAAATATCGTGCGTGGGTGATTTTTTAGGCGCTGCAAAGATCAGCTCAAAATGATGAGAAACATGCATGCGGTGGACTTCGAGTTGCTGCAAAAACTTTTCGTAGCTTTGAAATCCCATTGATGTTGCGATAATCTCCCGATCTTCATTGCTGCCTGGCAGTGTCTGCGTTTGCTGGTCGTCGAGAAATTGCAGACGGTGTTCAAGCTTGCGTAAAAAACGGTATGCATCCACCAGTTCTGTGACTGTTTGGACGGGTAGCTGCTGTTTTCGCTGCAACTGCTGCAGAACGTCCAGTGTCGGACGGATGCACAGGTCGACGTCATGTCCGCCGCGTATCAGTTGAAAAACCTGTGTGATGAATTCAATTTCACGAATGCCGCCCGGGCCCAGCTTGATGTTGTCGTGCATTTCACGGCGTTCCACCTCTTTACGCACCTGTCTGTGCAGACTGCGCATTGAAGCGTATGCGCCGAAATCCAGGTACTTGCGAAATACAAATGGTTTGACGACTTGTTCCATCAGTCTGGATTCATCGTCTACAGATGTGTTTTCGGAAATCACGCGCCCCTTGATCCATGCATGGCGCTCCCATTCACGCCCTTGCGTCTGAAAATATTCTTTCAGCATATCGAAACTGATTGCCAGTGGACTGCACTCGCCATGCGGACGCAGCCGCATATCGACCCTGAAAACATATCCGTCAACGGTGTAGTCGTTCAAACTGGCGATTAACTTTCGGCCTAGGCGTGCAAAGAATTCATGATTCGAAATGGATTTCTTTCCATCGGTTTTACCATCTTCAGGATATACGAATATCAGATCGACGTCGGAGGATACATTGAGTTCGCGACCGCCGAGTTTGCCCATGGCGACGACCAGCAATTGCTGAGACTGGTTAGTGCCTTTCTTTTTTGGCGAACCGAAACGCTCGGGAGCGGACAGCCATTTTTCATGGTGGCTGAGCGCGTAGTTGATACTGATTTCAGCCAGATCGGTCATGGTTGACATCACTTCTGCCAGTTCGGCGTGTCCGCTGATATCGCGAACAGCCAGCCGCGATATGACCTGTCTGCGCAATATGCGCAAAATGCTGTTTAACCCGAATTCATCATGTACAGCGATGTTGGTGCCACACTGCAAAAAATCCTGCATTTCGGTCTTGTGGAAAGGGCGGGATGCGCTGCTGAGTAGCCTGGCTTTTTGCGAAGGATCGCTGTTGATAATACGCTGAAGAAACCGGCTGAAGGAGATTGCCTGCTCGAAATCAATAGTGATTGTCGGATTGTTTGTGTTCATGGCTTATTGTAACGCTAGTAAAATGATTTCCGAAAAAATGGTGCTTAGTTATATGTTGCTGTTTTTGAATTGTATAAAACAAAATAATGTCATCGGATAATTGAAAATAGAATCACACCAGAGTAGATGTTAGAATCAGTGTTTGGTTTTAGTGCGAAGCATGTCGCGCCGATTGATTTGCGTGTCAATCAATTTGCGACTAAAACCCCGGTATTTTTATAAGAATAAGATAGTTGAAAATAAAAATTGTGTGACCATGTTGAACGATCCTGAAAATTATAGCCATGTTGCCTCCGAAGATGGCAAGGGATTCCTGGTTGCAGCCATACAAATGGCGTCGGGCCCCAGTGTTGATGCGAATCTGGAAGAAGCAGCACGGCATATTGAAGATGCAGTTTCGCAGCAGGCAAGACTGGTTGTATTGCCAGAGTATTTCTGCATTATGGGGATGAAGGATGCAGATAAGCTATTGGTGATGGAACAGTTTGAGGACGGACCGATCCAGAAGTTTCTCAGCGAAACTGCAAAACGTTTCGGCATATGGCTGGTCGGTGGTTCTGTGCCCCTGGTTTCTCCCGATCCGAATAAAGTCTACAATAGCTGTCTGGTATATGCTGACGATGGCAGCCTGGCAGCGCGATACGACAAAATTCATCTGTTTGGTTTGAGCATGGGACAGGAAAACTATGCGGAGGATAAAACCATCATGGCAGGTGATGAAATTGTGACCCTGGATTCCCCTTTTGGCCGAATCGGGTTGTCGATCTGTTATGATCTACGGTTTCCGGAACTTTATCGCAGGATGGAAGCTGTAGATATCATTCTTGCACCCGCGGCGTTTACCGCTGTTACCGGTAAAGCGCACTGGGAAGTTCTGCTGCGTGCCCGTGCAATTGAAAATCTGGCATATGTAATTGCTCCAGCGCAGGGCGGGTATCATGTCAATGGGCGCGAAACCAATGGGGACAGTATGATTGTGGATCCCTGGGGGTGTGTTATTAAACGTCTGCCGCGAGGATCGGGTGCGGTCGTGGCTAAACTGGATCCGGAATACCAGGCCCGGATACGTAAAAGTCTGCCGGCGCTCAAACATCGTAAACTGCATTATATGTAACCATAACCGCGATTATGCTGGTTGAATTCAAACAAAAACGAATAGTGAGATCATGACCGAAGCATCCGATTTTTTTGTTATAGCTGATAATTGCTTGTTATCGCCTTATAATATCGACACAAATAACCTGCAGCAGGTTTTCGGCCAGTTACTCAGGCATCAAATTGATTATGCGGATTTGTATTTTCAGTATCACCGCTCGGAGAGCTGGGTGCTGGAAGAGGGTATTGTCAAGTCCGGCAGTTTTAATATCGAGCAGGGCGTCGGTGTACGGGCAATCAGCGGTGACAAAACGGCTTTTGCGTATTCAGACGATATCAGTATGGCAGCGCTGGAGTCAGCCGCAAAAGCGACGCGGGCGATCGCAAATCAGGGAGAAAATCGATCGGTAAAAGTAGGCCGAAGTGTGAATATTCAAGGCCGGTCTTTATTGTATGCACCCGAAGATCCTTTGTTGAGTCTGGGCGATACAGATAAGATTTCAATCCTGGAAAGACTTGAAAAGCTTGCCCGTGCACAGGATACGCGTGTGATTCAGGTGATGGCGTCTCTTGCCGGTGAATATGAGGTCATTCTGGTGACGAGAAGTGACGGTGTGCTGGCTGCCGATGTCAGGCCGCTTGTACGTTTGTCGTTGCAGGTTATTGCCGAGGAGAATGGACGCAGGGAACAAGGTGTGGCCGGCGGAGGTGGCCGGTTTGACTATGATTATTTTTCAGATGCCGTATTACAGGAATATGCGGCAAAGGCAGTGCATCAGGCTGTAACGAATCTCGAAGCGCGCGCTGCGCCGGCAGGAACGATGACAGTTGTTCTAGGCAGCGGCTGGCCTGGCATATTGCTGCATGAAGCGATCGGGCACGGTCTCGAGGGTGATTTCAATCGTAAAGGAAGTTCAGCGTTTTCAGGACGAATTGGGCAGCGCGTAGCAGCTCCGGGCGTCACTGTGGTGGATGACGGAACGATCCCGCGCAGAAGAGGTTCTTTGAATATTGATGACGAGGGTAATCCCACGCGGTGTACGACACTCATCGAAGATGGCATTCTACGGGGCTATATGCAAGACAGTTTGAACGCGCGCCTGATGAATCTGCCGGTCACGGGAAACGGGCGTCGTGAGTCTTTTGCACATATTCCGATGCCTCGCATGACGAACACCTACATGCATAATGGCAATATGGATGTAGAGGAGATTATTGCATCCGTTAAAGACGGGCTTTATGCCGTCAACTTCGGTGGCGGTCAAGTAGACATTACCAGTGGTAAATTTGTTTTTTCCGCCGCCGAGGCCTATCTGATAGAAAATGGTAAGATTACCAGCCCGGTAAAAGGTGCGACACTGATAGGCAACGGGCCCGATGTGCTGACCCGTGTATCCATGATCGGAAATGATTTGTCTTTGGATCCGGGTGTTGGTACCTGCGGTAAAGACGGGCAAAGCGTTCCTGTTGGTGTGGGCCAGCCAACACTGCGTGTTGACGGCCTTACAGTGGGCGGTACAGGACATGAATAACCGCTGATAAAAGGGTATTTTATATTTAACAGAAATTGATTTTGGGATGCAAACAGGATGAATGAGGAATTAACCGGAGCGGAGATTACAATTCGCTGCCTGCAAGCGGAGGGAGTTGATTGTATTTTCGGCTATCCGGGTGGGGCAGTACTGTTTATTTACGATGAATTGTTCAAGCAGGACAAAGTAAGGCATATTCTCGTCAGACATGAGCAGGCTGCAGTGCATGCGGCTGACGGATATGCTCGGTCCAGCAATAAAGTGGGCGTGGCGCTGGTGACATCAGGGCCAGGTGTAACCAATGCCGTTACAGGCATCGCAACAGCCTACATGGACTCGATTCCCATGGTTGTGATCAGCGGACAGGTACCAACCAATGCGATCGGGCTGGATGCTTTTCAGGAAGTCGATACCGTTGGCATCACACGCCCCTGTGTAAAGCATAACTTTTTAGTCAATGATATCAGTGAATTGGCCAATACGATAAAAAAAGCGTTTTATATAGCGGCAACCGGTCGGCCTGGCCCGGTGCTGGTTGATATTCCCAAGGATGTGACACAGCAGAAAATGACCTTCACATACCCGGAAAAAATTTCGATGCGTTCATATAATCCTGTCATTCGGGGTAATCTGAAGCAAGTCAAAAAAGCAGTGGAACTGATTCTGAGTGCGAAAAGGCCGGTTGTTTACACCGGTGGTGGCGTTATTCTCAGTGATGCCGCGAAGCAGTTGACCGAACTGGTTAAAATGCTGGATTTTCCCTGTACCAATACATTAATGGGGCTGGGCGGTTTTCCAGCCACGGACAAGCAGTTTATCGGTATGCTGGGTATGCATGGTACGTACGAGGCCAATATGGCGATGCAGTATTGTGACGTACTGATTGCCATTGGAGCGCGTTTTGATGATCGTGTCATCGGGAATCCCAAACATTTTTACAATGAAAACCGGAAAATCATCCATATTGATATTGACCCGTCGTCGATTTCAAAGCGTGTAAAAGTCGATATACCGATTGTTGGAAATGTACCTGATGTCCTGAAGGAATTAATAAAATTGCTAAAAAGCACCAAGGAAGATCCGGATCAGACTGCATTAGCTGAATGGTGGAAGCAGATAGATTTATGGCGCGAGCGCGACTGTCTCAAGTTCGACAGACAAAGTGAAATAATCAAGCCACAGATGGTCGTCGAGAAACTTTATGAGATTACCAAGGGAGATGCGTTTGTAACCTCCGATGTTGGACAGCATCAAATGTGGGCTGCACAGTTCTACAAATTTGATAAGCCGCGTCGATGGATTAATTCGGGTGGCTTAGGCACGATGGGTTTTGGAATGCCAGCCGCCATGGGGGTGCAGCTTGCCAATCCCAAAGGTAAGGTTGCATGTATAACGGGTGAAGCCAGCATTCAAATGTGCATACAGGAATTATCGACATGCAAGCAGTATAAACTGCCGCTAAAAATCGTTAATTTGAATAACCGCTATATGGGTATGGTGCGGCAATGGCAGGAATTTTTTCACGGTAACCGTTATGCCGAGTCCTATATGGATGCATTGCCTGATTTTATCAAGCTTGCGGAAAGCTACGGCCATGTCGGTATACGGATAGAGCGTCCTGAAGATGTGGAGGGTGCGTTGCAGGAAGCATTCAAGCTTAAGGATCAGCTGGTATTTCTGGACTTTATTACTGACCAGACTGAGAATGTGTTCCCAATGGTGCCGGGGGGTAAAGGCCTCTCGGAAATGATTCTGGTATAAAACAAATGCGACATATTATTTCACTGTTAATGGAAAATGAAGCGGGCGCGTTATCTCGTGTAGCAGGCCTTTTCTCTGCTCGAGGGTATAATATTGAATCGCTCTCGGTGGCGCCTACCGAAGATCCGACGTTATCTCGAATGACACTGGTAACATCTGGGTCCGACGAAGTGATTGAGCAGGTTACGAAGCAGCTTAACAAGTTGATTGAAATTGTTAAAGTGATTGACCTGAGCGATGGAAATCATATTGAACGTGAGCTGATGCTGGTAAAAGTAAAAGCAGTCGGTGTAGATCGTGATGAAATAAAACGACTGGCCGATATTTTTCGCGGCTGCATTATCGATGTTACGGATAAATCGTATACGATTGAAGTGACGGGGACAAGCTCCAAGCTGGATGCATTTCTGGAAGCTATTGATAATAGCGCCGTTTTAGAGACAGTTCGAACGGGTGCTTCCGGTATCGGACGCGGAGATTGGGTTTTGAAGGTATAATCTGCGTTTATTCTCAAAAGATGGCGGTTCAGTTACTCGAGACTGGAAACCGCTTGCCTAGCTTTGGCTGATTGTAATTAATTATAAAGGGAAATAATGAAAGTTTTTTACGATAAAGATGCAGATTTATCTTTGATCAAACAAAAAAAAGTAACCATTGTCGGTTATGGCTCACAAGGACATGCACATGCAAATAACCTGAGTGAATCCGGTGTTCAGGTAACAGTTGGACTGCGTAAAGGGGGAGCATCCTGGGGAAAGGCTGAAAAAGCAGGGCTGAACGTCAAGGATGTAGCGGATTCAGTCAAGGATGCGGATGTTGTCATGGTGCTATTGCCCGACGAACAAATGGCGTCCGTCTATGTCAACGAAATTGAGCCCGGATTAAAGCAAAATGCCACATTGGCTTTTGCGCATGGCTTCAACATTCACTATGGCCAGATCTCTCCACGCGATGATCTGGATGTGATTATGATTGCACCAAAGGGACCTGGTCATCTGGTTCGTTCAACATATCTTCAGGGTGGCGGTGTGCCGTCGCTGATCGCGGTACATCAGGATAAATCCGGTCAAGCCAGAGATGTGGCATTGTCGTATGCGGCTGCGAATGGCGGTACTCGCGGGGGCGTTATTGAAACAAGTTTCCGCGAAGAAACGGAAACGGATTTGTTCGGGGAGCAGGTCGTTTTATGCGGTGGACTGACAGCATTGATTCAAACCGGATTTGAGACGCTGGTTGAAGCAGGCTACGCGCCGGAAATGGCCTATTTCGAGTGTCTGCACGAAGTGAAATTAATTGTGGATTTGATTTACGAAGGCGGCATTGCCAATATGCGTTATTCGATTTCTAACAATGCTGAATATGGTGATATTTCAAGAGGGCCACGAATCATCACGGAGGAGACACGTGCCGAGATGCGAAACATTCTGCGCCAGATACAGACTGGTGAATATGCCCGTGAATTCATTCTTGAAAACCAGTCAGGTGCATCGATGTTGAAATCAAGCAGACGCCTCGCGTCCGAGCATCAAATTGAACAGGTAGGCACCCAACTGCGCGCTATGATGCCATGGATTAAAAAGAACCAGCTGGTCGATCAAGGTAAGAACTAATTCGATGTGATGCGATCATTAAGGTTATGTTGGTTACTACACACTTTTTGTTATAGAGTCTTATGTCAAATTATCCGCATCCATTGATTGCCAGAGAAGGCTGGCTTTTTATCGCGATTGCTTTTCTGGCCGCTATCCTGGTAAATATTTACGCCGGTTTTATCTGGGCGGTATTTTTCTGGTTAATCGCTGTTTTTGTGTTGCAGTTTTTCCGTGACCCACCGCGTGAAGTACCGCTGGTTCCCAACGCGGTGCTGTCACCAGCCGATGGCAGGATCGTTGCTGTAGAGCAGGTGCACGATCCTTATTTAAACCGAGAAGCCGTCAAAGTCAGCGTGTTTATGAATGTTTTCAATGTACATTCCAACCGTAGTCCGGTTGAGGGTGATGTCCATGATAAATGGTATTTCCCCGGAAAATTTTTTAATGCGGATTTACCCAAAGCTTCTCTGGAAAATGAGCGTAACGCATTATGGATCAAAACTGATGACGGCTCTGATGTGACGTGTGTGCAGGTGGCGGGCCTTATTGCCAAGCGAATATTATGCAGTGTAGTACCTGGTGATCATCTGTCTAAAGGTCAACGATTTGGATTCATTCGGTTTGGTTCGCGTGTTGATGTATATCTGCCGCCCGAAACCAAAATTAACGTCAATATCGGTGATAAGGTGTACGCGACGACAACAGTATTGGCAGAGCTTAGAAAAGCATAAAACCGTCGGGTTACACGTATTGCTAAATCGGCCGTTTTATCCATATCTTCTATCAGAGGAGTTTGATATTGATTCACGTGACACTCGTATAATTCGTGGTATAGCATTTTTATTTTATTTTTCTGAGAAATCACAACATGTCTGAATCTCAGCCCGAACCTGTCGTGACACAATCTCGGTTACGCCGTCGCGGTATTTATTTGCTGCCCAATCTGTTTACAACCGCAGCGTTGTTTGCCGGTTTTTATGCGATTGTTCAAGCGATGAATGGAAATTTTGAACATTCTGCAGTTGCCGTTTTTATTGCTATGGTGCTTGACGGTCTAGATGGCCGTGTAGCAAGAATGACACATTCACAAAGCGAGTTTGGTGCTGAATACGACAGTATGTCAGACATGGTTTCATTCGGAGTCGCCCCTGCACTGATTATGTACGAATGGGCGTTAAAAGAAATGGGGCAACTGGGTTGGATTGCGGCATTTATTTACTGTGCCTGTGCGGCATTGAGACTGGCACGTTTCAATACCAATATTCATGTCATTGATAAACGGTTTTTCCAAGGGCTGCCCAGTCCTGCAGCCGCAGCCCTAATTGCGGGCCTGGTATGGGTGATGCTTGATTTTCAGGTGTCTGGAACTGATATCAAATGGCTTGCGTTAATTGTGACTCTGTTCGCCGGTTTGACCATGGTCAGTAATATTCCTTTTCACAGCGGTAAAGATATCAATCTGAAAAAAAGAGTGCCGTTTGTTACAATTTTGCTGCTGTTGCTGTTCTTTTTTGTATTAATTCCAAGTCATCCGCCTGTGGTGTTATTTTGTCTGTTTTTGGGCTATGCGTTGTCGGGATATATAATCAAAGTATGGCGGTTCGGTAAGAGCAGAAAAAAAAATGATTCTTCGGATTTATCATCATAACTATTGCACAAAATAAAAAAAGTATTTATATTCCTGCATTATGATGTGTATACCGTTTTCATATCCTAATTATCTCCTTGCCCTGTTGCCTGGTTCTTTAGAATTTTGGTGGCTGCTGCGCCTTGTGCGCTGAATATCTAGAATCCCTCCTTTTTGTTTCAAACTTATAAAATCCAACTGAGCGGATTTTATATCCCGAGTATGATATTTCTTCCAGAAGCGGAGCTATAGATGCAAGAACATTTGATTATTTTTGATACGACATTGCGCGATGGTGAGCAAAGCCCAGGTGCTTCCATGACAAAAGAAGAAAAGGTGCGCATTGCATGGCAACTGGAGCACATGGGTGTAGATGTGATTGAAGCAGGTTTTCCTGCAGCGTCTAATGGTGATTTTGAGGCGGTCAGGGCTGTGGCCGAATCGGTCAAGGAAAGTATAGTTTGCGGTTTGGCACGTGCGATAGAAGCCGATATCAGACGAACAGGGGATGCCCTTAATAATACCGGACCTTCGCGTATTCACACATTCATAGCGACGTCTCCCATCCATATGAAAAATAAGCTGCGCATGTCGCCAGAGCAGGTGATAGAGCAAGCGGTTAAAGCAATCAAATGGGCAAGCGAATATACCGACAATATCGAATTTTCACCAGAAGATGCGGGACGTTCTGAAATCGATTTTTTATGCAGAATCATTGAGAAAGTTATCGAGGCTGGAGCTAAAACAATTAATATTCCGGATACTGTTGGTTATACCATGCCTGAGCAATTTGGCAAATTAATCCGTACATTACGTGAAAAGATACCCAATTCGGACCGGGCTGTTTTTTCCGTCCACTGTCACAATGATCTTGGGCTCGCTGTCGCAAACTCATTATCAGCAGTATTGAATGGAGCGCGCCAGGTTGAGTGCACCATCAACGGGCTTGGTGAACGCGCTGGCAACGCATCATTGGAGGAAATCGTAATGGCCGTTCGAACACGCCAGGATTACTTTCCGTGTGATACTAAAATCAACACTAAACACATCGTGCCAGCCAGTAAGCTGGTTTCAGGTATTACGGGTTTTCCTGTGCAGCCCAATAAGGCGATTGTGGGTGCCAATGCCTTTGCGCACGAATCCGGCATTCACCAGGATGGTGTATTAAAGCATCGTGAAACTTATGAAATCATGCGAGCAGAAGACGTGGGTTGGGGAGCAAATAAATTGCTACTCGGTAAACACTCCGGTCGTAATGCATTTCGTAGCCGATTAAAAGAGCTCGGTATTGAGCTGGAATCTGAGGAAGTGCTGAACAATACATTTATGCGATTTAAGGAGTTAGCAGATAAAAAGCATGAAATTTTTGATGAGGATTTGCAGGCGTTGGTGTCGGACGAGGCGCTTGTGCCACAGGAGCGGTATCGTCTGCTGTCTTTAAAAATACGTTGCGAAACGGGTGAAACTCCATATGCCTGTATTGTTATTTCCGATCATGGTAATGAAATGCAGGCGGAATCGGACGGTAGTGGTCCGGTTGACGCGACATTTTGTGCCATAGAGAAACTGTTGAGAAGCGGAGCGCAGCTTCAGCTGTTCTCGGTTAACAATATTACCAGTGGAACCGATGCGCAAGGGGAAGTGACTGTCCGTTTACAGAAATCTGATCGAATCGTCAATGGTCATGGCGCGGATACGGATATAGTCGTAGCTTCTGCTAAGGCCTATTTGAGTGCGTTGAATAAATTGCATAGCAAGCTGGAACGCGCGCATCCACAGGTTTAGGTTGCCGTTTTCCCAGATTGCTGGTAACAGCGCCACAATTGAAAATGAAGTATGAGAATCGAAATGACGACCAGACGTGTTCCTGGACAGACATTGAGACGCGATGGCGCTGACTGTTTCAAGCTGTAGATGTTTTGATTAATACTTAAAAGGTAACGACGCATGTCTGGACGGTTTTTTAGTTTTCCGTGTGGTTTTCTGATGCTGTTGCTCGCGATTGAAATACAGGCATTTCAATTCAAAGATACTGACGGAAAGGTTCATACACTGGCTGACTACAAGGGGCGCTGGGTAATTGTCAACTTTTGGGCAACATGGTGCCCTCCCTGCCTGGAGGAAATTCCTGACCTGATAGCTTTGTATGAAGACCGTAAAGATGTGATGGTAATTGGTGTTGCCATGGAGTTTACTGATCCGGCTGTGGTAATGGAGTTTGCCCGGTCTTTGGAAATTACTTATCCGACAGTACTTGGTAACAGGCGAATGGCTTCACAGCTGGATGATATTTCGCTGCTGCCAAGTACTTATTTTTTCGATCCTGAGGGAAGGCCTGCGGCTCGTCAGCGAGGAATCGTAACGCGTGAAAGTATTGAGGATTTTATAAACACAAGATAACGTTCGTGTCGAACATTGATCGCCTTGTTTATATGGCTGGTTGTGAATATTGCCAGGTACTGTGTAATAAATTAAATACAAGCTGTGGGTATGTGGCTTGTCCCAGACTGCCATTGTAACGGCCGAGTGCGCGGAAATAGTCGCCGTTTTCTTTGTTGAGATAATGCCTGAGTATCATGCAGCCATATCTTAAATTGACACGAAGATGAAACAGGTTATGCGTTTCTTCCCCGATTGTTTCAATCCAGAATGGCATAATTTGCATGTATCCTCGCGCACCGGCATGAGATATGGCATATTTCCTAAATCCGCTTTCAACCTGAATTACACTGAGTACAAGCTGTGGATCGAGTCCGGCACGTGCTGCTTCATAATAAACGGTTCGTAAAAACGATTCGCGTTCGTCCTTATTTGGTTTAAAGCGTTTAAGGCGTTCACTCATTACAGATAGCCATGTATTGTCTGTCGCTAGCTTGGCATATTCCTGGTTAGTCACTGCAATATCATTGATCTCTGTTTGTGTGAAGATTTGCGTGCTGATAATGAGGTGTTCATAACGCTGAATGTTGGCGTATGCGGTGATCGGAAATAGTAAAAGTAAAAGAGTAGCAGTTAATTGATACATAGTTTCGCTTTGATAAAAGTGTTGATTTCATCCAGGGCGACTGTTTGTGCTTCTTGATCGGTACGTCCTTTATATTCAACGCATGCCTGTTTTAAACTGCGTTCACTGACGACGATCCGGTGAGGTATGCCAATCAACTCCATATCGGCAAACATTACACCAGGCCGTTCATTACGGTTATCCAGCAATACATCGATGCTTGAACATAAAAACTGCGTATAAAGTTTTTCAGCTTCGAAACGTACCTGTTCACTTTTGTGCATACCGATGGGGATAATAGCCAGTTGGAACGGCGCCATGGATTCTGGAAAAATAATACCTTGATCATCGTTATTTTGCTCTATTGCCGCTGCAACGATACGAGAAATACCAATGCCATAACAACCCATTTCAAGGTTTTGGGTCTGTCCGTGCTCATTCAGATATTGTGCTTTCATCATCTCTGAATATTTTGTGCGCAATTTGAATATGTGACCTACTTCGATACCTCGACAGATTTCCAGAATTCCTTTGCCATCAGGTGATAACTCACCTGCGGCTACGTTGCGAATATCAAATACATGCCGGGGCTGCTCAAGATCACGCCCAAAGTTGACATTGATGAAATGAAAACCTTCTTCATTGGCGCCACAGATAAAATTATTCATATCCATGACTGCCGTATCAGCAATAACTGTAGTTTTTAATCCTACGGGTCCGATATAGCCTGGAATTGTGCCGGTTTCATTCAGGATGGTTGTTTCATCGGCCATCTCATAACCAGTTAAAAAAGGTATTTTCCGAACCTTGAGTTCATTTAGCTGATGATCGCCTCGCAATAATATTAAATACAGGGTGTCGTTTGCAGAAACTGCGAGTGTTTTAACCGTTTTGTGTATCGGTATATCAAGAAAATCAGCAACTTCAGTGCATGTTTTCTGATTTGGGGTGGATATTTTTTTTAATTCACCGACTGGATCATCCGGCGTTGCATCAGGTAAACGCGATGTGGCGAGTTCTATATTTGCGGCATAATCCGAGTCAGGGCAAAATACTATGATGTCTTCTCCCGATTCTGCCAGGACGTGAAATTCATGTGACCCGCTTCCGCCAATAGCGCCTGGATCAGCCGAAACAGAACGGAAGTTGAGTCCAAGCCGGGTAAAAATCCGGTTATAAGTTTCATGCATGAGTTGATATGTGTCATCCAGGCTGGTGGGATTGGCATGAAAAGAGTAGGCATCTTTCATCAGAAATTCTCGTGCTCGCATGACCCCAAAACGCGGTCTTATTTCATCACGGAATTTTGTTTGTATTTGATAAAAATTGAGTGGCAGTTGACGATAACTGCTGATCTCGCGACGAGCAATATCAGTAATAATCTCTTCGTGGGTTGGACCAAAGCAAAAATCATGATCATGGCGGTCCTTTATTTTTAACATTTGTGGACCAAAAACATCCCACCTGCCTGATTCTTGCCATAATTCGGCGGGCTGTATGGCTGGCATAAGCAGTTCGATAGCCCCACTTCGATTCATTTCTTCGCGGACGATAGACTCGATTTTCCGCAAAACCTTCAGGCCGATCGGCATCCAAGTATATAGGCCGCTGCCAAGTCGTTTGATCAACCCTGCGCGTAGCATCAGCTTGTGACTGATAAGTTCGGCTTCAGCAGGTGCTTCTTTAAGCGTGGAAATAAAAAATTGCGAGACGCGCATGCCAGATTCCATTATGATTAAAAAGGAAGCAATTCTACCGTGAATTATATTTTCAGGTATAAATACTCTTTCTTGTTTGTAACAAAGGAATTATTCCTGATTTCACATAGAATGAATGTTTATTGCGTCGGTTTAATCTATTGCTGTTTGAATGATACTTTTAATCTGCACCAAAGTATGAAAAAATCCACATTATATTTTAATGGGGCAGATGGATTGTTTGCATGATTGACCGTAATGGATATCGCCCAAATGTCGGCATTATTTTGCTTAATTCGAAAAATGAGGTGTTTTGGGGAAAACGAATCAGGCAAAATTCATGGCAATTTCCACAAGGGGGCATAAAGTCGGGAGAGAGCCCTGAGCAGGCTATGTATCGGGAATTGGCCGAAGAGGTTGGTTTGCTTCCCAACCATGTCAGGATTGTAGGCCGTACTCGAGATTGGTTGCGTTACGAGGTGCCAGAAAAATGGATCAGACGCGAATGGCGTGGGAATTACAAAGGACAAAAGCAGATCTGGTATTTGTTGCGACTGATTGGCAAGGACAGTGATGTGTCTTTGCGTAAAAGCGCTCATCCCGAGTTTGATGCCTGGCGGTGGAACCAATATTGGGTAGAACTTGATTCCGTAGTTGAGTTTAAACGTAAAGTCTATAAGCAGGCATTGACGGAGCTGTCTCGCTTGTTGTCTGTTAACGTGGAGAACACGACTGATAAATAGCGATGCTCCGAGATGTTTGCTCTGGTTATAGTAGGTTTGTGTGTATGGGTCGAAAAAGTTTTTAGAAATGGAAAAACTTGTCATGCGTATCCTTTGCTTTAAGGATATGCAGGTCAATAACAAGAGAACAGGGGCAGAATCATGCTCCTTTTTTATTGAGTTCCCACTGAAGTTTTTTTAGGCGTAATCGGCTGCGCCCTTTTTAGCCGAAGGAATTTAAGGGAGATTATCGATGATGATACGTATACTGATGACATCGATGCTGTTAATCAGCACGCTTGTCGTTTCGTCCGCTGTGTCTGCTTCAAACGAGCCAATTCAACCAATCAAGGCTGTTACACCAAAAGATCCTGCTCTTGTAGAGTTAGGTAAAATGTTGTTTTTTGATCCGCGCCTATCCAAATCAGGCTGGATATCCTGTAACTCATGCCATAATCTGAGCATGGGTGGAACAGATAATATTCCAACATCGATAGGTCATGCCTGGCAGGAGGGACCTATTAATGCACCAACAGTGTTGAATTCAAGCATGAATCTTGCGCAGTTTTGGGATGGGCGCGCTAAAGATTTGAAAGAGCAGGCTGGTGGACCAATCGCGAATCCAGGGGAGATGGCTTCTACACATGAACTGGCTGTCAGTGTTTTAAATTCGATACCACAATATCGGGCAAAATTTGAAAAGGCTTTTGGCTCGGATAAGGTTGATATCGACCGGGTGACGACCGCAATTGCTGCATTTGAGGAAACGTTGGTTACCCCTGGGTCGCGCTTCGATAAATGGCTTGAAGGGGACAAAAACGCACTTAATAAACAAGAACTCGATGGGTATAAGCTGTTCAAGAGCAGTGGTTGTACAGGCTGTCACAATGGTCCAGCTGTGGGCGGAGCGCTCTACCAAAAACTTGGTGTTCATCATCCGTACGAAACAGATAGTAAAATTGAGGGTCGTAAGGCTGTAACCGGCAAAGACACGGATTTAAATGTTTTCAAAGTACCAACGTTGCGCAATATCGAACTGACTTATCCTTATTTTCATGACGGTGCGGTTTGGACGCTTGAGGAAGCTGTTAAAATAATGGGCAAGCTACAGCTCGACCGTGATTTCAATAAAAAAGAGATCGACAGCATTGTCGCCTTCCTGAAAACGCTCACAGGTGAACAACCTGATATTAAATTACCTATTCTTCCACCATCCAATAACGATACACCAAGACCCCAGCCATTTTAGGGATTAAATGACTTGGTTTGTTTCAGAAAAGGAAGTAAACTATTTTATCAGTTAGTTAGTCTTTCCCAGGCTGTTTAATCAGCCTGGCTATCTTGATAACATTGCTATTGCTTTGTTTAACCGGGCTGGGAATCATTTTAGCCTTACGCTTTTTAATTATATTGAGGTGCTAATGACTTGCTAAGAAAAACTAGTATTCTGAAAAGTATCAGGGGTACTGGATTTGCATATCAAAATCAAGTAGAGTCATTACTCCTATAATTAATAATTAAAACAGGGAGCCACGCATGGGTACCAAGGGCCAGTTATTGCAGGATCCGTTTCTGAATATTTTGCGTAAAGAACATATACCTGTATCGATTTATTTAGTGAACGGCATTAAATTGCAAGGACATATTGACTCTTTTGATCAGTATGTTGTGTTATTAAAAAATTCGGTGACACAAATGGTATATAAACATGCTATATCAACTGTCGTACCTGCGAGAGCAGTGACCTTGCCTATTGAAGTTCCTGAATCGAGAGATACTTAATGCCTGACAGGTCAGGTATTCAACATACACGAAACAAGAATGCCGCGATCTTAGTCAATCTTGACTTTGGTGACGGTATGAGTAATGAGCGCCTGCAAGAGCTGCAGCAGCTTGCAGCCAGTGATCAGATTACAGTATGTGCTGTCGTTGAAGGAAAACGTATGTGTCCCGATGCGAAAACATATGTAGGCAGCGGAAAAGTTGCAGAAATTGAGCAGCTGCTCGCAAGTGCTGGTGCCAATATGGTAATTTTTAATCATGATCTCAGTCCTGCACAGCAACGTAACCTGATGCAGCAGCTGGATTGCCCAGTAGTTGATCGTACCAGTTTGATACTGGACATTTTTGCGCAGAGAGCCAAAAGTCACGAAGGGAAATTGCAGGTTGAACTCGCGCAGCTAGAACACCTGGCAACACGTTTAGTTCGTGGCTGGACTCACTTAGAACGACAAAAAGGTGGTATCGGTCTGCGTGGACCAGGAGAAACACAGCTGGAAACAGATCGTCGCTTATTGAGAAAGCGTGTCAAACTGCTTAAGGAAAAGTTAGTGAATCTGGAACGTCAACGCAAAGTCCAACGCCGTTCTAGGAGACGATCAAAAGTTTTGTCGGTTTCCATAGTAGGTTATACCAATGCAGGCAAATCAACTTTATTTAATCGACTGACGCGATCAGAAACATATGCAGCGGATCAATTGTTTGCGACACTGGATACAACAACGAGAAAACTGTTCATTCCTGAACGCGGCCCGGTTGTCATTTCGGACACAGTAGGGTTTATTCGAGACTTACCTCATACACTGGTTGCAGCATTTCGGGCAACACTTGAGGAGACTGTAGAGGCCGACATATTGTTGCATGTCGTGGATATTTGTAGTCCAAATAAAGATGAGCAGATAGAAGAAGTAAATAAACTCTTGGCGGAAATAGGAGCAGACGAAATTCCCCAAATTATGGTGTATAACAAAATTGATTTATGCGATTCGCAAGAAAAGTGCGTAGGTTTTATGCGGGATGAATATGATAGAATATCGCGCATACGACTAAGTGCTAAAACGGGAGAGGGGCTTGATTTTATTAGACAGGCATTGTCTGAGGCACTTTCGAAAGAAGTTGAATCAATGAATAAGACGCTGGCGGGCTGTATTAATTGAGCGCGGAAGTGCTGTGGTTTGATTTAATTTTAAACAAATGAAACAGGAAGAATTATGGGTTTAAATGATCCTCAATGGGGAAAAAACAAAGGTGATTCCGGGCCACCTGATCTGGATGAGGTTTTACGTAACGTTAATAAAAAGATTAATAACATATTTGGTTCTAAAGAAGGCAAAGGCGGCGGTCCACGAGGTAAGGAACCAAAGCAGCACAGCCGCGGTAGTATCATTCTGATCCTGGGTTTATTGCTTGTTGTCTGGGTGGCCAGTGGGTTTTATATTGTCAACGAAGGTCACCGAGGTGTGGTTTTGCGTTTTGGTGCATATGTCAATACGACTCCAGCTGGTTTGCGTTGGCATTTGCCATATCCGATTGAGAAAGTTGAGCTTGTTAATGTCAGTCAGGTTCGTACGGTAGAAATCGGTTATCGTAATAATGTCAGAAGTAAAGTTTTACGCGAGTCACTGATGCTGACTGACGATGAGAATATTATTGATATCCAGTTTGCTGTACAGTATATCTTGAATGATCCAGAAAAATTTCTGTTCAATAATAGAGACCCGGACGATTCCGTACTACAGGCCGCTGAAACGGCGATCAGGCAGATCATCGGTAAAAGTAAAATGGACTATGTTCTTTACGAGGGTCGCGAGCAGGTTGCGTCGGCTGCAACAGTTCTGATGCAGGAGATTCTTGATCGCTACCAGGTCGGTATAGCAATCAGTAGAGTAACAATGCAGAATGCGCAGCCGCCAGAACAGGTTCAGGCAGCCTTCGATGATGCTGTTAAAGCTGGTCAGGACAGGGAGCGCCAAAAGAATGAAGGTCAGGCATATGCTAATGACGTAATACCAAGGGCGCGAGGTGAAGCTGAACGCTTGATCGAACAATCGCAAGGTTATAAAGCGCGTGTTGTTTCAAGTGCAAAAGGTGATGCGAGCCGTTTTGAACAAATTCTTCAGGAATACAGCAAGGCCCCGGGTGTGACTCGTGAGCGTCTTTATCTGGATATGATGCAGCAGGTATTGTCCAGCACCAGTAAAATTATGGTTGATCAGCAAAGTGGCAGTAATTTGTTGTACTTGCCTCTGGACAAGTTAATTGGCAGCGGCTCATCCTCAACAGCGTCGCCAGCAAAGAACACAACACAATCATCCATGGTACCTGAGACGATGACAGACAATAGTGTCCGGTCGCGCGAGTCGTTTCGTGGACGCGAAAGGGAGATGAGATAAATGAAGAGTTTTACATCAGTTTTAATGGGCGTTGTAGTCGTGGGCTTTTTACTGGCTACCTCTGCAATTTATATTGTCGATGAACGACAACAGGCTATTTTGTTTCAACTGGGTGAGGTTGTCGATGTCAAAACTGAACCCGGGTTGTATTTTAAAATCCCAGTCGCACAAAATGTACGCTTTTTTGAAAAACGTATTTTAACGATGGACTCAGAGGAACCGGAGCGCTTTATTACTTCGGAGAAAAAGAACGTTCTTGTGGATCTGTTTGTGAAGTGGCGTATCATCGATGTGAAACAATATTTTATCAGTGTGCGTGGTGATGAAAGCCTGGCGCAGATTCGTCTGGCACAGACGATCAATGCAAGCTTGCGTGACGAATTTGGTAATCGAACGGTTCACGACGTGGTATCTGGTGAAAGAGACGTGATCATGGAGATCATGCGTCAGAAAGCTGATGTCGATGCACGAACCATTGGCGTAGAGGTGGTTGACGTACGCTTGAAACGTGTAGATTTGCCACAGGAAGTAAGTGAGTCTGTCTATCGCAGAATGGAGGCTGAACGTAAGCGTGTAGCGAATGAACTACGTTCGACGGGTGCAGCCGAATCAGAAAAAATTCGTGCTGACGCAGACCGCCAGCGTGAGGTCATTTTGGCAGAAGCCTACCGGGAGGCCCAGACAACTATGGGTGAGGGAGACCGGGAAGCAGCCGCGATCTATGCGGGTGCATTTGAACAAGATGCTGAATTTTATTCATTCTGGCGTAGTATGGATGCCTACAAAAATACCTTTAAGCATAAAAACGATATGATGGTATTGGAACCTAAATCAGAATTTTTCAAGTATCTTAAAGATCCGACCAGCAATTGATACATGATGGCAAAAATTTTGTTGAGAGACAGTTTGCATACAAGCTTTACTGATTCGATAGCTAAACCTGTTGCTTCGTTGTGACAGTAATTACGATCGTGTCAGAATAGTGAATCTGATTATTGGTATATTAGTTTTTAGCCTAAATCAGTGTATCAATAAAACAAAAGGCGCTCGCTGAAGAAGATAGTTTTACTTCCATTTGCGGCGCTTTTGTTTTTTTACAGCGTAATAATCCTATAAATTTCAAATATACTGAGTTTGGTGAGGGGAAGTGTTATATGTTTGAGACTTTTCTGATGGCATTTGCACTTATGCTGATTCTAGAAGGTTTGTTACCGTTTATTTCACCACGTATTTGGCGTGAGACATTCAAGAAATTAACAGAGATCCATGATGGACAGATTCGATTTATTGGATTGACATCAATGCTCATAGGGTTGGCGTTGTTTTTGATACTAAGCTGATTTTTCCATTTTACTCATTTCTATAGTTTTACCATGCGTAATTGGCTACTGCCTGAGTATATTGAAGATATTCTGCCTGCAGAGGCGTTGCATATTGAAACGATGCGAAGGCGCATTATTGATTTGCTGCTGCTCCATGGCTATCAACAGGTTTTTCCGCCTTTACTTGAATATGAGGAATCTTTGTTGACCGGTAGTGGAAGCGACATGAGTCTGCAAATGTTCAAGGTAATTGATCAGCTCAGTGGCAGAATGATGGGTTTGCGTGCTGATATGACCCCACAAGTAGCGCGAATTGATGCGCATTTATTAAACTGTGATGGTATAACTCGGCTCTGTTATGCAAACAGCGTGTTGCATACAGTACCAATCAGTCTGACACAAACACGTGAACCGTTGCAGATTGGGGCAGAGCTATACGGTCATGGTGGAATGGAAAGTGATATTGAAATCCAGCAATTGATGTTGGCATGTCTTGCGATTGCCGGATTGAACCAAGTACATCTGGATCTTGGACATGTGGCAGTCTTTAGAGGAATTATCAAAAATGCCAATATTTCATCAGAGATGGAAGCTGAATTGTTTACAGTATTGCAGGCAAAGGATATCTCAGCGTTAAAAGAAATTTGTCGTAAACTTAAACAAAGTACACGGGAGGCATTGTTGCTGCTACCCGAATTATATGGTGGTATGGAAATTTTGCGGGAGGCAAAGAAGCGTTTGCCTTCGCAGAATGAGATTTTATCAGCTATTGATCAGCTCGAGTGGATCAGTGAAGAACTGCAGCCGATTGTTGAGACCGTTGCCTTTGATTTGGCAGATTTGCGAGGGTATCACTATCATACCGGCATGGTTTTTGCCGCATACGCACGAGGTTGTTCGAATGCCATCGCACTGGGTGGGCGATATGATGAGATTGGTAAGGCATTTGGAAGAGCCAGGCCTGCTACGGGCTTCAGCATGGATTTGCGAGAGTTGTCCAGGCTTGTTGAGCAAAAATCATATCCGAAGGGTATAAGTGCTCCCTATAACAAAAAAGACAAGGAATTGAATTCGATAATAGCGCGTTTACGTCAAGAAGGACATATTGTCATCATAGAATTACCGGGGCAATCAGAAATTGCCCTGAATTGCGATAGACGGCTTGTTATGCATAACGGTACGTGGAATGTAGAGCAGATTGAATTCATTGAAAATTAGAGGATGAATCTAGAGATTTTGTATGGTAACTAAAAATGTTGTTGTGATTGGCACACAATGGGGAGATGAGGGCAAAGGGAAAGTTGTTGATTGGTTGACAGACCATGCCCAAGGTGTTGTTCGTTTTCAAGGCGGTCACAATGCGGGTCATACACTAGTAATTGGCGAAAACAAAACAATTTTGCATTTGATTCCGTCAGGAATTTTACGCGATGATGTGATCTGTTACATAGGAAATGGCGTCGTTGTGTCGCCTGAAGCGCTATTAAAAGAAGTAGATATGCTTGAGCAGATGGATGTTGATATCAATGGTCGATTACGTATCAGCGAAGCATGTCCACTTATATTACCTTGTCACACCGCACTTGATCATGCCCGCGAGCGTGCCAGGGGTGTTAGTAAAATTGGTACAACCGGACGTGGTATCGGTCCGGCCTATGAAGATAAAGTCGCACGTCGTGCAATACGGTTGCAGGATTTGTTTCATAGAGACCGTCTTGCAGCAAAACTTGGTGAAGTATTGGATTATCATAATTTTGTTTTAAAAAACTATTTCAATGCATCTATAGTCGATTTTCAAAAAACGCTGGATGATTTGATTATGCAGTCAGAGCGCATAAAACCGTGGGTTGCAGACATACCTCAACTTTTATTTGATGCTTGTAAGGCTGGTGATAATTTATTGTTTGAAGGTGCCCAGGGCACGCTGCTAGATATTGATCATGGTACTTACCCCTTTGTAACTTCCAGTAATTGTACAGCTGGAGCAGCAGCAGCCGGGAGTGGGGTTGGTCCACAGATGCTGCATTATGTGCTAGGTATTACTAAAGCCTATACAACTCGTGTTGGCTCCGGTCCGTTTCCAACAGAACTGGAGGATGAAATTGGCCATCGCTTGGCTGAACGCGGCCATGAGTTTGGTTCGACGACCGGTCGTCCAAGGCGCTGTGGTTGGTTTGATGCTGTTGCAATGAGGCGATCAATACAGATTAATGGTGTCACAGGGCTGTGTATGACCAAGCTAGACGTACTGGACGGTGTAGAGGTATTAAATATCTGTGTTGGCTACCGACTGAGTAATGGTCAACAGTCTGATGTGTTGCCGGTTGGTGCGGATGATCTGCACCAATGCGAGCCAATCTATGAGGCGATTCCGGGGTGGTCAGCCGGGACAGGTGGTATCCAGAATTTTAGCCAATTACCAAAAGCGGCTCAAAATTATTTAAAGAGAATTGAAGACATATGTCAGACGCCGATTGACATGATTTCTACAGGTCCGGATCGAAAGGATACCATTGTTCTACGTCATCCATTTGAATAACCGGGAGAATGCGCCACAGTTTCATTAGGGGCATTTTTTCCAGTATAGCCTTTGGTATTTGAGCACGTGGCAATAATTGTAGATCAATGGAGTATCAACATAATGGAAAATATGGTTGAAACTGGCTAACCGGCATCCAATTCATTTTGAGTTTGAATCTGAGCAGGCGGTTATATCGATTCTCGAAATATTTTAAGTGTTATTTGGATTCAATCGTAACAGTCCATTAATCCTGCTAAGTTTTCATTTACACCAATTCCTGGCAACGTTCATTTTTCTGAGAATCTCTCTTACTAGAGTAAATATACATGAATAATTTAATCCTTACTGATGTAGCAGTCGACACATGGGTGCAAGACGGTCCGGCAAAGATGGAGGATTTACTGGGCTCCGTAGTACTGATTGAGGTTTTTCAGGTAAATTGTCCTGGTTGTTTTTTGTATGCGCTTCCGAATGCAATACAGCTCCATGAGAAATATAGTGACCACGGTCTTGTAATAATTGCCCTGGCAACTGCTTTTGAAGATTATGATAAAAATACATTGGAGAATCTTCGGTTGCTCGTTGGAACCGGAGAAGTGATCGGGGAAACATTTAAAGCACTCAATCAACGCGGTTTGCTGGTTGATCATTCCAAACTGCCATGGAAACTTCCTTTTGCAGTGGGTATGGACCGGATAGAGCCGGATAATGAGCCAGTAACAGAAGAACGTGTGCTGGCCTACGCGCGACAATTACTGGGGCAATTTGATCAGTTGCAAGAGGATCAACAGCAGGCAATCAAGAATCAAATCCAGACTTTTCTTGAACAAAAACATATGAAAGCTGAAACATTTGAGCGTTTCTCGTTACAAGGGACGCCCTCGGCTATTTTGTTTGACAGAAAAGGAATGCTACAGGATGTGTCATTTGGTCAAGTGGCTCATAAACAGTCAGCCATTGAACAGCTTTTGGCCCAAAATTGAATACGCTGAATATCAGAGCCAGCAACTAACTTTAGTAAGTGCATAAATTTTCATGCTAGTACTATCAATATGATATTGATAGAGTACCAGATAAATCGGTAGTTTTGAAAAATCGTCTTCCTGCCAGTATTTTGCATGATTCAGTTCGCCGGCCCTGAGCTGTCAGGGAAGAATGAAATGAATAGAAGCGGAGAATGTGTTGTTTAATCTGTGCCTGAATATAATTCAGACTCTTAAAACAACGATCTAACTGTAAAATAGATACAGATTAAAATAAATAAAAGGGGGCTCCCCGCAGATGCCGTCAGACCATCATCTTGAACCTGATGGTTCAAGGTGGTCGTCTCCCGGGTACTTCAGGCAAACCCGTACAGGTTCGCACACCAGCACCACTTTAGTCAACAACCAAATTTGATAATTGGTTCAAAGAATTTCAGCCTTAAACGCGCATAGCAGGGAGCTATTTTTATTAAACAGATAAATGCTTGATTACTATTAAATACACTGATTATCAAGCGTTAAAGCTATTTCTTAATCAATACATCATTAATTCTTTTACGAATATGAGCTATTCTACGCTTAATCTCGTCAATGTCAAAGCCGCTTGATTGGCGCAGAATAAGCAATTCGTGCGCTATGCTCAGTGCAGCGGCAATAACAATTCGATCAGAATCAATCATTTTGCCCTCCTGCCTGATTTTTTGAATTTTGTTTTCCAGTAATTCTGCAGCTAATAACAGTTCGGAGCGTTCTTGCTCGGAACAGCTGATATTGAATTCGCGTCCCATGATTGTGACTTTTAGAATATCTTCCTTATTCATGATCAGGTAGATGCTGTAAAAGGATTTCCAGACGACTGCTGGCAATATGAATTTTTTCTGTTAATTTTTCGTTCCTGGCACTGGTTTCTGCAAGCTGCTGACGTAGCTTTGTATTTTCAATGCAGATCTCCTGATACTGACGTATGAGCCGGTCGACTTCCTCCGCTAGAAATTTGAGTTCTGAGTCCATGAATATCCAAGGAAGATCTGCAAGACGATGCTCAGGTAAGACTATTCGATAATAGAGATTACTTCAAGTCTACCACACCCACTATAGTTTGTTGTGTGTACCATCACAGAATGGTGCATTACCTGTTTTTTTGCATGTACAAAGCCAGGCCGATTTATTTTCATTGACGGAGAAAGCTCTGGGTGTAAAAGTCGTATTTTTATGCGATCCATCACAAAATGGCTGTGATTGGCTGCGACCGCATGAGCACCAAAAGTATTGCTTGCTTGCTTCCAACTGAACTTCGATCGGTGAAAAGGTTTTTTTACTTTCTTGGTTCATATACGTGCTCCAGTTTAATTGATACGGTATTCGGTTTATTCAGACGGGTGGATATTTGTTTATGTAATAGGTTTGTAAATCAGGACAGTCTCTCAATTGAATAAACGCAAAGCATTGGAGCCGCCAGCGACAATATTATTTTCTTTCATGGAGGCCTGAATATTAACCAGCTGCTGTTTGCTTCTGGCAAGCCCATTCTCACTAAGCGGGACGCGGTTGTCATCGACCATAATACCCCCAAGTGTATTGGCAAAAATCTTTGCCAGATGTGTCATCTGATCAAAAACCTTTTCACCATTGGCCACCCGAGGCACATCCAGTAAAAAGGTAACGCCGTGCGTGGTAATTGTTTTCATTTTCTCCGGTTTGAATGAGTCCGATTCATAATTTGTAAGTGTAAACAAAACATGATTATTTTCGTCACGATATTTGAAAATACCATCGGCTTCGAGCTTAAAGCCGGAAGCTTCTGCGAGTGCTCTGATTTTTGTACCGACAAAAGCACCGTTATCTTTGCTGATAATATTGATGCCAATCATCACATCGACATCAGCGCAAAATTTATCGAGAACAATAGCCTGTTCATGGGCGTTTACGATATCAGGGCAATCGGCATTGGCTCTGATGTGCGAAGCAAAATCCTGTACCGTGTCCCGAAACTTCGATAGATCGATTTCTCTGATCGGCCCCGATCTATCTGCCAATAAAAGACAGCCTTTCAGGCTGATATAATTTGAATTCTCAGCCGTTGCTCCCGCAGTTATTTCCTCCCATGTGCTGGATTTTTGTCTTCTTCCAAGCCAAATCAGAGGCTTGCTGAATTCATACTTTCTTTGTATAAGCTTGTTTAGTTCGTCACCGGGAATTATTTCGTCTGCAGATATGATAACAACATAATTTGAACGGCTATCATATACGTCTGCAGTAGGTAAAGTTTCTGTCGAAGAAGATGTTTCAATTTCGGGGCTGTCGATTTGCAAGCTATTATCTCCAGAGAGATTGTCTGGCTCGTCGATTAGGGAATGTTGGGGCGGGGATGGATTGTTTGAAAAGAAGCCTTGACCGAGTTCTGGTTCTATTCTTTTGTGCGGTTCACGCTGTTTGTGGTCATTGTTTTTTTTAAATAGAGCATCGTCATGTTGATGATCCAGGGTTGATTCAATTTTACGTCGGTAACGTATTTGTTGTACCCAGTTAAAAATAGCAACGCCGACAATGATAACTATGCCGATAAAAATCAAACTGACTTGTAAGTCGCTCATATTCAATAAATCCATACTATTTCCTTAACATCTCGATACACATGAATATTCCTGAAAAGGCAATCATTTTCATGGCTGCCGGGTGAAACTTTTACTACTATGAAAGTGCAGTCTCCTTGTTTCTGACCGGATTTACAGCATTTGCAATATCTACAGCAACAACACTGGAGATTCCTTGATTCTGCATTGTAATGCCGATTAGCTGCTGCGCAATTTCCATTGTAATTTTATTATGACTGATAAACAAAAACTGTGTCTGTTGTGACAGTTTTTTAACCAGTTCGCAAAAGCGTGTCGTATTTGCATCATCAAGGGGTGCGTCAACCTCGTCCAGCAAACAGAAAGGGGCTGGCTTTAAACGAAATAATGCAAAGATCAGTGCTAATGCGGTAAGTGCTTTTTCACCGCCGGATAACAGGTGCAGCGAATTGTTTTTTTTGCCGGGGGGTTGTGCGGTCAACATCAATCCAGATTCGAGTATTGTACCTTCGCAAAGAATCAGCTCGGCTTTTCCACCAGAAAATATAACTGGAAAAATTTCGTTTAAATTGTGATTTACCGCATGGAAAGTTTCCTGCAAACGTTTCCTGGTTTCTTGATCGATTTGGTCGATGGCATCTTCAAGGATGTTCATGGCTTCTTTAAGATCCCGGACCTGAGTGTTTAACGTGTCTGAACGTTGACTGGCAGCTTCGAGCTCCTTAATCGCCGCGAGGTTGACAGTACCCATCGCTGTTATTTGTTTGTTGATTTGATTAATCTCGGCCTGCAAAGCGGATATGCTTTTCTGATTTACGAATTCCATCAATTCAGCTTCAGCCGCCTGAGATTCGCTGAGTTGCTCTGCATATCGTTCTTCCAGCAGATTGTATTCCTGTGTTTTTAAGTGCAGCTTGCTCAATGATTCTCGTATTGCTGTTTGTTTTTGTTCCGAAGCCATCAGCATGTTTTCAATCGTCTGAATCTGTTTTCTAGCAATATCTAGCTGATTGCGCCTCTCCGTAACGCTTTTTTCCAGGGCCGTGCTTTGTAACCTGCATTCATGTAGTTGATTTGTTAGCAGCGAGTCGTCCTGCCCGTTTTTCTCCGATAATACTTGATTGTGCTTTGCAGAGAGATGTGTAATTTCCGCTTCACATGTTTTGATTGAATTTAATATATCACTGATTTTATTCTGACATATTTTTTCGTTAAAAACTGCTTCCTGAATTTTTTTGTTGTAGTTTTGAATTTTTAACTGACGGTCTGCAAGCTGTTGGCGGGCAATTGCCAATGCATTTTTTGCTGAATCAACTTGTTGCCTTGTGGTTTCGATTTGGCTCTGGAGATCTGATAATTGTGTTTCGGCATGTGTTTTTTGAGTAGTTTCTGTGACCAGCTCCTGATCGATCTCTGCAAGCTCTTTCGTGATCATGCTTTTACGTTGTTCGACCTGTTGATGAATTTGAGAGAGTTTTGTTTTTTCAAGCTGCAAACGATGCTGTTGCTGTGTCAGTTGCTGCAAGCGTGTGCGCTCCGCTTGAGTGGCTTCATAGAGCTTATCCAGGTTTGTCGAGGACTGATCAAGAAATGACTGCTGAACTTTCAGTTTTTTTTCCAGCGCATTTATTTCAGTTTGTATTTGGTCGAGTTCACGCTGCCTGGACAGAACGCCATGTAGCTGTGATTCTGGAGAATGAAAGCTGATGCTGCTGCGGGTAATAATGTGACCCTCAGGTGTGACAAATTTTTCATCTGAATTAAGATGGCCCCTTTGCTGAATGGCGTCATGTATATGATCTACAGCAAACACGTGTTTGAGCCATTCATTAAGGACTGGCTCGATAGATTGATCGCTGCACGACAAAAAGCCTGCCAAAGCTCGCCAGTTTTTACGATTGGCAGGAAAATCCGGATGATCAGCGTTATTATGGTCTTCATGCTGACGGAACTCAAAGATAGACAGTTTTCCCGGAGGGATATCATTTTTCCAGTTGTGGACAAATTCCAACTGCGCAAATCCCAGACTGTTGAGGCGTTCGCGTAAAATGGACTCAAGTGCATTCTCCCAATCTTTCTCGATATATATGCACTGCCATAAGCGCGGCTGAGTTTCCAGATTATGTTTGTGTAACCAATCTTTTAGCGCATCATTATTTTCAATCTTTTGCTGTAAATTGTGCAGCGCATTAAATTGGGCCTGTAAATGGGATATTTTTTTTTGAAGTTCGTTTACTTGTGAAGCGATTTTATCTTTACGGGCACTCTCTAATGAATAATCGGTATTTGTCTGCTTTAATGTTTTTTCTGCCTGGCTTAACTGGTCGCGTATTTTTTCAGAATTCAGTTCAAGGTTTTGTATTGTCTCGTGATCAGGGGCTGGCAGCGTATTGAATTCTGTAAGCAAGCGATTATTGCGCGATTGGAGTTGCTGAATCATTCTGTTTGCATGCTGAATGTGGGTTCTTTTCAGGCTATCGGCTCTTTCAGCCATGATTAGCTTTTGTTGAAGTGAATCGAATGCTTTTTGACATTGATCATAAGCTTGCTCTGATTCGGGTAGGTTGTCATTTTCTGCTTGGCAGATTTGCATACTGGTTTCGCGCAAGGCCTGTGCCTGATTACTTTCTTCATGCCAGTGCTTCAGGTTGTCTTTAGCAGTGTCGATCTGCTGTCGATTTCGGGTGATCTGTTTTTCTAGATCAAGTATCTGGACTGCAAGTCGTTCCCTGTTTTTATGAAATTGCGTTATTTCCTGTTCGATACGGGCTTTATCTGCGTTGGCGGCATATAACCTTCCCTGCAGCTCATGCAACTCTTCACCAAGTTGATGTTCGTGTGTACGTGCTGTTTCCCTTTGGGCTCTGCAGGATTGTGTTGAAGTGATTTCCGTTTCTAGTGCTTGTTCTTCTGCCTTAATTTCTTTATCTAAGCGCTGACGCTTGTTAATGACTTCATTTTTTTGTTGTAGCCAGAGTATTTGTTGTGTTTTTTGCAGCTGCTGCTTGAGTGAATTGTATTTGCAGGCGATCTCAGCCTGACTGTTTAGGTGATCTATCTGTTTGTTAAGTTCACTGAGGATATCTTCAATGCGAGTAAGGTTTTTGCGAGTATCAGCAAGCCTTAATTCTGTTTCGTGTCTTCTTTCACGATATTTGGAGATGCCCGCTGCTTCCTCAAGAAAATATTTTAATTCCTGAGGCTTCGCCTCTATGATGCGTGAAATCATGCCCTGTTCAATGATGGCATAACCGCGGCCACCGATACCGGTACCGTGAAAAAGGTCGGCTACATCGCGGCGCCTGACATGAATATTGTTGATGTAATAATTCGAATTGCCTTCTCGTTGAATAATGCGTTTTATGGCAATTTCCGAGTAACCGGACCAGGCACCGATTGCTTTGCCCTGACTGTTATCAAATACCAATTCGACACTGGCCCGGCCAACAGGTTTTCGTTGCGCAGTGCCACCGAAAATAACATCCTGCATGGATTCGCCGCGTAGTGCCGACGCTTTGGATTCACCCAGTACCCAGCGTACAGCATCTATAATGTTGGATTTGCCGCAGCCGTTGGGGCCTACAATACCAACCAGATCGTTGTTTACCGGAATAGCAGTCGGTTCAACGAATGATTTAAAGCCGGCAAGTTTGATTTTAGTAAGACGCAATTTATTGAGCTGGATACAGTTATAATAGGATAATTCCATAGCGCGTACTGCATGCGAAACTGCGGGTAGCGATATTTGTTTTATTGTAACTGAATTAATCGTAATAAGAGAATGTTGAATGTCAACTAAACCCAGCAAGCAGCTTGAAACATTTCCCAATCCTTTCGTTAAAAGGGATTATCAAATTCATATGGAGATACCAGAGTTTACGTGTGTATGCCCTAAAACCGGTCAGCCTGATTTCGCCACTTTGACATTGGATTACATTCCAGATAAAAAATGTATCGAGCTTAAAAGCCTCAAATTATATATCTGGTCATATCGAGACGAAGCTGCTTTCCATGAAGCGGTGACTAACCGGATACTTGAAGACCTTGTAGGTGTGTTAAAACCGAGATATATCCGTTTGGCTGCACGTTTTTTCGTGCGTGGTGGTATATTTACCAATGTGATTGCTGATCATCAAAAATCTGGCTGGACGCCGCAGCCGCTTATAACACTGCATCATTGTGATGAGCAATCAAGCACAAGGAAATGACGGATTCATACTATATTGCAGTAATCACTACATGAAGATTGTGGATTCAGACAGAAATAAACGGCAATAGCCATTTCCGCACCTGCTGAATCCACATAGTACGGCGCACAGAGCTACAGTAATTATGTGAGAGGTATTTAATAATTTTTTGCGCTATTATTATGATTGTAATGTCTCAATGTTAGTAGCAGAACTATCTCAAGCGGTTGAATAGCTGGGTGTTCCGAATAATACTTGCAATACTATATGCATGAATTCCGTTAGGAATTTGGCATGAGTTTTCAGTTGTAGCGGATGATCAATGAACTATTGCACTTGGTTTGTTGTCTTCAATAAAGTAGCTAATTGGTTTTCGTGATCCTTTTGAATAGGTATACTTGATCCCGCTGGCTTTTAATCAAAGCCATGTTGCAATTAAAGCAGTTTTATTAATTCTTAATGCGCAAGGATCAGGCAGGATGGGCGATCGTGAAATCGATCAGCAATTAGTGGAGCGGGTACAAAATGGCGATAAGCGGGCGTTTGACTTATTGGTAGCTAAATATCAGCGCAAGTTGACACGTTTACTATCACAGTTCATACGGGATTCGTCCGAAGTTGAAGATGTCGTGCAAGAGGCTTTTATCAAAGCCTACAGGGCACTGCCTTCGTTTCGAGGTGACAGCGCCTTTTACACTTGGTTGTACCGAATAGGTATTAATACCGCTAAAAACTATCTGGTGTCTCAAGGTAGAAAAGCGCCGACCTTGCAGGGCATTGATAGTGACGAAGCTGAAAATTATGAAGAAGGCGGCGTTTTGCGTGAGATGCATACGCCTGAAAGTGAACTGATGAGTAAACAGATTGCTCAAACAGTGAACCAGACGCTGGAAGAATTGCCAGATGAGTTAAGAACTGCAATCATATTGCGAGAAATAGAAGGACTGAGTTATGAAGAAATCGCGAACATCATGGAATGCCCGATAGGTACAGTACGTTCGCGTATTTTTAGAGCGCGTGAAGCAATATCTGAGAAATTACGCCCGCTACTGGGTACAAGCAAAGATAAGAGGTGGTAAAGTGAAAAGCAAGGTTTCCGAATTAATGGATGGTGAACTCACTGGCTCTGATGCCAGTAAAATAATTGAAGCACTCAAAAAGAACCAGGAATTGCATCAGGATTGGGAAACTTTTCATTTAATCGGTGATATCCTTAGGCAACCGGATACTCCGCCAACAGACCTTACCGATCGTGTCAGACAACAACTTGAAACAGAACCTACAGTACTTTCACCCAACAAACCCACTCACAGAAATTCCAAAGCAAAAGTATTTGCATTTGCAACAGCAGCATCGGTAGTTGCAATGGTAACTGCATGGTTTGTCATGCATGATGTATACCTGCAAACGCAACCAGTCGTTGTGGCGGAACAATCAGGCAGCCAAATAGAGACTGATAGAACTGTGGGTTCAGGTTCAATGCTGGTGTCTCACCCACAAACTGCTCGACCTTATCAGGTTACTCATCCATATCCAAATACTTCAGCAGAGGAAATGAACAACTATCTTTTTTATCATAATTTCCAAAACCATTATAAAGAATTATCTTCTGGACAGGCCAAATATGGCAGTCAATCAGCCTATATTTATCCAGTGACTGGCGCTCACGATAATTTCCATGATCAATATGGTAGATGAAAAACCCTGTATTACCTGTTTTTTTGTTGTTTGTACTGACATTCCAGGCGGTTGGCGCTGAACCTAATACCCAGTCTCATGCACGTGCATACGACTGGTTACAGAGAATCGCTGAAGCACCGCGTCAACAAAATTATCACGGAACCTTTGTATATTATGCCGATGGTCATATAGAAACATCACAAATCACGCATCGCGTGGATCATGATGATGAGTATGACAAAATAGAAGTTTTGGATGGCATGGCGCGTATTGTTTATCGCTACAACGATGAGATGAAGTGCTACATGCCGGGCAGTAAGAAAGTCTATACCGAAACACGCTGGTTTAGAAAATTTTTTCCGGATCTGCTGCCGCATCCAACAGAGCGAATTCGTGATAATTATAATATGGAGATTGATGGACAGGAGCGTATCGCAGGCTATGACGCCCAGATTATAAAACTGATACCAAAAGATAACTTGCGATATGGGCACAAATTCTGGATTGATATTGACAGCGGCCTGCTGCTGAAAGCCGCTGTGATAGACAAAGAAGATATCGTTGAACAATATGCGTTCGCGCAGCTGAAAATCGGTAAAGATATTGACGAAGAGTCGCTGAGTACAGAATCAATATCAACCCAAAACTGGAAGCAGGTAGATTTAACGACGGTACATCTGGATGAAGGTGAACTGAAATGGCGATTAGGAGAATTACCTGCAGGGTTTGAAAAGCTTGCTGAAATGAGACGTAAGCTTGCGGGAAAAAGCACGATGATTGATCATATTGTTCTATCCGATGATATAGCTACCGTGTCTATTTTTATAGAACCAGTCAAGACAGATGATACCCCTCCGGTTCCGGGTTTCTATTCAAGTCGTGGCGCGATAAATATATACGTGCGCGAACTGGAGAACAACAAAATAACAACTGTGGGAGAAGTTCCGCTAAACACGATTAAGTTAATTGGTGATGCTGTGTTTGCACAACAATGAAGATAACTCCTGTCACGATTTGTCGTTGTTTCGACAATACGTGAAGCAAAATACACTTGCTATGAATCGCGCTATGTAAGCGCTTTTTTATTGGCGGTTCAAGTAGGATATGCCTGTTATCACTTTCAGCAGCCGGGCGGGAAATGTAATGAACTACCCGTTTCTTTACTTTATAGAAAAAACTAGTTTATGGTATACATAGCTTAAATATGATGGAAATACAGAGGTTAATAATAATGGTGCGTAACTTAATAGGGATGTGGTTAATTGTCGCCACAGGGATTGTTTATGCTCAAACGAGTGAGTTGCCGAATTTTACAGGTCTCGTGGAAAAATACGGTGCGACCGTCGTTAATATTAGTACAACGCAGTCACAGCAGAATGCAGTTACACAATTTTTTCCTGAGATCCCAAACCTTCCCAAGGATTCACCATTTTACGAATTCTTCAGACGACACATGGAGCCATTTGCAACACCCAGAAGATCCGAGCCAAGATCAATGGGTTCCGGTTTTATTATCAGTGCTGATGGTTATATTCTGACAAATGCGCATGTCGTTGAATCAGCGGAGGAAATTACCGTCAAATTGAATGATAAACGTGAATTTATCGGTGACGTGATCGGTACCGATAAAAAAACTGATATAGCGTTGATAAAAATTGACGCCGAAAATTTACAAACTGTTAATCGAGGCGATCCGGAAAAACTCAAAGTCGGAGAATGGGTGGTTGCGATTGGATCGCCATTTGGTTTTGAAAACAGTGTTACAGCCGGTATTGTCAGTGCAAAAGGGCGGTCTTTGGCGCAGGAAAATTATGTGCCTTTTATTCAGACTGATGTTGCCATTAATCCGGGTAATTCCGGTGGCCCCCTATTCAATATGCATGGTGAAGTGGTTGGTATTAATTCACAGATTTACAGTCGAACAGGCGGATTTATGGGGCTGTCATTTGCCATACCGATCAATGTTGCAACAGATATAGCAGACCAGCTTAAAATATCCGGGGTCGTTCGGCGTGGAAGAATCGGTGTGCTAATACAAGAGGTAACAAAGGAATTAGCCGATTCATTTGGTTTGTCCGATACACGTGGGGCACTGGTTGTTTCAGTTGAAAAAAATGGTCCAGCAGATGTTGCCGGTGTACAGGCGCGTGACATTATTTTGTCTTTCAACGGTGAGGAAGTTGAGGCTTCTGCTGATTTGCCGCGCATTGTTGGAAATACAGCGCCCGACTCGAAAGTAAAGGTAAAAATCTGGCGGGATGGCTCCATCAAGATGCTTCAGTTGAAAGTGGGGGAAATTCCTACCGAGGAATCAGACCAGCATTCTCAAAGTAAACAAAATCAAATAACCGACAAATCCAATCGTCTGGGACTTGTGCTGAGTGAATTGACTGATGAGCAGAAAAAGCAACTGGAAATAGAGAATGGTCTGCTGGTGGAGGATATACAACCAGGAATTGCAAGCCAATCAGGTGTGCGCAAAGGCGATATTATTTTAGGTTTTAACAGTAAAGATATTGGAAGTGTTAAACAGTTTAATCAGTTGCTGGAAAAAGTGGAAGGCGGGCGCAATATTGCCTTGCTGGTCAAACGGGGTGATCTGACGACCTTTATCACTATGAAATTAATTAACGACGAATAATAATGTTTTGTTAGTCATGATAAAAACTGATTCGGCTGTCGACGATCTGGTTGTTTACAGTCGTGAGGCGTGTCATTTATGTACACAAATGATACAAGCACTGAAGGAGTGTCAGGAACGGTTATCGTTTGATTTTCAAGTTATTGATATTGATACGGATCCAGAACTGGTGAGTAGATTCAACGATAAGATACCCGTATTAGCGTCACTCTCTAATCAAGAGATAATCTGTCATTATCATCTGGATATGAATGCTCTGGATGATTATCTTGCCAGATTTCGATAAAATGCTGCATCGTAATTCAGAATCATGGATGGTCCGGCTGTTAAACAGCTGGAGTTCAGATAACTTCGGTTCAATTGACTAGTCGGATCATTCCCTCGAAATCCTAATGCAGCGAATACGTAATTTCTCCATTATTGCCCATATTGATCATGGCAAATCGACACTTGCAGATCGTCTTATTCAATACTGTGGCGGTCTGTCGGAACGCGAAATGGAAGAACAGGTTCTTGACTCCATGGATCTGGAGCGTGAAAGAGGTATCACCATTAAGGCGCAGACAGTCGCGTTGCAGTATAAAGCGAGAGATGGTGAGATCTACCTGCTCAATTTGATTGATACGCCTGGCCATGTGGATTTCTCATATGAAGTTTCACGATCCCTGGCTGCTTGTGAAGGTGCTTTACTGGTAGTTGATGCATCTCAGGGTGTGGAAGCGCAGACTGTTGCAAATTGCTATACTGCAATCGATCAGGGCGTTGAGGTGGTACCTGTTCTGAATAAAATTGATTTGCCGGCCGCCGATCCTGAAAGAGTAATTGAAAATATCGAGGATGTTATTGGCATAGATGCGCATAACGCTTTACATGTCAGTGCCAAAACGGGCGTTGGTATAGAAGCAGTCCTAGAGTCTGTTGTGAGCCGGATTCCAGCTCCGGTTGGTGATCCTGATGCGCCGTTAAAAGCGCTCATTATTGATTCCTGGTTCGATAATTATGTCGGTGTCGTCATACTGGTGCGTATTTTTGACGGCGTGCTCAAACCCGGAGAAAAGATTCTGTTGATGGCTAGCAACGTTACCCATCTTTGTGAACAAGTAGGTGTGTTTATACCCAGGGCTTTAAATCGGGATGCATTGAGTGCAGGCGAAGTTGGTTTTGTGATTTCTGGGATTAAAGAACTTGACGTTGCCAAAGTAGGCGATACTGTTACATTGGCACAAAATCCAGCAAAAAAACCTTTACAGGGTTTTAAAGAGATCAAGCCACAGGTTTTTGCCGGATTATATCCGGTGGAATCCAACCAATATGATGCATTACGATCAGCCCTGGAAAAGCTCAGACTCAATGATTCCTCTCTTCAATTCGAGCCGGAAACTTCTCAGGCGCTCGGTTTTGGATTCCGCTGCGGGTTTCTGGGGCTATTGCATATGGATATTGTGCAAGAACGTCTCGAAAGAGAATATGATATGGATTTGATCACGACAGCGCCTACCGTTGTCTATCAGATTCAGATGCGGGACGGATCAGTAATTGAAATCGATAATCCATCAAAAATTCCGGACCTGTCAAAAATCACCGAAATTCGGGAGCCTATTATTTCGACCACCATTCTGGTGCCTGAAGAGTATGTCGGAGCTGTAATAACCCTTTGCGTCAATAAGCGTGGTATCCAAAAAAACATGCAATATATGGGTAAACAGGTCATGCTGACATATGAAATGCCTTTAAATGAGGTCGTGATGGATTTTTTTGACCGGTTAAAATCTACCAGCCGCGGTTATGCATCACTTGATTATGAGTTTAAGGAATTCCGTGCATCGGACCTGGTCAAGTTGGATATACTGATAAATGGTGACAGGGTCGATGCGTTATCGTTAATTGTTCATCGCAGCAGCAGTCAATACCGTGGCCGGGAACTGGTGCAAAAAATGCGACAACTTATTCCCAGACAAATGTTCGATATAGCCGTACAGGCAGCCGTAGGTGCACATATTATTGCCAGAGAAACTGTCAAAGCTTTGCGGAAAAATGTACTGGCAAAATGCTATGGAGGCGATATCACCCGCAAGCGTAAATTGCTCGAAAAGCAAAAAGCTGGTAAAAAAAGGATGAAGCGGGTTGGTAATGTAGAGATTCCTCAGGAAGCTTTTCTGGCAATTTTACAAACTGACACCAAATCGTAAATGGCAGCATGCCGAAAAAATACAAAATTTAATCCCAAGGGAAATGTAATTGAAGTCGAGCTGATCGTTCAGTATATTCGATGCAGTTGAAACAAGGCTAAAACAGGTGAATCGAGATGAATGGGCTGTGTAATAAGTGAATATGCTACTTTTTAACGCAGCAGTGACAACATGGATGGTTTCTCGGCTGCCTGATAATAATTACATAAAAAACACAGAAAGGTAATTACATGAATTTTCCTTTGATTTTATTTTCTTTGCTGGTGATTACCGGTGCCGTATGGGTGCTTGATTATTTAATATGGCGCCATAAACGCAAGCAGGATGAAGATGAGCCTTGGTGGATTGAATATCCTAAGAGTTTTTTCCCAATCATTTTAATTGTATTCTGTTTGCGTTCGTTTATTATTGAACCATTCAAGATCCCTTCAGGTTCCATGATTCCAACTTTGATTGTTGGTGATTTTATTCTGGTCAATAAGTATGTGTATGGTATTCGGCTGCCGGTTATTAATAAAAAAATAATTGACATGGATAGCCCTGAAGCCGGAGATGTTCTGGTATTTCGTTTTCCTGAGGATCCTTCCATAGACTACATTAAACGTGTTGTCGGTGTTCCCGGTGACGTAGTTACTTATCATAATAAGAAGTTGTTTATTAATGATAAAATAGTTGAGCAGGTGTATGAGGGTGACTATAAATATGTAGAACCCGGACTGGGTTACATTTATTCTGAGAAATATACTGAATATCTCGGAGAAGCCAATCATTCGATTCTGGTAAGCCGTGAAGTCAATGGCTTGCAATATGCCAGCGTGCGCGAGTTTCCTTTTCGCGAAAACTGTCAATACAGCCGTACTGGATTTACTTGTACAGTTCCGCCGGGAAACTACTTTACTTTGGGTGATAACAGGGATAGCAGTAGCGATAGTCGGTATTGGGGATTTGTACCGGACGAAAATATTGTAGGCAAGGCATTTATGATCTGGTGGAATTTTGGTGATTTTGATCGAATCGGTCAGTTTATTCAGTAGTCTGGTCCATTTTTCTCGGGAGGGTGTCATGAATCTGTGTGGGCAACATACAAATCAATACGGTATTACTTTAACAGGTATGCTGTTCTGGTCTGTAGTGCTGATTCTGTTTGTGTTGCTGGGTATGAAAGTAGCGCCGGTTTATATTGAAAATGCATCGATAAAAAAAAATCTGGTGGCGGTTGCTAGTGATTCCGCACTAAATAAAGCAACTCCCAACCAGATCAGGCTTGCATTCTCCAAGCGTGCACAGATCGATGGTATTACGGCGATTACAGCAAAAGACATTAAGATAGCCCGTGAGAACGGACAAAACATTCTGAGTGTGGTTTATTCAGAAAAAGTACCCCTGTTTGCAAATATTTCTTTGCAATTCGATTTTGATATGCAAAGTAACTGACGTAGCAGAGAAACTGAAGATAATTACTATAGAAATAACATGCGGACCAATCGGGAAAACAAGGTGAATTTATTCTGCAACCGGCTCGGATACCAGTTTGTCAGACCTGAATTGCTGCATGAAGCCTTAACGCATCGCAGTCACAGTATAGTGCACAATGAACGTATGGAATTCTTGGGTGACAGTGTGCTCAATTGTGCGGTTGCCGCGTTAATCTACAAAAAATTCCATGATCTTCCTGAAGGACGACTTTCCCGTTTGCGTGCGGGTATGGTTAATCAGAAAGCTTTGTCTGAAATGGCGATGCAGTTGGGGCTGGATCAGTTGATTCGGTTGGGCGAAGGCGAAATCAGAAGCGGAGGAGACCAGCGGCCGTCAATTCTGGCCGATGCTCTGGAAGCTGTTTTTGGCGCGATTTATCTGGACAGCAGTTTTGCTCAGGCAGAGACTGTTATTGCCAGATTATATACGCCCGTCCTTGAAACAATCGATCATTCTACGCATGGAAAAGATCCCAAAACCCTGTTGCAGGAATTAATGCAAAGCCAGAAACTGAATTTGCCGGCATATACTGTAGTTACTACAACAGGGAAAGCACATCAGCAAAAATTCAGAGTGGAGTGTTTCATACCGGAATTCAATATTCGTACGTTTGGAGAAGGTTCCAGTCGCCGCAGTGCCGAACAGGCCGCTGCAAAAAAAGCTTACGAGATTGCCTGCGTTGCTGACTCTCTTTCGTAGCCATTTTTGATGATAGCTGTATAACAAAGCATAATAAAATAACAGGTCTCGTCATGCAGTCTGATACTCATTTTCGCACCGGTTATGTTGCTATTGTAGGTCGGCCAAATGTTGGCAAGTCGACCTTGCTTAATAGTCTGATTCAACAAAAAATCAGCATAACATCCCGAAAAGCTCAAACAACGCGTTATCGAATACACGGTATTTTGACAGAACAGCATTCACAGATCATTTTTGTGGATACGCCAGGTTTTCAGGTGCGATACAAAAATCGTATGAATACCGCGATGAACAAGGTTGTGGCGCAAAGCATGCAGGAGGTCGATGTGATTTTATTTGTCATCGAGGCGTTGCGTTTCGATGAGCGAGACAGTCTTGTGCTCGAACGTTTACCCAGGACAGTGCCGGTTATACTGGTCGTGAACAAAATTGACCGAATAACGGATAAAAACCTGTTGTTGCCCTTCCTTGACGAGATGAGCAGGCAATTTGATTTTGTAGCGTTGTCTCCGGTGAGCGCAGCTGGTCGATTGCAGCTGGGGGGGCTGGTTGATGCAATTCGTCCGTATTTGCCGGAAAATCCACCTTTATATCATGCAGACGATATAACCGATAAAAATGTCCGCTTTATTGCTGCTGAACTGATACGTGAGAAACTATTTCGTTTGATTGGAGATGAAATACCTTATTCCACAAGCGTGATTATTGACCGGTTTGTCGAAACAGAAAAGCTGATCACAATATATGCGACAATTCTGATTGATAAGCCCGGACAGAAAGCTATTATTATTGGAAAAAAAGGTGAAAAAATGAAGCTGATCTCGAGTCAGGCGCGTAAAGAAATGGAATTGCTGTTTAATAAGAAGGTTTTTTTGCAGGTTTGGGTGAAGGTGCGTAGTGGATGGGCAAATGATGCGCATGTTCTGAAACAGCTTGGTCATGAATAGTCTTGTTTCAGTGATAATTCAACTGAGGATACGGCAAGCGACATTCTGAAAACGATTGGAAACAAGTCTGGCTTTAAAGGGCCTTTAACGTGGAATGAAACAATATGGTGGAACTTGGCGTCAATATTGATCATGTGGCAACACTTAGACAAGCACGTGGCACCATCTATCCGAGCCCTGTCGATGCGGCACGCATTGCCGAATCGGCGGGTGCCGATGCGATAACGCTGCATTTGCGTGAAGACAGGCGGCATATTCAGGACAGTGACGTGGAAGAGTTGCGCGCTATACTGACAACACGAATGAATCTTGAAAGTGCGGTGACAGTTGAAATGATTGAAATTGCGCTGCGTATCAAACCGGATGATATATGCCTTGTACCAGAGCGTCGCGAAGAATTGACTACGGAAGGAGGGCTTGATGTTGTTAAACAGTTCGAACAGATTAAACGCGCATGCCAACAATTAAACCAAGCGGGCATACGTGTTTCGCTTTTCATCAACGCGGATCCGGAACAGATCGATGCTGCCGCTCAATCGGGTGCATCGGTTATCGAAATTCACACGGGTAGTTATGCCGATGCAACAACTGAAGAATCAAGAATCAAAGAGCTGGAGAAAATAAAGCATGCGGTTGCATTTGGTATTCAGCGGAATCTGAAAGTCAATGCCGGCCATGGGCTGCACTACCAGAATGTTCAGGCGATAGCTGCAATCCCAGGTGTATCGGAGCTTAATATTGGTCATGCCATTATTGGACATGCCATTTTTGTGGGTCTTGACAAGGCAGTAAGAGAAATGAAACGGTTGATTTCCGAGGCAGGCAGGTGATTTATGGAATCGGTACCGACCTGGTCGATCCGGCAAGGATCGCGCGTTCGATAGAACGGTACGGCGATAAATTTGCGCGTCGTATATTGACGCAGCCTGAATGGCAGGAATACCAGAGCAGTAGTAAACCTGTATTGTTTCTGGCAGGACGGTTTGCAGCCAAAGAAGCATTCTCAAAAGCAATAGGCACAGGGTTGCGTCATCCGGTAAATCTTGATTTCATTACGATTGCTCATGATAAGCTTGGCAGGCCTTATTTTGAATTTCATCCCGTACTCAACCGGTATATTTACGACCAGGGCATTGTTGGCCATTTCCTGTCTATCAGCGATGAAATGAACGCCGCCTGTGCGTTTGTTGTTCTGGAGAAATAGCGATGGCTCTTGGGCCAATCATGCTGGATATCGGTGCCACTGAACTGACAGATGAGGATAAGCGGCGATTGATGCATCCTCTGACCGGCGGCGTTATTCTGTTTTCACGAAATTACGCGTCCCGAAAACAGCTGATGGCGCTGGCTCAGGAGATTAAAGCACTCAGAACACCGCATTTGCTGATCGCTGTTGACCAGGAGGGTGGTCGGGTACAGCGTTTTAAAACAGATTTCTCCCGGCTGCCCGCGATGCGTGAACTGGGAAAAATCTGGGATCAGAATCCGGTACGGGCGCGTCATCTTGCCAGACAGACAGGGTTTGTACTTGCAGCTGAATTAGTGGTCGCCGGAGTTGATCTGAGCTTTACTCCTGTTCTGGATATTGATCATGGGCAAAGCAGTGTTATTGGCGATCGGGCGTTTCATCGGGATCCTCAGATTGTCTCAACACTGGGACATGCGCTAATGACCGGTCTGAAAGCCGGCGGTATGCAGGCTGTTGGCAAGCATTTTCCAGGTCATGGTGGTATACAGGCTGATTCGCATCTTGAGAAATCTGTTGATCTGCGTCGGTATGCTGATATCGAGATGGACGACCTGGTTCCGTTTCAACGCATGATCAATTTGGGATTGGCTGGCATCATGGCGGCGCATGTGATTTATCCAGATGTGGATCAGTATCCCGCAGGATTTTCGAGCAGATGGCTTGAAAGCATACTGCGACAGCAGCTGCAGTTTGAAGGCTGCATTTTCAGTGACGATTTAAGTATGCAAGGTGCTGCGTATTTCAGTTCTATTGTTGCACGCGCTTCGGCTGCGCTCAAGGCGGGATGTGATATGATTCTAGTTTGCAATGACTCAGATGCCGTTGACGAATTACTGGATACGCTGCAATGGGATAGCTCGGCGATCAGTATCGCTCGAGTGGCGCGTATGCACGCTAAAAGGGCTTTTGCTTCAATGGTCAAGCTGCGGGAGAATGAAGCATATGCACAGGCCATCCGAGAGGTGGCTGCTATTGGTGATCCGAACGGATTATTGCCTTTCTAGTCTGGGTCGCACTACTCGCATTGACCTCGTATAGATCCCTCACAGGTGATCGGCTACTATTTTTTGTGTGTATCAATTCTACTAGTGCGTTATAGGGAACGGGGCGGCTGAAATAATATCCTTGCTGATGATAGCACTGATGCTGCAGTAATATCTGGTTTTGCTCTGCCGTTTCGACACCCTCTGCGACAACCATTAGTCCCATGTTATTTCCCAGGCCAATAATGGCCTGAACAATTGTTAGATCGCTTTGGTTCTGATCGAGTGTTCGCACGAAGGACTTATCGATTTTCAAAATATCTATTGGCAGTTCCCGCAATAGTGTCAGTGAAGAATAACCTGTGCCAAAATCATCCAGCGCAATAAGAATGTTTAACTGCTTGAGTGTTTTCAGGATAATGCTTACGCGCTCAATGTTATTGACGATGGAGCTTTCAGTGATTTCAAGTATCAAAGAACCGGCCGGTAATTGAGTATCCTGCAGCGTCTTTAAAATGGTTTGTAGAAAATTTTTATTCATTAACTGGCGAGGATTAACATTGACTGCTACATTGACCGGATATCCCTGTTGCAGAAGCCGATAGGCGGATAGGCAGGACATTCTCAGCACCAGTTCACCCAGTTGTTCAATCAAACCAACATTTTCCGCCAGCGGGATAAATTCGCTGGGAGATAAAAATCCCCTCGTGGGATGTGGCCAGCGTACCAGTGCTTCCATGCGGGTTATCTGGTGGGTTCTGGCATTTATGATGGGTTGAAAAAAAACCTGAAGCTCATCATTAAGAATAGCGGTCCGCAGCTCCTTTTCCAGTTCCAGACGATCACGGGTCCAGGCTATGGATGATTCGGGAGAATAATATTCAAAACGGTTGCCGCCTTCCCGTTTTACAGTGTGCATGGCTGTTTCTGCTCGTTTCAGCAAAATTTCACTGACCAATCCGTCATTCGGATACCGGCTGATTCCGATGCTGGCGGCAACAAAAATTTCCATACCATCAATTTCAAATTTTTGTTTAATGGCATCCAAAATTTGCTGTGCCATTTCAGCAGAAGAATCAAAATTTTCCAGATGGTCGAACAGCACAATAAATTCATCGCCCCCCCATCGGGCAATGCAATCGTTGTGCTGCACTGTTTCAAACAGACGGGAAGAGACCATTCTAAGTAATTTATCCCCAGCCTGATGGCCCATTGCATCATTGATTTTTTTAAAATTATCCAGTGCAACAAAAAAAACGGTGATTCTTTTGCCAGTATCTTCAGTTTCCTGAATCATCTGTTCAAACTGTGACAATAATTTTGAACGGTTTGGCAGTTTGGTCAACGCGTCATAACTTTCCTGGTATGCAACCTGCTGGGCCAGTTCGATTGTATCGGTAAGATCAGTGATTGCAATAACAGAACCGATCAGTATTTTTTGTTCGTCATACAATTGATTGCGCGTAATTCTTACCGAACGTTCATCGCCATATCGTGTTTTCAGTCTGCATTCCATGACACCGGGGCTGTCCAGATCGTGTGTCAATATTTTGTTCACGGCGCTTTCGCCGGGCAGGCTGGCGCAATTCGAGTGAATATGCAATATCTGCTGCAGATTTCTATTCTTGATCAGATTGAATTCCGTGCGCAATATATTCTCTGCACCTTTGTTGACATAGGCAACAAGATCGTTGGCATCGGTTATGATGACACCATCCTTTATTGATTCCAGCGCCATGCTGGAACGTAATTTAGTAATCAGGAAAGAGCGTATAAACTGATTAATGCGCTGCCAGTTTGCTAAGGGATAAGCCGCCAGTGTCCCCAATAAGGCCGCGCCGGGGGGGATCCATATATGAACGGTTTTAAGTAACTGATAGATTGAAAATATACCGGTTATTGATATAAAAATCAGTATTGGGACAGTCAGATTTCTTTTTGTCAAACTGGTGCCCAGCAGCACAAGCATGATCCAGGCGACCGAGATTATTGCAACCCACGTGTTTGGAACCGGATATGTAGCGCGATCATGCTGCAACATTGAATAAACATTCGCGTGCCACTCGGCCCCTGACATGAATTGATGATTCAAGGAGGATGTCGGCGTCGCAAAACGTGTTCCGATACCTGCAGCAGTTACTCCGACAATGAGTGTCTTGTCTTTCAGGCTGGCGAGAATATCATCATCGAACAGAACATTTGCGTAGGATATCTGATTAAAACTGCCGGGTCTGCCCAGATAGGGTATTAATACTTCATCGGCACGATACCAGTGTTTGCTTTGGCCTGACGGTTTTTCATCTTCTTCTCGGAGAAAATGCTGTTTTGCTGATGCCGGATTGATCAGTGCCTGCGCCAAGGCGGGCCACGTCGGAGTATTAATGCCGGCGTTGAGAAACACGCGCCGAACTATGCCGTCACTATCAATTTCTATGTCGGCATGCCCCAGTACGGCATGATTTCTGAAGAGCGGAAGCGGTGCGACGATGTGAAGCGATTCAGTGTGCGCTGTAGATACCGGTGCCAGTGGTAACACGACATTGCCATGTGACGCAATCGCCGAAGCCAGTAACTGATCGGCATGCGGGTTGTTGGATTGCGGTTCTGAAAAAAGCAGATCCAGAGCGAGATGCTGATTGCCAATCAAATTCAGACGATTGATAAGCGCTGCATGTATGTCTCTAGGCCATGGCCATCTACCGATAATACCGAGACTCTGATCATCTATGGCAATGATGACGATGTCCGAATCCTGTGAATAGGGGATCAATGTAGATAATTTATCGTAGATCATGAAATCAAGTCGCTCCAGAATCTCTGTAAACGCAAGAATGCCAACACTCGTCAGAAGTATCGAAATACGTAAAACATATGTATTTATTTTGCGTCCCAGATTTTGAAGAAAAATCATATCAGCACAAGCAAAGGGAGAAGCAGTAATAGCATCATCCAGTAAGGAAAGTCGCGCGGTATTTCAACCATTTGCGGCAACCCCCAAGGCCCTTCAAAACCATCTGACTCAATTGTTTTGATGCGTAAAAAATATGTCCCGCCAGCAGGTTTCTGGATCGTGATACTGGAGGCTTCGGTTGTTTCGTCATGAATAATGTCAGAAAATGATTCGTCGCGTGCAAATTGAAAATGAAATCGCTGCCCTTCTGCAGCGGCTCGCCAGGCAAACGTCAGGTCCTGCTCATCAATTTCTGTTTTTTCCAGAGCGGGACCAGGGAAAGGGACTCTGAAGGGCATGGCATCACTGAACGGACCAGCGCCTTCCGTTGGTGAAACTGCAGCAATTTGCCAGAAGTAGTGGCCGGGTGCGAGCGATTCGGCCTTGGATAGAGCCAGGGCATTTTTTTTCAGTTCAGGATTAAAGTAGACCAGATCGCTAAAATCGATGTCTTTACTAATCATCACTATATAATGTACCGGTTCGGATTGACTGGTCCAGGTGAATTCCTGATTGTCTGGTGTCGTTGCGCTGCCGGGAAGCGGAGCTGTGACAAAGGGTGGCTCGGGGCGGGCATTCAGCGCAAAAGGCATGACGGCGTCTTTTCCCTCTAAACCGAATTTATCGATGCCGCGTATTCGAAGCCAGTATTCACCGTCGGGTATATCGCCATCGCGAAATGGGAGCGTTGTGGTAGTAAATTCAGAAACAAGATTGTCGAAGTCCGGATCCAGCGCTATTTGCGTACGGTAGGCATGGGCCCCGTTAAGGGGGGTTAAATGAATAACCAGTGGCAGACTCTCGTAATAACCGGACGTCCCGGACAAATCAGGTGGCGGTAAAAGGACGACGGGTGTCATGGGAGGTTCATCCCGGGAAGTGACTGTGCCAAAACCGGCAGGAACAATGACATGTTTTTTGGAACCACTGACATTGATGATGCCGGACAGTACCTCGCTGGCGGTTCCGGATCTCATTTCAACTGTGCCAACACGGAAGTCGGTGCCCCTAACGGAACTGACTGCCGATGGTGTTTGAATACGAAAACGCTTATCCTGATGAGTATCACGTGGTACAGAGTTTTCAGTTCGCCCCTGTTCAAGATGAATTAGCGTGTCGATCAGGCCAAAGTCACCGTATATACGCATTTTATCCAGACGAATGCGGCTGTTATCCTGAACGCGCATACGAGAGTTGTCTGCGAACTCAATGGTGACAAACGAGTCATTCTCAGCTCGAATTGTGTCGCCTGTATATAATTCCATTCCCGGTTCTGCAAGAATCTCGCCCCGGTTGCTACGCTCAATGAGCACCGTGCCCTGGACATGGTTGACTCGCGCAGTAACTGCATCCGATATCTGTGACCAGGCAACCGGTATTCTGAGTTTCTTACCAGGAGGAATGACATAAGGATCCTTGATGCGATTCATTTGCTGCAGGCGCTGGACATACTGTACACCTGTCAGATGACGCTCTGACAGATTCCATAGATTGTCGCCGGGTTTTACAGTATAAATCCATTCATTAGCGACCGCACGAGCTGGTAAACATAATAAGAGGGTACACAGACAGCAAAGTAAGCGGTTTCGAAGCAGGTTAGATCCTTGATAAATAAAATCCAGGTACATGCCATTTCCTCGTCAATAATTTTAGATTGGAAAGATTTGCCTAATGTATATTCTCAGAATTTCGGTGTTATTGGATTTAATTGCAGATTTGCAATCTGGTTCCAATCGTCAATTAATATCTGTATTCAGGAAATCAAGCAATTATATCGACCTGTGTGCCGACGGCTACTCTGTCAAACAAATCCAGTAGATCGTGATTTGAGATACGGATACATCCGATAGAGCCCGGTTTTCCCATTTCAACGCTATCGGGGCTACCATGGATGTAAATATATCTCTGCATGGTGTCGACTGTTCCGAGTCGATTGAAACCCGGTTCGCAGCCTGACAGCCATAAAATTCGTGTCAGAATCCAATCCCGGGCCGGGTATCGTTCTCCTAACTCGGGTGAATATATTTCTCCGGTCGGTCGGCGGCGAACGAACACTGTATTGACTGGTTGCTCGGAACCAATTTTGGCGCGAACAATATGCTTCCCCAGCGGTGTGCAGAAGCTTCCGTTTTGTTGGCCGGTGCCATTTTTTGCAGAAGAGATCTGATAACGGCGGATGAGTTGACTGTCATCGTTAAGTAAATCGAGTTGTTGCTTGCGGATGGAGATATTTATTTTCATCATTGCCGGATTGCATTGGAGCAGGTTACAGCGTTGATTGTTTTTTTGCGGCGTCGAGCAAAGAAATGTTTAAGCAACATACTGGCTTCATCGGCTAATACCCCGCCCTCGACCTGCATATGATGATTCAGTCTTGTTTCTGCGGGCAGGTTGATGATGCTGCCGCATACACCGGTTTTGGGATCGGTCGCAGCGTAGACCAAACGTTCAATTCGTGCGTGAAAAAGCGCACCGATACACATCGTACAAGGCTCCAGCGTGACATACAGTGTACAGTTAAGAAGGCGGTAATTATTCATGTTGTAACCGCAATCACGTAATGCCATGACCTCAGCGTGTGCCGTTGGATCTCGTGTTGTGATAGGACAATTAAAACCGCGTCCGATAATCCTTTCGTTGTGTACGATTATGGCACCAACTGGCACTTCGCCCAATTGTTGCGCTTTACTGGCCTGCTCGAGCGCTGAACGCATGAATTGAATATCTCTCATTATCTGTACCACTTGTGACAGTTTAATGCAATCTCGTAAAGATTCAAATCCCTAAGTAAGTTTTATGATACATTTCGGCAATATCATATTGATAGAGTACTAGTTCTGTTTCAGTTTAATGACAGTTATTGGTAAATGAATACACAGGCAACAGATCAGTTAAACACTGTACGTGACTGGTTGCGTTTTGCAGTCAGTAAATTTAACAAGGCTGGACTTTTTTTCGGTCATGGCTGCACGAACGCCTACGATGAAGCGGCCTATCTTATTTTGCATACACTGCATCTTTCTCCGGATCAACTCGAACCGTTTCTCGATGCCAGACTTACTTTTGATGAGCGGAATGAAGTTGAGAAAGTGCTTCAAAGGCGTATTCAGGAAAGAAGACCCGCGGCCTATCTTACACGCGAGGCCTGGCTCGGTGACTATGCTTTTTACGTGGATGAACGAGTGATAATTCCACGTTCATTTATTGCGGAGCTTTTACATAATCATCTGGAACCCTGGATCACAGAACCCGAACATATTCAGCATGCACTGGATTTGTGCACTGGTTCTGGCTGTCTTGCCATTTTGATGGCGCAGGTGTTTGATGAGGCTGAAATCGACGCAGTGGATATTTCTCAGGATGCACTCGCAGTTGCGAAAAAAAATGTTGACGATTATCAATTGTCACATCGAATCCACTTGATACACTCTGATATGTTCGATGGAGTGTCCGGGAAGCGATACGATCTGATTGTCAGTAATCCGCCCTATGTTAATGCAGCGTCGATGGCAACCCTGCCCGATGAGTATCGCTATGAACCGTCCAATGCGCTGGCCAGTGGGAAGGATGGACTGGATGCGACTCGCTGTATTCTATCGGTCGCGACCAACTATCTGACTGATCGAGGAATGTTGATTGTGGAGATCGGCCACAACAGGGAGGCATTGCTGAGCATGTATCCAGGATTGCCTTTCACATGGCTGGAGACCAGTTCCGGAGACAGTTTTGTATTTTTGATAAGCCGCGAGCAGCTGGCAGGTTGGCAGATTCGTTCAAGCCAGTAGCGTTAGCAGTCTTCGGGTTTCTTTTTCGTCGAGTTCCAGCCATTTCCCGCGTTTGATACGTGCAGGCAGATTAACCGGACCAAACCGCACCCGTATCAGACGGCTAACAGTTATCCCGAGTGCTTCAAACATGCGCCTGATTTCTCTGTTTTTGCCTTCTTTCAGGATGACCCGATACCAGTGGTTGACGTTTTCGCCGCCCTGTTCTATCAGCTGATCGAAAGATACGATACCGTCTTCGAGCTGGATGCCGGTGGTCAGCTGGGTGATGTGTTCGTCCGATAATTTCCCGATTATGCGAACGGCATATTCACGTTCTACTTCAAATCGTGGATGCATGAACCGGTTAGCCAGCGCCCCATCGGTAGTGAAAATTAGCAGACCGCTGGTGTTAAAATCAAGACGGCCGATTGCAATCCATTTGGAAGACCTAAGATGAGGTAATTTGTCGAATACAGTTGGGCGGTTTTCAGGGTCAAGCCGGCTGACAATTTCACCTTCAGGTTTGTGGTACAGTAAAATCCGCGGCAGCCGCTCTGCGAAGTCAAAACGAATGATGCGTTTACCGATCTGAACACGGTCTTGTGCGCCAACACGGTCACCCAGAACAGCCTTTCTACCGTTGATGATGACCTGACCACTGGCAATCAACGCCTCCATCTCGCGTCTGGAACCCAGCCCTTTTTGGGCCAGCAACTTCTGCAGTTTATGGGTGACTGCAGAGACCGGAATGCCATGTTTGTCAATATTGGTTGCCCGAAGTGGAGATTTGGGTTTACCTGGTCTGGCTGGTTTATGTGTGCGCATAAAGCTGTTTGATCAGTTGTAATTAGAACGGAAGCTTCATGCCGGGCGGCAGACCCAAGCCACCGGTTAGTTCGGCCATTTTTTCCTGAGTCGTGGTTTCAACGCGTCGAACAGCATCATTGAATGCCGCAGCTATCAGATCTTCGAGCATTTCCTTGTCGTCGCCATCCCCGACCAGGCTGTCATCAATCTGTACGCTTTTGACATCATGACGGCAGGTCATGACGACCTTAACCATTCCAGCACCTGACTGGCCCTCAACTTCCAGTGTGGCCAGTTTTTCCTGCATCTGTTTCATGCTTTCTTGAACCTGTTGTGCCTGTTTCATCATGTTTGCCAGATTAGCTTTCATGGTAAATCTCCTTTAATTTTGAATAGGTTTGATGGAAGATTCTATGATTTTTGCATCAAAACTGTCTACCAGATCCTGCACGATCGGATCTTTTTCAATGGCAGCAATTGCTTCTGTCTGTTTTTGCTGGTTTTCTAGTTGCTGTATTGCAACCGGTGTCATGCCTGTAATGCTGCCAACTTTGAAGCTGAGTGCGACCGGTTTTCCGAAGTGATCGTTCAGTGCGGTCTGAATGGCATTCTGGTATTTTTTGTCGAGTAAATGTTTATGGACATCGGGAACTAACAACTCAATAGTATCTGCTGATATGATTTTTGCCTCACTATGCTGTGCCAGCATTTTGGCCATACCAACCAGATTCAGTTGCTTAACCAGATCATGCCAGCTTGGTACTGTTGCGTTTGCGGGCATTTTCTGCGCTGTCGGTAGCTTCTCGAGGCTTGCTGAAGAATCGGAAGCAGACATTGTATGACTGGTCTGGGTCGATACATTAATCCTATTTATTGTACCTGGCTGTTGAGGTGTTGAGCCCGCTTGTTGTATTGCCGGATTGAGTGGCGGGTTATCAGGCATAAATGCGAGCAAGCGGATTAGCGTCATGGTGAAACCGGAAAATTCGTCGGGAGCAAGGTTTAAATCACGGCGTCCATGCAGTGTTATCTGGTAAAACAGCTGAATATCCTCGGCTGTAAATGTTTCCGCGAACCCCTTTATGCGCTGGTATGCCGGCATGTCTTCATGAACTGACTGGGGCACTGCTTGCGCCAGTGCAATTAGATGCAACAGTGCTGAGACATCATGCAGTACGGCATCAAACGAAAAGCCATGAGATGCAATCTCATCTGCAATGGCTAACATTTGCGATCCGTTCTTTTGTTCCAGCGCGTCCAGCAGGTCGTGTAGATAATGCTGGTCAACGGCTCCAAGCATGTTTCGAACAGTCTTTTCCGTTACATTCCCTTCACCAAAAGCGATTGCCTGGTCTAAAATGCTCAAAGCATCTCGCATACTGCCCTGGGCCGCCTGCGCAATAAGTGTCAAAGCTGCCCCATCCACCGGTATACCTTCATGGGTCAGAATCAGTTTGAGGTGTTCCGTAATTAACGCTGCTGGAATTTGCTTTAAATTGAACTGCAGACATCGGGAAAGTACGGTTACGGGGATTTTCTGCGGGTCTGTCGTGGCCAGAATAAATTTGACGTGTGCAGGTGGCTCCTCGAGTGTTTTCAGCATTGCGTTAAAAGCCGATTTGGATAGCATATGCACTTCGTCAATTATATAAATCTTGAACCGCGCTCCAGTCGGTGCGTATAGTGCATTTTCCAGCAAGTCGCGCATATGGTCGACCTGCGTATTTGATGCAGCATCTAATTCGATCAAATCTATAAAATGTCCCTGATCAATTTGAGTACAGGCGCTACAATTGCCACATGGTGCTGCTGTTATTCCGGTTTCACAATTTAGCGCTTTAGCGAGAATGCGTGCTACCGTGGTTTTACCCACACCACGTGTGCCCGTGAACAGATATGCATGATGTAAACGGTTATGTGCCAGCGCGTTCGTCAGTGCCCTGACGACATGATCCTGCCCGGTCAGTTCAGAAAAGCTTTTTGGTCGCCACTTGCGTGCAAGGACTTGTGATTGTGACACGTCGAATAATTGAATAATAATGTGCCTGTCGCATATTATATCAGGTCACGCAATTGCTATGCATCAATTCGTAAGTCAGAGTTTAAATAGGAAGGCGACTGCGTGCGTGAGATAAGATTTCAAACGACAGGGTGGCGAGCCAGACCCCCGGCACTTGCAAAAAATAGCTGTGGCTGCTTCCTTCCGGACCTGACCAGGTTCACTACCTTGCAATGCGGGGAGGCCCGCCTTTGATCTTGGCCGGACTGCTCACCCAAGAAGCGAGAGTATACCAGCACACTGTTGCTAAACAAAGTGCTTTGCGCGATTCGAGCACGCGATTTCAAATTGACAGTAACGGTAGCGGCTTGGGCTTATTTATTTATCCGTAGCCGGTTTGGATTTGGATTCACGGCCGTTTTCCTGTGCGGTCCGGAACAGATAGCCTGCGATAGCGCCAAGTATGCCGATAGCCGCCGTCAACTGTTCTGAGGTGTCTACGATAAGAACCAGAATAATTGTACCGAAAACAATTAGGATCAGACCTGCCCCGCTGACAATATCATTAGGCTGGGCGTCTTCTTTAAGCTTAATCAGGAAATACAGCACAATACTGAGAGATAGCAGGCACATGACGGATAGAATAATGACATAATAAAATTCATTTGCCACACGTATGTGTCGAATGGAACTAATTGAGTCAGCGGAGTCTAGCGATGGTGCCGACTCCTCGCGTACGATTTTGTCGAATACTTTGTCAAAGGAGAGTGCGTTAAGTTCGGCTGCACCGTTTTGTTCCCTGCTTTCGGTGTCAGAATCCTGGGCGTAAATGCTTGAGCAGAGTAATGCCAAGAAAAAGAATACAATCAGAGGTCTCATGCTTTAGCGCTCAACTTGTTCCAGAATGCCCCTGTAGTAGGCTGCCTTTAAATAATCGCCGGCCTCGATTGCCTGTTCCAGCCTTTTTTCATATTCCCGAATCCATTGGGATTTTTCCTCTGCCTTCATATTATTCAAAATTTGAATTGAGCGCTGCATTTTATCGTTTAGGCGCCGCCTGATATCGTCGGGAGCGGGTTGCTGCTGGATAAGCGACGTTGGTGAATCATCCATATATTTATTCAGCGGAGCGGCAAGCACAGGCGAAATCTGGAGGGCCATAACCATTATTGCGACAAATCCTGATACAATTCCCATAGTATTCTTTTATCCTTCTAATCAGCTGCGTTCATGCATGCGTATCCCGGAATCCAGTACAGTTATCATTACCTGATCTGTAAAAATAGTCAATCTGTAAGATCGGGATGGTAAATTAAGAAAATTTTACATGCACAGTACCAGTACGCCAACGATCAAAGCCAGCGATGCCGTTACATGGATTTTTTGCAGGCGCCGCATGTGGCTGGAATTTCACCAGCCAATCAGATACGACGCCGATCCATTTATGCAGTTATTGAGTGATGCAGGTCTGCAGCATGAACGCCGTATCCTGCAACAGTTCCAAAGCGATCATGTCGTTCAACAGGCAGCATCGTTTGACGATACACGCGCATTGATGGAAGAGGGAGTGCCGGTTATTTATCAGGCGCGGTTAAAGGATTATGAAACAGGTCTGGTAGGCTTTCCTGATTTTTTAATCCGTCATGAAAACGGCTTTTATCAGGCTGCCGATGCTAAACTGACGCAGCGTGAAAATAAAAAAGCGCTTCAGATTCAACTGGGTATGTACCGGCGGTTACTGGGGGGTCAGTTACCCGCTGTCGTTTTTCTTGGGAATGGGCGTACTGCGAGTATTGGCTGCGAGGTTGATATGCTTGTTGATGAATTTATCAGGGACATGCGTCAGTTGCATACTTTGTCGGAGCAGCCGCATGTACGATATAGTCACAGTCGTTGCCGTGTTTGCCCTTATTTTTCGCAGTGTCATACACAATTTGAAGCCAGCCAGGATACTTCTATGCTCCACGGCATGCACGGGCGGACAGCCGAACTTCTGGCGCAAGCAGGAATCAGGACAATTGCACAGCTCGCTGCTCAGGTCCCTGAAAACATTCCTGATGTTCCGCATCTGAGCAGTCTGAAAAAAAAGCAGCGCATTGTCCGGCAGGCACAATCGGTTTTGCACGATGAAATCGTTCAATTAAACGATATCAGTTTACCGGATGGCACCTGGATCCATTTCGATATTGAAGACAACCCAATGGCACGGACGTGCGACAGACATGTTTATTTATGGGGGTTGTTGGCGCCACCTTATAGCCATGACGATTTTGATTATGTATGGACAGATGACGAGACGCAGGATTACACAGGCTGGCAGGCGTTTCTGGAAAAAATCGAACAGTATCGTGCAGAGCATGCTTCACTGGTTATCGCGCATTATTCGAACCATGAAAAAGTCATTATCAGAAAATATGCTGAACGATACAGCATGATCGACGATGGTACTGTACGGTGGCTGCTGGGTCTGCATGGTGAAGCAGGCCCGCTGTTTGATATCCAAAATGCAGTGCTTGACAATCTCGTGCTGCCAGTAGCGGGTTATGGATTAAAAGAAATCTGCAAACATCCGAAACTGGTGAATTTTCAGTGGGAACTTGAGTCATCCGGTTCACAGTGGTCTGTTGTACAGTTCAACCGGTTTCAGAAAACCACTGACGAGTGGACCAGACAACAGCTAAAAACTGAATTGCTGACATATAATCGAGACGATGTAATAGCCACGCGCAAGCTTGAGTTGTGGTTGCGCGGTTTTTCAAATAGAGAAAATGTCCATACAATCAGCCCTCATTGATACGTCTTTATAGTAAACAACTGCTATTTGCCTGTGCGACCTGTTTTTCACAGCAGTTTTCGGGGAGCGGTGCAGATGTAACTTACACAAGCGTTTTCGATGAAAAAGTATTAGAATTTCCCAAGCGAACGGAACAGTGCGTATATCTGTCTGACAATCAATACGGTATCGAATATGGATTTTCTAGTGCTTATTTATTCAATTTTTGGATTCTTTTATGTTCATCAGTGTTCTTGATCTTTTTAAAATTGGGGTAGGTCCTTCCAGTTCCCATACCATGGGGCCGATGGTTGCTGCCAAGGATTTCCGCAATCGTTGCTCGAAGTTTATAGCCAGTAACAGCAGTGATCAGCCCTTTCATGTACGGTGTACGCTAAAAGGTTCGCTGGCATTTACCGGAAAAGGTCATGCAACCGACCGTGCTGTTATTTTGGGTCTAAACGATTACACACCTCCGGAACTGGCCAAAGAAGATGTCAATACGTTGGTAGATGATCTTTCCTCTCGAACAGTAATTGATTTCGAAGGCGAAGATGTCATCTTTTCTCCAGTAGATGATATTGTATTCGACCGTGGAGAACCGCTTCCGGAGCATCCGAACGGAATGATTTTTCAGCTGATGAATGCAGTTGGAAAAACCGTATTGCAGGAAACCTATTTTTCAATTGGTGGCGGTTTTATTACAACATTGGCCGAAATCAGCCAACTGGTTGCGCCGATTAAACTGGAAGTGACAAGTTCCTGTGGCTATCCTTTCGAAAACGCGAACCAGATGATGAAAATGTCGGCTGACAGTAATCTGTCTGTTGCCATGATGAAACGCAGCAATGAACTGGAGCGTTTTGGTGAAGCGGAATTGAATGCCGGCCTGGATGCTATCTGGGAAGCCATGCACACCTGCACACAGAATGGGCTGTCAGCTGATGGCATTCTGCCTGGCGGACTCAAGGTACAAAGGCGCGCCAAGGCTTTGTACCGCCAATTGCAGGAAAAGCCACAACAGGCGAGTCTAAATGACTGGCTGTGTGCCTATGCAATGGCTGTGAATGAAGAAAATGCCGCTGGCCATATGGTCGTCACAGCGCCGACGAATGGCGCTGCAGGTGTTATCCCTGCCGTTCTTTATCACGCGGTAAAGCATGAGGGAGCGACACATGAACAGGTGCGGGATTTTCTACTGGTTGCAGCAGCCGTTGGCGGACTGATCAAGCATAACAGCTCTATTTCGGGTGCTGAAGTAGGGTGTCAGGGAGAAGTGGGGTCAGCTTCAGCGATGGCGGCTGCTGGACTTTGCGCAATTAAAGGTGGTACAACTGAACAAATTGAAAATGCGGCGGAAATTGCACTCGAGCATCATCTGGGAATGACCTGTGATCCGGTAGGTAGCTTGGTCCAGGTACCCTGTATCGAACGCAACGGATTTGGTGCGATCAAAGCATATACTGCTGCATCGCTGGCGATTCGTGGCGACGGTAAGCATTTTATGTCACTGGACAACTGTATTGCAGCGATGAAACAGACCGGGCTGGAAATGTCAGTCAAATTCAAGGAAACATCACTAGGCGGTCTGGCTGTCAGTATTACGGAATGCTAACGTTTAATGACGGGCCGAGGCGGGCGGTATTACTTCTTAGAATGCTGCTTGTTTACCAGGTTGCGAATGCGCCGGACAGCAAAAAATACACCGATAACGACAACCGGAATGGCCATGCCTGTGATCAGTTCTACATTGATCATATAACCGGTTGCTTTGATGGCCTTGAGTCCATAGCCAATCAGACCGAGCAGGTAATAACTTAAAACTACAACTGACAACCCTTCTACAGTTTCCTGCAACCGCAGTTGCAGATGTGCGCGATTATCCATCGATTTAAGCAGATCGCGAATTTGCGCTTCCATGGAAATATCAACACGCGTTCTCAACAGTTCCGAAGCGCGTGCGACATGCAAGGATAAATTCTCCAGTTTCGAATGTACCAGTTCGCAGGTTCCCATCGCTGAAGATAACCGCTGTATCATGAACTCTTGCAACATTTGCAAACCTTCTATGCGCTCCTCGCGTAATTCCCTGATACGCAGTTTGACAATATCATAATATGCGCGGGAGGCGTTAAACCGATGGCTTGTCTGGGCCGAGAGCACTTCGATCTCGGCGGCCAGTGTGGTTAATTCGTCCAGCAGTTGCTGTTCATCATCAATGTTAATGAGTTCGGTGTTTCTTAACATAGCCAGCCGATGATCCGCTTGTGCGAGCTTGGGTATCATGTCCCGGGTCAAAGGCAGCGGCAGCATCGCCAGCATACGATATGTCTCTATCTCAAGCAGTCGCTGGACCAGGCGCCCGACCTGACGACTGCGTAAATTGTCATCATGAATCAATATGCGGCCGAAACCATCTTGATGAATCTGATTATCGCTCCACACACTGGCACTTCCGCCGGCCACTTTGGAACCGATGACGGTATTGGAAGAGAACAGTTGCGCCAGTTCGTTTAAGCTGCGCTTGGGACGCGAACGGTCATCGAGTGCTATATGTGTCGCAACGAGCACCTCTCCCGGCAGGCATGTCAGCCATTTGCGTGGCAACCGCTTGATCGGAGGCTGTTCAAAGGGAATTTCAAATGATCCCGCTTGATAAATTGTGTATGTCGAATATTCTGTGTGACGTTCCCATCTGAGTTGTACATCACCCATTACGACAGTAAATTCATTGGTGTTGCTATTGGGTGGGGTGGTATTGTACTGGTCGCACAATTGGCCAAGCAGCTTGCGTTCCTGACTGATAAATTGCCTGTCTGATAAGAGAACCAGATGCGAAAGTTGTGCGGGAATGGCCAGAAACTCATACGCGATTGCGTTCAACTCATTATGAAGTTCCTTTCTTTGCTGGTACTGAGCAATACCCAGCAGGTCATCGTTGAATCGATGGTTGGCCGTTTGTGATGACAAGGAATCAGCGTTCATAGACGTAGCTTATGAGATAAAAAGACGGAAACTCCATACTATAAACAGAATACCGACTGCTTTGGAAAAAAAACGGTACCGGGGCGGGACGATTTTCTCAGCGAAAACAAGCAGTGTAATGAACACCATACCCAGCAGACTCATTACACCAACTGCAAACATAATCAGCATTTGCGCCCAGCAGCAGCCAAGACATGCACTGCCGTGCTTTATACCCATTTGGAAAGCGCCCATGGTTCCTTCACGCCATTCGGTCAAGACAAACCCCATCGGCGTGCGGCATGACTGTAAAAACTTGTTCTTCTGTGGCGTGAATTGGTAAGCACCTGCCAATAAAAAAAGGATTGCTGCCAACTGGTCATGTTGCATATCCATCATGGGGGTTAGGAAATTCAGACCATGCATCTGCCATTGCAATGCCGACAGGGCTATACTGAATACGAGCCAGACGACAAGATAAGCAAAAACAAACAATAAGGTATGAGTGTAGGCTGTTTGGTAGCGTTGTTCGCAAATTTTTGTGTACACAGCGACCATTGGGATCGCGGTTGGCAGCATCATCGCGATCATCATCACAGCCCACATTGTGTAAACCAGCCAAAAGTCTGTCCACTGCCAGTTGTAAATATCAGCCGAAGGCATCCACATTTCCGACATCGGCAGCGATGTCATCAACCAATGCTGGTAATACAAATATAACCATGCGGCAATAATAACAGTCAACAGGGTTAAGAGAATGGTTGCTTGATTTCTGGACATGATTTGAGCTGAACTACCACACAGAGGATCTGCTGCCGGCCAACAATGGGACCGGCAGTATTGTGTGAGTGATCAGGGTTGATAGGTAAACTGGGAAAAATAGCTGTTACGGTTTGAGAATTTCCAGGACTTGTTAAAATCATGATACGCATAGTTGGATGAGCGTGCGACGACTGCAGGATGACTGGTAACCACACATAAAGGCGGGTTTTCAATTGTCGCTTCGCCGTCCTGAATGCCCTGGATGGATTCGACCGCCATTTCTGCAATACCGGGTATTGTCAGTTCACGCTGATTGCCATGCGCATAATAGTCTATTTTTACCTTTCGGATGCCCCAAATTTCGGTGACGAAGCTCATCAGAACGGCGGGATGGCCGCCATGCTTGCCGCTGTATATTTCAGTAACCGCATTAAACTGCTCATCACTGGCGTGCTCATCTACATAAAGCGCTGCTTGCCAGTTGCCGTCTTTCATGTGCCCGGGAGAGAAACAGGCGAGCGCTACATTCAGGTTGTCCAGCGATTCTCCATTTAAATGGCCGTTATCTATGTGCCATGCCACCAGTAGTTTGCAATTACCTTCCGAAGGTGGCTGCAGCCAAATACATGGGCATGCGGTTTCACAGTTACATGCCTCAAAATAACTGCCTTGCAGTTTCCAATCTGTTAATGTATTCATTGTTAAAGTCCAGTAATGGTTTCTTCAATCAACTCGGTTTAAAAAATTTCTTTGTATGGTCTCAGATCAAGCTCGTGTGTCCATGCGCTGCGTGGCTGTTGATGTATCGCCCAGTAAGTTTGGGCGATTGCGTCGAGTTCAAGCAAGCCGTCGACGCCTTTGGCCTGCACAAATTCAGGAAATTGCTGTCGCGCCCGATCACCGTCGATCACGCCGTCAATAATTGTGTGCACGACATGTATGCCTTGTGGTGAGAATTCCCGTGCAAGTCCCTGTGCCAACGCCCGTAATCCTGCTTTGGCAGTTGCAAATGCCGTGAAAGGGGGTCTGGCTCTGAGCGATGCGGTTGCACCGGTAAAAAATACGGTTCCCTGTTTCTGAGCCTGCATGATAGACATCAATTGTTTGGCGAATAAAAAGGCGCCCAGACAGTTTTGTTGCCATAAATTTGTAAATGTTTCAGTGCTGGTTTCAAGAAAAGGTGCGGGAATATTGCTGTCGACGTTATAAGCCGCGACATGGATCCTGTCGCAACGTGCGCGTATCTGGTCAAACAGCGATTGTACGCTGTTCTCAATTGTCACATCGGCTGCAATCGGGGTTACAGCACCGCCCGATCGCTGAATAGTTGATGCGACTCGATGCAGTCTATCCTCACTGCGACCGAAAATAAAGACATGCAAACCGTTTTTAGCGAAACAGCGCGCTAGCGCAGCGCCCAGGCCTTGTTCAGGTCCGACGCCTGCAACGATGGCTGAACCGGATGACATCATCAGTTATTTTTTTCCGAAGATTAATGAAAAGTTATTGCTCGGCATGTCAATGATTTCTTTCAGTTCCATACCATGAACTGCGGCCGCTTTCTTTAAATCAGCGATATCCTTGAGCCCCCATTCAGTCACACCGGCGGAACTCAGCGTATCGTGGAATTCCTTGTTGGAGTCCGTTGTGAATTTGCCTTCAATCTGGAAGGGGCCGTATATCAGCAGAAAACCGTCGTCCTTCAGCAGATGTGATGCACATTTCATCATGCCGTCTGCAATTGAAATTGGTGCAACCTGAAAAATATTGATACAAAAAATCACAGCAAATGATTTTTCCGGACCGGGATTGAACCAGGTATCGGGGTTGGTCAAATCCAGATGCACAGGGTCGGCGATATTGTTGTTGCCTTGCTGAGTGGCCAGGTTCCTGATATTGTCAAAAACTTCGGTATCCCTGTCGGACGGGTGAAAATGTAAATGTTCGAAATGTGGTGCGAAATAATTGATATGCATGCCGCTGCCGCTGGCCATTTCCAGCACCCGTTCCGGATCTTTAGGTAATTTTTCCTTCAGGACCCCTAATATCGGTTCGCGGTTACGTCCACCCGCCCAGGCAACATATTCACTGAGGGGATGCGGATCTAACGGAGGTATTTCCTGATTCATATGACTTGTCCTTTATTGAGAATTCAGTTGCAAATGCAAAAAAAGCTAGATGCTCCAGAGTTTAAAGCGTATCAGCTTAAGTCGGTATAGCCAATACCCTGTTGATTCCAAATACAGTAATGGTGCGAAAACACTGAATGACGAACATGCCGCTGCTGCGGTAATTTTTCAACGCAACTGTGCTGCCCCTCTGATAATATTATTACTGCTGTAGAAGGCAAATAGCACCTGGTATCACACATACAGCATTTCTGCATTTCTCTGTTGTAAGGCGTGTGTAATTTAGAACACAATCAAATTATGAGGGATTCGAGTAGTTCAATCTAGAAAAAATTAACTAAAATGCTGAAACATCTGCCAAATACATTGTCTTTGTTACGCCTGGCGCTGGCCTTTGTTTTTCCATTTGCGCCAGAACAATATCGCTTGGCTATCGTTGCTTTGGCACTGGCAACTGAATATTTCGATGGTGCCTTGAGCCGCTGGTTTAATCTGCAAACACCTCTCGGTGCGTTGCTGGATCCGATAGCCGATAAATGCTTTGTTTTATCAGTTGCGGTAATCATGTTTCTGGAAACCGACATGACCTGGTGGCAGTTTTTATTATTTGGCGCCCGTGATATTGCTGTATTTTGTGGCGCCTCGTTTATCGCATGGGAAAAAAACTGGCGGGCTTTTTTTAATGTGATTCCCAGAATTCCCGGTAAAATCGCGACTGTATTTCAATTTCTGGTTTTTTTAAGTTTTGTCGGTCTGCATATGATTCCGCAATGGCTGCTGATTTTGACAATTGTCATGAGTGTTGTCTCGGCACTGGATTATATTCAATTGTTTGTCAAAAATAATTTTTATCGTGGTATGAGGAATGCATAGTCGGTTGCAAACACCTGCAAATCGAATTGTTTTACTCGGTGCAAGCAATCTGATTTTTTCGCTTCGCATGATTATCCAATTGATGCAACAGCATTGTGGGTCACCAAGTGAGGTGCTGGTTGCAGCGGGACATGGACGCTCGTACGGACAAAATAGCCTGGTCCTGGTGCGCGAATTACCGGGGATTGTTCAGTGTGGTCTATGGCGGCAGTTGGGTTCAGCAAAGCCGATGCCGGTGTATGCTTTTTTGACGGATGTTGGAAACGATATTCTTTATGGCTATTCACCACACCAGATTCTCGCCTGGGTATCATGGTGTATTCATCAGTTGCATCAAAGTGGTGCGCGTATTGTTATGACGAATTTGCCGATGGCCTCAGTCAGAGCGATGCCGGAACGTCGATTCATGTTATTGCGAAATATTCTGTTTCCAACATGCAGACTTTCCCGTGACCAGATAGTTGAGCGTGCGTCCACGGTATATCAGGGTTTGCATACATTGGCTGAGCGGTATCAGCTGGTTTTGTACGAACCAAAGCCGGAATGGATGAGTATTGATGGTATTCACGTTTCTATATGGAAGCGTCGAACATTTTACCGGCAACTGTTTTGTGGTTGTGCAGACTCAGGACAGTTTTTGCTTGATCAGACGCGTAAGGTTTCTGATCTGGGCAGGCAGGCAAAGGATGAATCATCAAACTGGCAGCGGCGTCCCCGGTTCGCTGTGCGCAGACTGTTTGGAAAAATACAACGTGCTGAACAGCCCAGTGGCAGCCTGGAAGACAATACTACAGTTGCCTTGTATTAATCTGACTGGAATGAATTGTTGCGCTGACTGAATTTCGAAAAAGACAACTGCACGGAGTGTTCCTTGCTGGATATTGGTGGCAGAAAAAGTATCAGTGGGAGTAAGATATACAACTTTTTACCGGTGCCTATGGTAGAACGTGAATATTGAGCTGCTATACTGGACAAGGCGAAAGAGCGGACAAATTACTTGAAAACCGAATCATGCAGGAGGCAGAATTGAATAACGCTCAATTTATTGTGCGCAAGGTAGCAGTGCTGGGTGCAGGTGTCATGGGTGCACAAATTGCAGCCCATATGGTTAATGCCAATATTGAAACCATATTGTTTGAATTACCGGCTGAAGCAGATGATCCTAACGCCAGTGTTGTTAAAGCGGTTGAAAAGCTGAAAAAGCATGAACCGGCGCCGTTGTCGGTGAAAGCCAAAGCCGGGTTTATTCAAGCAGCCAATTATGATCAGCATCTTGAACAGCTTAAAACATGTGATGTCGTAATTGAAGCGATTGCAGAGCGAATGGACTGGAAACAGGCACTTTACGAAAAAGTTGCTCCGTTTCTGGGTGAACAGACAATCTTTGCAAGCAACACATCCGGTCTTTCCATAGATCAGCTGGCGCTGGCATTTCCGGAAGCATTGCGGCATCGTTTTTGTGGTGTTCACTTTTTCAATCCGCCACGGTATATGCATCTGGTTGAATTGATACCCTGTGCGCATAGCGATGCGCTGATGCTCGATAACCTGGAGTCTTTTCTGGTAACTTATCTTGGCAAGGGTGTTATTCGAGCGAAAGATACCCCGAATTTTATTGCCAATCGTATAGGCGTGTTTTCATTACTGGCAACCATGCACCATGGGCAGTCATTCGGACTGGGATTTGATGAGGTGGACGCTCTGACAGGTACACTGATTGGTCGGCCAAAAAGCGCAACTTTCAGAACTGCAGATGTTGTTGGTTTGGATGTACTGGCGCATGTCATTCATACCATGCGTGACACGTTGAAAGACGATGACTGGCATGCTTATTTCGATACACCTGACTGGTTACGCGGACTGATTGATGAGGGCGCGTTCGGGCAAAAAACCAAACGGGGAGTGTATCAGAAGGTTGGCAAAGAAATTCAGGTGTTAAATTTGGCTGATAATTCATACCGTGTTTCCCGCGGTGAAGCCAATGATGAGCTTAAACAACAGCTTAAATACAGCAAGCCCGCAGATAAAATTGCTGTGATGCGTAACAGCCAACATATGCACGGCCAGTTCCTGTGGGCTGTTCACCGTGACTTATTTCATTACTGTGCTGTTCAACTGGAGCATATCGCCGATAATGCACGTGATTTGGATCTGGCTTTACGATGGGGTTTTGGCTGGGAACATGGTCCTTTTGAAATCTGGCAAAATTCCGGTTGGAAACGGGTAGCTGATTGGATCAATGAGGATATCGCAGCGGGTAAATGTATGCGTGATACACCGTTGCCTTCCTGGGTTACGAAAATCAGTGAACAGGAAGTGGCGGCTGTGCATACACCCCATGGTTCCTTCGCACCCGCGTCAGGCTTATTGCATAAACGTTCGGCACTGCCCGTTTACCGGCGGCAATTATATCCCGATCTGCTGATCGGTGAAGATGCCACCTATGGTGAAACCATTTTCGAAACCGATGCGGTCAGAATGTGGCATACAGGTGATAAGACAGCCATACTCAGCTTCAAGAGCAAAATGCATACCATAGGCAAGGATGTGCTAAACGGAATTCAGGATGGACTCGAAGAGGCCGAGAAAAACTGGAAGGCCCTGGTGATCTGGCAGACGGAGCCGCCTTTTTCCGTAGGTGCTAATTTAAAACAGGCAACTGAACGCCCGAAACCGCCTCAAGTTGAAAAACGTGAGCCGGCGCCGCCATCCGTATTTGAAAAGTTTTTCAAACAGTTTAAAAAATCAGCACAGGCGACTGTCCTGAAGGCTGCCCGAGAGCTGGATATGGCGGATGCGCTGATGGCAAGGAAGCTGGCTGAAGTGGAGGTCATGATTGCCCAGTTTCAGCAGATATCGCAGGCACTGCGATATTCTATGATTCCAACTGTAGCAGCTGTGGACGGCATGGCACTGGGGGGTGGGTGTGAATTTATCATGCATTGTGACCATACTGTCGCTACTATGGAGACCTATATCGGCCTGGTAGAGGCGGGTGTCGGCTTGCTGCCCGCTGGCGGTGGTTGTAAGGAACTGGCGTTCAGAGCCGCACAAACCGCAGTGGAGAATGATCCGTTTCCGCAATTAAAAAAATATTATCAAACAGTAGCAATGGCAGAGTTGGCAAAAAGCGCGGAACAGGCTAAGGAATTCGGTTTTTTACGTCCGGCCGACACCATTATTATGAATCGTTTTGAATTGCTGCACGCTGCTAAATTACAGGCATTGGCCCTTGCTGAATCGGGCTATCGTCCACCGCTAAGACAACGGGCAATACCTGTAGCCGGAAATACCGGTGCTGCAACGATTGAGAGCATGCTTGTCAATATGCATGAAGGTGGTTTCATTTCCGATCATGATTTCCTGATCGGAAAAAAAATAGCATTTGTCATGTGTGGCGGCGATCTGACACCGGGAAGCCTGGTTGATGAAGAATGGTTTCTCGAGCTTGAACGCGCTGCCTTCATGGAACTACTTGCGACGGAGAAAACGCAGGCTCGAATTGAACATACATTAAGAACAGGCAAACCACTCAGAAACTGAACGATAATTCATATCGAGTGCAATTGTAACAGGCGAGTGGTACCTGTAATCCAAGGAGAATCTGATGGTCAAGCAAATACAAGACGCTTATATCGTGGCTGCAGTACGCACGCCAGTCGGTAAGGCGCCGCGTGGCATGTTTAAGCATGTACGCCCTGACGACATGCTGGTTCATGTGTTGAAATCCGTGATGGAGTTGTGCGAAGGGGTTGATCCGGCTGCAGTTGACGATGTGATTGCCGGTTGCGCCATGCCCGAAGCAGAGCAGGGAATTAATGTGGCGCGTGTAGCTTTGCTGCTGGCGGGTTTACCCAATAGCGTACCGGGTATGACCGTAAACCGGTTCTGCGCGTCAGGCTTGCAGTCGGTTGCTATTGCTGCCGATCGTATCCGCCTGGGCGAAGCCGATATTATTATTGCAGGCGGGACGGAAAGTATGAGCATGGTACCGATGATGGGAAACAAAGTGTCGATGAATCCGGCGATGTTCAAACATGATGAAAATGTTGCTATTGCTTTCGGTATGGGCATGACAGCTGAAAAAGTAGCCGAACAGTGGAAAGTGGATCGTGAGGCACAGGACGAGTTCGCACTGACAAGCCATCAGCGTGCTCAAGCAGCAATTGAAAGTGGCGAATTCAGACAGGAAATTGTGCCATATACCATTGATGAGAAATATCCTGACCTGAAAACACATCAGGTGCGTGAAGTAAGCGTGGCCAGGGATACTGACGAGGGGCCACGAGCGGATACAAGCCTGGCAGTGCTCGCAAAACTTAAACCCGTGTTTGCGGCGCATGGTTCGGTAACGGCGGGTAACAGTTCACAAATGTCTGACGGTGCCGGTGCGGTCATGTTGATGAGCGAGTCTGCCATGCGGCGTTTTAACCTTTCTCCGTTGGGAAAGTTTGTCGGTTATTCAGTTGCCGGTGTCCCGCCGGAAATTATGGGCGTCGGGCCTATCAAAGCGATTCCGAAGGTATTAGAGCAAACTGGTGTCAAGTCAGATGATCTTGACTGGATTGAATTAAATGAGGCTTTTGCCGCACAAAGCCTGGCAGTTATTCGTGAACTTGGATTAGACCGTGAGAAAGTCAATCCGTTGGGCGGTGCGATTGCACTGGGGCATCCTTTGGGGGCAACTGGTTCTATCCGTGTAGCCACACTTTTGCACGGTCTGCGCCGGCACAAAATGAAATACGGTATGGTGACCATGTGTATTGGCAGTGGTATGGGAGCAGCGGGTATATTTGAAGCACTATAACCTGTAATACAACACAGCGCCTGGAAATATCGGGTGTAAAAAATTTTCCGCAGTCATCGGGAAGCGTTTAACGTATCTTGATGATATTTCAGGTGCTCAGCTATAAAGGTGCTGATGAAATAGTAGCTGTGATCGTAACCGGGATGATAACGCAGCGTCAGTTTCTGGCCGGTATTTTGACACACTTTTTCTAATTGGCCCGGGCATAATTGTTCGGTTAGAAATGGGTCCTCCAGGCCCTGATCTATCAAAATGTTGGCGATTCGATTGCCGTCTTCTATCAAAGCAGTTGCATCATGGTTCCGCCAGATTTCCTGGCTGTCGCCCAAATAGTGTGTGAAGGCTTTCTGTCCCCATGGGCACTGAATCGGTGCGGAGACAGGTGCGAAAGCAGAAACAGAGCGGAATTTTTCTGGATAACGTAACCCCAGCGTCAGGGCACCATGACCGCCCATCGAATGACCTGATATGCCAATTCGATTCGGGTCCGCAGAAAATTCATTAATGATGATTTCGTACAGCTCATGTACGATATAACTCTCCATCAAATAGTGTTTTGACCAGGGTTTCGCGGTTGCATCTAGGTAAAAACCAGCGCCTGATCCAAAATCCCAAGTCTCATTTTCGCCTGGAATACCGGTTTCTCGGGGGCTGGTATCCATAGTGACAAGCGTAAGGCCGAGCTTCGCCGCATACTGTTGGGCGCCTGCTTTGATCATGAAAGTTTCATCAGTGCAGGTAAGGCCGGCAAGAAAGAATATTGCTGGATTAGGCTGATGATTCGTGTGAGGGGGTTGATAGACTGAAAAACGCATCGGTAGACCGATGGTTGATGAATCATGCTGATAGAAGCCTTGAGCCCCTTCAAAACAGCGATGTTGGTTGCGTATTTCCAGTGATTGTCTCATCAGTAAACAACAACCGAGCGTATGGATTTTCCGGCTTTCATCAACTGAAAGCCTTCATTTATATCCTCCAGCTTCAGGGTATGCGTGATTAATGTATCAATATTGATTTTGCCTTCCATATACCAATCAACTATTTTAGGAACATCTGTGCGACCGCGCGCTCCACCGAAAGCGGTGCCCTCCCATTTGCGGCCGGTTACCAGTTGAAATGGACGCGTGCTGATCTCCGCGCCAGCTTCAGCCACGCCAACAATAATGCTGCGTCCCCACCCTTTATGGGTGCATTCCAGCGCCTGGCGCATGACCTTTGTATTGCCGATGCATTCGAAGCTGTAATCTGCGCCTCCGTCTGTGAGTTGTACAACAGCGTCAACAATATCAGCTTCATTATTGGGATTCAGGAAATGTGTCATACCAAAATCGCGTGCCATAGCCTCCCGCTCCGGATTGATGTCTATGCCAATGATTTTATCAGCGCCAACCATTTTGGCCCCTTGTATGACATTCAGGCCGATACCGCCTAAACCAAAAACTGCGATATGACTGCCTGCTTCTACCTTTGCTGTAAACAGCACTGCTCCGATGCCGGTTGTAACGCCGCATCCGATATAACAGACTTTATCGAATGGAGCGTCAGGGCGTATTTTGGCCAATGCGATCTCGGGTACAACTGTAAAATTTGAAAATGTTGAAGTGCCCATATAATGAAACAACGGTTTGTTGTTGAGCGAAAAGCGTGATGTGGAATCGGGCATTAAACCTTGACCTTGTGTGCTTCGAATCGCCTGACAGAGATTGGTCTTTTGTGATAAACAGAATTTGCATTCGCGGCATTCCGGCGTATACAGCGGGATTACATGGTCACCGGGTTGTAAGGACTTGACGTCTTTGCCAACATCAACAACTATTCCGGCGCCTTCATGTCCAAGAACCGCAGGAAACAAACCTTCCGGATCGGCACCTGATAGTGTGTAGTAATCGGTGTGGCAGATGCCAGTGGCTTTGATTTCCACTAGTACTTCACCTGTTTTGGGTCCATCCAGATCAATGTGCTCGATAGTAAGAGGTTGTTTTGCCTGCCAGGCTACGGCTGCTCTAGTTTTCATCAAATTTTTCCTGTTTGCTGTGCTTTTATAAATAAATGCATGCCACTTTCTCAATTCCAAATCAATTTTATCGTGTCTGATTTCCATTTGTACACTGACTTGTTATCTTTATGTGTGGTTTAGTCAATTATATTTTTCAGAAAACACGCTGCGCATATTTAAACGCCGATCATCTAGAAGAAATAAATGCTTTTGGTTGTAGTCTGCATTGTGGTTTAGGTATTTTGGTACTGTAGTCCAATTGTTTTATTGATATGCACTGACTATGATCAACAAGAACCTGTTCAAAACAATAGATAATGATATGTGTATTTTATTGCAATGGGTGTATTGAACGGGGATATTTTGACTGGGACCGGACAGTGCATATTTTTGAGTTTTTTTTGCACATGATAAATTATGCGGTTTATTTCGGCTTTATTCTTGCTTAAGAAACTTAGTGTATCGATTAGTATCTGATACTATGGCATTATGTTATAAATGGTTTTCTTTGGCTTTTCTTGGTTAAATGTATAAGAGGAAACTTCTGTGAAAAAAATCTCCATGAGCACAGGTGGCCTGTTGCGCTCTCTTTTTTGTTGTTCTGTTGTTCTGCTTCTGTTTGGTTGTTCTACATATCCTCTGTTAAGTGATTCAGAAAATGAGATTGTATCCCGGGATTATTTGATAGGACCTGGCGATAATGTGGATATTATTGTGTGGCGTAATCCGGAAATTTCTATGTCGGTTCCGGTAAGACCTGATGGAAAAATCACAACACCACTGGTTGAAGATTTGCCCGCTAGCGGAAAAACATCTACGCAGCTTGCACGCGACATTGAGGAAACATTATCCAAATATATTCAAGAACCGGTAGTTACAGTCGTTGTGACCCAATTTGTAGGCCCCTACAGTGAACAAATCAGGGTAATAGGAGAGGCGACAGAACCTCAGGCGCTACCTTATCGGGAAAATATGACGTTGATGGATGTCATGATTGCAGTCGGCGGTATGACAGATTTTGCTGCAGGAAACAGGGCAAGGGTAATTCGCAGTATTAATGGTGAGCAAAAGCAGTTTCGTGTTCGGTTAGATGATCTCATAAGAGACGGTGATGTTTCTGCCAATGTTCCCATGCTGCAAGGTGACGTACTGGTGATACCAGAAAGTTTCTTTTAGTTCTTATCATTTGGACATTACGGAAAAATGTGCTGTTAGGAGTGTTGGTTGGGAAATATGGTTAAAACAATGTTACATAGTTTGCGTCTGGAACAATTTGTCTAAGATGTTTTGTTCGATTTCAGTATTGGCCCATAAGCAACCGCGATTTAAAGAGAGTATTCTTCATGGATGAGTTAATAACTCGATTGTATGTCAGTATCAAAGGAATTTGGAAATATCGTTTCTTGGCAGTCATTGTCGCATGGATGATTGCAATTGCGGGTTGGGTTTTCGTGCTTAAATTACCGGATAATTTTGAGGCGTCCGCGAGAATTTATGTTGACACACAAAACATTATCAGGCCGTTGATGGAAGGTATTACCGTCTCAACGAACGTGCAGCAACAGATATCCATAATGGGGCGCACATTAATCAGTCGCCCAAATGTTGAGAGAGTGATACGTATGGTTGATCTCGACGTGCAGATTACGAACGAGAAGGAAAAGGAACAACTGATAGCCGGCCTTATGCAGGAGATCAAGTTGGGAGCAGCTGCCGGCGATAACATTTTTACAATCACCTATAACAATAAAGATCCTGTATTGGCCAGAGATATAGTGCAATCGTTATTGACAATTTTTGTCGAGGAAGGTCTTGATGGTAAAAAAGATGATTCTTCGTCTGCACTGAGATTTATTGATCAGCAAATAGCGGCCTATGAAGAAAAATTAATAGCCGCAGAAAATGCCTTGACAGAGTTCAAGCAAAAGAATCTGGGACTGTTACCAGGGCAGGGCGGTGACTATTATGCGCAATTGCTAAAAGCCGAGGAAGACATGAGACAGGCTCAATTGGCGTTAAAGGAAGCTGAAAAAGGCCGTGATGCCATCAGGAAGCAAATCAGTGGTGATGAACCGGTCTTGGTCTTGGAACCATTCGTCGTTGAGAACGAAACTATTGTTAATCCGGAAATTGATGCACGCATACACAGCCTGAATGAGAAACTGGACACACTGCGACTCAACTATACCGAATTGCACCCGGACATCGTTTCTACCAAAAGACTTATTGAGCAGCTCGAAGAACAAAAAAAAGAGGAAGCCAAGCATAATTTTTCCGGTGCCAAAGATCCCGGCAGAAACTATAGTCCAATGTTGCAGCAATTGAATATTGCCCTGGCAGATGCAGAAGCCATAGTCGCTTCAATGGCTGCACGGGTTGAAGAATATACCGCCCGGTATGAGCGATTAAAATCGCTAAGTGCCGCTATTCCACGAGTGGAGGCGGAGTTTACCCAGCTCAACCGTGACTACACTGTCAATAAGACGAATTATGAGCAATTGCTGGAACGTCGTGTTTCAGCAAGAATGTCAGGAGAACTGACATCGGCTTCAGGGCTTTTATCATTCAGGATTATCGATCCACCGCAGGTTCCCGAGATTCCGGTTGGCCCAAACCATAGAATTATGTTCTCTATGGCATTTTTTGCTGCGTTGCTGGCGGGTGTTGCTGTTGCATTTGTTATCAGTCAGGTCAGGCCTTCATTTTACAGTCAGAGTAACCTGCGAGAAGTAACAGGGCTCCCTGTTTTAGGGTCCGTGCCAATGATATGGACGTCTCAGCAAAAGGCCAAGCGAAAGCGGAGGCTTTTTATTTTTGGAATAGCTATTTTATTGCTAACGGTAATTTATGCGCTGTTGATGCTGTATTTCAGAAAACTGGGCGGAATAGTGAATATGTTACCTTTTTAAAAATAACGCCGGTTTAACAAGAAATAATTCGAGATTTGTTCCGATTTCATCAAGGACTAACATGAGTATCATCGAGAGAGTAATTAGTAAACTGGAGAAGGAAGTTGGCAATAAGGCGGCAAAGGCTTCCGGTCGTTCTAAGTCAAGGATAAAGTCTGATAAAGAACAAAATCCGGTTGCGGTACCCGAGTTTGATCGCAAGCCGGATAATGGGGTGGTTTTGAATGCACACCTAACCGATCCTGCCAGTACAAATTATATCGATATTGATCTTGACCGGCTTAACCAATTGGGAATTGTGACGCCGATACAAGGAAAAACACAAATAGCCGAGCAATTCAGAATTATCAAAAGACCTTTGTTAACAAAAGCGTTTGCCAAAAAAAATAACAATCTGATCATGATTTCCAGCGCACTGCAAGGGGAAGGAAAGAGTTTCTGTTCAGTGAATCTGGCAATGAGCATAGCTTCCGAGATGGACCACAGGGTTTTGCTCATCGACACGGATGTTGCCAGGCCTTCTATACCCAATCTCCTGGGCTTCAAGACTCAAGCAGGGTTGATGGATATCCTACTGGGTGAAACAAATGATGTTTCCGATGTTTTGATAAAAACCAACGTGGAAAAGCTGAGCCTGATTACTGTTGGAACCGCGCATTCACACGCGACGGAATTGCTTGCTAGCCAAACGATGGCCTTGCTGCTTGAGGAACTCGCCCAGCGCTATAATGACAGGATAGTGATCTTTGATGCGCCGCCAATTTTGCTGACAAGCGAAGCGCGTGTGCTGGCTGAACGTATGGGGCAGATTGTCTTGGTAGTTGAAGCTGAACGCACAACGCAACAGGCGGTGAATCACGTGATCAGTCAATTTAATTCCCGGGCTAACGATCATTTCGGTAGACGCCACCCCTGATCATGAAAGAAACTTGAGAGGAAGGTGGCAGGAAGAGGTCGCACATTTTTTTGGTGACTTGAT
>NZ_FOIA01000011.1 GCF_900111605.1 Nitrosomonas marina | reverse complement strand
ATCCAGAATATCGCTACCGCAAGCATCAGCCCCAGACCTATCTTGTAGTACTTGGAGTCGTACCACAATGACATGTCGTAGTCAGCACTCGCAGCGCCACTCGTTCTCATAGTTGTTGCCATAACAGTCTCTCCTTTATTTTGTGTGTAGTTATTGCAAACATCAAGCTTCTCATTTTTGAGAAACCATATTCATATGATGGCTATTTTTAAAAAAAGTTTCAAGGAAAAAATGGTTTTTTTTATTTTGTCGGACTTGTTCCTGAAATGGATATTTATTAAGTTCAGTAGTTTTGAAATAATACGTTGATTGGGATGTAAGAATTCGTTTTACAGATGACGACTGTTGGAATCGAGTTGAGTTGACATCGAAACTACCGGATATTCTTGTCGCGCAATATCGTCTTGCCGATTACAGGGTTGGTGCGGGTACCGATGCTTTTATTATGCATATTGATCGGTATTCAGCACCAATAAACAAGCTGATGAGAGCAAAGCAGGTATCAAATGCTGCAATCATTACAGCGTTTAATCCACTAGGCAGAATACAAAGTGCTCAAAATAATCGGAAGGCGCATTTGATACTTCAAAGAGCGCTTGGACGCTGTGCGGTATGTTTGATTGAAAGTACCAGTCTTGATCCAGCTGGAACCTGGCCAGATGAAACAGGATTCTGCGTTTTAGGCACAAGTTTTGAAACGGTTTGTGCGCTTGGTTTGCGGTTCCGGCAAAATGCAATAGTCTGGATCGATTATGATGCTGTTCCCCGATTGCATTTGCTTAGATAAACCAATTCCTGAACACCGGGTTTTAATACAGAATGATGGTCAGATATGTCTACAGAATCATAGCCGATGCTATACTCATCACTTTTGCAATAAACTGGGAGATCAGTTATGAAAAAAATTTTTAGCTTCATGATATTAACCTTTTTTACTGTAAGCCTGATAGCGGTTGATGCGGAAGCGAGGCGTATGGGTGGCGGCAAAAGCTTTGGCAAGCAGCGTCAGTCATTAAACCAGCAGTCCACGCCAAATCAGCAACAGTCACCAACGCCGGCGCAATCACCAGCGACGCCAGTTGGTGGCGGCAGTAAGTGGGGAGGTGCGCTAGCAGGTCTTGCGGCTGGCGGTTTGTTGGCGGCATTATTTATGGGCGGTGCCTTCGAAGGGATCAATATGGCCGATATCATCATGTTGATTCTGATTGCCGGTGTGGTGTTTTTTATCATACGCATGTTGCGCAGGCCGCGCGCTGCTGAATCGACACAACGAATGCAGTATTCGGGTACGAATACATCCTCGCAGGATAGTACAGTAACGCCACCATGGGGTGCTGCGCGAAGTTCTGCATCGGTTGACAGTGATCGGACCCAAGCAAATCGACCGAATATTCCTCCAGGTTTTCAGGTCGAACCATTTTTGCGTAATGCCAAAATGTCTTTCATTCGTTTGCAAGCAGCAAATGATACGGGAGATCTTAATGATATACGGGAATATACGACGCCCGAAATGTTTGCGGAGATCAGTATGCAAATCCAGGAGCGGGGCGACGTCGCGCAAAAATCTGAAGTCATGTTTATCGATGCGAAGCTGCTTGATGTTGAGGCAAATGATGACTCAGCGATTGCGAGCGTGCGTTTTACCGGACAAATGCGGGAATTACCTGATGGCGAACCGGAGGATTTCGATGAAGTCTGGCATGTTGAGAAAAATCTCAGAGAATCCGGTGCTGCGTGGTTGCTGACAGGGATACAGCAAGTTGCTGATACCGATTTGACGGACTGACAGTATTTCATGGTATTTCCGGTTACGTGGCGTTGGTAACCCGCCCGGACCGGAAATAACTATCATGGGCTTATACTGATCTTGATTCAGTATGTTTTAAAACATCAGTAAGAGCGGTCGCATATGTATACGAGGCTGTCAAAAGTTGTACTGGTATGGGCCGTGGCCTTTTTTGCACTGCTGGTGGTTTTCAATAACGTAACAGATTATGAATCGAATTACACGTTCGTTGCACATGTACTCAAAATGGACACGACATTTCCCGGCAATACGGGAATGTGGCGCGCCATTGAAGCGCCATGGGCGCACCATCTGGTTTATGGTTTGATCATATTGATTGAAGCGATAATAGCCGCGCTGTGCTGTTATGGCGGTTTTTATTTATTCAAGGCGAGGCGCAATCCGGAATTGTTTAACCGGTCGAAAAGATTTGCGATTTCAGGGTTGACAGTGGGAATTTTACTCTGGTTTACCGGTATTATCGCAATCGGGGGGGAATGGTTCTTGATGTGGCAATCGCAGGTTGCCAATAGTCAGCAAGCTGCATTTCGTCTGGTGATGATTTTAACTGCCATTCTCATTTATCTCGTACAGCCCGATGATGATAGAGGCGCGTGATCGGGCACTTTTTGTGTCATAGGATTAAAGGCGGTTTTTTGTATCTTTGGCGCATGGCATTAATCGTTCTCAGAATCACTGGCTGTTCAATAATTCGGGCTTCCAGCAAGCGTTTTTTGGGAAAATCGACAAATGACAGGCCAATCAGCATTGTCAATATGCCTTGGCCAGGCAAAAACAGCATAATGAATCCGGCTATCAGAAAAGCACCGCCCAGTAAATTTTTCGCGATTAATCCGAAAATACGTAAAATTGGGTGGTGATTCTTCATCCAGTAGCGCGGCACGCTGATGTCGAAATAATCGTAAGGCAGACGAATCAAGATGATTGGTATGAGTACCAGTGAAGCGATAAAGCTGATCAGGGAGATAATCGTCAAGTGGATAAGAACATCAACTGGAATCCATTGCTCAATTGCAGCCAATAAACTATCCATTTTTTACTCCAATGCGACCGTAAATATAGTTTGTGGTCAAAATTTAATTACAGACAAAGTTGTCAATCCTGACGTTTTGGCTGGTTGCCAGAGTCTGGCGGGTGTAAGCATAGCAGAACAAGTTGATTCCGTAGATACTCGATTAGGACATGACTGAGTAAGTTTTTGTTCAAACCGTGTGCTTTGTATTAGTTTAACCGGACTTTCTGGAGAGGCCATATAACAGCAATTAAAATTATTTATCAGGCAATGCGCCATACAAACAAAAAAACCGCAAAAATTTTAAGGTTTAATGCAATCTTAACTTTCATTGTCGAAAAATGTAGGTTAGAATCTAGAATGTAATGGCCTGATAGTGAAAAATAAGGAAGGTTGTTATATTAAAAATAATAATAAACCCAGTAGGTTACATTAGAAATAGGGAGCCGCTACACGGTTGTCAAAACCGCTAGAAAATACTGGGGGAGCAGAGTAATCTGTCGTATTTTTTGACACAACCCCGCTTTTTTTGTGTGGTTGTTTAGTGGTTAAGTCGGTTTTTATCGGCTTTTTTAGTTGGTGAAATTAAGACAAAATTGTCAACAATTCAATAAGGAGATTAAGTTATGAGCAATGATGAAAACAGAGCAACAGATTCACAAACACTGAAACTGATCGGTATTACGACCGCTGCATTTATCGTAATTGGACTGATCATTTACAACATGTAAATTGATTGGTTTGGAAAAGCACACAGGCATCTGTTTCCATCGGTAAACAAATGTCTGTGTGCTTGGTTCTTTTTTTTAGAAAGGTGAAAAAAGTTTTATAATCTCCACAGTTTCTATTCACTTCTTCGTGTAGATGTCACTACTAGTTGTTTCTACATACTATACGCTACCTTTCCAGACACATTATCCTGCCACCGCTCATCAGTTCAACAACTTGATCTGATCGTTTCCAGATACGTAACTCAGCCCAGTCATTTTCAATAATCAATCAGGCGTTATCAACAGTGGCCCCGGGTCTAATGCAATTGAGCATTTCATTAATTTGAAGCTCGGCTACAGTATTGATTAATTCTATCATTTCATTGTCCAGCCCCAGGCGTTCATAAATTTCCGTTTTGCATAAGGATTGTATGTCGTTTGCGGCAATATCACGATTTCGGTGCTTTTGTTTATAGCGCGCAATCAGTATCGCCAAATGCAGGATGTATGGATCGGAATTAATGTGTTCGACACTGGTCGGGTCGTGTTGATAGGCGACCGTCTTCCAGATGCTTGCCGGTAAATTCCACTCTTTCAGAAATGCGACGCATATTTCCGTTGAGGTGAAGCCGAAGACCTGCCGTTCAGCGTTTGCGATAGCACCCTCATTTGTTTCACCGATACTGAGTATCTGGCTGGATTTTTCAGGGAACTGATTGAGCAGGATTAATTTACCGATTCCGTGCAGCAGCCCGGCAATAAATATCCGTTCACGGCAATTGATGTCATAAGCCATCAACCGCGCAATTATACCGGTGCTGAGGCTGTGATGCCAGAATGATTCCATATTGATCAGGTCTGCCGAAATACCTTTGAATACAGTTGCCACAGTAGAAGCAAGTGCAAGATTGCGTAGTTCTCTATGTCCGATTAAAGTAATGGCATAGGAGACGGTTTCAATTTTTTTTGGAAATCCAAAATAGGCGCTGTTTGCCAGTTTTAGAAGCCTGACAGTTAATGCCGGATCGTTGAGTATAGTCTGTTCAAGTTCCTGATTGGTGGTATTTCCTGAGGTTATCAATTCGTTGATTTTATATACGACCTCGGGCAGCGAGAAGATGGATTTGGCGCGTGTGACGATTGCATTCGGATCCATAAATAACCCTGAATTAAATGTAACCTTATTGTAAAGGAATTGGACTGAATCATTTAAAAAAATACGTTAAACTTTTTCTCTGGTTTTTTATAGAGCGAATGATGTCAACACAAACCGACTGGAAAAGCCCGCAAATGCTTCGATGGTGCCAATATCTTTTGGACAGTTACGCATATTGGACCAGACAGGAACTAATACCGCGAAAAGGCACTACATATGAGCAGGCGTCTTATTTGTTTAACTGCTCGTTTGTTGTTGTATCGCACCAGACGAGGGAGGACCCGGTGCTCAATTACGGTAACCAGGCGGCGTTAAATTTGTGGGAAATGGACTGGCGGCAGTTTACCAGGACTCCTTCACGTATGACCGCAGAGCCCGTAAACCGGGAGGAACGCGCCAGGGTGTTGCAGCAGGCCAGAACGCAAGGTTATATTGCCGATTATCGCGGGGTCAGGATTTCAAGCACTGGAAAGCGGTTTCTGGTTGATCAGGCGGTTGTCTGGAACATATTGAACCCTGATGGCAATACGATTGGCCAGGGAGCGACATTTTCGGTATGGCGTTTTTTGTAAAGACCGACAGGAAATACGTCTCTGGAATTTGCATGACACATGGCTTATGGGTTTACCTATCAATGCAGACAAACCATATGCGCGTTCAAGTATGAAAATAACGACGATTTAATGAAAAACCAGTTTTCACCACCCCATTTAATCTTTTTTTTGTTCCTGCTTGGAGTCCTGCTGATACTGATTCAGCTGGAGTTGCTTGCATTTGCTTTCGAAAAACTGAATCTGCCGCCTGAGATGGGTTTGACAGTTCTGTTGCTGTCATTGTTTGGAAGCGTGGTCAACCTGCCGGTATTGCGCATTAAAAGTGAAGCCGATCCATCGCATATAGTGCGGGAGAAGTACTGGAGCATTATAAAAATTCCTGTTTATCCCTATTATAATGAAACGCTGGTTTCGATCAACCTGGGAGGGTGTCTCATTCCGGTTGCGCTTTCGATTTATCTTTTTGTCAATAGTGGCCTGACACTGTTGATTACCCTGTTTGGAATCGGCATCATCGCTGCGGTCAGCCATTACTTCAGCCGTCCCATTCCGGGATTGGGTATCGGTATGCCAGTATTGATTGCACCTGTCAGTGCGGCATTGGTTGGATTGTATTTAAGTCCGGATCAAAGCGCTCCGCTAGCCTACATCAGTGGTACACTGGGGGTGTTGATCGGCGCTGACTTAATGCATTTGAAGAAAATTCCGCAACTAGGGGCGCCCCACGCTTCAATTGGCGGGGCTGGTACCTTTGATGGTATTTTTATTACCGGTATCGTAGCCGCTTTGCTGGCCTGATAGCAACCTGGCAATATCATGTTGATAGAGTACTAGATCGTAAGTTGCATTACAGGCCAGAATACCGTTATGCTGGTAGTTATGAAGAATCAGAGCTGGCCGCACAGTCTTATATTCGATAAACAGCATCTGTTGCACAGACTGTATACACTGCAGCAACAAGATCGTCATATTTCGGCAGAAACAATAGTTCGGGTTGCCGGTGAATTCAATTTGCCCGTCAGTCAGGTCGCATCAGTCGTGGATTTTTATTCCTTTTTTTATCGTAAACCCGTGGGGCGGTATCATATGCTGCTCAGTAACTGTACAAGCTGCGGATATCAGGCCGGTAAAACCGATCTGCTGAAAATGCTTTGTCGGAGTCTGAACGTTGACCCTGGAGTAACGCGCGCAGACGGTCTTGTCAGTATCAGTGAAACATCCTGCATCGGGATGTGTGATCACGGTGCATCCATGCTCATCAATGGTATACCGCTGGTGGGACTCGATGAAACGAAAGTGACGCGGATAGCTGGTCTAGTTGAACAACAATTGACGTTGTGTCAGTGGCCGCAGGACTGGTTTCAAATAACGCGCTCTATTCGACAGAGTGGCATGCTGCTGAACAATACCGGTTCGTCGGGTAACAGTTTAACGAAAGCGCTGTCCGCCGGCCCTGGACGCACGCTTGATATGATTGAACATTCCGGCTTGCGCGGACGCGGTGGTGCAGGTTTTAGTGCCGGTAAAAAATGGCGGTTATGCCGGGAAGCGACAGGCGATGCCCATTACGTTGTCTGCAATGCAGATGAGGGTGAGCCCGGTACGTTCAAGGATCGCGTTTTGTTGCAATGTCATGCTGGTGCACTTTTTGAGGGCATGACAATTTGCGCGTTAGTGATCGGCGCCAGAAAAGGATACCTCTATCTGCGTGGCGAGTACCGGTATTTGCTGGCTCATTTGCAGGAAGCGCTGGAGTTGCACTACAGCAATAATCTGCTGGGTTGTTCGATATTGGGGCATGCCGGTTTTGATTTTGATATTGAAATTGTCGTCGGCGCAGGAGCGTATATCTGCGGAGAGGAGTCTGCGCTGATCGAATCGCTTGAAGGCAAACCGGGCGTGCCGCGAATACGCCCGCCATTTCCGGTTACGCATGGCTATCTTGGGCAGCCGACTGCCGTGAACAATGTAGAAACTTTTATTGCAGCCGCGTATATTGTCACTCATGGCAGTGACAATTTCAGAATGGCTGGAACGGAGCAATCTACGGGCAGTAAAATTTTGAGTGTCAGCGGCGATTGTCGAAATCCGGGCATTTATGAATACGCTTTTGGCGTCAGTATTCAAGAGATTCTTGATGATTGCGGTGCAGACAACGTGCAGGCGGTACAGATCGGTGGGCCTGCCGGAACACTTGTGGCGCACAGGGATTTTCGACGGCGGATCAGTTTTGAGGGTGTGTCGACCGGCGGTTCGTTCCTTGTATTCGGAGAGAATCGCGATCTGCTGACGGTGAATCAGAATTTCGCACGTTTTTTTGCGCATGAAAGCTGCGGTTTCTGTACCCCCTGTCGAGTAGGTACTCGCCTGATGGAAGGCAGTTTGCAAAAAATCGTCGACGGACGTGCGGTAGCGGCGGATATCGAAGAAATCAAACGGCTAAGCAGCTTGATAATGCGCTATTCGCACTGCGGTCTGGGACATACCGCAGCCAATCATATGCTTGACAGTCTGAGACAGTTTCCCGGTTTATTTGAGAAACGTATCATGCAGCAGGCGTTTTCACCGCAGATTGATCTGGAAGCGGCGCTGGAGACCGCTCGACAGATCACGCATCGCGACGATGCGGATGCCCACCTGGATTAAGCCTATGACAAATGAAGCCAATAAGGCGATTGATGCAAATAGCATTACGATAGATGGTGAAACGGTTCCGTTTGATGCCGGGCAGACAATCATGGATGCGGCGTTGGCTGTTAAAATATATATCCCGCACCTGTGTCACTATCCGGGGCTGACGCCCGCAGGTAATTGCCGGTTGTGCATGGTTGAGGCGAATGGCAAGTCAGTCGCGGCGTGCGTCACTCAGGCGCAATCCGGCCAGCAGGTCAGCAGCAACACGCCGGAACTGAATGCTGCACGGTTGTCGATCACGCAAATGTTATTCGTCGAGGGAAATCATATTTGTCCGTCCTGCGAAAAATCGGGCAACTGCCGGTTACAGGCAATGGGTTATTATCTTGGCATGCTCGAAGAACATTTTCATCAATTCAATCCACGCCGGGAAATCGACGCATCGCATTCGACTGTTTTGTTGGACCGGGATCGTTGCATTTTATGCGATTTATGTGTTCGCGCCAGCCGTGATGTCGATAAAAAAAATGTATTCGCTATCGCCGGACGCGGCATTCATGCCCGCCTGATTGTCAATACCGCATCAGGAAAATTGGGTGACAGCAATATTGAAGCGAAAGATCTGGCGGCCAAGATCTGTCCGGTCGGCGCCATTCTGATCAGGGAGCGGAGTTTTGATTCGCCGGTCGCTGAACGTATTTACGATAGGCAATCAATCAGCGACACGGCAATGACGGAACATGTGCCCCGCAAGGAGGATGATCGTGGCTGAACGTAAACTCAAAATCGCCACGACATCGCTGGCCGGGTGTTTTGGTTGCCATATGTCATTTCTGGATATTGACGAAAAACTGATGCTGTTGAATGACCGGATTGAATTCAACCGGTCTCCGCTGACAGATATTAAACAATGCAGTCCGAGCGATATCGGTTTGATCGAGGGCGGTGTATGCAATGCGGACAATGTGCGGGTGTTGCGTGAATTCCGTGCCAACTGTACGATTCTGATCGCTGTGGGAGCCTGTGCAATTACCGGTGGCGTGCCGGCAATGCGCAATTATTTTGATTTGCGCGAATGCCTTGAAGAAGTGTATCTCAATGGAACGGGCGTAACTAATCCGCAGATTCCGAGTGATACGGAACTGCCACTTTTGCTGGACAAAGTTTATCCCGTACAGGAAGTGGTTAAGATTGATTATTTCCTGCCTGGTTGTCCGCCATCCGCTGATGCGTTTTTGCAATTGCTGGTGCCGCAGCTAGATGGCCAGAAACCACAACTGGCAGCAGACCAGCTGCATTACGACTGAGACAGCCTTATGACGGACAGTAAATCATCAAAATCTACAGCTACCGGCACGCGGCGCATCGCGATTGATCCGATCACGCGCATTGAGGGGCATGGCAAAATTACGCTGATGCTCGACAGTGATAACCACATACAAGAAGCGCGTCTGCATATCGTCGAATTCCGCGGTTTTGAGAAATTTATCCAGGGACGGCCTTACTGGGAAGTGCCATTTTTCGTACAGCGCTTATGCGGTATCTGCCCGGTTAGTCACCAGCTTGCAGCGGCCAAAGCGGTCGACCAGCTCGCAGGCATCAATCAGCTGACACCAACAGCAACAAAGCTGCGTCGATTGTTGCATTTCGGTCAGATTCTGCAATCGCATGCGCTACATTTTTTTCATCTGTCGTCGCCGGATTTTCTGTTCGGTTTCGGCAGCGATCCAATGCGCCGCAATATAGCGGGTGTGCTTGAAAAATACCCCGATATTGCCATGCAGGGCATCAAGATGCGTAAGTACGGCCAGCAGATTATCGAGGCAATTACTGGCAAGCGCGTGCACGGTACCGGCACCCTGCCGGGTGGCATGAACAGACCGCTGTCGCAAACCTGGCGCGACGCGTTACTGGCGGATATTGAGAATGTTTTGCAGTGGAGCAAGAATGCACTGCGGTTGAACGAGCAAATTCATACGGAGCACCCGGAGCATGCGGATTTTGCCATGTTTCATTCGAATTATCTGAGTCTTGTTGACGATACGGGAGCACTGGAATTTTATCACGGCGGGTTGCGTGCATGCGATTCCGGTGGCACGCCGATTTTCGACCATCAGGACTACTGCGACTACCGGCAGATACTGCGCGAGGAAGTGCGCGCGTGGAGTTACATGAAATTTCCGTATCTGCAGCAACTTGGCAACGATCGAGGCTGGTACCGGGTCGGTCCGCTTGCGCGCGTTAACAACTGCGACGCCATCACCACCCCACTTGCCGAAGCTGCACGCAGGCGCTTCAAGGCGTTTGGTGGGGAAGGGCCGGTACATAATACGCTTGCATACCACTGGGCGCGCATGATCGAAGTACTGCATTGCGCCGAGTCGATCCAGCACCTGCTGCACGATAATGAAATTACCGGCACAGATCTGACTGCCGAAAAGGGTGACAGGCGTCAGCAGGGCATCGGTGTTATCGAAGCCCCCAGAGGCACGCTGTTCCATGACTATACCGTCAACGACGAAGGCATCATCACCAAAGCAAATCTAATCGTTTCCACCACCAGCAACAACCAGGCCATGAATGAATCCATTCGCAGCGTCGCCAATCAATACCTCGATGGGCATGAAATCACTGAAGCGCTGCTCAATCACCTGGAAGTCGCCGTACGCGCCTACGACCCCTGCCTGTCATGCGCAACGCATGCCCTCGGCAAAATGCCGCTACAGGTGGAACTGTTGGATGCGGAAGGGAAGCTGGTTCACCGGCTGGTGAAGCATGGAGGTGCTGAGACGCGTGTATGATTAAATTGAATACATTTGTAGTATAAGGCGTAATTAGAAATGCCTTATTTGTTAACGGATACTTTGACAGATTGCTTGAGACTGATATTGCCTGAAGACAGCAGCAGGTTGTTTTCAACTCCAGTGGCGGCAATATTTCGTGTCTCGCCTTGGCGCTCTGAATCGGTTTCACATGGTTTTGATAATGCGTCGGTTGGCAAACCGGCATGGGGTTCGCGTATCCCGTGCCGGTTTGGGATTTTTTTTGTTATAAAATGCTGTACACAACGGCGGCTAAAAGCCCCCCGAGGATACCCCCAACAACTGGGACATACGCGTAACCCCAGTCGCTGTCCCGTTTATTCGGTATTGGAAGGATTGCATGCATGATGCGCGGGCCCAGGTCGCGAGCGGGATTGACGGCGAATCCCGTGGGGCCGCCCAACGATAGGCCAATACCGAACAGCAGCAGTGCCACAGGCAGTGCGTCCAGTGCACCCAGGCTGGTTTGCGGCGATACAATCATCATGATGCCGAAAACCAGCACAAAGGTACCTACAGCTTCAGTTACAATATTGTGAACCGGATTTCTGATCGCAGGCCCGGTACAAAAGGCGGCCAGTTGCGCATCCGGATCGGTTGTCTGATCAAAATGCTGTCGATACGTAATCCATACGATCAACGCGCCGAGCATTGCACCTAGCATTTGCGCAATGGCATAGCCCGGCACATCCGCCCAGGCAAATTTTCCGGCCGCTGCCAGACCAATGCTGACGGCAGGATTCAAATGCGCGCCGCTGGAAGCCGCAACCGCGTAGACTGCGACAAAAAGTGCAATACCCCAGCCGGCCGCAATGGTTAGCCAGCCGGCATTCATGCCTTTGGATTTGTTGAGAACGACATTGGCAACGACGCCATTGCCCAATAAAACCAATATAAAGGTTCCAACCAATTCGCCTATAAAAGGAGTCATATGCATCACCCTGAAATTAATGAAATAATTTAACCCTGGTTTCGAATCTGCGAGAGAAATTACAGGAAGTTTTTTGTTTTGAGATTTTATTTAAATTTCCAACGCAAAGAAATTATTACATAAATGATGGAACAAATATATGTTGACCTGTCAACATGGATATAAAATTGTAGTGATAATGGGGATGTACGGTAAGATAACCGGATGAGGTATTTTCTTCTGACGGATCGTTGCGAATTGCAAGCAATATCTTCGTTTTAGGGCAGGCACAGGCTAATTGTAAGGCTTGCGTTTCTTCAATTTACATGTGTTGCCGAATGCCGATCAAACTATTGATTCGCGCAATCGAATAGGCGTACCTGTGAATGTGCAAACTGTTCGGGTTGCCGAGCTGTTGAATGAAGCAGTTGTTTCATATATGGTAGGCTCGTATTTAACAGGCTGTTGAAAATCAGAGAGAGCGTGGCTATGGCTATTTCGTCTGTGTGGCAGATACTGATTGTTTTAATTTTGAGTATATTGGTGATGCAGACGCCTCATGCAGCGGAAAATGATCGGCAGTCGGCTGCCGGTCTGATTCATCAGTTAAAGTTTGGCGTGCTGGCGCATGATGTGGGCGATCTTTGGAGCGGATTTCACCGCGAAAACGGTGTCGATCTCAATATTGAAGTGGTACTAGCGCCTTCTCTTGATGTTCTGGGCGGCAAGCTGCGGCCTGCGCTGGGCGGTTCAATCAACACGAATGGTGATACTTCAAAGGGCTACTTCGATATTCTGTGGCAATATAACCTCAGTTCGGGTATTTTTGTCGTCACCGGTGTTGGCGCGGCTGTTCATGATGGAAAGCTTCATTCGACGCATGTCGGCAGGAAAGCGCTGGGATCGCGCGTACTTTTTCACATTCCATTAGAAATTGGATATTTTTTGACATCAAGAACTACTTTTTCTGTCTATTTTGACCATGTCTCCAATGCCTACACAGCGAGCGAGAACGAAGGAATGGATACTCTGGGCGCACGCCTTGGTTATGTTTTTTAAATGCGAGGAGGAACCATGCGCAACATAACGTTAGCAATTCTGTTACTGTCATTATCGGTTCATCTGGCTGCAGAGCAAGTCGATACAGAACAGCTTGAAGAAAAATCAAAGCAGCTTGCGGCGCAATTAGGTATGCAACTCAAGGCGCGACTGAAAGCAGCGATCGAGGCGGGCGGGCCGGCCAGCGCAATATCGGTGTGTAATGTCAGCGCACCCCGTATCGCCGAGGAACTGTCAAAAGATGGGTGGTCAGTGGGGCGTATCAGTCTGAAATTGCGCAATCCGGCAAACCGGCCTGATGAATGGGAACGTGCCACGCTACTCGCGTTTGAACAGCAGTTGGCGTCGGGCGCGGCGGCCGTCAGTCTTCAGCGCAGCATGATTGAGTCACGTGAGGATGAAATACGCTACCGGTTTATGAAGGCGATACCGATTGACGGTGTTTGCCTGGCTTGCCATGGGGAACAGATTGCAGAACCGGTGCAAGCCGCTCTGGCAGAGAAATATCCCCGCGATGAAGCCACTGGTTACAGGCTGGGCGAGTTGCGTGGAGCGTTTACGATTTCAAAAATTCTGGATGACAGGCCGGATTGACAGGAACGGGTTAGCCAGGTATCGCGGCACTGCGCTTAAACAGCTTGAAAGCAAGCCGCTTCAAAAACTGTTGTTCGGGACTTTTGCTCGGCTGACTGTTACAGATACTCTATTGTGCATGGGTAATTTCTGGGTCGGTAATTTTGATTGGTAGATGGAACCGCAATGAATAAAGAAACGCTGCTTTTCATCTTTTTATTGGCATTGCTGGCCGCAGGTTGCGCCAGTCAGTACAGTAACAGGCAATTGCTTGAACTGCTCGGCGACATGGGTCTTAAAACGGCACAGCATGAAAAGGGCATAGTCGTGTTTTTACCCGAGGTGTATTTTGAATTCGACAGCAGTCAATTAACAGTCGCCGCGCAGGAAAAGCTGTCTGATATTGGCAGTATACTAATAAATCCCAGGGCGTCAAGCAGACACATTCTAATCGAAGGACATACGGACTCAATCGGTAATAGTCATTATAACGAGAGATTATCGATGAATCGTGCTGATGCCGTAGCAGATGCCCTGGTTGCCTACGGTGTCAATGATTTGAGAATCACTCGGCGCGGCTATGGCCAGAAATATCCGATTGCTCCCAATACAACACCAGACGGACGGGACAACCCTGAAGGACGAGCGCAGAACCGAAGAGTAGAAATCGTTGTCGTGGAAAGCAAATAAATGCCTGTCTTATGTAAGTCTGGTTCGAAAACGGAACCGTACTAACTGATTGCCAGGCTTACGGATATTGTGTTAGATAATCTGCTTAAGGCCGTTTTATCGGCCTGACGATATAATATTCCCCTTGGTAACTTAAGAATAGCATTAAAAGAAGACCGATGACATGTATAGCCAGTTTTTTAAGTTGTATAAGAACCCTTTCAGTCAGTTGATCCGGCAAGACAACATTTATCTGCCGGACAGTCACCAATTGGTTTTCAATCGATTGACCAAATCAATAGCTCAGTCGACTGGTATTGTCTGCTTGTTGGGGCCGGCAGGTGTAGGCAAGTCGACTTTGATTGCGCGCGCAGTCAAGACAGTCATACAACATGAACCGGATATCTGTTATAAAGATTTGTCTGCCTACGTCGGTATGCAGGAATTGAGCCAGCCTTCTCAACATGATTTTTCCGGTGTGATCGCAGCGGTTCGGGATGACGGTGAGAACCCTGCGGGTGACTGCAGCAAAACCGTGTATGAGATGGACGCTACCGATGAAATAGATATAGATACGCTGGTAAAGCTACTGGACACCATTGCCAGGCGGAATGCCGGCAAAAATTCGGCTTTACTCATTCTGGCTGGTCGCGGCGGCCTGGAGAAATCGCTGAACGCAGCACTACAAACACTGGATAAAAACATATTTCAAGGTATTCATTATCTGAATGCCTTCAGCGACGTTGAAGTCAAGAACTATATTGATCATCGTTTTTACGTTGTACAGTATACGGGTAAGCCGATTTTTACCGAGAGCGCAGTTCGTTCGGTTGCCGCGCTTGCAAACGGAATTCCGTGGCATATCAATACGATTTGCGGTATGGCGTTGTTTCAGGCTGACAGAAAGCAGTATTCGACGGTTACAGATCAGGAAATTGCTGAAGCTGCAGAACTCAGCTTGCTCGAAGAAAACGATGCATGCTCCTCCTTGCAGGGCAATATTCAAGAGTCCGTCAATCCGGATCTGGATGCGCAACCGCAACCGGACCCTTCATATGGTCCTGTACCCGTACAGCATCATGAGAGCTTCACAGGACGCAGCCGCAACTGGCTTTTATTTATATATCCGGGTGCTGTTTCCGCAGTTGTAGCCATAACGACAGTGATTGTTTTTCAACAATTCTTTGTGCTGCAACCCAGCGAGCAGTCGAATGAGGTCGCCGTGAACGCGCAATCTGAAATCTGGGTTCCTGTTAATGAACTGCCCCAGGATGGTTTTCATGGGCTAAATCAGCATAAAGCCACGACCAATCATGCAGCTGCGAGCGTGACATTCAATGTTGTTGATACTAACGACGACAGCGGAAAAAAATATCAGCATCAATCCACTGAGTTGCAGGCCGAACATCCTGATGAAACTGTGCAGATGCTGCTTGCTCAGGCTGTTACGCTGGAACAGAACAGTCATTTGACATTGCCGAAAGACAATAACGCGATTGCAACGTATCAACAGATTCTTGAAATTCAGCCGGACAACAGTGAAGCGATTCAAGGAATTGAACGTATTCAACATCATTTTATCCGCCGGGCAAAACAGGCTATTTCGCAATCACACTGGAAAACTGCGCAGTCTAATCTGATTAAAGCAAAGCAGATTAATCCAGGTCATCATGCCGTTGATGCCCTGTTGGCCGATGTTCGCAAGCAGGCACAGGCTATGAAAGTTGCTATGGATCGTGCGCTCGATCAACAGGAACTTGCAGCGAGAAAAAGAGCGAATGCGCGCTATCAGCTAAATGAAAAAGGTATTGATTTCGATCTGACGAATTTTTTTCTGCAGGCCGAGCATGGTAAAACAGACCTGGTTGGATTATTTCTGGATGCGAACATGCCTGTCGATGCGCAAGATACTTCACTGGGTGATACTGCATTGATGATAGCGGCTTCTTACGGGCATCTGGATACCGTGAAGCTGATGCTGAAGCGACGAGCCGATGTCAATAAACAGAATCGAATCGGTCGAACCGCACTGATGAACGCAATCGTATTTGAGCAATACGATATTGTCTTTAATCTACTTGAACAGTCGCTCGATATAAACGTCAGCGACCAGAACGGCTCGAACGCACTTATGTTTGCCGTACAGAAAAATCAGCCGGCTATCGTTGAAATTTTACTTGGGAAAGGGGCCAATATTCATGCACGGAATGTGCTTGGCCAGAGTGCGTTATCTATTGCGCAGGAAAATGACAATTTTCCCATTGTCTCGCTTTTAAAGACAGCGCACAACATGCAATAAAATGCATTATGAAAAACGTATTCAGTTGATTGCTGCTAAGCTCTTGTATGACATGACAGCAATAGAAAGAAATACACAAGAGTCCTAAGCCCGCCGACATGAACTGGTTGTATGTAAGTTTGTAAAATGATTGTTTGTGAGTAGAAGCTGCTGCTACCGCTTTAGCACCGGGTTTAAACGGCGGTGTCGGACTCGGTCATCATGCCTTATAATCAAGGTCATCTATCATGAACAGATTCGCGACCGAAACTATAATTTACATTTCGTGTTCACCAACGGGTTCCTGGCCCGTGTAAAGCGCATTCCAGTCCGGCGACTGGCTGTTCAGATAGCAATAAACCGGTTTCTCATTACGTAACAGATCGACAAACCACTCATATTGCCATTTTGGAGCAAAGATCGTGCCGCGCTTACGTTCCGGAATGAATGTGTTGGAAGGTACCGGACTGCTGTCGTTCAGAATATAAATTACGACGTGATAGTTATCGCCCCTGCATAAAATATATGCGGGAAATTTGGATGTTACTCCGCCTGACATAGCGGTGAGTTCGCGTGCAATTTTGATCTCATAGGTTTTGACTTCAAAAGTAACTGTCGACATTGTGTTTTCTCCTTTCAAATTATGCAGTTTACTAGTACTCTAGCAATATCATATTGATAAAGTACCAGGGTAGTCATATGTCTGCTTGCAGTGCGAATCATTCATGAAAGCCGTTATCTAAGTGTGCGGCAGTTCAATTGACCGATGCAGCCATGCCTCCAAAATAACTGTTGACTTGAACAGTTTACGCACTATTGACTGCAATATCCAATAGCTTGAATACTCGTTGTCGATTTTGACCTGGTATTAGATGCCTCAGCATTATTTAATGGCCGCTCTACACAGCTAAACCGGAGCGGCAAATAAAATGTGCTTGTCCGGTATCATTTACGCGTCAAGAACCATAACAATACGGACAGGATGATTGAAATCAGCAGGCCGGTTGTCAGGGGGAAATAAAACGTAAAGTTTTCTTTCTCGATATAAATATCGCCCGGCAAACGGCCGAAAGGCAGTTTGGACAATACTGGCCAAGCCACACCGATAATTAACAATATGATTCCAAGCGTAATCAGCAGTTGTTGCATCGTTTCCAAGAATATGAGAAAACAAAGCAATATACTAACAAACGGATTTTATCTTCTCAAACTGTGAAGCGTCTGCTTATTTTTGGCTATGGCAATCCAGGTCGGGGTGACGATGTGCTTGGGTTATTGTGTGTGGAAAAAACCGTCCTGTCCGAATGCGAAAATGTCAGCTGCCGTAGTGATATGCAATTGCTGGTCGAGCATGTGACCGATCTGCAGGGACAAGATGAGGTTATCTTTGTTGATGCGGATGTCAGCTGTACTGAGCCATTCGTGTTTTCAACCATTTGTGCACAAAAGGATGACAGTTATACCAGCCATGCATTAACGCCGGCCGCACTGCTGTATGTTTACCAGCTGGTTTATCAACGCGATGCGCCGGCTGCTTTCTTATTGCGGATTCGCGGTTATAATTTTGCCTTGGGAGACAGGTTGAGTGAAAAGGCTGCAAAAAATCTTGAATTGGCGATACGGTTTATAGATCGGCGATACAAACATTCGAGGGTGCTGTTTGATTGATCGTGCAACACTGTTATTGTTGTCAATGTAGTGCCATAGTATGCCACAATGAACACAGCCAGTATTACGCTGTTCGGTAATATGAGTAGAATGGGATTAGGGATGAGAAATGCATGAACTGTCGCTGGCCGAAAATATGTTGCAGATAATCGAAGAGTCTGCAGCCGAACAGGGATTTATTCGGGTAAAAACGGTATGGGTTGAAATTGGACAGCTGTCATGCGTTGAGAAAGACGCATTGCGGTTTTGTTTTTCCACTGTTGTTGACGGTACCGTCGCGCAACAGGCGGTGCTGGAAATCATCGATATACCCGGTCGCTGTCGCTGCGTGCAATGTGGTTGCGAAGCGGCTATCAGTACCCTGTATGATGCCTGTCCGAATTGCGGCTGTTATGCGACAGATGTAATTCGTGGCAATGAAATACGGATTTCAGAAATGGAAGTAGAGTAGGAGCGGGCAATGTGTACAACATGTGGTTGCGGATCGGATCAGGTTCATGTGGATGGGACAATCTTGCACCAACACGATCACGACTATTCAGGGAGCAGGCGTGCGCATGTGCATGAACACGGCGTATCTGATGTGGGCGAATCGCGCCGGGTCAGAATCGAACGGGCTGTTCTGGCTAAAAATGACAGGTATGCGCAAACCAACCGTCAACTTCTGGCGGAACATGGTATTTTGATGTTGAATCTTGTGTCGAGCCCCGGTTCCGGTAAAACCACGCTGCTGGTCGAGACTATCAGGGCTTTGCAGAGTGACTTGTCGATTGCGGTTATAGAAGGCGATCAGCAGACCGATCAGGATGCAATGCGGGTTCGCGCAACCGGTGTACAGGCGCTGCAAATCAATACCGGCAAGGGATGCCATCTTGACGCACACATGGTGGGGCATGCCATTCAGCGACTCGATTTGCAGGAAAACAGTGCACTTTTTATCGAAAATGTCGGCAACCTGGTCTGTCCGGCTGGATTTGATCTGGGTGAAGCGCATAAGGTGGTAATTCTGTCGGTGACTGAAGGCGAGGATAAACCGCTCAAATATCCGGATATGTTTCGTGCAGCGGATTTAATGCTGTTGAATAAATGCGATTTGCTGCCTTATCTGTCATTTGATGTTTGTCGCGTAATCGAATATGCGCATCGGGTCAATCCGTCGCTGCAAATCATTCAGGTATCAGCCACCCTGGGGACTGGTATGCCGGCATGGTTCGATTGGATCAAACGTAGTCATCACTGTGCAGTAAAGGCGAAAAGAGCGATTGTTTCAACACAGCATGCCAGTGACTGAAATTGACCTGTCAGCTGTTCGGGTTGTCAATCTGCCGGTCAGCGGCCCGTCTGTTCTGGCTTGCGGGGCGTGGTTGAAAAATACTGTCTGTCTGTCCCAAGGAAACCAGGCCTATCTTTCCGCTGTTATCGGTGATTTGAGTAGTGTTGAAGCGAGAAAAAAAATGGATGCCGTTGTTGCAGAAATGTGCCTGCAGCTGGACATTGTGCCTGAAATAATTGCACATGATCTGCATCCTGAATTTTACAGTACCATGTTTGCACGCAACTTTGCGGCGAGTCGATGTAAACCCGTTATCGCTGTACAGCATCATCATGCACATGTCGCGGCTGTCTGCGCCGAGCATGGGGTTACAGAGCCGGTGGTTGGTCTGGCTCTGGATGGTGTTGGACTGGGTTCGGATCTGTCGCCTTGGGGTGGCGAATTATTGTATGTAGACGATAGTGGTTTTCAACGTATCGGTCATCTGGCAAAACTGCCACTGCCCGGCGGAGATCGGGCAGCGCAGGAGCCCTGGCGCATGGCAGCCGCCGTGCTGGCAAGGGCAGGTCGCAGTGATGAAATTGAAAAGCGTTTTCCTGCTCAGTTGGCTGCTCCTTCAGTTGCCGCCATGCTGCAGAGAAATATTAACTGTCCTCGGACAAGCAGTATGGGCCGGCTATTCGACGCGGCGGCGGGTTTGTTGGGTGTGAACATGGTTCAAGCGCATGAAGCCCAGGCAGCGGTCGCCTTGCAACAACTGGCCGAACAATACGGTCCGGAAGACGCGCTGGAAAACGGTTATCTGGTCACAGAAGACAATACGCTTGATTTTTTTCCATTGCTTTCATACCTGGCGAGTAATCAATCGATCAAACGGGATATTGCCAGAGCAGCGTCGAAATTTCATGCGACATTATCTACCGGGTTGGCTGAATGGGTTTTGCAGGCCGTTCGGCGCTATCGCATAACCCGGCTTGCCATGGGCGGTGGCTGCTTTCATAATAGGGTCTTGCTGCAGGGGCTGATGAATAAACTTAAAAACAGTTCATCGGGCGACGTATTATCCATTTATACAGCTCGGAATATACCACCCGATGACAGCGCTGTTGCTTTGGGGCAAGCATGGATTGCAATACAAAAAAGAAGGGGTTGAGTATTAAATGAATAACTATGTACAACGTTTTTTACTGGAAGATCTGGATATTCGCGGTGCTGTCGTGCATCTTGACAGTGTCTGGCGGCAAATGGTGCAAGACCGGAAATATCCAGAGCCTGTGATGCAATTACTTGGTGAAATGAGTGCTGTTACGCTGTTGTTGAGCGACCAACTCAAACAGCCTGGGCGATTGACCGTTCAGCTACAGGGTAACGGTCCTGTTTCCATGCTAGTGATTGATTGTGACAAAAACCTGTATTTGAGAGGTATGGCAAAATATACCCCGAAAATTTCTGTACAGCCTGTTCCGGAGTTGCTGGGACACGGCCGACTGGTGTTGACACTGGACAAGGATTCAATGCGAGAAGCCTATCAGAGTATCGTTCCGCTGGATGGCGATACCATTGGCGAGATTTTCGAACACTATTTCAGACAGTCCGAGCAGTTGTCATCGCGTTTGTTTCTGGCGACGTCTAATGCTTCCGTTCTGGGTATTCTGTTGCAGAAAATGCCATTGACCGACGAACGAGATCCCGACGGCTGGACGCGTATAGAAACGCTGGCGGCAACCGCCTATGATGGTACCCTGTTTGCACACACTTCTGAGGAGATACTCAGACGTCTGTTTTTTGAAGAATCCGTCCGCATCTTCGAAGCGCAGTCGATCAGCTATGGTTGTCAGGAAAATACTGCAAAAATCTGTGAAATGTTACAATCGCTGGGGCGCGAAGAGGTGAATTCTATTTTGCGTGAACGCGGCGAGGTTATTGTTCATGACGATATCTGTAATCGTGAGTACCGTTTTGATGCGCTGGCGATCGATGCCATTTTTCGCGATGCGGGGCCGACGGTTCACTGATTTTCCGGCTCTCCGTATCAACGCATCAATTACAGGCGATATGTGAAATTTAGTTGAAACGGCATGAAAAAACGCAAAGTAGTCGTTAATGATCTGATGCAGCAACAGTTTTCGTACTATCTGACCGAACCGGCCGGAGAGCATTTCCATCCTGAATTCAAACCTGAACTGACTCCCGGGCAAATGCTGCAAATGGGAGTGTTCGGCGGCAAATATATGACAGATTGTGTTGATGAATTCCCTGCAGACTGGTTTGCCAATGCTCGGCTGTGCCATGAGCGACATGTACCGGAAATGAATTTTTATGGTGTCAATGCGTCTCAATCGCTGGCAGTCTGGCGTGAGAAAGGCTGGATTCATACGGATGATCCGAGGGGCTGGTTTCAATGGTATTGTCGCTATTTTATGGGGCGCAGATGTTCAGACGATATCCGTCAAATCAAACGGTGGAAGGCAATGAAGCGGCATACTGCGCAAATCAGGAAAAATTGTCTGAAAGGTGACCTGAAATGTCGCCGTAAACAGAGGCAGGCGCTGTTGAACTGGGCGTACGACAGTCGAAAGATATAGTTGCTGGGCGTTTCCACATGTTGTTGTAAAATCGTTGATCGCTTTTTTTTGTATGCTGTGTTTGGCAGAGAGCTTTCAACGCGGCAGGAAAAATCAGTTAGAATACGATTTTCAACAGGTCTTTTTTCGGGAGTTTCTGGATGTCAATGGCTGATCGTGACGGCGTTATCTGGTACGACGGCGAAATGGTTCCCTGGCGGGAAGCCAATACGCATGTGCTGACACATACGCTTCACTATGGAATGGGTGTATTTGAGGGATTGCGCGCTTATGAGACGGCGCAGGGGGCGGCTATATTTCGGTTAAGAGAACATACCGATCGGCTTTTTAACTCAGCGCATATTTTTATGATGAAAATGCCGTACGACAAGGCGACAGTCATGCAGGCGCAATGTGATGTTGTCAAACAGAATAATCTGACATCAGGTTATATTCGTCCGATCGTTTTTTACGGTTCCGAGGCAATGGGACTTTCTGCGAGAACACTATCAGTCCATGTCGCCATTGCAGCATGGTCATGGGGCACTTACCTGGGCGCCGACAGTCTGGAAACAGGAATACGCGTGAAAACGTCTTCATTTACCCGTCATCATGTCAACATCAACATGTGTCGCGCCAAATCGGTGACAACCTACGCCAACTCTATACTCGCTCATCAGGAAGTCGCATTATGCGGTTATAATGAAGCATTGCTGCTTGATTCGGAAGGCTACGTTGCGGAAGGGTCTGGTGAAAATATTTTTATCGTTAAGCACGGCACGCTTTATACACCTGATTTGACGTCCTGTCTCGAGGGAATTACCCGTGCCTCTGTCATCGAACTGGCACTGGAACTGGGTATCCCTGTTACGGAAAAACGCATTACACGCGATGAAGTCTATTGCGCCGATGAGGCATTTTTTACCGGCACAGCTGCAGAAATCACGCCTATTTGTGAATTGGATAACCGTACTATCGGCGGCGGCAAACGCGGTCCGCTAACAACGCAGCTGCAAAGCCTGTTTTTCGATTGTGTCAAGGGTAAAAACACCGATCACAGTGATTGGCTTACTTTAGTTGGTTAAGCTTAATGGGAATGTATTAATTATGAATCAGCAAACAGATAATAAAAATAGAGAAATTGAAATTACGGTCGATGAGTTGCCGTTACATTGTCCGACTCCCGAGATGCAACTATGGAATACGCATCCACGGGTTTTTCTGCCGATAGAGAAAACTGGCGAGGCTTTGTGTCCTTATTGCGGTACCCACTATACGCTTAAGGGCGGTCCGCTTGCGGGACACCATTGACATGATTTTTTTGATGAATAACTGGCGCTGGGTATTATGAACGAGGCAAAGCAATCTGTTCCACATGAGATATTCAAGGCCTACGATATCCGGGGTATTGTTGATCAAAACCTGACCACTGACCATGTTGAGGCCATAGGACATGCAATTGGTTCCGAAGCGCGTGCCCGTCACGTTGCTTCAATTGCAGTAGGACGGGATGGCCGGTTGTCTGGGCCTTCACTAGCTGAGGCACTGATAAAAGGTATTCTTAAAAGCGGTGTTGATGTGCTGGATGTGGGCATGGTGGCAACGCCGATACTTTATTTTGCAGCATTTGAACATTGCAGCTTTTCCGGCGTCATGGTGACAGGTAGTCATAATCCACCGGAGTACAACGGTTTCAAAATCGTTCTGGGAGGCGAAACACTGGCGGCAGATTCCATACAGGCGCTACGTATACGCATTGACAACCAGGAACTCGCGCATGGTAATGGCAATTACGCCAAACGCGATGTTGGGGATGACTATATTCAGAGAATAGTCGGTGATGTTAAGCTTGATCGTCCGATGAAAATCGTTGTTGATTGCGGCAATGGCGTTACAGGCGCATTTGCGCCAGTTCTTTACCGGAAACTGGGCTGCGATGTGATTGAACTGTTTTGTGATGTCGATGGCGCGTTTCCCAATCATCATCCTGATCCGTCGATGCCTGACAATCTGCGCGATGTAATCCATGCGCTCGCAACCACCGATGCCGAAATCGGGATTGCTTTTGACGGCGATGGCGACCGCCTGGGCGTCGTGACCAAAAAAGGCAATATTATTTATCCGGATCGTCAGCTCATGCTGTTTGCTGCAGATGTGTTGTCCAGAAATCCGGGTGGCCAGATTATTTTTGATGTCAAATGTACGCGCAATCTGGCGCCTTGGATCGAAAAGCATGGCGGCGTTCCCATAATGTGGAAGACAGGTCACTCCTTTATCAAGGCCAAATTAAGGGAAACAAACGCATTGCTGGCAGGTGAAATGAGCGGGCACTTTTTTATCAAGGAGCGCTGGTACGGATTTGATGATGGCTTATATGCCGGTGCACGGCTGCTGGAATTACTAAGTCACACTGACGATATGGAAAGCGTTTTAAACAGCCTCCCCGATTCAGTCAATACGCCGGAGTTGCAGATCAGGGTCCAGGAAGGAGAAAATCAGGCCATGATTGCGGCGCTTCAGCAACATGCGCGTTTCAGCGGCGCAAGGCAGGTTATAACAATTGACGGGCTGCGGGTTGAATATGAAGATGGATTCGGACTAGCGCGCGCATCGAATACAACACCTGTTATCGTACTGCGTTTTGAAGCCGAGAATATAACAGCGCTTGAACGCATTCAACAGGATTTTCGTGACAACATCCAACGGATTATGCCGGATGTTACGTTGCCTTTTTAGCCGGTTCGGATGAGTTCGTTCTTACATGAAGATTGTCATAGCTCAACTCAACCTTGCTGTCGGTGATATTGCCGGTAATGCTGCAAAAATTGTCGTTGCAGTAGAGGAAGCAAAAAACGCCGGTGCCGATTTGATTGTAACGCCGGAACTGGCATTGTCCGGTTATCCGCCGGTTGATTTGTTGTTGCGAGAAGCTTTTTATGAGCACTGCGCCAATGCATTGACCGATCTGGCTCAAAAGATTTCCGGGATCATAGCGGTTGTCGGTCATCCGGACTTCAGAAATGGCAAGCTTTACAATGCGGCATCAGTCATACAGGATGGTGAAATTATAGCATTCCATCATAAGCGTGTTCTGAACCGGGCCCCGTTTTTCAACGAGTATTACTATTTCGACAAAGGCTCAGAACCTTGCCGGTTCGAAGTGGCCGGAGAGACGTTTGGCATTCTGATCTGCGCAGATTTTTGGCAGGCTCATGCCCAAGAGGGCAACGTATTGTTTGATGCGGATGTTGATCATTTGCTGGTGCTGAGTGCATCAGCATACCATATCGATAAGCAGGTTTCCCGCTATCAGCTCACCCAGCAATTTATTAACGAAACGGGTATCACCGTAATTCATGCCAATTTAGTGGGTGGTCAGGATGAGCTGGTATTTGATGGCGCGTCTTTTGTGATGAACAGGCAAGGCATATTGACGCACCAGTTCTCGGAATTCAATGAGGAACTAGGTCTGGTTGAAATCGAAAACCGTGAGCCGGTGAATGGTAATATCGAACCTCAACTGTCGACGGTCGCCAGCATATATCAGGCTTTATGCGTGGGGGTACGGGACTATATTGACAAAAACAGTTTTCCCGGCGTGCTCATTGGTTTGTCTGGTGGTATAGATTCAGCATTGACGCTGGCGATTGCAGTGGATGCGCTGGGCGCCGAACGGGTACAGACTGTCATGCTGCCCACCCAGTATACATCGAGTTTCAGCCTCGAGGATGCGGCAACGATGGCTAAAACATTGGGTGTCAAACATAACCAGAGTTTGATTAAACCATTGTTTGATCATTTTTTACTGACACTGAAAAATGACTTTCAGGTCTCACCGGACAATAATTACGTCAGCACAGTCCCTGAAAATCTGCAAGCACGTATACGCGGTACATTACTGATGGCATTGTCAAATCAAACCGGCTATATCGTTCTGACCACCGGTAATAAATCCGAAATTGCCGTCGGTTACTGTACCTTATATGGCGATATGGCTGGTGGTTTTTCAGTTTTAAAAGATATCAGCAAAACCATGGTTTATCAGCTGTGTAAGTATCGTAATCAAATTGCCGAAATCATTCCGCAGCGTATTATAGAACGCGAGCCGACGGCAGAGTTGCGCCATAATCAGACTGATCAGGACAGTCTGCCCCCATATGAAGTGCTGGATGCGGTTATGGAAGCATATATTGAAAATAATTTGTCGTCAGTTGAAATTATCGAAAAAGGCTTCAGCGAACCGGATGTTCATCGTGTTATTCATCTAATCAAGATCAATGAATACAAACGCCGTCAGTCGCCCCCCGGCATTCGTATCACACAATGTGATTTTGGCACGACCTGGCGGTACCCGATTACAAACAGATTTGAGGAATGATCCTGCTGTCAGCATCGGTTTCTGATACTGATGTGCCTGCTGTAACATCTGGCTGATCTCGACTTAACCTGTCTTTTAAGGGGAACCGCTCATTGCTATCACTAAAACCAGAAAATCAATACTTTTGACAGCAGTTGTTTTCATCGGGAAAGTAATGATGGTATCTGATCTTGCTTAGTTTGTCTTATTTCTACTAAATTAGATTCAGCCGTATCCAGTTGATGTTCTTCTTCTACGAAGCGGAATGCTTTTGCTTGGAAGCGGAATTTTGTGGGTCGGGTGAAGTCTCAGCTGTTCTCTGAGATGTTTCATGACTTGTTTTCAGATTGATTGAGCGATAATTGAAGCCGTTCACAATCGATGGTTTTATGATATCGAAGAAAGGCGAGATATCGAAATCGCGTGGTGTGTACAGGCTGTGATGTCGAATATGGTATATTTCGGCATAGCAGTCAGCACACTCCGGATCATCCATCCATTCGCGTTTGATGTCCGGCAGTATGGGATACGACACGGAATAAAATGCCTGCGCGATGAGAGTCGAACAGATCGCTCGAGTCGGATCACCGCTGCCAAGTGCCAACAGCCGTCGCCGCAGTCTGGTTGGAACCGGTGCGAACGGAAACAGGTAGCGGCCAAGATCAAGAATATTTTTCAGATCATAATGATGGCCGATACGTTCAACGACAAAATCGACTACGCGTTTGCGATCTTCTTCCAGTAAACCGACGGGGCGGCAGATACGCGTATTTAGATGTGCATAATGTGCCAGTGTTATGGCATGTACGCCGTATTTCAAATCTGCCTCGACCAGAACCAGCGGCATCTGCCAGGACTCGCGTGCGGGCAACGCATCCTCGCCGACGTACATTGCGGCATGTGACCAGGTGGACTGTGTCAGGTATTTAATTGGTACGCTCAGACGTGTATTTCCGTCGACGAGCAATACATCGCCCGGTTGCAGGGTCGCCCGCAACGTTTCCTGGTTGATCGGTGCGATATGCGTTGTTTTCTTGAGCGGTTTCGTCAGGTAATTTGCCAGCAGATTACCAACTGTACTCATCATCCAGCCCATTATTAACAAATTTCCAGGTTTGTTCTATATAGGAGTGAATTTTTGTAATGTTTTATTTGCATAGACTAAAACATCAGCGTGTGGACAACTATCAGGATTAAAAAACAATAGCTAATTTTTCTTTGAGGGTGAATGCCGTTTGTTCTCTTTGATAACGATCAATCGAGGTTATAGTCTTAACGATATTGTCAAATCACCAACACAAATTAACCTGCTGCTATTGTGACATGAATCTTATAGTATTTACATGGTTTGGTTAAAGTCCACCCTACAAAAAACAGTATAATTTTTTTCGTGCCGCGCCGTGCATACTTTAAGTTATGCGTTAGATAACTTAGTTTACCATAGGGCAGGCAAATAATATTTGCTTAAAGGCAACTGGCGCAGAATGAGACTATATCCTCATTTGTCAGTATTGGTTTTTCGAGTAAGAAATGGATCGTGTGTATGTGACAAGCGCAGGTATTGCTACCGATACATATAAGGGCGCTGCTCTGTTATATAATTTCGCGACCAGTTTGTTTTTTGAAAAAAGACCAAGGCTTTTCCCCCAGGCTGTGTGTCATCATGTCCAGACTGTTTGCTGTTCCTGCCAGTGCTTCAATTAGAAAACGAAAAACACGCGCAATGGAGTTGGATCTTGTTTTTACCTGCCACCATTCCAGCAACTGATCGCCACCAGGCCAGGAATAATTAATCACATAATCATAGATACCGGGAATTATTTTTTTAATCTGGTTTTCTATAATTTGATATGCATCGTAACCTTCAAACTGCTCATTATTATATCCGTGTACCAATATCAAAGTATTTTTGTTCTTTAATCCCAGATTTTCCATTAGGGATTTCCCAATAACGAAAAACCAATCAAATAAAACTTTTGTCGAAATCTCCCGGAAGGAAAACTTACAGATTTAAGCAACTCAAATTTATAGAAACAACTTTATATTCAACAAGTTTCTCTAACGGCTTCCATTAGAAATTTTCCTAACGGGAAATCTGGGTTAATTCTTTTAGTAGGATCAGGAAGTCAGGAAGCAGAATATTGTCACGCAGCGTTTTATCTTTGTTAAAGTCTATTTTCCGAATTATGTGTCCTTTAGCGGAAATTCTGTCCGGATCAATAAAATTTTCTCTTGAGCTTATGATAATCATCTTCAATACTCCCTGTTCATCCTTGCCTTGCCTTGAATTTCTACTCCTTGCGCTGTTTGATAAATTTTTCCCGTTTTCCAGCTTTCAAAAAGACTTTATCAAATGTTACCAGGTGCAGCATGATGAATATCGATCCCAATGCAGGAAGCAGAGCGTGTGCAAGAAACCGCCAGATCGATTTGCGCAAGGAATACAACACTTTCAATCGAGCAAACAGAAACGATAAAATCATGAAAAGAGCGGCCACAGCAATATAAATGAATAAGTCATACCTTGTTTCTATATTCAGTGGCTGATCCAGGTAGGCTTGTATCTGGTCGCCGAACGACCACCAGATAGCGCCACCGATGATAGCTGCAAGCAGCAGGAATAAAGTGATACTTATCATCGGTTTTAAAAAGAACACCTTCAGGAACTGTTTGCTTGAAGTTTTGAGATGCTTGATTAACTCGGGATTGTTGTTGCTGGTCACCAGATCAAACATATATGAGAATCGCCAATTCCCCTGAATCTTTGCCTTCTTTTCTTCAAACTGATACTTGCTCATTAAATAGCCGTCAGCCATCAGTGTATCCGCTTCAATGTCTGAAAATGAATCCAGGTCGGTGCGGATATGAGAAACTGCATCCTGAATCTCCGGATGAACGCCGAAACAGAGAGTCTGGCTCGGCTCAGATGTTATCGGATTGGGTTCGTTGATGTATGCAAAAGTTTTTTTAGTCAGGCCCTGACGCAAATGCATAAAGGTTACTTTGATGTCATTATCATCAAGAATACTTTTTAGTTCCTCTTCCCGTACCCTATCCATCAGGATTTTATTGCTCCGCATTAATACCTGATGTATCTGGGTAGATGGCGCTGTTTCATCACTCATGTGACCAGATGCATCGCTGACTATCATTTCGTCACATTGCCTGTCGATAAGCGCTTGGATACCCTGATTATCGTGTACTCCGCCATCAACAAGCTGGATGCGGCAATCCTCCTGATACAGTTCGCTGACAGACAAAGGGTGAAACAAGGCTGGCACGCAAGCAGAGGCAGCGACTGCATGTCCCAGCTTGGTTTCTCTAGGTCTTTCAGGCATGTCCTCATACGTTTTTGGTCTGCTGAATCGGCAATTTTTGTCGATTTTTGATAAAGCTTTAGACCCTGTTGCATCGGGCTCGCCCATCCGCGATGCTTCAAAGCGCCAGTTATGTCCGCTATTTAATGAAGTGGCATTGATCAGAATTATGGGTAGTTTGCATGCTTCGTTTTCTATTAGTGTGTTTATAATGGGCAGCTGGGAAGCGAAATGCTGGTGGGAAGTTTTATTGAATTCATCGGGATGCGCTGGCCTGCCGCCGGGATTAATCTTCAGGTCGCGCATTTTTATCATTTCACTGCTGACAGGGTTGAGTACCGGGCGGTAAAAAAATTTGTCATAAAGTTCAGCTAAGCGATCGCTCCTCGAATAGCTGGCAAGAGACATTTTGAGATTTTTGAGCGGATTCAGGAATGTCCGCATACGGATATTTTTTTGTACGCCTTCAAGAAATTCGATTTCCAGCTCCTGAACCAGCTGAACCAATTGTTCGTTTGAAGGTGATATATTCGTTTCAAACAGTTTTTTCAGTTTGACGTAATACATGGCGCCTACAATCGAACCACCTGAAACCGTAGAAATGACCTCAACTTGTCTGAGTTTGCCAATTTCCGCCATGCGGGCCAAAACACCAATATGAAAAAAAGCGGCACGGAATCCGCCACCAGAGAGAGCTAAACCAAGTTTCATGATATCCTCCCATTGTTGCTGGAAATATTGCTTTAATTTGTCCGCGTAAACAAGAAACCAGCAACAGCTATTTTCTGATCAAATATGCCGGGGCCGGATTATTGTTGGTCATCTAGTGCATCGGGTTTCCTTTTTGTCGTAACGTGTATCAATTTGGTTGCGTAAAGATTATGTCTAAAAAACGGAATTATTGAATAAGAAATTTTCAAAAATCCGTGTGTAGCGTCTTGATAAGGCGCTGTTAATGGCATTTATATGCATGAGCACTGCGTGTTTGTCTTTAAATTAATCAAATACTTCGTCCCCGGTAGGTTCCAAATGTGTGGTTTCATTCATTTCCTGGCGAAACCGGGACAATTCATAATACATTCTAAATCGTGCACGATTTAGGTTGCCCAAAGGCCGATGTTCGGGCAAACAATGCCATGGGTTCATTTTCAGGCGCTTGGCAAATTCAAACTGCGCTTCGGAATCAAATTTCTGTTTTGGAATATGTACAGTTGCAGCTGGTATAAAAGGTGATAATTTTTCCGGCCAGCGAATCGATCCATCTTCGATCGGCATTAGATGCGGATCAGTTTGCAGTTGAATCATCAAATCAAATTCGACATCTTTTTCAGCTAATGTTTTAACCATGTTATCCCGCAGATAATTAAAGGGAACTTCACCGAAGGGAAGGCCCGGAATGTGTCGTTCAACGTCTTTTGTTTTGGGGATGAATGTGTACATCATGGCCTGGCCTTCACCCAGCAAATACGGCGTGCAGCTCCAGTACCGCTGTCCCAGCGGGTTGTACTGGGTTTCGTTCCACAGGCTCTGCATGAAAAAATCGAGAATATGGGAGTCCATCGGGTTGAGAAAATAATACAATGTCATGTCCCTTAGGCTCCAGTACTGCAGTTTGACATTTTCCCTTGTGTTGGGTGTGACAAATGTTGCGCCACCACTGGTGGTAATCAGGTCCTGTGTGAATTTTTCCTCATCCATAAGCTTTTCGCCAGGGACCCCCATGAGCTTTACCGCCATGCTCATAAAACCGACATCGTTGATGTCGGCGGGTACGTTCGGCCCGGGTCCGGAATAACGCACATAAGCAGGGTAACTGCGCGGTTCCGCAAAAATTCCTTTACGACAATGTTCAGGCAGGTCATCACGTATGGTGACTGTCGCGCGAACAATTCCATGCGTTTTAGTATTGCCGCCGCGTTCATACCCGCCAGGTTTAAAACGCCCGCGCATTTGATCGGACATGAGATCGATAATCTGGTTCAGACTCTCTTCCTCGTCAGGATCGACTCTTTCTTCAGCAATCTTTAACCCCAGATTTTTACGACGCCGGTTCTTTAAGTACTGGATAAATCGGGCTGACGGTTCACGGAAAAGAAAATCCCATTGTTGACGAAACCAGGGCTCAAGCCGACGCTCTATGCGCAACAAAATAATCAGAAAATTATGAATGGCTTTAAGTATACGGCTGACGATAGGGTTTCTGTCCATCATGATGCGCTATCTCTCCCGTTAGTCGGTGTGGCGGCAATGTATTTCAAAGCGCGTAACCCCGGCATAAAAAAATAACCACCGCCGCGTACTGTTACAAATTGCGGCAAATGACAAACTGTTCTCATCGTTCCTGCTGCGTCGGGACGATTAAAATGATCAGTGGATTGACCGTCAATTAATGGTTTTCGGTGCCCTACCAATGGTCCTCTTTCATTCTGTACGCCGCCAAACTTACTATTGACCATCCAAGCATTCTGAACAAACTCAAATTGCCTGGAAATGTTGGCGACCAGACAAATAAACTGTATGCCGCGATCGCCGGCAGGCGCATCAGGCTTTACTGCGTCCTCCGGCGATAATACAGAACCGTAACTGCGTCCCCGGCGTAACAAACGATGAAAGCGGGAGGATGCGATCAAGTCCTCTTCCGGCGCCTGCGCAAAACCGAGTATTTTGATCAGGCGACTGAACAAACCGGTCACACCCGGTGGAAAATCGCCTGTACGCGGATTTGCCCTGCGGATATGTGCGCCAATCGGACAATGATTTCCTTTCGGATCGAGGTCAAAGGTAAAATTATTTCCATGATCTTCAGCTGCAATGCCGGGGATGTGTTCTGCGATCAATGGTGTTCCGTTGCGCTCTCTGCCCACCATGGCGGTAGCGATCTGTTCGCGCCGGTCAGCATCGGATGCCGCTTCTTTGTCAAGGAATCGCCAGAAGCCAGGGACATCCTGGCTTAGCTGCCGTATTACCAGATAAGTTCCATTGCGGCCAAGGTCTTTAAGTCGCGGTTCGTCTTCGGCGTCAGGCAGTTCCGCTGCAAGTCTGTCCTCTTGCGGGTCAATAAGCGGTCGCGGTGTGTAGTGTCCATATTCATTCGGATAGCCCAATACCATTTCGCCTGGCGCCAGCAAATTGGAATAGCGGTCACGTTCATGAATATCCGTGCTTTGTTTCTGCATCCAGTCAATGGTAGGCTGACTGATACCATCCACGAACCCGAACGGTTCAATATCATTAATAGACTGGGTCGGCAGTTGACTCAGTAAATGAAATGCCTCTGCGAAATGTTCTCCTTCGACCGTTGTCCGCCAGTGATCCAGTTCGCCCTGTCTGGCATAAAGCAATAATAAAACATGCGGAACAGCAGTTTCACTGCCTCCCCATTCCCACTTGGACGGTGTGTTGTCGTCTACATCCCCAAGTCGACGCGAGCGGCTTTCATCGCCTGTCATGCCGACAATAAACTCATCCGAGAATCCTTCTATTACGGATTCCCTGAGTTTCAGCGTACGCAGTCCCTCGACGGAAAAAGCAATTTGCAAAGCGGTGTCCGGTAAAGTGTCGGTGGTACTGGCATCAGTGATTGGCGCAGCGCTCAACCACTGTTTGGCAGCATCTACGTCTGCAATATTCAGCAGCAAAAAACAGGTATCGGTTAACTTGCCATGGCCAAAGCGCAGCAGTCCCTGCAAGTCATCAAATTCAAAGTTGCTTGTTTTATTCATTTCACGCCCCTGCTCAAATCAAGCTCAACCATTCGCGGAGTTCTGCATCATTCCATTGCCGGTTTTCTATTCCTTGCCGGATTCGACTGTTACGCGCCAGATCTACGGCAGTTAATCCCGGATAAGCCTTGTACCAGACTTCGGTAGGTATTTGATGTCGCCGTTGCGTGTATTTGAACGGATGTTCCCGTTGCGCACCGTCTTTTATTAACCATGTGGTAGTCGGATAACCGACACCATTGCTGAACAATAGATTTAAACCCCAGCCGACCTTGTTAATAAAATCGTCCATATAGCTTTCATGACTGCCATCATAATTACTGGCGAAAAAGACACGATGGTTGTTATCCACAAATACCCAGCGTGCAAAATGAATAGTTTTAATGCGCGTGAGGTAACCCCGGTTATAAATATGCCTGGCGATATAGTCGGTCAGGAAGACGATAAATCTGAAAGTCAGCAACCGGAAAAGGCCAGGCTTCACATCGCCGAAAACACTGTATTGATTGCTTACATCCCAGTCCTCCTGAACTGTCAGGGTCTTGATGTGTTCGCGACTGGGCCTTATAAAAAGTTCCGGATCCGAACGCTCCAGCATTCGTAACCGTATCGCAAAAAAAGGCGCGATAATCAGGAAAATTGGTGATAAAAGCAACAGTATCAGTGGAACGCCAAACTTGTGCATTAAATTTTTAGTTTTCCAACCGACAGGTGTTGGTTCCGGGGGTGTGAGGGTCAATCTGCCTTTATGCTTTTCCATTTCAACATAAGACAGCAGTTTTTGCCGTAGCGGCCGAATGTTTTCCCGCCCGACTTCATCGACGATTTGTTGTAAATAAGCAGACAAACTCTGATGTAGCGCGGCTTCTTCATGAATTTGTTTGACTGTTCGACCAATCCAGTTGACGTAATTTGCCTGTTGGTCCACATTGTGGCGTTTCATCCATTCCAACAAGTCAGAGCCTTCTTCGGAAAAATCTTCACAATATGAAAATATTTGTTTCAGGCCGGATGCTGCGTGCTCAGCTAGTTGTGCCAGAAATGATTCCTTGTCGCCGTCAATGTCTCCAAGAAAAGCAAGAGTGGGGCGCCATGGTCTCGGGTTGACACCAAATGCAGTGATTTCGTGCGCTGTTTTTGCTTCTATAATGACAAAGCGCGCAAAATGCAGGCGGTCAAATTTGCCAAATGGTACCAGATTGTTTTCAGGATTGGCGTGTCCAGGTATTTCTTCCTGGTTCAATGATGCTAACAGTGTGCGTAAATTTTTAAGCTCCCCAACGCGCACCGTCGCGGTGATCATAAAAGTGGACTGAGGTGTCATGATTGTGTCTCAAGCTGGGCGTTGTTTGTACATAACTCTAATCTACGTTATCGCGAGTCAGGGCAAAATCAAGAACCCGCCATTTTCCCCACCATACTTTGCCTAGATAGACACCAGGTTCTATTTCACGAATTTCGTCGCGGATCGCTTTGGCAACAAATGAAGTTTTGGAATAATCTATAACGATAGTATCCTTGCCATCCAGCCAGCTTTTATCGCGATACACTTTTGCAACTATGAATGACAGGCTGAATGGTGTTATTTTATTGACAAGCAGGCCTGCCTGCGCTCCAGGACAGAAAAGATCGAACACTTTGCCCTGCCATGCAAACAGACGAGCAAATGCGGCGACGATTTTTGAAAATATAGAACCCGCTAATATAGCAGTTCCGTGCGTATCGCCACTCGGGATGTTGCCCGGTTCGGCATTACGATAGATTTCATCAAGCTCCTCACGCGATTTGCCCAACCAGGTTTTTACCGTATTATTCATTTTCGTTACTCCTTCAAAGATTTGAAAATCTACTCAAAAATTATTAACTCCAAGAGAACAAAACGCCTGAACAGCTGAAAAGCTTTTATTTCTTATTTATACGATGATTTTATGAATAACAGAGCCACCTATTTTTTAACAATAACCATGGTAAGGACTTTAGCACAATCCATAAAAAAGGTACAAGAAACATTATCAGTTACAGAGTAAATTTTCCAGGGACATTTATTTTAACTATGTACTTGCCTGGTTGAACAGTACGCCAGGAACCAGGTTACAGTCCCTCCAGACTGGATTTTGTCAGTCAGTCGCATCAACATCTGCTCATCCTTGGGCACCGGTTGCAGTTAACAGTACCGCTCAAACCGTGAGCGCCAAAAACTCAGACCAACGCATCCTCGGTAGTTGATGCTCATATTGTTGCGATGATTCTGACAACGTCCTGATGACTTTGGTGTTGCCAGCAGAACTTCGATATAAATGACTGAAAGTGATTTCCGCGTCATTCCAGTGTCCAGATATTAGCGTTCGCTTCAGAATTTGCTAATAAAGTTTTTTTCAGTATGATGTGAATGCGCTTTATTTCTCTCTGTCAAATAGGTTCGATGCTATGTTTACTACAGCATTTCCAGATTCAATCTCGAAACCGGCATCATCGATAAATGGTGCGATCGAACAGATAAACCATATCATTAGCTGGTCAAAACAAAATAATTCACGCATCGGATATTTTGCGGCGCTATATCGACAGATTCTGGAGCAAACAAAAATTAGCATCGAGCAGAATATGTTTGAAAACGATTTGCGTATAACCCGGCTTACCGTCATATTTGCAAATCGCTATATTCAAGCATGCTTTCAATATTTAACAGGTCAACAGTCGACCCAGTCTTGGTTGGCTGCATTTCAAGAAACTCAACACTGGCGTCCTATTGTATTACAGCATTTATTATTGGGGATGAATGCACACATTAATCTAGATCTTGGAATCGCCGTTGTTGATACTGTTCCAGTCAGTGAATTACCGGATATGAAGAATGATTTTGATAAAATCAATGTGGTATTGGCCAGTCAGGTAGAAGAAGTGCAGCAGAAATTAGCGCGTATCTGGCCATTGCTCCGATTGTTGAATAGTGTTGTTGCAGAAGCGGACGATATCGTTATCAATTTCAGCATGGAAAAAGCGCGGGAAGCAGCCTGGTCGTTTGCAGAATCTCTGGCACCTTTATCAGAAGAACTGCGCGCGCAGGAAATCATGAAAAAAGATCAGGTTGTTGCTATGTTTTCAGAAGTTATATCCCGTCCGGGTTTTGCCAAGTCATTTGCTTGTTTCATGATCCGCTTAGGTGAACGAGGGACTATACGCCAGCATATTGGGGTACTGGAGTAGATGAAATAATCTTCGGGTTCTGCCAAGGATCGTTATGAATTTGGCCGGGTAATAGGGTTGTCTTGTTATTTGCCGACCTGTTCCAAGGCGGGAGATCAAATTTCATGCTGACACAGTCTGTTATACACGATGTATAGTTGCATGTTTCATGTCGTGTTTACATTGCTTCGCGCTATTACAAATCATTTTGCTCGTAATGAGGATCTGTTTGAACGGAGGATCGGCAGAATAAAGTGGTTACAGATACATTAAAATCCTGACCTAGTACTAGTACTCTATCAATATGATATTGCCAAGTACAGCGTTGCCGTGGTGTTATGGAGCAAGGCACAGTACGCGGGAAAGGGTTGTTCCCTTTTCAAGTACTGTAACACGGCTGCAGGACACCACGGTAACGCCCTATGGGTGAGCTTGTCAGCATCCATGGGCTGCGTTGTGTCTTTTGGTAATAGAGCGGCTATTTCCTGCAAGACACGCCTTGCCATGAACACTGACAAGCTCACTGAACCCGGCAATATCATATTGATAGAGTACTAGTACAGGCTGTGCAGCGGATGCCGTTCCGGATCAAGCGGCATTTCCGTATCCCAGGGCTCGAACGCATTATTGATATTCGCCAGTCCGGTCTGGCCAAGTTCAGGATAGTGGCGCAACAATACAGTTTTAAAATCAGTTGTATCAATCCACGCTAGTCCTTCCTGCGTGTACACTTGTGGATTGTAGTCGTCGGTGTAGAAGCGGTCCGCTTGCAGGCGCCGGGTTGCGTTGAGCATGAAAATCTGAAACATGGTTTCGCCAAATCCGAAAGCGGTTGGGCGATGACCTTCAGCCAAAGTGCCTATCATCAGATCCAGCAGCTCTACATCGTTGCCGTACAAACTGCGGATAGTACGGACATGCGCCTTGTTGTCGGTTAAGTCTTCAAATGCGTTAATTGGATTCAATCCGAGCTGGCGGCGAAATTCATTATAACGGGGAACACCACGTTCGCGGGCGCGCAGCAGATCCACTGCCCCGAGATCAAAAAGCGGATTGCCCGGGATACTCATTTCCTGCATGAATTTCGGGTAGTTATTGAGTACCAGTTGTCCGGGATGCATTTTACCAAATGAGTAAAACAAATCTGCCAATGCCATGCGTTGAGTGATTTTGGATGAGCCTGCTTGCCGGGTTTCTGCAATTGATATTGTTTCGACAGGTCTCTGGCCGCTTATGGTACGCAGCGTGAGAGATTCGGGTAATAACGAGTGCATGCGATAGACTTCCACAAATTCCTCGGTGAGCCCGTAAGGAGAATTGTGTTTATCTATGGGATTGCCAACAACGCCGCCCAATTCTGGGTTTCGAACGTTTATATCGGCGACGGTCTTGCGGTTCCGTCTGGATCGGAAAAGATTGGTTAAAATGCCAAACCAGTTCGCGTTGAGTGCAATATCGAGGCAGCGATTCGGCAAAATAGCCGGTGTCCATTCCACAGAATGAATTTTTGCGATAACCGCGGCATTGATCAGGCGTGCCACATTGTATAAACGGTCGTCACTCCATGCGGGATATGCTGATTTGAGATGATCGCAAATAGCGTTATGTTCGCGTACAAACAGATTGTGTAACATAGCAAGGCCAACCCACCAGTTCCGCGTAAAACCTGTTTCTTCGATACCATCGTTATTAATAGGCAGCGTTCCGTCCTTGTTTATGCGCAGCTTTCCTTCCATGCCGCTTCTAAGAAAGTCGGCTGTTTTCTGGTCGCTGCCATAGATTTGCGAACCATCCCACCAATGCGTGACTTCGTTGATAAAGGTAATGGGTGTTTGCTCATTGCCAGCCGTGTGTGTCGGATCGGGCTGCGTCTTGGGAACATACATGTGTGTCTGCCGGTATTTAGTCCGCGCAGGATCGTGTTCAGAAAGTGGAATTTTGTGATATTCCCAAGATACGTTCTCACCGTGGCTGATCCAGTCGTGATTTTGAAATTGAATCCAAGCGGCCGCCAGCAGATTCAAGAAAGGAATTTCCTTCATTGATTCACTGCGTGTCAGTAAAAGCCTGCTGATCTCACGTGGATTCGGAGTCATCAATCTGTCGTCACTTTCGGGAAGGATCGCCGTGTTTGCAACATTGCGTTGAAATCGTGTTCCGGCTGCGCCTTCTTTGGGATCTGCAAGATTGTTCCAGGTGCCATCGGCCGTTCGAAAGTGTGTTACACCGTCGGGCGGTTTCTGATTCTTCGGCTGGAAACCGACAAGTTTGTCGGCAGGATAGGTGGTTCTGAGATTGTTTTTATTGAGGCATTCGCGCATGTAGGCAAGCGTCAAAATTCCCAGAAAAATACCCCGCCGGTACCAGTTAGTCCAGATTCTGTCGCGATAGCCTGCCAGGGTGCCCCATAACAGCGTCATACCGTTCATTATGCCTGTTGCAATAATGCCTATACTATTGCCAAGCATGTATCTTATCCGCTTGATGATAGCTGGCGGGGTGCCTGGCTGCAATGGTTCAGGCAGTTTTTTTTGGGTATTGACTGCCGGTGCCAGCAATGTGTCGCGTTCAAAAAAATGAATTGGTGGAACCGGTCGTTGGATTTCAGCAACCATATTCGCTCGTGCGCGCGCCAGCATGTCGCGCCACTCATCGCTGTCCGGTTGTGTTTTAAGCGCTGCTTCGTAGTATTTTGCAGCCATTTCGTAGGATTCGTTGCGAAAAAAAGCCAGTCCAAGCAATGCGTTTCCACCGCCATCCATTTCTGTTGGATTCAGGTGACGCAGATGTTTCAGCGCTGCTTCGTGCTCACCGGATTCAAGCAAACGAATAGCTTCTGCTAGCAGTGCTTTATACTCGCTGTCATTGGTATTCACATTGCTTATGATAGTCATCGCAAAATAAACCTGACCGCATGATATTAGTCGGTCTACAAGGCATTGTAGCTACTCCCGGCGCTAATAAACAGTACACTGATCTGCCGATCAACTCATATATTTGACAACAGATTTTGCCAGCCATTTTACGAATTTGTTATAGGGCGGCGCCAGTAGTAGTGTAGGTGCAAAGAGATTGCGTACTACAGACCGTTCGTGTGAAAAAGCACGGAAACCGTAAATGCCGTGAGATTTTCCGATACCACTATGGTTTACGCCTCCGAATGGCAAATTGGCATGCAAATAGTGTATCAGACCTGTATTGATGCAGGCGTCGCCGGATGACGTCTCATTCAGAACCTTTTGCGCGAGTTCCTGGTCCTTGGTGAATATATAGAGCGCAAGGGGTTTTTCGTTGGAGTTAATATGATCAATGACTTCGTTGATATCATCAAATACAAGAATTGGAAGAAGGGGTCCGAAGATCTCTTCTTGCATGATTTTGCTTGTCTTGTCTATATTGCTCAATACAGTAGGTGAAATAAAATTCTCGCCATCATCTTGGGTGATGCCGCCAGCGTCTAGCTGAGCACCATGTGCAATGGCGTCATCAGCGAGTCCTTTTATGCGGTTGAAATGATTGTTATTGATAATGCGAGCGTAATCAGGGCTGGCCTGTTGAACATCAGGCGTTTGACCATATGCGCGGTTGATCTCCTGTTTGACTGCTGCGACAAAATCATGTTGCACAGCGTGATGCACATAAACATAATCCGGGGCAATACACGTCTGTCCATTGTTTGTGTACTTGGTAAAAGCCATGGTTTTGGCGGCCTGTTTGATATTGGCGCTTTGGTCAATGATAGTCGGACTTTTGCCGCCGAGCTCCAATGTTACTTTGCTTAAATGTTTGGCTGCTGCTGCCATGACAATTTTGCCGACAGCTGGCGAACCGGTAAAAAAAATATGATTAAAGGGAAGGTCTAATAGTTGCTGGGAGACTGTGGCATCACCTTCAAACAGGGCTATTTCGTTTTCATCAAATAAATCCTCGATCAATTCTCGTAAAAACGCCGACGTATGGGGTGTCATTTCTGATGGTTTTATCATCACGGTATTGCCAGCTGCAATAGCGGATACTAGCGGACATAAGGTCAAATTGACTGGATAATTCCATGGAGAAATAATCAAATTGACACCCATCGGCTCGTAGCGAATGTGGCTGCGTGTGCCGAAAGTAGCTTTGGTGGGCATAACATTTACCGGCTTCATCCATTTTCTCAGATGCTGAATGGCGTGATTTGCTTCCAGTTTGACCGGAAAAATTTCAGTCAGGTCAACCTCGGTTTCCGGTTTTCTGAAATCGTCATAGCAAGCCTTGTATATGGCTTCCCGGCGCGCCAGAACAGCGTCGCGCAGCTTCTTGATTTTGGCGATGCGGTTGTCTGCGGTGCTGGTGCGCAATATCAGCGCATTGGATTTCTGTTTATCAAAAACCCGCTTGATGTTTTCTGTTTGTGCAGGACTGGTGTTTGCCGAGGAATTGATTTGCTGATCCGTCATGTTCACATTGAATATCCTGGTGTTTAGTTCCTGGCGACATTAATCTGGTGCGTCAGGTTGCAGCTTTTGTCTTAGTTTTCGAAAATTGTCAGAATTTTCAAGCAGTTCTTCGCCAGCACGTATTAACTGGTTAACGGCTTCTTCAGGTAGAACGAAGCTGGTGGGTAAACTTTGCAGTTCTTTTTTGATTTTCGGGTCAGGATGAGCCTCGAAATTCAAATCGATAAAAATGGGCTCGATTTCCCGGCTTAGCTGAGGGAAAGGCTGAACCGAAGGACACTCTTGAATCTTGCGGTTGCATTGTGCCAGTGTGTCCTGGGTTTGACGGCGTTGATTGACTAAATCGCGCATTGATTCAATAGTTTCAAAGCTGTAGTTGTCCAATGCGATAGTCGCGGTCTTAAAACCGACTTCTGATATTTCCGGTGGTATATCACTTTTGCTGATTTTGTCCTGGCTTTCAGTGCGGGCATTTGCCACGATAAAAACCAGTTTCTTGATGCCGCTTTTCCTTCCGGCGCTATTAATTCGTTGGCGTATAAAACCACCGCTGCGTCGATATTCGTTTTCAATTGCGCGCATGCCAATATTGTCCGAAAGCCCACCGTCCATCAGATGAATGTAAGGACGTTCACTTTTATTTAGATATTCATAGTGACGGATGGCCCAATGCCATAGACGTCGATTGTAATCGTAATTTTTTAGTCCTTTCGCGATGTCTTCCGGTGTTGAGAATTCCGGAGGCAGTGTGTAATTTTTTAAACTGACGGGGCTGAGTAAGAAAGGAAACGCTGAAGATGCCGAAACAGCACGGGCCACCGGTAGCTTACCAAGATCAGAACCCAGGAAATCGAATTGATTTTGCGTAAATTCGAAAGATTGTCCGCTGACAAGATCGGTCGCATTGATAATAATGAACGGACGTTTTCCCCGCGCAACCAGATCATCAAACGTTTTTCCATCAAAAAGCGTTTCGTTATACAGCTCTGTGGCAAGATCGATACGGTTGAATTTGGGTGAAGCAAGGCGCGGCCAGTTAAGTGGATTCAACGCGCGTGCAAGTAATTCTCCCTGAATATCCCGATTCAGGAAGCGCATACGAAAATCCTGAAAAATGCGCTTGCCAAAAAGACCGAAATAAGCGGCTGTAAATGAACCACCGGATATTCCAGAGATGCAATCCACCTCATCCAGTAAACTGCTTGTTTTGCCTTCCCATTGAATAGGAGTCTTATGAAGTTTTTCTAGAACGCCGTAGGCAAATGCTGCAGCGCGTGTCCCCCCGCCTGAGAAAGCCAGACAGACAAATAAAGAATCGGAGTTTTGTGTATCCGGCGAATCGTCTTCGATGATTTCAGGAAACCGATAGCCTTGGTCCGGCTCATAACTTTCCAAAGGCTGATTCAATATATACGTGGCACAGCCTGAGGACAGCAGACAGAAAATTAAAATCAGCACGATCCGCTGTAACATACTAATTAAACTCAACTTCTACAGGATTTACAACAGTGGAGTTGATTACGGGGATTTCGTATTTGTCAGGCATAAAATCATATGGTTCTGCAAGACTGATAGTGTGCAGGCCCTCTTCCAGTTCAATTACTCGGTTTGTAACACCCAGAATATGCCCATCCACGACAACATCCCGATCTTCCCGAAACTTAACTAACAAGTATTGCATCCTATGTCCTGCTCCATTTGGGTTAATGAAAGTAAACCATTTATCACTCAGTGTGTCCAGTTTTTAGAAATGGGTAAACGCCTTTCAGAATCGCTTGCGGACAACTGATTCCAGCAATGAGTGTTTTTCTGGCTTGCTCTTTATGTTGCAATGTTAGCTGTTTTACGGAATACAACAGAATATTGTAACGGGAACTGTGCAGCGCTTTTGCTCTGTTTATTTGCATTAAGAGAAAATCTGTCAAAAGTTATATGATTTTTTGAAAAATATCTGCAAAACTAAATTTTGCATGCCGGGACTTTTAAACGGTTACCCCATTTGGAATCGTCCGGGGGTTCATACGATCATAGGGAAAGAGACGATTATGGTTTCTCTGGTCAATTTCGGTTTCTATTTCAGCTAATCGGCCTCTAAACCGTTCTATGACAGCGCGTGCCTCCGGGTCAAATTGCCGTAACCTGTATTGCCCTAACCGGTTAACACGGAAATTGGTCTGAAAAAAAGTCCAGGTCTGTGAATAAGCAGCGCGAAAAGCCGGTTGAAGCTTGAATAAATCCGTCGCATCTATTTGACTGTCTTTGCTATTTGGTGGTGGGGCATAGGCGGAGAACGGCATATTGGGAACAAATCCCGGGTATTTATATTGATTAAAGTGTATGCAGGAGTGAAACGCGGTGCAGAGGAAGATGATATGGCCAATTGTTTCAGCCAGCACGTGTTTGGATTCAAGTTTCATGGGAAACCCGGGAATTCTGCCGCGATCTTGCGCGGCAATATCATTTGCCCACGCCTGAATTTCAAGATCGTCAGTAACATCCTTGTCTGATTTGTAATAGAGGTCAATATATTCTTTGCTAAAGTGCTGGATTGCATCCCATAACAAAATGCCATCATCTCGATAGGGGTAGAAAAGATCGGGATTGTCGACTTCCCGGCTGGCAATATCATCCGGAAAAGCCGATGCTTTGAAATGAAAGCTGGTCATCCCATTGGCCATGCACTGTGTGGTCGCCTCATAGTTTCCGGCAAATAGTTCACCAAAGCGCCCCGGACGGCCTTTGCGGTCTTTCAGAAATGTATGTTGATGATTAACATTGAGCGTGTGTTGCAAATGTGGATGTAGAAGCACAGCTAGTGGATGTGATTTGTAGAGTTGTCTGCGTGATGCCATGATGACAGCTTCCATGACATAGTGGATACGCGTTGCGTGGGTATGTAATATATGGTGGTTGCCATCAGCGACTTGGGCAAAGGTTTTCGCGGCCAGCCAGAGATTGCCGTCTGCTGGCGTATAAATGGGGTTTTCGGCTGCGGACTCCTGATGCAGCTGAATAGCAATCGGCCGCAGCATACCGTCCGGTTGCTGAAATAATGCCACGATTGGCGCAGTGATGTATTGTTTGCGGCCACCATCGATTTGTCCCGGCTGTTGCTGCAAAACGTCCAGCGCAGCATAATTCAGGATATAAACGCGTTTTTGTGCAACGGCTGTCGCATAGTCAATTTCGTCAATCTGCTCGGTAAAAATCCGGTGTAGTTCGGATTCTGGTAATTTCTCCGGTAATGGTTGCTGTCGGGTGACTGCGCGTAGTACTACAGGGTTGACGCCACTGACGCGTTGTAAGCCGAATATCAGATCATGCTGGAAATTATCGACCAGTTCCGGATAGGGATGTGGGCTCAGTGGATAAAAAACAAAATCTCGATAATTGTTAAGGGGCTTGCCTAACAGATAGCGTATATATTTTAACAAAAGGCCGGGCAGGCTTGGTACCAACAGCAGCAGATTCAGTCCGCCGCGAATCCAATAACCCAGACCGGGGATTTCGCGCCAGGGTAATTTCCGTACAATCGCGATGGTGTCGGCATATTCATAGATGTATTCATAAGCTGCCTGCATGCGTTGAAGATATGTTCTCCGCTTTTCTCTCCTGCGTGCGTTGTCTTCGTGCTGTGGTAACTTGTTCATTATGTTTTACTCCTGTTAACTGACGCTGAGGCTGATTTGCTCTGGCTATCTGGAAACACGCTATGCTTTGTTACGAATGCTGTGCTGACAATTCTCCTGATTAAGTTGGCGTTTCAAAACTTGCCAGAACGTTATCGCTGTCTTGCACGTTGCGTTTAATGATATCTGCTAGCGTATTTGTTTCTGAAATAATTTTTAGTCCTTGCTGTGAAAATGTCTGTTCGTTGTGTACATAAACAGACATCAGCGGATTCGTCAGCGCATGGGTGAAGGCATCGTAGCCCACCATGCGCGTCATTAGCCGGCCGAGAATGAAACCTTCATCATGGTCTTCGGCAAAGATGCCGACATGCCATTCAAGATCGTCAATCTGGTTGTTATAAAGTGTTTTCAGCTCGTGTTGAAGCTCGGGATTGCTGGTGAGTTCTTCAAAACTGTTCAGACGCGGCATGCTGAATGCTTCACGGTAATCATTATAGGAACGAAGTTTTGCTTGCCTTCCCATTGCCACCGTGCGGGTCATGATGCTGCGATTATCATTGCCGATCGGAAGCGGTTCAAAGAAAAAATCTGGTGTGTTGTAAAGCCCAATACGCCCGGCCCTTTGCCTGGTGGCCGCTGTTATCATCGGTCCGAGGCCGTGTTGAACAACCAGTGGTGTATTGTTACGAAACTCATCCAAGGAAAACGATTCATCACCGACAACAAATTTTTCCGGCACCATCGAATGCCAACGGTATAGTAAATTGAATTCCAGAGAAATCCAGTTGGTGCGATACCATCGCTGCTTTTCTGCCATGCCCGGTGTTGGCTCAATGGTAAAATTAAGGCTTGAAAAGTGACCAATGTAATCCTGCAGTACGATCTTGATCAATAGTACAATCATGATGTTGCGCGTAGTCTGAAACAGCCGTTCATCGTCCCATTCAGGGTGCGCTTCCTTTAGGATATCGCAAATCCTGTTATGCTCACGCAGCATAATGGTGTTTAGGATGGTGTAACCGATTGCCGAATTGCCGTGTTCTAATCCCACGGCAAACATACGCTTTAGTCGTTCTTCCGGCACGTTTTGAAAAATAAATTCCAGGGCATAGCGCGGATGCAGCTGTTCAAACTCCTCGCTGGCAAATACCCAGTTGGTAGCTGTGGTTTGCTCGACATTAAAAAGATAAGGGGGGAAAACTTCGCCATCAATATATTGATACTTAAGCTTTCCATCCTGTTTTAATCTCAATCGGTTGGTGATTTCTTCGTTTAGACCATAAATCTGGCACAAATCGATTTCATGGTTAGAAGTGTTTTTACGCCGGTCCAGCAGATCTGTCCTGAGAAAGCTGTCGGTAAACCATTGTGCAAAAAAAGAAAACAACAGGCTTGAGTGAAGCGACGGAACTTCCTGTTTGTCACGTCTCCGCCAAAGAGTAACGACTTTTTCGATATCGGGCAGGTTTTGTTTACCCTGCTCTTCAGGCAAATGGCGTCCTGTGAAAGACCTGTCAGTTAAGGATTGCCAGGTCGTGTACGGCGCTGCCATGGAAAATGGCCTGGGCCGAGGGTTTGTGGCGTAAGACTGGTAATTGATATAAATATCGCTGATGAAGCGCCTTAACCAGGTTATTCGCGTTGCCAACCTAACAATCCATGGAAATCTATTCGCAAACCTGAACAATAATTCTCTCATTGCTGCGCTCCTTATTGTATGAATTAGTTGTTATGCTGCACGCTTTTTTCGCACCCAAAGAACAGTGTTGATACCAGATTAATATTTTGAACAGTTATGGGGTCGACAGTTATCTTACCGATTTTGATGGAATCCGTGTTGCCTGCATGCCAATGCAAGTCTGATTAGACTGATTCGGCACATGGCTGCAGCAGCCAGTGTCGAAGGAAAGTCATTGTTAGACATTTTTCTTCCTTGGTTAAATTAATGTTTCTGCCCAAAACACCAGATTGAAGCAGAGCATAAAATCATCAATGAATGCTATGAGAAATATCACATCGCCAGGCGAATCATTTTCAACTGTTGTGCTGTTTTTGCAGGGTTCCGTTACTCCTGAAAAAATTTTGCGAAAATATAGTAACCATGCGTTTCTATCTGCAGGTTGTCATGTAAAACCGGTTGTATCGCATGTTCTGAGGGCGTTGCATTTTTGAACATCATTTTCCTTCGCATGATAGATAATGTAACGGAGTATACAATCTGATTCTTCTCAGAAGGGCAGTTGATTTTTGCTCAAAAAATCCCTCAGCAGTAAAGTCGATATCGGCATGCGTTTTATTACTGGAATAGAAGATGATTGCGAAAATAAAACTATTGGCGTTAGTTTTGCATGATCTGGGAAAAGGCTTACCTAACGGTATGTCATAAAAAGGGAAAAGGCCTGGGATAGAATGAGCTTGCGCTGTTTGTACTGATTGCGTAGCTGTAGTGTCTGTTTTACTGAAGGCAAAGTCTGTGTTGATGGGAGTCTTGCGGACATCGTTCTCTATTACGCAATCTTTAATGACAAAGAGTCGTGCGCTAACTGCTGTCGTGACCCATGAATTGTCTGATATGGTCGAAATCGAAGTGTGGGGTTTCGTTGTTTTCGTTTGAGAAATCAAAATAACCGTGCTTAGACTGGAGCTGTAATATTGGGCCGGCAGTAAAGTCAATTTTCGGGCCATCTTTAATTGTTTCATAATTCTCACTTCCTGAATGTATGACGTTGTATTCACTCATCGCTGGCCGTCTGTTAGTTGATGAGGGAAAATTATGTAACGAATTCTTTACAGCGATCGGTTATTGGTCAGTTTTATTTTGTAATGAATGTCTCGATTAAATTAAAGCGAACACAATTTGAATCGCACAAGCTACTTAATAGCAGAATTGATTTTTTTATTACATTCCTTTCACAGTGAGTATTAATTTGCCCATTTTTATGACCATTTTTATGTTATGGTTTTGTAAAAGCAAAATAGCAGAAAAAAATTGGTATGTCTATAAAGTGAATTCAGAAGATATTCATGCTGCCATATTCTGTGATGCGTGCTGAACTCGGTGTCAACACCTGGCCTGATGTTTCACACATTACTTTGCACAACGGGAAAGCGACATTTCATATCAGTGCTGTATGGATCATTTGAAAAACAACCACTTGGAATCACATGGAATCGAATATTAATTCATACTGTTAATTTTAAATAAGTATTTGCAATACAGAGGCATGACGCCATGGATGTGTGAATTGTGAGTTTTCTCACAGAGAATCTGACAGGATATCGCTATCTTTCCACATCACAGACAGCAGGTTACTTCGCATGTTGGTCTGCAAAGAAATCCCAGCTTAATTTCTTTGAAAGGAGGGAAGAGTGCAGCAGTAAGATGCTAACAACAAAGCGGTTGCGCACAATGGCGAAGTAGATTCTTTTTTTGCAATCAGCGCTATCAATAATAACGTTACCCGAAGGTGCCGCTACAATTTGTGGAATGGGTGAGAAATCAGCTGCTAGTTCGGATACAGGCACTGGTTCCATGTTTGTATTAATTGCTGTAGGTCCTGCCCGCTCTTGTTCTGGGCTGCAGCTATCATTATTCTCTAATCATGAAAATGGTAACGGCCGCTTGACTGGTGTGCGCGAGCATGACCTGACTATGTTAAGCAGTACTGTTCTGTCGGAATATGTTCGTACACATTGAACGATGTTGTTCTAGCGATATCTTTTAACTCGATCAAACTTGATGTAAATTAGAAATAGTATCGGTTATATGTTTGACGTAGAATGGCTAATGTTATAGTTGTTCAGGAAGTACCCGGTTATACAGACAGCGCAATATAAATTATATGTCATAAGTGATTTAGATAGGTTATTTAATATTACAGGGGGGGACTGGCGATGAGTATTGCTAAAGTGCTTAAAAGGACGTTTGTGACGTTGTTCATACTGGCCTTAATCATTGTAACCGCGATTATATTGGCTGTGAGGGCATGGGTATTGCCTGATTACTCCAAGATTGGCGAGATGAAAGATGAAGCCATTCTTGCCGGTAGAATGGCTGACAGTTTCCCGGCAGCAGCAGATCCTTATTTCGTTGAAATGGATAAGGGTGTACTGAAACATGAAAACGCGGATATCGATGTTTTCAAACACTGGGCTGAGGTATTAAAGATAGCACCTGATGAAGTGCGCCAGGCCGCTATAAAAGGACAGAACAGCTGGATTGTCTGGACCGGCGGTAACGATCGTTTCTGGGATGAAATGGCCAATAAATATACTTTCGGAACCTATGACTTACTAAAAATACTGTCTTCTCATCCCAGTCAGGGATATGGCCGGGATACACGATGGTCTTATCTGGGTCTTGTCAATGAGCCCTGCTTTGAAAAAGCAACCGAGCCCGATGAATATGGGTTGTGGCTGGATAAGCGGATTGTCGATCCTGATAATGGCTGCCCTGAAGATCCGTTTGCTGATGCAGAAAAATATCCAGGTGTAGCCATAGGCGCACGGGGCAAGAACATTCCGGTGGGTTCATTTTATGGCGAACCATCGGGGATAGTGGGTTTGCGCTTGTTTCCCAATCCAAATTTTGACGAAGCTGCCGCTAAAAAATGGAAGGAAGGCCAGGCATCCGGGAAGAATAATGACGGATATTATACAAACCCGGATTTTTACTATGACAAGGAGTTAGTCAGACCATACCGCGTCGGTATGTCATGCGCTTTTTGCCACGTTGGCCCCAGTCCGGTCAATCCTCCGGCTGATCCGGAGAATCCCAAGTGGTCTGAGCTGAATTCAAACCCGGGTGCCCAATACTTCTGGGTAAATCGTATTTTCTTCTGGGACAATGAACCCAGGGATTCCGGCAATCCGCATATGCCGGCAAAACAAGAGCACAACTTTATTTATCAATTGTTTCATACCAATCCTCCTGGCGCACTGGATACATCGCTAATCTCGACTGATTATATAAATAATCCGCGTACCATGAACGCGGTTTACAGTCTCGGTTCGCGTTTGCTGCCGACACTAAGGTGGGGAGGGGAACAGTTGACGGGGGATGAGCTGGATAACAAACAGTTTAATGATTATCCGCAAACAAATGAATTAGGCGCATTTTGGGATAAATCTACAGGACAGATAAAAACCGCGCGAGTGCTGAAGGATGGAGCTGATTCTGTTGGAGTTCTCGGTGCGTTAAACCGTGTTTATTTAAATATCGGTCTGTTTAGTGAAGAGTGGTTAACACACTTTTATCCCGTTATTGGCACTCAAAAGATTACCCCTATTAGAATTGCCGATGCCCAGAAAAACTCCAGTTATTGGAACGCTACTGAAGACCAAACAGCCGATATGGCTATATTTTTCCTGGTTAGTGCGTCGCCTGATGACTTAAAAGATGCACCTGAAGGAGAAAATTATCTTTCAGAGGACAACGATGTTCTTGATCGCGGCAGAATAGTATTTGCTGAAAATTGCGCTGCTTGTCACTCCAGTAAAATTCCTGAGTCACCGCCGGAATCCGGTATCGATACGGGTGAATGCGCCGGGGGTGGTAATGGAGCCAATTACCGTAAATGCTGGGACAAATACTGGGAATGGACTCAGACCGATGAATTCAAGGAAAAAATGAAAAAATTGGTTTTTTCTGAAGAACGTGATGAGACTTGTCCCGAAGGCAAGGACCCGTTTTTATGTGACAATTTTCTGTCGACCGAAAGACGCATTCCTGTTGATTTGCTGCAGACCAATGCTTGCAGCCCGCTCGCAACGAATGGTCTAAAGGGAGACATCTGGGACAATTTTACTTCCACTTCCTACAAGCAGCTGCCTGCGGCAGGTGAACTGGTTGTACATCATCCTGTCTCCGGCGAAGCCAGTACATTTCAGCCATTGGGTAATGGCCGGGGTTACACCCGACCAGCCTCTCTGATCAGTCTTTGGTCTACAGCCCCATTTCTACTCAATAACTCAGTAGGGCATATTGAGTATTATGAAGCTGCCGAAGATGCTTATGGTAATTATTCGGGCGCTGCAGGTGAATATGCTTATGAGAAAAGCGATTATTCACATGAAGGCAAGGGCTATCAACATATGTATCCTGATACCTATCAGAAAGCATACGGCGGTGTTGATCCCTATAACCCTGGTGTATCGAGCAGGATGGCGGTATTTTATGATTCTATCAATAAAATGTTGAATCCTGACCAGCGGAGAATGGATGGCGAAACTGCTACGCCTGTACCAGGCTATATTTATCGCACAACAGCGGCAAGTTGCGTAAAAATACCGGCTGGTTATATACCGGGTGCCAAGACTTTTGGCGGGTTGTTAAACTGGATTGCCCCGTGGGCATTTGAGAAAAATGGCGATTTTAAAGCCGGTCCGTTTCCTGAGGGTATGCCTGTCAATCTATTGGTGAATACAAAAATAATCCCTGATCATGATGAAGAAATGGGATTCGACCACTTAATGAAACTTGCCAGGCTTGGTCTGGATTTTCTGAGTGTTGCCAAGGAGTTGGGAGGCACATGCACACCAGAGGAATTAGTGACGCCGGCAGTAAAAGCTCACGCCAAGTCAGTTTTTTATAACAGTAATCTTGTCAACTCTCTGCTCAATTTGAGTAAATGTCCCGATTATGTTGTTAACCGCGGGCATTATTTTGGCGTGGAGCTATCTGATGATGATAAGCAAGCCTTGATTGCTTATCTCAAAACCTTCTAGGGCGTAAGTGGTTATGTCTGAAGAAGTGTATGATTATATCGTTGTAGGTTCAGGTGCGGGCGGCGGCGTGGTCGCTGCCCGTCTGGCGCAGGCGGGATTTCGTGTTTTAGTGCTTGAAGCTGGCGGAGACCCGGTAAGTAATGAAGGTGATCGCTGTAATCATCACCGTAATGTGGTGGCTGATTACAGCGTGCCGGTTTTTCATCCATTTGCAGCGGAACATCCGGATCTATCCTGGGATTTCTGGGTAAGGCACTATCAGGATAATGAACAGCAACTGCGTGACTCTAAATACAGTGCGCAGCATGATGGCGTTCTGTATCCTCGGGCAGGCACGCTCGGTGGCTGTACCAGCCATAACGCAATGATTGCTGTGTATCCGGATGATGCCGACTGGGATTATATTGCTGAAACAATGAAAGATGATTCCTGGAGCGCAACTAAAATGCGGCATTATTTCAAGCGCATGGAAGATTGTCATTATCGGCCAATAAGCAGACTATTCAGTTTTCTGGGGCTGGATATCAGCGGTCATGGCTGGCGAGGCTGGTTACGTACTGAAAAAAAAATTCTTTTCAGGGCATTGTTGGAGTACCGTATTTTAAAACTGTTTTTAAAAACGAGAATCGCTATTATTTCAAGAGGAGGCAGTCTATGGCTGAAAATCAAGCGATTGCTGCGCGGGCGTTTTGATCCCAATGATGCGCGGTTAAATCATATTCGGGAGAACGGCATATATTACACGCCTTTGACGACCGCCAGATTTACACGACATGGCACCCGTGAATTGCTTCTCGATGCGCAATCGAAGTACTCGGAAAATCTGCATATACGTTTACATTGTTTGGCATCGAGGATTCTGTTTGACGACACGGATCCTGAGCGCGTGACCGGCATTGAATATCTGCAAGGTGAACGGATCTATGAAGCGCATCAAAATTGCAGTGGTGAGAAAGGACTGATCAAACATGTGAAAGTCAATAAAGAGATTATTATTGCCGGAGGTGCTTTTAATACGCCCCAACTGCTGATGCTGTCTGGTATAGGGCCCAGAGATCATCTCAGCGATATGGGTATTCAGCAGAAACTGAATCTTGAAGGCGTTGGCAGAAATCTTCAGGATCGCTATGAAATCAGTGTGGTCAACAAAATGAAGCATCCCTGGGATTTCCTGAAAGGAGCAGAATTTGATATTAACGACGCGCACTATAAAAAATGGGAAAAATACCGGAAAGGGTTATATGCTACCAATGGCGTAATGGTCTCCTCAATTATGCGCTCATCTCCAGATAAATCTGTTCCGGACATTTTTCTTATGGGATTTCTGGGAGATTTTCATGGATATTATAAAAATTATTCTGCTGAATTAAGAAAGCCTGACTTTTTATCTTGGACAATTTTAAAAGCACATACGTGCAATACAGGCGGACGTGTGAAGCTGGCCGGGACAGACCCGAGGAAACGCCCTTACATCAATTTTCATTATTTTAATGAAGGGACTGATGTCAATAACGAGGATTTGGATGGTGTTGTTGAGATCGTAAAATTTTGCCGTGAAAAACTGTCCAGATCGATAGCAGACCTTGTTGATAATGAAATTTTACCAGGTGACCGGAATATAGATAAAGACGAAGTGATTAGGGATTTTGTAAAGAACGAAGCCTGGGGGCACCATGCCTGTGGTAGCTGTGCAATGAAACCGCGCGAACAGAACGGTGTAGTTGACAGTAAGTTTCGTGTATATGGTACAAAAAATCTGAGAATAGTGGATGCTTCTATTTTTCCAAAGATTCCGGGTTTTTTTATTTTGACTTCAATTTATATGGCGGCAGAAAAGGCAGCTGATGATATTGTTGCTGCCACCAAATCATAAAAATTTAGCAGCAATTGTTATCGGTTATGGTTATAGTGGGTAATGCTTGAACACAAGACCGCTGATAAACTATGAGATATTGCAGCTACTTTTTTTCTTGTTCGCAGTAACTTTCAATTCCTGGTCATGTAACTTCTGACCGTAACTTCTAAAAACTGGATTTCACAGGCTCTCTCACTGTTATGACCGGGTTGATAAATGATCTACTGGAGAGGAGTAACGGGTCTCGCCTAAAATCGGGGCCAGCAAGCGTGTAGCCAATAATGAATTGAACTATATGGGGCACATATCGAAAGTGCGTTTAGATAAAAAAATAGGATTGTCCGTGTCAGGCATAGTTTCTGTATTGATGATGTCCGCCTGTTCTACAACCCAAAAGACGACGCAATCTCCAAAAGCTGCGATCGAGCAATTACTTCAGAGTGAGGCTGTTTCAAGAAGTCTGGACCGGCAGGAATACGATTTTGTATCGATTCCGAAAGGTTCGAAAGTCACATTGACGACGACCGGGTTGAGTAAAGACAGCGCGTTTATTGGGGAGATTGTTGGGGGCTGGCTGGGAAAACAGGGTTATATACTGGCAAATCCAAAAAATGCACAGTATCGCGTAAATGTTGTCGTCAAATCGTTAGGCACCGAATATGGCGAGACATTTTTTGGTATTCCACCGATCAGTGGAACGTTACTGCCGATTTCAGTGCCTGAATTGTCCGTCTATAAATCACGGAACCAGATAGGTTATGCAAACTTCTATTTGGACATATTCGAATTGCCGTCCGGCCGATTTGCTCACTCAACACCGCCATATTGGACAGAGACATTTTATAATGACTATACGCTTTTGTTTTTATTTACATTTAATAAAACGGACCTAATCAGAGTGCCTAACCTGAGGTCGTTCAAAAGAATTATTAAATAGTTATTGCGTTTTCTGCTAACTGTTATTTCGTGTCTTACCCTGCCACTATAACAGCAGCTTAATGTGTTGAGAGATCTTCCAGAAAACGATCCAGCGTCTTCTTGCTCACATGCGGCATGACAACTACGTGCGCATATGCTGTCGCTTCGTTATTGCGATCAGACTGCATGACTGCCAGTGTATAGCGGTCAACGATTTCTTCAGACGGTTTTCTGAAATAAACGATAGGTGAGCGTTGTCCGGTACGTACTGGTTCAAGATGCTTCAGGTGTGTCAGCATCTCTTTGTGCAGATATCCGGCATTGTCAAGCATCTGTCGGGCGTCGGATTTTTGTCGGGATAATTCCGAATCCGAACTGAAAAAATGAAATTCGGCGGGCTTCACTGAATCTCGTGAGCAGGTGATTGTGCCCGGTACCTGTAGAATATATTGGGGGTCGTGAATCTTGGCAAACTGCGCCTCAAACTCTTCAAAAATATCCTGTGATGTTATAAATAAACCGGCAGGTGACGGGTAACCAAAAAATTTATGGCAGGAAACGGCTATGGAATGATACCGCGGTGACTGATCGGTGCGGCGACTATGCAACAGTTCATCTGCAAAAGGGGTATGTGGGAGATAACCGCCAAACAGCGCAGCATCAAGATGCAGATAATAGTCACGCCCTTTCAGTTTACTTTGGATGCCGTCGATTGAGTCGATGGCACCTTTGAATGTTGTGCCGACAGTTGCGATTATCAGCGCTGGGTAGTCAGCATTGGCGTTCAGCTTTTGTTCGAGATCGCCTATATCCATATTGCCGTCCGCTTCGGTATCAACTACAACCCAGTCCAGGCTCATCAGGTTGCAGAGGATCTGAATCGAGTAGTGTGCTTCGTGAGTAAAATAGATTTTGGGCAGGATACCGGTGCGATTTTGCATCAGCGTGCGACCGATGTATATGCCGTGCATATTACTATCGGTGCCGCTGTTGGATAAAAATCCCCATACCTGTTTTTGCACAAAGCCGTAAACTGCACCAAACCGCTCGATCAGATCTTTCTCAAGATCATGCGTGTTAAACGAGAAATGGCCTTGTTTGAAAGGGTCGCCAACGTTATTGAAGTTGAATTGATCCAATCCGGCTGTATTTAATCTTTCCCGCCATTTGAAAAATTCAGCAGGGGGGAAATTCAGATTAATCGGATAACCCAGCATGGTTGATCTCTGTCGGACCAATGCTGACAAATCTTTCATGCCGGAAGCACATTGCCCCGATAAAGCATCTCGTGGCGTTTGACCAGAAAGCGATATGGGTGAGCAGGTAGCAACCAATGTGGCAGCCCCTGTTAATCCAAGAAATTTTCGTCGAGACAGGTACATAAGCTGTAATGTTCAAAATTGTAAATTCATTGACGCCAAAAAAATTAACATTAATAGACGTCAAAATTGCGCATCATGCCCAGATCTTCATGCTCCAGATTATGACAATGATAAAGGTATAGACCGGTATAGTCCTCAAAGGGTTTAATGATTTCAATGTCTTCACCTGGCATTACCAGCACGGTATCTTTCCACCCGTTGTGAATAAATCCGTCCTTCACTGTTTCGTAATCGCTGCTTGATTCATTTTGTTTGCGTGACAGAATCTGGAATTGCTGGCCATGCAGATGAATGGGGTGTGGCAGAGACAGCATCATGCCCATCATGCCCATACCGCGAGGTCCGCCCATACCACCGCCGCGTCCGCTTCCACTCATACGTCCTTCATGAAAAATACGAATTTTCTGTATCGTATTGACCGGAATTCTTTCAATGTTCTGATGATCATACATTCCGAAAGTCTGATCGTTGAGCTGGAACAGCATATGGCGCATGCCGATTTCAATCGGCACCGTTCTGTCGGGGCTGGTCAGGTCTTTTGCGCTTAATTGCCGTATCGGCACCAGTTTTTTCGGTAGTTGATGCGATTCACCGACCCGCTCCTTAACACTGAATTTTGCAATGGGAAAAGATTTTCCCTGAGGCAATCCGCCCCTCATGCCTCCCATTCTGCCCATACGTGCGCCTCCACCTTTGTATCCCAGGCTCTGCAATGTCAGTTCCGAACCTTTTTCGCGACCTGAAAAATCCATCCATAACTCGACGCGTTCGGCAGGTGCCAGCATGACATATGGAAAAGTTTCGGGTGCTTCCAGCAGACCGCCATCGGTTCCGATCACAGTCAGTGGTGTTCCGTCATCCCATCCTAACTTGTAAATCCGGGAATTGGATCCATTCAGCAGACGCAAACGATAAGCTCTCGATTTGACCGGAAAGGTGGCGTTTGCCTGTCCATTGATCAAAATGGTGTCGCCCAGAAATCCCATCATGCGTCGATGCCGGCCGTGCAGATATTGCAGTTGGTTGCCCCTTGTAAAAGTCCTGTCTTGGATGATCAGGGGGATTTCATATTCATCGGTTGGCAGTTCAAGTTTCTGCTCGGCCGCATCGCGAACGGTGATCAGGCCAGCAAGCCCCTGATAAACCTGTGTTGCCGTCATCTCATGGGTATGAGAGTGGTACCAGTAAGTTGCGGCTGGGTTGTCGATCTCGAATTCGTATACGAATCGTTCTCCATTGAAAATTTCGTACATAGGGTGGCCATCCATTTTTTGTGGCACATGCAACCCATGCCAGTGCGTGATGACTGGCTCGGCAATTCTGTTGTAAAAGAAAATTCGTACTTTCTGGCCGCGTTCAAAGTTGAGGATCGGTCCCAGGTAGCCTGGTATTGTTTTGACAGTATGAGCCGGACCCTTGAGTAATTTGCCGCTATATTGATATACGTGCGTGTGGGCGCCGGGCAGAATCGGCACTTCCGCATTTTGTGCATACAGTTCCAATTCGACATCCGGTCTGAAATTTTTGTCGGGTTCTTTATTAATCAATCGGTTTTCGGCCTTGTTTAAACCGGGAAAAGCTGATGCCAGCGAACCCAGAACGGTGTATTGCAAAAATTTTCTTCGTGAAATTTCTGAATGAGCCATGATATTTTCCTCGAAAGATAACAGGATATGTATTCCGATAATCAGGATGTTTTAATCGGTATCTTGAAGTAGGATACTCCATTATTTTCGGGTGGTGGTAATTCCCCTGCCCGGATATTGGTTTGGATTGATGGCAATAACAATACAGGCGCTTCAAGTGTTGCATCTCTTTTGTTGCGCATTTCCATAAACGTCTGCTCATCAATACCGTCATGAACATGGATATTCTCCTTGCGTTGCCGGGCCACGGTCGTTTCCCACGCTGGGTCACGTCCGTTAGGCGGGTAGTCGTGGCACATGAACAATCGGGTTTGTGGAGGGAAAGCCAGTATTTTTTGAATGGAGCGATAAAGCGTTTGTGCATTGCCGCCCGGAAAGTCGGCGCGCGCGGTACCGACATCCGGCATGAAAAGCGTATCACCAACAAAAATTGCGTCATCAATTTGATATGCCACGTCAGCCGGTGTATGTCCTGGAACAAATAGCGCTCTGGCAGATAATTTTCCAATCTGAAATGTTTCGTCGTCGGCCAGCAAGTGATTGAAATGATGCCCATCCGGCATGAATTCATCCCCTAAATTGAAAATTTTTTTAAAGGTTGTCTGCACTGCAGGGATCCGGTCGCCTATAGCGATTTTGCCGCCCAGCTTCCTTTTTAGGTAATGCGCGGAGGATATATGATCGGCATGCGCATGTGTTTCAAGAATCCACTCCACCCTCAAATGCTGACGTTGAATGAAATCAATCAGTTTGTCGGCAGATGTTGTGTGAATACGACCTGACCTGGGTTCATAGTCGAGAACCGGGTCAATAATGGCGCAATCGCCGGTCCTGTCATCAACGATGACATAGCTGATCGTGCAGGTTGTCGTATCAAAAAACGGAGTAATATTTGGCGACATTTTGTTCTCCTTGTTGAGCAGGTTTAACATGTTCATAATATGCTTGACAATAATATATCAGTATATATATTATTTATCAATATTTCATAAAATTATTATATATATTCGGTTTACTGTTGTAGTGGGTTAGGATTAAGTATATGCAATAACAAGCACTGTCCGATGGATATCAATAAAACAGCAAGCAATACTGCGGATAATCAATGAATAATGAATCATTTAAAACAAAAACAGAATTAGCGCTTCCTGAGATGGGCGAGGTGCGCGAATCAGCATCACAGGCATGCGCGATTCTGAAGGTGCTGGCAAATGAGGACCGTCTGCTGATCCTTTGCCAGCTTAGTCAGGGCGCAAGAAATGTGGGAGAGCTGGAGGGTATGCTGGATATTCGTCAACCAACGCTTTCCCAGCAGCTTTCAGTATTGCGCGAAGAAGGGCTGGTAACGACCCGGCGTCAGGGGAAATATATTTATTATAGTCTGGCCAGCAAAGAGGCAATGCGTATCATGCAGACGCTGTTCGATCTATATTGTGGTCATCAAGCAAACAGCAATCAGTCTGCCAGCTAGTACTCTATCATATTGATAGGGTACTAGCCTCGTCTGCGCTAAAACTGTAATTCGCATCCGGGTGCGAATCTTTGATATCAGTTTGCGTGTGGCAATGATTTTTATACAGGAGAAAGGCTATGGGTTTAGAAATTAAAAGACTGGATGAAAAATTATCGGTGACCGGTCAAATCAGTGTGGATGATTTGACAAACATCGCCGAATCCGGATTCAAATCGATAATCTGCAACCGTCCCGATTTCGAGGGCGGGGAAAACCAGCCAACCAGCGAGCAGCTGGAACAACAGGCCAGAGCGCTTGGAATGGAATTTGCATACTTGCCGGTTCGGTTAGGAAGCATACCAGCAGAGCGAGGTGAAGCATTTCACAAGCTGCTGACTGAGTTGCCCGGACCTGTATTAGCGTTTTGTGGCTCAGGCAAACGAGCGACAGCACTGCACACCATGTCCAAATCCGATGATGAAGCGGCCAGAATGCACCAGTCCACTGTCGATGCCTGTAACTGGGGAAATGCCTTCGATGTGGTGGTTGTCGGCGGTGGGTCCGCTGGAATCGGGGTTACAGCCAGCCTGTTGAGACGGCGGCCTGCTTTGCGAATTGCAATTATCGAACCTAATGATAAGCATTATTATCAGCCGGCGTGGACGCTGGTGGGTGGTGGTGCATATGATGTTAATCAGACGGTGCGAAGAATGGCCGATGTAATTCCGGAGCATGCGGAATGGATACATGCTGAAGCATCGGGCTTTGATCCGGCGAATAACCTGGTAAAGCTTGTAGATGGGCGCAAAATCGGTTATCGCCAGCTAGTAGTCTGTCCCGGAATCCGTCTGGCTTGGGAGAAAATTGCGGGTGTCGAGGAGACGCTGGGAGAAAATGGCGTGACTTCTAATTACCGTTATGATCTGGCACCTTATACCTGGTCGCTGGTGCAAAAATTAAAGCAGGGAAAAGCGCTGTTTACACAACCGCCGATGCCGATCAAATGTGCAGGCGCACCTCAGAAAGCAATGTATTTATCATGTGACCACTGGTTAACTAACGGATGTCTGAGTGATATTGAGGTAGAGTTTCATACTGCTGGCGCAGTGCTGTTTGGTGTGGCGGATTTTGTGCCGTCACTGATGGATTATGTCGATCGATATCATGCAAAACTTAGCTTTAATTCGAATCTGGTCAGGGTGGACGGGCGCAATAGAATAGCCTGTTTCGAGAGTAAAGACGCGGATGGCAACGTGCGTACTGAAGAAAAACAGTTTGACATACTGCATGTAACACCACCGCAAGTGGCTCCCGATTTTTTGCGAGACAGTCCTCTGGCGGATGCTTCCGGATTTTGTAAAGTGAACGAAAAAACGTTGCAGCATCCTGACTATCACAATGTCTTTGCGTTGGGTGATGCCTGTGCATCACCGAATGCGAAAACTGCCGCAGCAATCAGAAAGCAGATTGTCGTGGTCGCTGAAAATCTCCTGGCAAGCAAGGAAGACGAGGAATTGCCGCTGGTTTATGATGGATATGGTGCGTGTCCGCTGACTGTTGAAAAAGGCAAGGTTGTGCTGGCAGAATTTGGATTTGGCGGTAGATTGATGCCTACCTTTCCTCTAAAGCCGGCTGTGCCAAGAAAACTGTACTGGTTTTTTAAAACTACCGTGTTTCCATGGCTTTACTGGCATGGTATGTTGAAGGGGCGCGAGTGGCTCGCGAGTCCACGTAAAAAACACTGAGCACACATGGAAACATTTTTAATCAGTTGTCTGTTGGGAGCGGTTACCGGCACCGTGCTTGGGCTGACAGGCGCAGGTGGAGCGATTCTGGCGGTTCCGCTTCTGGTTTTCGGACTACACATGGACATGTCCGAAGCTGTTCCTATTGCGTTGCTGGCTGTCTGTATATCGGCAACCGTGGGCGCATTAATTGGGCTGAAACAAAAAAAACTGCGCTACCGTGCCGCCGGGTTAATTGCTTTAACAGGTGCGCTGGCGGCACCGGCAGGACTCTGGCTTTCACAACAATTGCCGCATGAGCCTCTGGTTTTATTGTTTGCTCTGATGCTTTCCTATGTGGCAATTAGAATGCTGCTTCTTAATCGGCAGCATGATCCTGAAGCTCATGCCGGAATGGCGCACCATCCATCACCGGATATCCCCTGTCAGTCTGAAAACAGTGATGGCCGTTTGATATGGACCTGGCCTTGCGCTCGCGTGCTGTGTTATTCAGGTATGCTGGCTGGTTTTCTGTCCGGTCTGCTTGGAGTGGGTGGCGGCTTTGTCATTGTACCGGCACTCAAAAAAGCGACCTATCTCCAGATGCAATCAATTCTGGCTACGTCGCTTGCGGTTGTTGCGCTGGTTTCTGTTGTTGGTGCCGGGTCTGCAGTCATGCTTGGTTCAATGAACTGGTCGGTTGGAATCCCATTTGGTGTTGGTGCGCTGACCGGTATGATGCTGGGTTTTAAGCTCTTGACATTTTTTTCTGCATCGAAGTTGCAACAGGGATTTGCCTGGATGGCGATCATCATTGCAATAGGAATGGTGCTTCAATTATTTATTTAGCAGAAGCTGCGTGTAATCGTATATTTCTGAGCTGTTTTTTCCTTCGAGTGTTTCTTTCCTGAAAATATTCTAAAGACACATGACTCGGTAATGCAGGGTTACCGAGTCATGTGTCCGGACACATCAGGATAATTGCCGGGTCAATTATTACCCGGTTGATATTGATTGCTAAACGTCTATCAGAATGGAAATTTCCTGATTACCCGTTTGCTCTGGAGAAACAACCGGGTAAGAAATGCCCCGTATTGTTGCGCAAGGTATTTTTCTTGCGCATATAAAACAGTAACTTAATGTGGTGTAATTCCGGCATGTTTTTTGCATGGGATAAATAAGCAGTATTGGTTTTTATTGGGTGTACACATGGCATTGCCTTTGACCGTGAACCGATACGCTTCCGATGTTAAAAGCACAATCATTTCATTTTCTTTGGGAGAAGATAATGCCTAGTTATTTACATCCGGGTGTTTACATTGAAGAAATACCCAGTGGTTCCAGAGCGATAGAGGGTGTATCTACCTCAACTGCGGCATTTGTCGGCTCGCCTTTCAGGGGCCCGGCGAATACACCTACACTGATTGGTACATGGGAAGAGTATATTTCCCAGTTTGGTGATTATGCTCAGTCTTCCGGCGTGGAGAATGAAAATGACCATATGGCACTGGCTGTTCGTGCGTTTTATCAGAATGGTGGCAAAGCTGCATATATTTGCCGTGTTCTTGACAGTAATCCCGCGCCTGTGGCTGCCTCGGTAGTTTTGCAGGACACTACACCCGTGGATGTCATGACAGTTACAGCCTCCAGCGAAGGTGACTGGGGAGAGGCGCTGCGTGTTGCCATCGCCGTTGATGGTGCCAGTTTCGATCTGCATGTCGGAACCGAAATCGCCGGTGATTTTGTACCAGTTCCGTCTGAGGTGTTTCTCGGACTCAGTATGAATCCAACTGATGATAATTTTGTCGAGAAAGTCATTAATGCAAGTTCCAACCTGATTCGAATAACAGTCGAGGATGGTGTGACTGCGCTGCCCAATTCAAATACGCAGGATGCAGATGGGAATTTTACCAGTTTCAGTACGCTGGCCGGTGGTTCCGAGGCCGGGCCGACTGCAGATGATTATTTAAATTTTTATAACAACGTACTGCGCAAATATCGTGATGTGTCGATCATGGTGCTGCCAGGCCAACAATGGCCAGACGATGGCAGCACTAACGATTTTATTTCCAATACGATTACACACTGTGAATCGACCATGAGTCGTGTAGTCATAGTCGATCCTCCAGTCGATACGGAGCTTGAAACAGGCAATGATGTATCATCGCTGAGCCTGCCGACATCGACTTATTCGGTGCTGTATTATCCCTGGGTGGCAGTAAGCAATCCACTGTATCACGTGGATTCCAATCCGACTGCCAGCAAGACACTGAATATTCCACCGTCGGCTATTGCCGCTGCGATGTGGGCAAAAATCGACAGTAAACGTGGGGTATGGAAAGCACCGGCAGGCGTCGAGACACGAATCAATGTCAGCGGACTGCAGTTTAATGTTGAAGATCTGGAGCAGGATGGTCTGAATCCTGCGGGTGTGAACTGTATCCGCAACCGTCCGGGTTTCGGTCCGGTGTTTTGGGGCGCAAGAACGCTGGCTACGCGGGCTGATCCGGAATGGCGTTATGTCCCCGTCAGGCGGACGGCTATTTTTATCGAACAAAGCATTTACAACGGCATTCAATGGGCGGTGTTCGAGCCGAACGATCATCCGCTGTGGGGGGCGTTACGCGCTAATATCGGTTCGTTTATGGACGGGTTATTCCGTGCCGGTGCATTTCAGGGCGCTACAGCCAAGGATGCCTATTTTGTCCGATGCGGATTGGGAGATACCATGACACAAGGCGATATCGATCGGGGCCAGGTGATCGTGATCGTTGGTTTTGCGCCGCTAAAGCCTGCCGAGTTTGTAATTGTTCGAATCCAGCAGAAGGTCGGTGAACAGTAGTGAATGCCGACATGTTTTGCGAACAGATTGTCTATATGTCCGTATTCATTTGTTGAATGTTATCGAGTTGCGTCTTTTCTTATTAATAAGACCGCAGTTGCTATGAGCACGATATCGAGAACCGGAGATTGTTAAAAGGAGGTTTTTATGGCTGCACCAATGTTCCCGGCTAACGCGCATCGCTACGATCCCTATCGTACATTTATGTTTCAGGTGATTATAGACGGCGCGCCAGTTGCCGGTCTTAGAAAAATGAGCGTGTTGAAGAAGTCGACTGAAGCAGTAAAGTGGCGTTCTGCCGGTGATTCGGCTCACGAGCGCGTGATGCCGGGCGGTACCAGTTATGAGCCGATTACTCTTGAACAGGGATTGACGCACGATCCGGTTTTCGAAAACTGGGCGAATCTGGTGAACAATATTCAGGGTAACGCCGCAATGTCCCTGGTGAATTATCGTAAGGACATTGTATTGAATGTTTTGAATCTTCAAGGCGCGCTGGCAATGTCGTACCGGGTTTACGGTGCCTGGGTATCGGAGTTTCAGGCACTGCCTGAATTCGATGCGGGTACGATGAATACGGTGGGTATCCAGATGCTGACGCTTCAGCATAACGGCTGGGAGCGTGATACCAGTGTGACAGAACCAACTGAAACCTAGGCCCGATTCAGGATAAAACATGATGCAGCTACCGGGCGGGTTGATAGTAAACGGCGAACGCAGACGGGATTTTCAATTCCGCGAATTGACGGGTGAGTGTGAACTCATGCTGTGCGAACAGCCGACTCCGGCTCAGGATGACGTGTTTTGTCATGCGCAACGGGTGACGCATGTGTTATGTCAAAATCTTGCGAGTATCGGAGGACAGTCAGCGACCAGGGAGACGGTGAATGCGCTGAGCGTTGGTGATCGCCAGTTCCTGATGCGTCAACTGGCTGTACACATTGATGATGGTGTTGTCTGGTTGACTGCGGTTTGTGGTCAATGTACAGAAAAATTCGATGTCTCCTTCAGACATTCCGAGTTGCCGGTAAAACCGGCCGGAGAGCACTATCCGAGCAAAGATATCGAAATCAGTCTGGGCAAGGTGACAGTTTCCGTACCGACGGGGAACGACCAGCTGGCAGTCGTTGAAATTGCGAATCAGCAACAGGCCATGTGGCGATTGATTACACGTCTGGTCAGGAGGAAGGGTCGCCGGCAGCAATTGCAGCCTGAACAGTTGACAACGGAAGATATCGAGCAAATTGAAATTACAGCTGAAGCCATGTCGCCTGAAATTGCAACAGAGCTGTCAGCCAGCTGTCCGAACTGCCAGGCTGAGAACCGGCTGCCGGTTACTCCCTATAGTTGTTTCGATCGCTCTGCCGATGACCTGCTTAACGAGATTCATACTATTGCATTGTATTATCACTGGAGCGAGCAGGATATTCTGGCGCTGCCAAGTGCAAGACGCCAGCATTATATACAATTGATCGACCGCAGCCGTGGTATGGCCGACCGTCATCAGATGATTCATGGAGGACTGCATGGGTAGTTTTCTCCGAAATATTATTCAGGACGGTCGCCACGGCATGTCTTCAACCGTGACGATGTCGGAGCGCAAAATGCCATCAATGCAGAATGTCGAATTGGCAACGACTCATGAGACCATGGCAGCGCCCTTAAATACCGATATTGCTACTGCAACGAAGATCGATAGCCAAAATGCCGGCGCCGGTATTGCAGAAAATACGGGTGATGATTATATCGGTAAATATTCGGATGCATATCATGATGTACAGTCATATGCTGACATGACCGGATTGCATGACTTGCCAGATAAGCAGCCTGAGGCTGTATACCGGGCCCGGGTTGATTCAACAACTGAATCGCTGACTCATATCGGTACACCAGACGATAGCGAGTGTAAGATCCATGGTCCGACAGAATCGCGACAGACCAACCAGACGGAAACAACCGGAGAATTCGAGCAACTGCATACTGAATTATCACAACAAGATCGTGCAGCAGAAAACGGTGCGAACAAGCAGGGAAACGGTACGCAAAAAAGCTCTTCATCGTATTTGCTGAAAACCCGAATGAATGCCTCGGTCGATTTGAAGCATTCTGAACAGCGAATGGCACAGCACGTAGCAAGTGAAAAAAACAATACAACACGGTCGGCTCTATTAAATGAAGTTAAGTCAGATGACATGGTTACAGCTGAATATAACAGTGACGATTTCGCTGGCGTGAAATCGCCCGCAGCGCAGCACAGCGGTAACGAAGCACAACGGTCCCGGCCTGTTCATGTGAAAAACGGCCCGGATGTGTCCGAGTCGCAGCAGAATGGTGAGGTGAGTAAACCGTCTGTTGCCAGGCAAAAAACGCGTGCCGAAAGAAATGATCTCAGGCTGGCCAGGGAAAGTCGCCCCGCGCAAAACCCACAAGTAAATATTGGTGTGGTCAATGTCATTGTGGAAGGGCCAAAACAATCACGCGGTACTTCAAGTGGTGTCCGGCATGACGATCAGACCAGCCGTCGTTTTTTACGGAGCCTGTGAATTATGCCGCTGCCGGAATCGTCATTGTCCATTATCTGTGCCTCGATTGGCGATTATGTTCGCAACGGCGTCAATGCGGCGACCAACAATATTACTGTCAGTATTGCGGCGCCTGCAGAAGTCGCGGAGGACGATGATCAGCACCGTATCAACCTGTTTTTTTACCGCTTTGAGCCCGCGGGCATTCAATCGTCGGTTCGACCCGATGAATTCTGGCATATGCGCATGTATTGCCTGATTACGACATTCGGCATTGACGAGGACGATATTCCTGCAGGTGAAAATGATTTGCGCATGCTTGGAGAGGTCATGCGCATTTTTCATGAGCGTCCTGTATTGGCCGCAGTCAACATCGGCACGGTTAGCGTGCGCTTGCAGGTGGTTTTTACCCCGGTAACGGATGAGCAGATCAATCAGATCTGGTCAACGCAAAGCGATACAGTGTACAGGCCGTCGGTGCTTTATGAACTGGCGCTCGCGCCGGTGATACCATCGCAACTCAGAACCGAGCCGCCGCTGGTGGGCAGTTTAGGACACCAGGTTTTCGGTGACCCGGCGCAGCGCTACAGCGGATTTTCTGGAAATGTATCCGGGCCGCGTGTGCCGTTACGGCGTGTTGATATAGCCAATCCCCAATGGGTGCCACAGATATGCTGGATTTACCAGAATACGTGCGTGCAGACGCTCAGTTTTGATATAGATAGTCCAGAGTTTGCCGGCTTTTCGCCGGACTTGTGGATAGCCGGCGACAGCGGCGAGAATGTCAGTTTGGTCTGGGAAGTATGGGATTCCAATGGCTGGCGCCAGATCGGCGCGCCGCATGTGGTTACCCCGTTTAACGATACAATCGATCCCGTGCAGATTCCGGCACCGGTCCCGGGTCTCTTTCCGGAAACCCTGCCGCTGCCGCTGCCTGTTACTATTCCTGTCGATGAAAATGCCGCTCAGGGTTTGCTGTATGCAACCCGCAGTATAGTCGTGATAGAAGGGCAGCCGGCTGTCGAGATTCGCAGCAACCCGTTACTGATTAGCCTGTACAGGACAACCTAGAGATGAACGCCGCCGTTGAAGCCATCTCACCCGTAAATTTGCAGGCCGAATGGGAACGCGTCGAAATGCTTGCGCACTGCCTGTTGTTGTCACGTACCGGACGACATCCGCAGGATGATGCGCTGAAACGGCTTGAAGAGCTTCAGTCCCAGGTTGATCGGTTACGTCAATCAATCAACAATCCATGGGCCAAACTGGCTGTCCGGCAGTTGACGCCGCTTGGTGTTGACGTACTGGCTTGTGTGCTGGCAAGCGAAGCGCTACCAAAAACCGGCTGGCTGTATCAGGAACTACAGCCGGCAAACCCGCAACCGTTTGTAACTGCCGCATTGCTGCAGCAGATACTGGCGCTGGATTACAATGAATTTCATCATGTTCGGCAAATGACCGCGGCTGGTGGAGAATTACGGCGGCTCAATCTGATCGAATCGGATCATGACAGTGCGTTTGCATTGTTACGTCCCGGTAAAAAGGCGCTGGCACGCCTGATGGATTTGCCGGAAGCCGAGGAGACCCCGCCCGGCGCCTACCCGGTCAGGCAGCGCGCAGTGTGGGACGACCTGGTTTTGCCGCCCGATCGAGAACGGATTCTGCGTGAATATCTGATGTGGCTGCGTCATCGCGAGACTGTGGTCGACCGGTGGGGCGGTTATGAGCTGGGTGGACCGGTGGCGCTGTTCAGCGGTTCATCGGGTACAGGCAAGACGTTTGCGGCAACCGTGATTGCCAATGAAATGGGCTGGCCGCTGTACCGGGTCGATCTGGCGCGCCTGGTCAGTAAGTATATCGGCGAGACTGAAAAAAACATCGGCAAGCTGTTCGACGCGGCGCACGGCAGGGAAATGGTGCTGCAATTCGATGAAGTCGATGCGCTGATGAGTAAGCGTGGTGAAATCAAGGAAGCGCGAGACCGGTATGCGAACATGGAAGTAAGCTATCTGCTGGCACGCATTGAGGATCATCATGGTCCATGCATTTTGACAACCAATTTGCGTAGCCAGATTGATAAGGCTTTTTCGCGTCGGTTTCAGGTTGTTGTCGAATTCCCAAGGCCTGATCACAGGGCGCGTGCGCAGTTATGGCAGCGGATGCTGCCTCCGCGCGCTCCGCGAGCTGATGACCTGGATATCAGTTTTTTGTCGCAGGCAGTCAACCTGACCGGCGGCAATATTCGTAATGCCGGGCTGCACGCTGCGTATCTTGCGGCTGAAGAAAAACAACCGATTTCGCTGGAGCATATCGCAATTGCCGTTTACCGTGAACTGGCCAAAGACCGGCCACAACTGAATAAAAATGATCTTGGTCCCTTGGCAAATTATCTGCCGCAGTCTGTATGCGGAATGGAGAACACCTGATATGAACGAGTGCATGCTAACGATCGAAAAAATGAACCTGAAGCTGCCGCGAGGTTTTGAAAAGCGGGCCGATGCGATTGCACGCGAAGTGGCGCGACAGCTTGCACGCATGCCGCTGACACAATCGTATGAATACAAAACGCTCATGGTTCCCGGTGTGGTTATTTTCAATGGCGAAACCGATCAGGTGATTGCTAGACGGATTGCTCAGTCAATTCACGGGCAACTGCACGCTCCTGCTCAATCGAAACAGTCCGGTCTATACAGTCAGGATACTGAAATATCTACCGCGCAAAACAAATACAACCCATCGATGGAGAAAAGACGTGGCATTGATTAATTTAACCCGAGGCATTCTGATTGAGTACGGATTGTCGATACCACCGCTGGTACTGCAATTTGAATTTAATCCCCAGACTCTTTCGCGCACGCGTTCAATCAGTATTGTGACCGGTAACGCACCGGGAACGCGCGGCGGTTACGATTTTGCCCTGCCCACTGAAACACCGCGCGTAGCGCAAGGTGTCACAATCGAGCCTGAGCAATTCAGTATGCAAATCCTGATAGATGCCACCGATCGCATGAGCGACCCGTCCTCACCAGGACATGGCCCCGCGGTTGCGTTTGGTATAGAGCCTGAACTGGATACGCTGCGCAGTATGGTCGAACCCAAGACGCAGGGGCCCGGAGGCGTGCAAATGCTGTCCAGCCTCGGTCTGGGGGGCAACAAGGCATTTCAGCGTGATGAACATCCATCGGTATTGTTGCTGGTCTGGGGTACGCATGTACTGCCGGTATTTTTGACCAGCGTACAGGTAGAGGAAGTGGCGCATTTGCCGACGCTAATGCCTTACCGTGCGAATGTGACGCTCAGTTTTCAGGTGATTGAAAGCAACAATCCGTTTTATCAGGTGGAAAAAATACGCCAGACGGCTGGCGCGGCGATCAATCTGGCCAGTGGTGTGTCGGTGTCGTTCTCGGCGTCTTTCGGTGCGTCATTTTAGAGATGAATCTTTAAAAAAGGACAGGTGCGATGTTATTAAAAAAATCACGGTACAGAAATGCCGGTTTTTTTCAAACGGAAAATGACGGCGATGATGTGTTTCCGGGGGTACGTGCACGCGAAATCGGTCCGGCGGCCGGCATGATTGAACATGAAATCCAGGCCGGTAACCGGCTTGATCAACTGGCGCGCCACTATTATAACGATGATCGACTATGGTGGCGCATCGTCGATGCCAACCCGGCTTTTCTGTTTGCCGGCGATATGCTCGATGAGACCATGCAGGGATCGGTATTGCTGATCCCAAGATTAAAGGAATGAATTGAAGTTTAACGAATAACGGAAACGGAAATGGGGCTTCTGGATCTGCTCAGTAAAAAGAAACTGCAACCGGCCGAGTGCGTCGTCAAGCTCGATAACGAGGAAATCGATGATATGTATCCGGCACTGGTTGAAGTGACTGTGGAAGCCGACCGCAGTCGTGCCACAACAGCAACGCTGGTGCTTGAGGCGCGTCGATTGGAGGACGGGCTTTGGACCGTGCAGGATGACGACCGCTTCAAACCGTGGGTATCCGTCAGAATCGAAGCGGTATTCGGTGATGAAACGGAAGAAGTGATGCGTGGCTACATCAAAGAAGTGCGCGCCGAATATCCGCCGGAGCGTGGTGGTGCAAAGGTTACGGTATCGTGTCAGGACCACTCGCTGCAACTGGACCGTGAACACATCGAGCAGCGCTGGGGACAGGATGCGCCGACAACGGACGGTGCAATTGCAACCGAAATAGCGATCCGAAACGATCTCGGCATACTTGGGGAGGTCGGTGAAGGCCAGACAGTACAGGATGTACTGCAGAATACGACCGACATTAAATTTTTGCAGCGCCGCGCTCAGGCTAATGGATACGAAATCATTTTTCAGGAAGGCATGCTGCATTTCGGCGAAATGCGGCTTGATGCCGAAACGCAGCCGACAATAATGGTATACGCAGGTCCGGACACCAACTGCATCAGCTTTAATATTCAGGACGACGGCCATAAACCGGACAGTGTCGCGTATCAGGTAGCGGCAGAAGTCGGTGCCGAAGAACCGGCAACCGAAGTAACGCCGAATCTGCGCAGACTTGGCAACGAGTGGGCCGACAGTACCGGCGCGGGATTAAATGATTTTATCTGGCGGCCGCAGCGTCAGGGTGTCAGCGATGCGACGCAAATGGCAGCCATCGCCCAGCACATGGCCAATGAACAGTCGATGAAAATCAATGTGGATGGCGAGCTCGACGGCAGTTTGTACGGTCATGTATTGCGTATCGGCGAGCCCGTCGGCGTAGATGGCGTCGGGGAACGTTACAGCGGTACATACTATGTCGATTCTGCGACGCACCGTTTTGACATCAACGGATATAAAGTATCTTTCCGTCTGCTGCGAAATGCCTATGGCGATGATCTGGGCGAGTCTGACAATCCGCTAGCGGGAGTGGTGTAAATGGAACAATTGATTCATCAAATCGCACAGCAGTCACAGCAGCGTTACTATGGAAAATATCGCGGTTTTGTGACTGATAACCAGGATCCCGAGAAACGTGGCCGGTTGAAGGTGAGTGTGCCTTCGGTACTGGGTGACCAGGATACCGGCTGGGCGCTGCCTTGTCTGCCGTTTGGCGGCCTGACCAATCAGGGATTATTTATGATTCCGGAGGTGGATGCTCAGGTATGGGTGGAGTTCGAAGAAGGAAATCTGGACCACCCAATCTGGGTTGGCGTATTCTGGCAGCAGGAGAGCGACACGCCGCAGGAAGCCGCGCTGGATGAACCGACGACGCGGATTATTCGCACTCCGTCCGGGCATGTGCTTCAGTTTGATGATGCCAGTGGGGAAGAGCAATTCCGTCTGGCACATCCATCCGGTACCGAAATGACCATTGATCCGCAAGGAACTGTCAACACCACGGACGCAGCGGGCAACTCCATGACACTCGATGCACAGAGCAATACTGTTACGCTGGAAGATGCCAACGGCAACCGCCTGACGATGGATAGCAGCGGTACTGAAATCAAAGACAGTAACGGTAATACCATACAGATGGCCGCCAGCGGCATTACGGTCGAGGGTGTTCAGATCGTTATCAAAGGCACAACAGTCGACGTGGCGGGTCAAGGAGGTGAGCCGTTGATTAAGGCACAGACATTTCTGTCTTTATTCAACGCACATACGCATGTATGTACAGCGCCAGGGTCGCCCTCTGGACCACCAGTGCCACCGCTGACACCGGTTGTATTAACCACTAAAACCAAGGCACAGTGAACGGATGACGGATGAAAACAATGGTGAAAGCTACAGGAGGGGCAAGTGATGGCGACCCGGTTGAATAATCCCGATTACATGAAGTTTCCGCTGCAGATCGGAGAAAACGGTGCTGCAGTAAGCACACGCCAGCGTCATGTGCGTGAACAGATCGAACAGGTGCTGTTTACAGATACGGGGGAACGTTGGTATCGGCCGGAATTCGGTATCGGTGTTCGGGCGCTGGTGTTTGAACCAAACAGCCAGGCGTTGTGGGAGGTGACCAAAAAACGCCTGTCCGCATCGCTCAATGAAACCCTGGCAGGAGAGGTCGCGCCGGCAAGTCTTGAAGTGAATGTGACGGGAGATGGAGAAAAACTCTATATCACGATTGCCTATACGCTGGCGACGCTGAATCAAGGCGAGCAGCTCGAGTTTGTTGTAGGAGGGAGCAAGTAAATGGCAGAACAACCGTCATCCGAGTTGTTTTTTAATGATGCCTGCAGCGACTGCGGATATCGGCAGGTAAGGTTGCCTGAGCCATTGCCTGTTGTTGGCGATGACTTCGACTGGCTGGTACGCGATTATGACGGCTTCCGCTTGTTTATGCTCGAGGAACTGGCAGCGCGCTTTCCGGAAAGGCGGCGATGGACGCCGGCCGACATGGAAGTGGTGATTGTAGAAACGCTGTCGGTAGTGTTGGATCAACTGTCCGATATGCTTGATCGTGTACAGGCTGAGGCGTTTCTCGAGACGGCGCAGCGGCCGGATTCAGTACGGCGGTTACTGGCAATGATCGGATACGATGCAGTCAGTCAGGCTGCAGCAGAGGCAAAGATTCCTGACGCTGATGGCGCTGCCGGCGAGGGTGAAGCGGCCAGAAGAATACGGTTACGGGCATTTCACTTGTCATTACAACGATATCTCTCGGACTATCAGGATGTTGTTGACGAATTGACGCCGGCACAACAGTCCGGCCTGCAGGCATTTATTGACAACCCTTTAAGCGCCACGGCAGCAGCCCTTGATGCGGTACAGCAGTTTCTTGATAACGCGCCGGATTTTGTGCAGCGCGCACGCAATGAAACGCTGCACAGTTTTTGGACACTATACCCGCATGAAATGGAAAAAGCCCGTACGCTTGGTCCGCGCTCCATTTATATGCAAAAACGGATGGTGACCGAAGATGACTACGCCGAAAGGCTGGAAGACCATCCGCTGGTGTTGCGTGCGCATGCATACAACAGCTGGACGGGGTCATGGAATACTGTGTATGCCGCTGTAGTGATATCGGAAAACATGATGCTTGACAGTCCATTGACGGTGGCTGCGGTCGGCGGTGCTGATTCATTTCAATTACTGCAGGCGTCAGTCGATCAGTTCAACCGCCGTTATGAGCTCGATGATGTTGACTGGGCGGCAGAACCCACTCCACGGGTCATTCTGCGTCCATACCTGGATGCATACAGAATGGCTGCTCAGGAAGTGTTTTTACAGGATGCGCAGTTTATCGGTATCAATATTACACTGTCTGTGCGTGTGGCCGAAAATTACTTTCAATCTGAAATCCGTCATGACATTAACTTCTCGCTGAGCACGGAGCTGGGGGGCTTTTTTGCACCGGGGCGGCTGGCTTTTGGCGAAGATGTGCATGCGGGTGATATTATCGAAACGATTATGAGTCTGGACGGAGTGGACGCGGTCTGCCTGAACCGGTTTAAACGTGTCGGCCGGCGTTATCCGAATCAGGCCGATTCAGGACGCATTCGTCTGGAAGGGCTGGAAATCGCTACATGTAATAACGATGCGCAGCAACCGGCGCTGGGAATTTTGCGCGTTATACTGCACGGAGGTCAACGCGGATGAACGGGCTGCCTGATAAAAAAGATTTGACGCGCTGGAACCGTTCCGGTTTGAGACGGTTCCGTTATGTGGATGGTAATGCCATTATATTCCTGGAAACATTGCGGCAGGCTCAGCGTGATTCGTTCACCGAGAGTGGCAAATTACAGTGGCAGTCGCTGGAAACGGCTATAGCACAGCCATCAAATGAGACGGCTGAGCAGCGCCAGGCACGCTGGTTGCAGCAATATCACGCTGAACGTCGTGATTACGCCTGGGAGATCCTGCGCAGCTATGCCAGGGCAGTTCATATACTTGGCGAGTATCTCGATGCTTACGCCAATGAGACGTTTATTCGAACCGCGACGCAGTGGCGGCATGTGCGTCGTCTTGTAAATATGCTCGACTATCATCCGGCGCCACCAGCTTCCGCCCAGACACCGATCGTAATTATGGCCAAGGATGGCAAATCAGGGACGCTCACGGCCGGTTTTACCTTCAAGAATGCACCCGAAGACGGCAGCAAGCCGTCCGTTTTTGAAACACTGAACGATCTGGATGTCGACAGCAGGATGAATGAGATTCGAGTCCTCGACTGGAATAAATCACAAATTGATTTTGTGTACAACGATAGTACTCGTTCGGCTGTTTTCCCCTTGAGTGCGCCGGTTGAGGACATATCTGTTGGTACCCCTGGCATGCTGCTGGTTGATGTCGGCACACAGACCAAAGGACTGGCGGTTAAAGTCACTGGTGTTTCCAATCAGCAGGTCATATTGCAGGGAGAAAACAGACCGGCCGGTTTCCCGCAAGTTAGCAAAAGACACCAGGTGCGGCTTTTGCTCAAGCCCGATTTCAAGCAGTCGCCCAGAATCAGCGGTGATAATGTGGTGATACTAAAATCCGATCACGGTCTGAGCGAGAATGCGGTGATTGCCTGGAAATCGGGATCAACCTGGATAGCAGCGATCGTCAAGGAAATTCAGAATGATCGTGTACGTTTGTCGCGTACGGCCCCTGTTCCGGGCACGGCGCTTTATTTGACTGCTTTTTCTGATGCGCGTGATATGAATGTGGGCGGCAGTAGCGTGCGCCGCGTGATTCTGCCACTGGTTGATCATCGGGAGCAATGGGGCCTGTTTGATGAAAATTTGCAAAAGATTAACAGTTATGCAACGTATAACCAGGACGGGCAGCCGGTATATACCTACAAAAACGGCGATTATTATGATCGGGTGTATTTTATTCCGAAAGACAGTGCCTCAGTAACTGCTGAAGCTGTTGCGACAGTGCTCGAGAGCAAACCTCAGTACATGTCATTCGATGGCGACCCGGGAATGCTGTCGACTGGAGACTGGTTGATTGTACAGACAGGTACCGGTGGGCGTGCGGCGGTTGTGACCGCCCTCGTTGAAAATGAACATGATTATCAGCTTGAGTTTTCGGGTGCTTTTTCTGCAGATGGGATAATGTTGTTCGCCCAGTTTGAAGTGGAATTGCGACCGTCAAATTATGATGTCAACGAAACGCCCGTTTTTTTGATCGAACCGCAGCACCGCTCAGACAATCACAGTTTTTTGCCTTTGGCGCTAATACAATTCCCGGAGTTATTGTCTATCGGCAGGAAATTGATTGTCGAAGGCAAAAGCAGCGCAATGGCGGTAATGGTCAAGGATATTGACTTGTTAAATAAGCGGGTCAAGATTGAACCGGCCATTCCCGGCAGCGAATTGACCGGCAGTGGAGTCACTAATGACTATACCCGTTATTACACAAAAATTTACGGCAATGTAGTGCAATCCGGCCATGGGGAGACGCGAAAGGAAAAAATACTGGGCTCGGGAGACGCTACGCGACTGAACCAGCAATTCGATTTTGATGTTGAACAGATTAGTTTCGTTGCAGATCCGAAATTCCCCAACGGCGTGCGTTCAGCAATCACCATTCAGATTGAAAACCGGACCTGGCAGCAGGTGGCTACGCTGAACGATTCCGGCCCGGAAGATCCGCACTATGCCGTGCGGATGAAGGAGGATGGCACGTTGCAGATCGAATTCGGTGACGGGGTGCATGGCCGTCGTTTGCCCACCGGCAGTAATAATGTTCGTATCATACATCGCGTTGGCGGTGGCTTGTCCGGAAATCTGGCTGCAAACAGCTTGAGGAAAGCAGTCAAACCCGATCCACTCGTTGAAGCAATATACCAGCCGATACCGTCGAGCGGTGGAAATGATATGGAAGCCGTCGAATCGATGCGTGACAATGCACCCGGTAGTATTCTGGCGCTTGATCGCGCAGTGTCGCTTGCCGATTTTTCGCACCTTGCAGCACGTTATAGCGGCGTGTGGCAGGCGCGGGCTTACCAAAAATCGTCAGTACGCAAAAAACACATTGAGGTTGCGATTGTTCCTGCTGGGGGTGGCAAGCCGGGTGGCCTTGCAGATGCAGTGAGTGCGTATCTGCGGAACCATGCCCTGCCTGGTGTCGCTATTCAAGTGGAGCCATTTGAGCCGGTCATTCTCGACGTCAGAGTTGTTATTCGTGTTAAAGCCGATGAATTTGATCCGGATCTGGTAAAAGAGGAAGTGTTGCAGACACTGGCAGCTGCGTTTTCTCTGAAAAACTCAAGACTGGGACAACCGTTCTATCTCAGTGCCGTGTTCAAAGTCGTGGAAGGTGTTACGGGTGTTGCAAACAGCCAATGTGAGATTAACCCTGACGGGTTTTTCGATACTGATGGTAATCCGGTGACAACCCGACTGATCACCCGGGGTATTGACGGCGCCATTAAACGCGTATCGGTATTTGACTATCAGGCGGTATACATCGACAGAGCATTATCGGTAATCGATATCACGGCGCAGGCCTTCGATTTATAGGACAAAATATGGCTGACAAAAATCATGCAGAAACGCTTTTCCGGATAATACCGGCTGTTTACCGTAATCGTGACAGCAGGCAATACGGAGGCAGCGGTGATCTGAAGAAATATTTTTCCGGTAATGCAGTTTTGCTGAATCAGCTGCATGCGACGCTGGAACAGTTTCTGGCCGATCATTTTCCGGACAATCCGAATGCTGGTGCGCCGGCTTGCCAGGACTGGCTGTTGCCGTATTTTGCTGATTTGCTTGATGTGCGCCTGGTTTCACCGCTTGCAAAGGGTCGGCGCGATGAAATCGCCAGAGCGATACGCTGGCGTCAGGGAAAAGGTACACTGCGTGTTGTTGAAGAAATTGCCGAATCGGTTGCGCAGCTGGAAGTGGTGCTTCAGGAAGGATGGAAACGTGTTGCCGTAACGCCCCGGCTGAATGTGCCGTTAATGCCTGAAATTCATTATGGATTGTCAGATGCAGTGCCTTTGACGCCACCTTCAATTGCTGCCCGTCATCCTGGTCTGCCGGCAGTGACGCCTGATTTCAGATGTCCTTCAGGAGCGGTAAAATCAAACACCAGCAATCCTGCCGCGCAACAAAGCAGTATCGATGGCGATACACGAACCTGGCGCCAAGTGAGTTTTCATGGCGCGCCATGTTACCCGAACAGCTTTGAGGATGTGTCCCGCCGTACTGTCGATTTTCGCAGCGGAGACTGGTGTTCTGGCCATTTCCATCCAGACAGGATTCTGCTTTACACAGTGCCGCCAGCCGGTTTTTTTCCGGACCGGATACAAACGGTGAACTGGTCTCAAGAACCGAGTGAAGCATTTTTGAGGCTTATCGACGTAATTACCGAAAACAATACCACGGTCTATCGGAACAGAACATTCGGTAAAGACAACTTTGTTCCGGTCAATATCCGCCGTACGATTCAGCTTGGTCAGGTCGAAGATGGCGTGGGCGATCCCGATTTTCATACCTGGCGCTTTGAGGGCGTCAATTTACTGAATACGCTGGAACTGGATTCGGGTCGCGTGGAATTAGTGAAATGTGCCGCGCGCAAGGTGGAAGTGCACAGTATCGATAAAGTGTCTGCCGTGATTACTGCGCAAAATTGTTTATTCAGACAGATACAGGTGGCACGCGGGCGAGTCAAGCTGGAATACTGCACTGTTCTGGAATCCACACTCAGCGAATACCTTCTTGCCAGCGACTGTATTTTTCTGGGGTTGATACACCGGCATCATTTGCCCGATTTGACGCCGCCGGAGCAGCATTGCTTACGCTATTCGCGCATAGCGCGGAATCAGGATGCGGGCGATATGCGGCTGATTCATACCACGCGGGATTTGCCGGTCATGCTGTCAAAGCGTTTTGGCGACCGTAGCAGCGGGGTATTGCATCCAGCTACGCCGAGAACAATTACACGCGGCGCAGAGGACGGCACTGAAATGGGTGCGTATCACAGCGGGTATTTGAGTTTTCTTGCGGATGCCGTGGTTGAAAAATTACGCGACTATTTGCCATTGGATAAGCAAGCGCTTGTAATTCCCGATTCGCGTTTGCTGGCTATTCCTGAGTGAACGGAGGGGAACTGCTGTTTGTAGAAATCGAGCCTGGCGTTTTATTCTGCTACTAACGGAATTCTGACTATGAAAACACATATATCACGAAACAGTTTTGATGCCAAAAAGCGATATTCCGGTATTTACCAGCAAATGGGTAGAATGCTGACCGATGCTGACTGGAATGAGTTGGCAGATATTGATAAAAGCAGAGTGACCAATGCTCTGATCGATGTGATCGGCAGTGGCACGCCGCGAGAACGAGGGCTGGTCGGTATTACCGAAAATCCGGATGGCAGCAGAAGTTATGCACTGCAGTGGGGTTATTGTTATGTTGACGGCTTGATTGCACAGGTGCGCCCGGATCCCGCAGCAACGTTGTCGGATGCCAGTGGAATTGTTTTCGAATATGAGCACCAGGCAGATTTTCCCGGTGCTCCGACGTTGCCAGGTGGGGATTATCGATTGTATGTCGACATCTGGGAACGCACCGTTATTGCACTGGAAGATACTGACCTGCGCGATCCGGGCCTGCACGGTGCAGATACGTGTACGCGGACGCAAACGATGGCGCAGGTCAAGTGGTGCGAAACCGATGTGGATCCTGAAGACAATGTGCAAAATCCGTCTGTGGGTAATGCAAAACTGACATTGACGGTGCGCCAGGGCAGCACCGAACCTGACCCATGCGACCCTTGTGCTGATGAGATCGCGTTGCAGGACAAGCTTGGAAATTACCTGTTTCGGGTAGAAGTGCACCATGTTCAGTACGATGGTATTAGCGGACAGCCGCAGCGAGTGGTACTCAAATGGTCTTCGGAAAATGGTGCGGAACAGCACATAATTGACGACGAGCCTCCCGGTTTCAGTTCAAGTAACTGGGTATACGAGTTTTTTGACGGATACTCCGATCCTGATGCATTGACGCCCGAGACCTATGACAGTGAAAAGCATTTAGGCAAGCATCTGGCAACGGCTTTTACACCGGCCCGTGGCGAACTGGTCAATGGATATCCAGGTTCGGCACCCTCGGGTTTTACCGCAGTGCGCCGGTGGGACGGATATTGTGAGCTCGAGAAATCCGGTACTGAATGGGTGTTGCTGGGTGGCGCCGACCGTGGCGTAACGCTGTCTACCAGCTCAAGCGCCGATGCGCACGGCCATGTGATTGAAGGCAGTACAATATCAATCAATCATGACGTCATGACATTGATCATAGAGCTTGCAGACTGGCAGATGCTGGCCGGAGATTTCTGGTATACAGTGGTGCGGCAGACGGTCAATGTAGCGGGTGAAACGCTGTTGTCGACTGCCGAACCTGCTGGTATTCATCATCATTACATGTTGCTGGGTACGATAAGCGGTGGTGTATTCGCGCCGGAAGAGAGCCTGATTTGCCAGCGCTTTGGATTTCCACCACTGACGGATTTGCAGGCCGGGGATGTATGTTATCGCGTGCCTGACTGCGGAGACAACGACCAACCTACAGTTGCCAGCCTGCTCGCGCAACTGCTGGGGGGAGATTTTCCAGACAGTTCAAATATGCGGGCCAATGTAAGGCAGATTATCGACGCACTGTTGTGCCATCATGCGGCGACGACGTTGCCGGTTATTAAGGATGAAACGCTATGCCAGTCATTGCAGGCGCCTGAAATCCGCAGTGTCCAGGATGCATTGAACCTGTTATGTCAACGTGAAATTGACGGATGTGCGACATATACTGTTTTCCCGCGTCCAGGCTGGGAATCTGTGTTTGACCAGATCTTTGACAATCAGGATGCTTCGTTGTGCTTTCGCGAGGGAGAGTATCAGCTGTCGACGGAAAAGCAGGTACAGGGCAAGGGCCATCTGAAAATCTCCGGGGCAGGCCCCGGCACGCGTATTATCACCAGTACAGGTGAAACGGCGTTACGGTTCGAGGCATGCGCCAGTGTGACGATACGTGACATGTATGTCGAAGCCCGCTCGGCCGGCAACGCTGGAGACTTAAAAACGCTTAATGGCGCATTGACGTTTCAAAACTGTGCGCAAGTACACCTTAATCAGGTAACGTTGCGTAATGCGGCCGGTACTCGGCCGGGCGCAACATGTTTAACAGTGCGGCATACCGATTCGCAAACAGGCACGGCGCAAATCCAGGGATGTTACTGCGATGTGGGGCATCAGCAGATTGGTATGCTGTTTTTGAATATGGAGCGGTTGACGGTTCGGGACAATCATATAAAAACACGTCCCAAACCGCGCAGCTGGACACTGCAGACACAGTTGGGCGACAGGCTTTTTGCCGCAAGAGCGCGGCGTCTGCTGATCAACAATGGCGAAGTCAGGAATTTTGAGAGTACACGCGCTGCCGGGAAGAAGAATATCCAAATGGATGCGGTCAACAGCAATCGTCGCATCATGATTGAATCACCTGTGGCCGGCAATGTCTGGAAAACGAGTCTGACCCAGGAACTCGGCGCTAACACAGTTGCCAGTAATCAGCTATTGTTAAATACCGCTAAAACAATTGCTGCCAGAGTACTGACCGATCCGGTTTATCGTGCCAGTATTCTCCCATTTGAAAACTGGTTTACCGCATTAGGCAGTCAGAATCCGTCTGTCGCTTATAAAGGCATTGTCTGTGGTGGACGCACTGCAAGGGATGTGCGTATATTGAATAATTCTCTGGATGGCGTCCAGGAAGGCATACACATCGGTGTCAGCGACCGTAAACAGAGCGGGAATCAGCGCTATCAAGCGGGCCGAGTCACAATAGAAGGCAATACCATCCACGTATTGCTGCCGCCAGTAACGGTCCATCGCAGAGGTGGAATTTTTTGCGGCAACTGCAATCATTTATCGATTATTGATAATCATATTACAATTCAGCGTTTTTCATTCAGTCGTCAGACTGAGATTGAGGGTATTCGGATTTTTGGCACAATGGGACGTATGTTTATTGTTCGGCAAAACTATATGAGCAACTGTACCATTGGTGTCAGAGTACATCCGATCGGTTCCAATCCGGATATCAATAATCAGTGGATGGTGGCAGATAACATGATGCCACAGGCCAGTCTGGCCGTGGTGGCTCCGTCTTCGGTTATGAAAACTAATAATTTAAAATAAATTTAGTTACGAACTGCGACCACTCTTGTCTGGAAGCAGGCCGGGAAATTGAAGTGGAATGATTAAAGCAACAAAAAGCTTGACTTTTTTAATTGATGGAGTAGCATGGAATTTCACGCGCCAGTCCTATTGGTATAGGCAGATTGAGAACGGGTTTTGTGAGAGTTAGTACACAGAGGAGACTTTGGTTCTGAAGCTTACAGGCATTTAACGGACTTGATGTGGGGTTCAATACCCTTAAGTGTGATTTGAGAGATCAGATTGCAAAAAGCGAGGCAGTTAATGGCTCGCTTTTTCACTCTCCCTCCGTATGCATGCAGCGACTTAATCTTTCTTGATACCAGAAGGGCTGCAGGTGACTTTCCCAGCTCTTGGCATATTGATCATGACGGTATGTCGGTGTCTTAACGTTATCAATCATCATCAACTTGAGAGGTGACTTGATGATGCAAGCGTATAACCAACGAAAACAAATCAAACCTGCTGCGGTACCGGTAAAACGGTCGGGCCTGCAGTCAAGTTTCCGCCACTCTGAAGTCTTGCAGTCTCTCCTCAGAAAACAGAGAACCCAGTCTAAAATCCGGATCGACCAGCCCAATGATCGATACGATCAGGGAACAGACCATTTTGCAGCGCAAGCCGTACAGCAGGAACAAAATTCTGCTGCAGTGTCATCAGTAGCTGAACCAATTATTCAACGGCAGCAGCAACCGGATCCGATTAAGTCAAAAAACAATGCTCCTTCAGCTTCGGTTCCAGCACCGCGCAGCGGTTCGATCTATACCAGCCGGTGTTATGCCAGCCCGGAGTTTCCCGATTTTCCCTGCCTTGTTACTGCGTTGAAACTGGATATCGACGATAATCTCCGGGCAAATGCACATCAGTTTTATCGCGTAGCATCGCTGTATCCCGGAGATAACGATTTAATGTGGGACACGTTCCTGAGATATGGCGTGGGTGTGAATCTGCTGCAGACCGGTTTCGGATTTTTCGGTGCCAACGAAACATTCGGCAGTGTTTTATCTTACGGCACCGGTGGTGGATTAAAGGCCTACAATTTTTTTCAGAATGGCGTGCTCGAACTCGATATTCCCGTTTCTTTGGGTAATGGACTGAATCTGGATTTTCAGCTCGACCTGACTGCCGATCCCGACAATTTGACCGATGTCAGGCAAGTAAGTACGGGTGTCGGTATCTCAGGTCATTTTTAGTCTATCGTGAACCCGCGATGCCGGGGCCAAAAAATGGTAATTCCATTTGAAGAGGTTAGATGTGGAGACAGCGGTAAAAAACGCAGCTAAGCCAGCAACTGCCAGAGAAAAGATTAAAACTGCGACAAACCGCCAGCGAACACAGGCGCAGCAACAGCGTGCAGTGGCTGATATTCTGCGCACATCCCGCTGCATACAAACCAAACTTCGAATCGGACAACCAAACGATCAGTTCGAGAAAGAGGCTGATCGTATTGCCGAGCAAGTTGTCAACCACTCTGTTACGCCAGATGAAAGCGCCGTTCAGGTAGCTGCACCTGTTATTGAAAACAATATATCGACAGGCAAATCACAGGTACAGCGTGCGTGCAGTCAATGTGAGGAAGAACTGCAGCGAAAACCGGATGAAGAAGATCAGGAAATGCGAGATGAGGCGAATCTGGAACCGGCATGGGCGTCGGAACTGTTTTCCGGTGGTTCATTCGGCGGCAGGCCGCTTGAAAACCGTGGTTTTTTTGAAGCGGGCCTGGGCAGCGGTTTCGGCCGCGTCCGTGTCCATACGGGCAAACGGGCCGATCACATGGCCGCAGGATTTGGCGCTCGGGCGTTTACGCTTGGTTCCAATATTTATTTTGCCGATGGAGAATATCAGCCTTACTCGCGCCCCGGGAAACTGTTGATTGTCCATGAATTGGTCCATACCTTGCAGCAGCAAGGTAGCAGCCCACTGATTCAGCGGGCTTGCGGTGATGCGGGGTGTGCAGCCGCCGACCCCGATACGCCAGACTGCCCTGATCCCGAAGATTTCTTACTTGATCCTACACTTGAAAGTGTGCGCCAGTCGGTTTTTGACGGACCGGGGCACCTGCGGATCGTAGAGCGCGGAGATAGCGCCCCCGCTGTTGAATTGATTCAGCGGTTGCTGTTGAACGCCAACTGCTCAGGCTTCGATCGCGCGGGTGTGCGCAGCGAGATGACTACACAGACGTTCGGTCGCTACACTGATGCTGCTGTCGAGCAGTTTCAGCGCAGTCATACTGATGCCAATGGTGAGTCGCTGGTGGTCGATGGCGATGTCGGGCCGGCCACGCTCAGCGCGATGGATGTGATTTTGCAACTGGATCCGGTCAATCCGGCAGCCGATCCCGAAGAAGTCGGACAGTGTTATGGTGAAGCCGAAGAGGGCCCGGGAGAAGCCAGAGAAGTACCGGCAACCGAGGTGTTGCCATTATTTCCTTTTTTCCCGGCGTTCAAATCCTGGGAATTGCAGAATTTCGACATTGATGCGTCATTTGTTAAAACCGAGCACCGGCGATTTATCCGCGATACGATTCTTCCTGCAGTGCGCGATGCTGAAGTGGATTTTCCCGATGCTGCTGGCATGCATATCCGCCTGGTTGGAGAGGCCAGCACGACTGCCAGCGACACTTATAATCTGGGATTGTCAGCAAGACGAACGCATTGCGTACGCGAAACGCTTATTGATGAAGGAATTCGTGCTGGAGATATCCTTGATCATTCCGCTTCTGCGCTGGGCGAACGAATCGCGCAGCTGCGCCGTGCTGCGGCTGGTTTGCCGGTCGACAATGTGGAAGATCGCAAGGCGCGCAAGGTGACAGTGATCCTCGACTTGAGCGCTGACGAGAATGACCATGAGGATTGCGGCGATGCCGATAAAACGCTCGCCTCCACAGCGTACCGCGCCAAAATTGCATGTGCGGGCAGTATGGCCATGCGAGTGAATATTGGTAATTTCGGCAATCCGGGACAGCCTGTATTTCGGGAATTTATCTGGCAACAGCAACTGCCCACACTGGATGGCTGTTTCTTTCGTCTGGATAATCTGCCGGATGAATTCATAGCGGTACGAACGCCCGGGGAGATTCAACTGGCTGAAACAAACCCGACGGCAACGGGCAGTCATTCAGATTTTCAGGGAGTTGTGCTGCTGATGTCGGACAGTGGTGGCAGCGCTTTGCGCAAAGCCAGCACAACGGCGCTGCCTGCTTACCTGATAGGTTTGCGCGGTGACTGGAGCAATGCCGGCTGCCTGCCGGACCATGAAGCAGTGTCTGGCGTCATGCGCCCGATCGGACCGGTAAAATGCGGCGTGGTTCCGGCGCCGCCCGTGAGTGAAAACTGCTACCCTTCTGACACCGAGGAAGATTGTCCCGATGAGGTGCGTCAGGCCGCTGCGCAGGAATATGTCGCCACCATGGTACGCATATCTGGCGATCCTGTCGAAGCGATCAAGCAAATCAAACGTATTGCCAAATTTGCAGCGGTTCTCGAATGGGTGCTGGATTTTTTTGGTATCGAAGCGTTGCTGGGGGGTGCCGCAATCGTGATTGGCAGCCAGGACCTGGACCAACCCATACTGCGTCCCTTTCTTTTTCTTGGCGGCGGAATCGGCGGCGCGGCGGAAGCACCCATAGGTGGTAATCTGCTGGTCAGCCGCCCCTTTACACTGGAAATCCCGAAACGGCTGGAAACCGATGAGGCAGGCCTGTTATTGAATGGCTCCGATTTTTCCGGTTGGGCCAGTATTACGATTATAGGGGGCACCAACCGCGAAGAATTGACTATCAATGGTGACGGATTCAGCAAAACAGTACCGATGTGGGGGCTTCCTTGTGATAGTGGGGCTACCAGAACGGCACGCGGCAGGCTGTTTTCCGTGGCTAACGCCCGCTGTTTGGCACTTGAAGCATTGCCGCCGCCACCGGAGCGTGAGTGTGAAGATGAATGCTCGGAAAATTTGCGTTTGTCCGGTTTTGAAGACTTTACGATTAAAGTAGGCAGGGCATCGTATTCCGCTCTGCCGGGCATAGCACAGCGAATCGCTGATACCATGGGCGGTTGCGGCGCTACAATGGCTTTTATCAATGTCGGCACGCGGTCGGAAGATGAAGATGATACAACGGTTTTCCGCAAGTTTGCTTTTGTCGGGCTCAATACCAATTGTGCGTTTACTGTGGGGCGAGGTTCCGAGGACCGAAGCTATACGCTGGAGCGGCAACTGGCGCATGGCGATGCTAATGACCGGTTTTCGCTCTCGGATTTTGCCGGGGCGGCTACTGTCGACACGGGCGGCCTGTTGTCGATTATTGATCTGCCATTGACTCAGTTTAACCTGCCAGGCACGTATGCTGCTGAATGCGAAGATGGTCTCATCAACGGTATAATGATACCAATCAGCCCGGTCGAATGCGGCGATATACCTGCGCCGCCGCATATTACCGTGCCCGACCCCACTGACGCCGACCGGTGCAACCGTTTCAAGGCCGACAATGCGGTGATAGTGGATTTGCATGTGGAAAAACTCAGAAGCGGTGATTACAACGATGTGCTGGACTCGATCTCGGCCGGACCGGCGCTGCGTTTTCCAGAATACCGTAGATTGTTCTTGCAAATCGGCGATACGGTCACAAATGCAGTTTTTGTTGGTAAAACCATTGCCAACGAACCGGTAGTGACCTTTATCGATATGGAAATAGTGCGCGGCGAGCGTCTGCCATCAGGTGCATATGTGTTCCATATCAATATTCTGAACAAGCCCTGTAGTTTTAATGCCAGCGGGGAACCGGTCCTGCTGTTGCCGGATAACTGCCGGGAGGGCATGATTGATACGGGACCGGGTATTATTTTTCCGGTCTTTCGAAAGCCTGCTCAGAATCCCGGTGAGGATGTTGAACCGGCAGGCGGCGTTGACGAAGAAAATATTGCAGGTGGTCGTTTAGGGTAGACAAATACGAAGTTTTTTTCATTAACTGCAAGTCTGTCACTGGGGCAGGCATTTGGAGTGGTGCATATGGAAATGATGATGATGCGAAAGAAATCCGTACCGACGGCAATATTCCGAAAGACCCCGGGTAGACAATCGGTCCAGTGCATGCATACAGGGCAGTCGACCATCGTGCAGTCGTTTCTTCAAGACCGGAGAATTCAACCCAGGCTTGGTATAACCAGGCCAGAAGATCAATCAGAGCGGGAAGCGGACCGGGTGGCTGAACAGGTTGTTTCAAACGGTGCAGCGGGTATGAATTACCAGGGTGTGGGCCGTTGCCAAGATGGCGCACGCAGCATACAGCGCATGTGCGCGGAATGTGAGGAGGAAATGCAGCTTAAACCGGACACGGAAACAACCGGCGATACAGCCGCGAGATTAAGCGGTAACATGCTGCCTGAATCGGAAACGGGTAAACAATTGCCCGCTGAACGGCGTAATTTTTTTGAATCGCGCATGGGTCATCGCTTCGACGATGTGCGTGTTCACACCGGCAAAAGCGCTGCCAGATTGGCAAGTGCTGTCAACGCACGTGCGTATACCCTGGGACGGAATATTGTGTTCAACGAAGGACAGTACAGACCGGGTACACGAGATGGTGATAAATTACTTGCCCATGAGTTGACACACGTTATCCAGCAAAGAAAACTGTCAGGCGCACCGGTGCAGCGCAGCTGTTTTGATGGTAACTGCGAGGATTGTGCCGGTGGAATTCACGATTTATGGGTGACAGTGTTTTTTGCGCGCCGCGCAAACCGGACAACCATGCAGCATTTGCGCACCGCTATCGATGGCGCAAAAACCATTTTGCGCAACTGCTGCATCAACCTCAAATTTGACTTCAACTGGACGCTGATTCCCAATGCGTCGACTATTGAAACGGCCAGCAGGCATCCGCGGCCGGCTGGTAGCGCCCTTGGTTTGCGCGATGTGCCGGAACTGCAGGAAACAATCGGTGAAAGCGATCTCATTGCCGGTGCCAGAGGAATTCCGTTACTGGTCGTCGACGAAGTCGAAGGAACTGGCGGTGGAACAACGATTCTTGGTGGACAGGATGATCGCGGCAACGACTATGATATTGAATATACAGGACCTTCGATGTTTTTTATCGCGGTCAATCAGCCCAATCCGAATGGCAACTGTAACCATATCGCGCATGAAATATGGCATATCACCGGGGCGTTGCGTCACGCGGTTGCCGAAGGCGGTATTACTGCCTGTGCCAATAATAATGTTTCTGAAACTTACTGTAATGCAGTGCGCGGTCTCGTTTAACTAAACCGGCGCAAGGCCTGGGTCAAAAAAGAGCGTTGATGACAACGCTACTGAAACAGCGTCAGATTTCGCCTGATTTTGAGGTAAAACAGCGTTTGTCCATGTTGTACTTCTTGATCAATTTCCCGATGGCCCTGCGCTCCTTGCCGGCGATAACCGCCGCTTTCGTAATGTTTCCATCGGTAATGTTGAGAATTTTTGAAAGATAATCCTGCTCAAAGTTTTGTATCACGATAGATTTTGCTTCCTGAAACTTGAGTTCGGCAGTACCTTCGTTGTGAGCCAGTTTACTTAATTCTTCATGTTCCTGCATGTACTGCTGATCAAGGGGGATGTTTATGATCGGATCGTCCGATAACAGGCACGCCCGCAATATAACATTCTCCAGCTCGCGGATATTGCCGGGCCAGGACTGTTTCATCAGGGTGCTGATCGATTTTTTCGAGAGCTTCCTGGGTGACAGTCCATATTGCCTGGAGTAGTCCGATAATAGTTTCTTTGCAATGATGGGTATGTCAATTACTCTTTCGCGTAATGCGGGCAGATTGATATTCAGTACATTCAGTCTAAAATATAGGTCTTCGCGAAACTGATGATGGCTGATATTGTTCAACAAATCGGCGTTAGTGGCTGCCAGTATCCTCAGGTTGGATGTGTAAGTCCGGCTGGACCCGACAGGCCTGTATTCTTTTGTTTGCAGAAAACGCAGTAATGCTACCTGTGCTTTTGGAGACAGGCAGTCTACCTCGTCCAGAAACAGCGTGCCTTCGTTTGCAATACTGACCAATCCTTCCTGACGGGTTTTTGCATCGGTAAATGCGCCTTTCTCATGCCCAAATAATTCGGCCTCAAACAGGTTGTCCTGAATGGCGCCGCAGTTCAGTGGTACAAAGTTGTGATTTCGCCGGTCGCTGAGATGGTGTATCGACCGGGCGACATTTTCTTTGCCCGTTCCGGTTTCGCCTTCAATGAGCACCGGTGCGTCGTATTGTGCGATCCGCCTGATCAACTCAAGCATCCGTGTAAATACCGTAGAACGTCCGATCAGATTTAAAGATGCGAAATCATCGAACACTTTTCTCTCAAAAATGGAGTTAGATTGTTTATGTCGTGTACGATATCGTTTTATTCGCAGGTCAAATTCCTGTTGTTCAAATGGCCAGAACAACAGGTCATCAAAATATGAAAAGAATGCATTGCAGTCTGTTGCTGGCAAAGTGTACGAAAGACACAGATTGGTTGACAGGCAATTGCGCTTGATGATTTCAGTGGCAGTCTGACGGATATGCTGGCTGCATGTGCTTGGGTCGTCGAATACAAACACGTTGACATCGGTCTGATCAGAGGTCAGCTTCTGAATGAGCCGGCTGTCCTTGAGTTTGATAACGTTGTAATCGGCCTGTGATAAAACTGAAAAGAAGGAGCTTTGGAGAGGATTTTTTTTCTCAAATGAGATGATATTCAGATTATCCATAAAGATCCCTTTAGCCCAACACAATTACAAGTGATTGCGGGTAATATCAACTTACATCGGTAACGATCCATTTGTGCTTTCGCAACAGGTTCAGGCATATCTGTGAATGTTCGATAACAAGACAATCTCGAATGAGAATGCCAGCATGCCGATCCAATCAGTTTTGAAACAAAATTCTGCTTCCCGAACCTTGCTTAACCATATCGAGTATCTGCAATACTGTCAATATTGCAAGATGAGCGGCGGGCGTCTTCAAGGATAAGATTCAACGCGGTATACATAAAGAAATTTTCCGACGATCGAGCGGTATCAGCGGCGATTCGCGTGATTACGGAATATAACGACTGGAATCAAACGCATCAATGATATGACTGATATTCACTGACGCGCTTACCGCTGTCCTATGACGGCGTGGTGGAAGGATTTGTGGGAAGATCGGGCCGTGACGCAAACAATGAATACGTTTTAACTAATGTTTCTACCGGAAACGCCGGTTGATTGATTTCAACGACCCGTTAAATTACTCAGGAATTACTCTTCTGCAAAAAGTGCTCTGACTTTTTCTTCCAACGGGGGTCTCATGCCAGCTTTACGGCCGGCCTCAATTGCCTCTTCCATGTCGGTGCCCTGACTGATGAGATAGCTTGCCCAGATAGCCCCAGCCCGGTTGCCCGACCCGCAATGTACCAGTACCGGCTTAGGTGATTTCTTCATGGCTTCAGTAAACGTTGCTATGTGTTCTTTACTGATATTTGCGACCGTCATGGGTATGTTGACATAAACCATGGCAGCACCCTCGACCAGCGCTTTTTCTTCGCGTGTACCTTCAGTGGCAGTGCGCATGTCAATCACGGTTTTGAAACCGTGTGCCGCCAGCACGGGTGCGCCGCCATCGCCGATTAATCCGGATGTGGCGACTTGTGGTGCTGCACGATTATAGTTTTGGACAGTTTCGACCTGATGGCCAAAAGGAATCCGTCCGGCGTATGCTGTAACGGAAAGCAGTGTAATCATTGACAAAATGATTATAAAAGCATGTTTCATAATAAGCCTCGTTTTATTGTAATTGAATCGTGTGCATCGTTGAAAAATGGATGATAAGTCAATTCTTGCCACCTTTGTAGTATTATAACGCGGAGCCCTCCGGTACACAGGCAAATGCCGTTAAGCATATGTTATGCTGCCTGACTGTGCCGCTACAGGGACAATTGATCTGCAGTACGTCGACATGCTCTGCCGCCGTACTACTGTAGCTGCGTTGACAGGTATCAGTGTCCGATTTCTCCACTATCAATGACCGCTGTGGCCACCATTATCATCATCATGTGCGTCGTCATCATGTTTCATCTTTATTGAGTTGAGCTGTTTTAACTGCGCCTCGGTCAACACGGCATGTACAGCGTTGCGCTCCTTGATGTGGTGCTCAACCATATCGTTAAAGGCTTCGGTTACCGCTTTGCCAAGATCGCGCAGTTCGGTATCGCTGGTGTCGGGTTTCAGGCTTGCTTTCTTGAATGCTTTCATGTTGTCCTGCAATGCATCTTTGACTTTTTTGTGCATTTTTTTATGCTTTATGTGCAGGCGGGTTATTTTGCCGAGTTGCTCATCGGTCAGTTTCAGCTTGTCGGCATGAGGAATAACCTGATGCGCATAATCGTGCATATGTTTTTTCATTCCGCTTTTTTTGCCGCCATGCTTGTCGTCTTTTTTGCCGTCATGATCACTGCCGTGACCGTCTTTTCCGTGTCCTTTGCCATCCTTTTTGTTATTACCGTGATTCGCATCCTTGTCATGACCGTGATGGCTTGCTTCCGCAAGCAGAAAGCGGTTATTGTTTTCCTGAAGCACAGCAGCATCTTGACTGGCGAATACAAGTGAAGCCGAGCCGGACAAAATGAAAAATGAGAGGCAGGACAGCGTGATTACAATCGGATTTCTGTAAAGCATTGTGTAGTTCTCCTCTAAATCGGGATAAATATATTCAGGCGCCAGCAATTTATGTAAATTCTTGCTGTCATTCATAATAAACGTTTGTTGAATGCATTTTCAATGGTTTTGCACGGATTCAAACAAGGGAGCGACATCATCAAAAATCTTTTGAAACTATGCCGGCTGTTTACAGTATTTATTCTGTGTTATTGCCTGTCGGTGCCGCTATCTGTTCAACCGCTGTATGCGGCAAACGAACAGGAGCAGGCACAGCTGATCATTCACGAAAATGTGCTTGAGGTATTCGTGCGAGAAGGCTGTCCGCACTGCTCGAAAGCGAAAACATTTCTTGAAAAACTTCAAGAAGACCGTCCCTGGCTGAAAATTGTTTACTACTGGGTGGATCGTGATTCCGAAGCGCTCGACAGACTGTTGCGTTATTCGCAAATGGCCGGTACCTGGCCGCCGGGAGTGCCGACTTTCCAGTTTAACGGCCAGCTGACGGTAGGTTTCGATAATCCTGAAAATGCAGGCGCCTTGCTGACGGCCGTCGTTGACCAGACGGCGGTCGAGCAGGACCATGTGGATGCACCTTTACTGGGAACGCTGCATATAGAACGCCTGGGCCTGCCGTTATTCACGGTTGCGATTGGTCTGCTTGACGGGTTTAATCCCTGTGCCATGTGGGTGCTGTTATTCTTGCTTTCGTTGCTTGTTCATCTGCAGGATCGCAGAAAAATGGTGTTGATCGCGGGCACTTTTGTACTTGCCAGTGGTGCCGTTTACTATGCATTTATGGCGGCCTGGCTAAATATTTTTCTCCTGGTCGGTTTTTCGGCCGCCTTGAGATGGACACTGGGTGGCATTGCGCTTGCTATCGGTGGATTCAATATTAAAGATTTTTTTGCCTGGCGGCAGGGTTTCTCTCTGTCGATACCGGACGCCGCAAAACCGGGGTTGTACACACGCATGAGAACAGTGCTCGCTGCAGACAAGCTGGTGCTCTCCATGACGGGCGTTGCGGCGCTGGCTGTGCTGGTTAATTTCATCGAATTGCTATGCACCGCGGGTTTCCCGGCCATCTATACCGCCATACTGGCGCAACAGGGTCTGAATGTAACCGGTTATTATGCGTATCTGGGGCTTTATATCCTGGCCTATCTGGCGGATGATGCGCTTATGGTCACCGTAGCGGTTATCGCCCTGAGCAACCGCAAATTGACAGAGCAGGCCGGTCGCCGGTTGAAACTGATCAGCGGCATCGTTATGCTGGGGCTGGGTTGCGTTCTGATTGCGAAACCCGATTTGCTGATGTAGTCTGTTTCTACGTGATTTTTTCGATTTCGCTGATATTTAATAGTCTACAATGAGTCAAAACAATCCCTGGCATTGCCTGTCGGCCGAGAAGGCGGCGCAATCGCTTGAAACCGATCTGACCGGCGGCGTAACTGCCGACGAAGCAGCTGAACGCCTGAAAATACATGGGCCAAACCGCATTAAGCGCGGCGCAAAACGAACCCCGTTGCATATTTTTGCGGCGCAGTTTGCAGATTTCATGATTCTGGTATTGGTAGTTGCTGCGATCGTATCAGGTTTGGTTGGTGAACTGCGCGATTCGATAGCCATTGTTGTCATCGTCATTCTGAATGCCATTATAGGCACCGTGCAGGAGTATCGCGCGCAACGGGCGATTGCCGCGCTGCAGAAAATGGCCGCGCCGGGGGCGACTGTAATTCGTGATGGAAAAACTGAAACCATTTCTGCAGACCGGCTGGTTCCCGGCGATCTGGTGTTGCTGGAAGCCGGCAATGTGGTGCCGGCCGATCTGCGTTTGTTTGACGCCAGTCAGTTGCAGGTCGATGAATCCGCGCTGACCGGTGAATCGCATGCGGTATCGAAACAGCCTGATGTGCTTGAAGAGCCTGATCTGACGCTGGGAGACAGGTCAAACATGACTTTTAACGGCACCATGGTGACGCGTGGTCATGGTAAAGGGATTGTGGTCGCCACCGGTATGGACAGTGAAATGGGTCATATCGCGGCAATGCTTGAAAAAGAAGAGAGCGCCAGAACGCCGCTGCAGATTCGTCTGGCCCGTTTCGGCAAGCATCTGGCGGTGGCTATCCTGATTGTCTGCATCTTTATTTTTGCCGCCGGACTGTTGCAGGATCAACCCGTGCTGCTGATGTTTCTCACTGCCGTCAGCCTTGCAGTCGCTGCGATACCCGAAGCTTTGCCTGCGGTCGTGACAATATCGCTGGCGCTTGGCGCGCGCAAATTAAGCCGCCGGAATGCGCTGGTGCGTCGGCTCCCGGCTGTGGAAACTCTGGGTTCGGTCACGTATATCTGCTCGGACAAAACCGGTACGCTAACGCAAAACCGCATGCATGTGGAAGCGCTGTTCGCAGATGGGCGGCGAATAGAAAAACTACCCGACGCGGATGACGGCAACAGACTCTGGCAACGGCTCGGTCAGGCGCTGGCGCTCAATAACACCGTGGCTGACGATCCAGAAAATACAGAAGAATCCGGCGAGGCATCAGTGACCGGTGATCCGACCGAGGTGGCGCTGTATCAGGCGGCGAAGCGCGCCGGTTTTGACAAGCCCGTGCTTTCCAAAAAGCTGCAGCAGGTCGCTGAACTGGCTTTTGATGAAGACCGCAAATGCATGACAACCCTGCATCAGAGTGACGCCGGCATCGTGGCGTTCACCAAAGGTGCACCCGAAGCTGTGCTCGATATGTGTAGCGATGCACTCGGTGACGAAGGCAACCGTGATCTGGATCAGAACCGTGTGCAGGAACAGGCGGAAGCGTTAGCAGCGGAAGGTTTCCGCGTGCTGGCGGTTGCCTGCCGAGAATTTTCCGAGCTGCCCGAGGAGCGTTCGCCCGACACGATAGAAACCGGACTGACTTTTCTGGGACTGGTGGCGATGATGGACCCGCCGCGCGATGAAGCGGCGCAGGCTGTTGCGGATTGTTTGACTGCAGGGATCGTGCCGGTGATGATCACAGGTGATCACCCGGCAACGGCCCGCAGTATCGCGTGCCGGCTTGGTATCGCGGACGAGCACGATCGCGTCATGACCGGACGGGAACTGGAGGAACTGTCAGATGAAGAATTTGACAGACAGGTGCTTGAACTGCGTATCTATGCGCGCGTGGATCCCAGGCAAAAAATCCGTATTGTCAAAGCACTGCAGGAGCAGGGCGAGTTCGTCGCGATGACCGGCGACGGCGTTAACGATGCGCCCGCGCTGAAGCGTGCCGGTATCGGCGTGGCCATGGGCAGGAAAGGTACCGATGTTGCCCGCGAAGCGGCCGATATGGTGCTGCTCGACGACAACTTCGCTACTATCGTTTCGGCAATCAAGGAAGGACGGCGGATTTTCGATGATATCCGCAAGTTCATCAAATACACCATGACCAGCAATTCCGGTGAGATCTGGACACTGGTGCTGGCAATGCTGCTGGGTCTGCCGTTGCCGCTGTTGCCGATTCATATCCTTTGGATCAATCTCGTCACCGACGGTCTGCCCGGTCTGGCACTGGCATCGGAACCTGCGGAACGCAAGGTGATGCAGCGCGCACCGAGACCACCGCAGGAAAATATTTTCGCGCACGGCATGTGGCAGCATATCGTTTTCATCGGTATCCTGATCGGCGGACTTTCCATCGGTGCACAGATCTGGGCCATTGACCGGCAAATCGAGCACTGGCAAACGATCGTATTTACCACGCTGACATTTGCTCAGCTGTTCCATGTCATGGCGATCCGGTCGGAACGCGACTCATTGTTCAGCATCGGTCTGTTCAGCAATCCGCAACTGATCGGAGCCGTTGTGTTGACCGTGGTACTGCAGCTGGCTGTTATTTACACGCCATTTCTGAACGACATCTTCAAAACCGCGCCGTTACCGCTTGATGATCTGATGCTATGCGTCCTGTTGGCATCGGTTGTATTTGTAGTGGTGGAGGTTGAGAAATGGATGGCTCGAAGAGGGTGGTTGTATGGAAATCCGGAGTAAGGGGAATTCCCTTACATTACCGGAGAGACAAACTCCGGAGGCTTTGCCGCCAGTACTGAACATTGCAATTGATCGAAAATAGCTTCAGCCGTGTTACCAATGATAAAACCGGGAATGCCAGTCCGTGCCACCGTTCCCATTACAACGATATTTGCTTTTATTTCTTTAACCAATGCAGGGATGACCTTGTGCGCTGATCCCATAGAAAAATGAACCTGAGGGGACAGGTACTTGTATGCTTCTGTACCGATTTGTTCTCGAAGCATTCGAATCAGAGCATCCATGCCAGTTTTATGACGTGTGCGTTCACCATTTATCATATTTGCTTCGGCAGTATCGGGGTCATCAGCCCATAAACGTACTAATTTTGCTTCGGGAACATCCCAGACATGCACAAGATGCAATGCGGCAAAGTCGGATAACGCAAGAGAAGCGGCAAGACCTAGAATCTGCTGATTCAATGCTTGTTTGCCAGGATCGACATCGTTGGGATCGAAGTCAACAGCAGCCACGATACTCTTGTAGTTGTTTTCTTCTTGCAGATTGGGGTCAAGTCTGTTTATTAGTAACAAAACTATTTTTATTTTCGTTTATGTCGCGTCTACATTTGACCAGCATACTATCCAATATCTCGATTTGACACTTCTGGCGCAGGGGGGATGCATTCAATTAGGAATAAATTAATAAACAAGCCTGATCATCTGCGTAAACGTAAAAAAAGAAACTCCAGCCCTGCCGCTCAGTGGTCGTTAATCAATGTATATCTATTCAGTCATGATCGAAGCTTTGATTTGCGCGTGACCAATTTAAGAAACTAAAAAAACTACGCATTCTACTGAGGAGAATTTTATGATATTTCATATAAAACAGATTGTTATGATTGCAATCGGTTTCATGCTACTCGCTGGCCTGTTTGTAGGGCCAATCTGGATGGATAAAACGCGGACACTGTCTATACCGACAGCCAACGCAGCGATTAGTCCATCACCGACGGTCATTCCAGGCGCGTCACAAGACGCATTGATCGACGAAATCATCGTGCTCTCGGGCCTACGGAAACAGATTGATCATGTCGGCGAAAAATCATTAGAAGATATCCATCAGTCGTCTAAGAAACCTGATGATCCAATTCTCGTTGAGGAAATCGAAAAAATTGTTACGGAAATCTATAGACCTGAATTTTTTCTAAAGCAGCTTAGAAATTCGCTAAAACAGAATTTTAAGCACACACAACTTGAAACATTAGTCCAAATGTACAGCACACCTTTGATGCAGAAAATCACTCAAATCGAAAGTCGTGAGCTTGATCTCGAAGCTCTGGAAGTATTTATCGAGAACCTGGTCCGTACACCACTGCAAACAAACCGTTTGCAGTTACTGCAGAATCTTGAAGCTGTCACGCGGACTACAGAATTTGTGACTGAGCTTTCAATCAGCACAAGACGCGCCTTGTTGATGGGGAAGGTAAAAGGAGATACCGAAGCGATGAACGCTTTTGATTCAAATATCAACGCACAAAAAATAGAAATTCGAGATAACACCTATCAAGGCGTGATTTTTATCATGGCTTATTCATACCGGGAGCTAACCAATATGGAGCTGAATGAATATATTCAATTCTATCAGACAGCCGAAGGTATGTGGTTTATTACTCAAACGGTCGATACGCTGATTGAAGCGTTCCAAGCTAAATCACTGCAAATGGGCAGGCGCATCGCAGAATTGACAAAATAAGAATCAAGTCTGTTTATTAATAATAAGGCTATGATATTTTCTCATTTATGTTCTAACTGCGTTTGATGGGAATTTTATCCAGAGTACCCATTTCACATTTGGCAGAATTGGTAGTAGAGTAGGAAAAATATTAATGAATGGATTTTATCTTTTGTTTCATGCGGATGGTATATTACAAAATACAAAAGATGAGCAGGATGCCTATTCCAAGTGGTTTCGTCTACTTCTAATAATGAATGGTTAGACTGCGTGGGTGTTCCTGTTCGCCGATAACAACGATCAAGTTGGTGTCCGTCAAATGATATTTTCTTGTTTGTGCCCCACCTGCTCTGATTGGTGTGATAGGCAAGATACCCGATAGACACTTGGCAGAACTGGTACATGAGATGGAAAATAATTGAATAAATAGACTTGACCCTTTAGCGTGATCCTTTAGCGTTTTAGCTTGATATGGAGTATTTCAAACAGACCTTTCACAAGGACCTTTTGTCCTCGATCGTAGTTTTTTTTGTCGCGATGCCGCTTTGTATGGGGATCGCTATCGCTTCCGGTGTTCCTCCGATGCTGGGAATCATCACTGGCATCATCGGCGGCTTGGTCGTGGGTTTTATTGCAGGCGCTCCGCTACAGGTTAGCGGTCCAGCAGCCGGTCTTACCGTACTCGTGTATGAACTTGTCCAAAGCCACGGTATAGAAATGCTGGGGCCAGTGGTTTTGCTGGCCGGTCTTTTTCAGGTAATTGCTGGTTTTTTCAAACTTGGGCAATGGTTCAGGGCGGTCAGTCCAGCAGTAATACATGGAATGTTAGGAGGGATCGGAGTACTGATTTTCGCGAGCCAGTTTCATGTGATGCTGGACAGAAATCCCTATGGAAATGGTGTTCAGAACTTGATTTACATCCCTCATTCGCTCATGAAAACGTTTGTTCCGGAAGGACGAGGGTCGGAAGCTATGCTGGCTGGCGTTTTGGGTTTGGGAACGTTTATCTTTATGTGGTGCTGGGAGTTTTTTAAGCGTAATCCACTAAGCATGATCCCCGCACCGCTTATTGCTGGTTTCGGGAGCACCTTGGTTACTCTGATTTTCGATCTGCCGGTAAAAAAAGTTTCCATCCCCGATTCGTTTACGACTCTAATCACATGGCCCTCGATGGACAGGATGCTGCAGGTTTTTCAACCCGATATTCTGCCATTTGTATTTGGACTGGCACTGATTGCAAGTGCTGAAACTTTGCTTTGCGCATCTGCATTGACCAAGATGCGTTTGGACGCCAAGGTTGACTATGATAAGGAATTATTCGCGCAAGGTGTGGGAAACACAGTTTGCGGCTGGCTTGGTACGCTTCCCTTGACGGGCGTGATAGTGAGAAGTTCTGCAAACATAAAGGCTGGTGGTCAAACTCGTGTAGCAGCAATTTTTCATGGCGCCTGGTTGCTGGTTTTTGTGCTGCTTTTTCCTGACTTGCTTCGATTCATCCCCATGGCATCATTGGCGGCCATACTGGTATTTACCGGATACAAACTGATCAACCCGGAAATCATCAAAAACCTTGCCAGATATGGCAGGCCTGCGCTTATCATCTACTTTGTAACCTTGACTGGAATAGTCGCGACAGATCTTCTGACGGGCGTGCTCCTGGGTGTGGGCGCATCATTGATTCGCCTGATATTCACCTTTTCGGCGCTGAGTATCGAGACAACGGTCGACGAAGAAGAAAAACATATCGATGTTCATTTGTCTGGAGCCGCTACCGTAATTACGCTACCGAAACTGGCGTCCACGTTGGAAAGCCAGCCAAAAGACTATCATGTGACCGTCCACTTCAGTCGCTTGTTCTATATCGATCACGCTTGTATGGATTTTCTGGAGACTGAACGTCTAAAAAGGGAAGGCGCAACGGGGGAACTCGAGATGGATGCTTCCCGACTGCGCTTCACATACGATAGGTCGGAAAAAGGACGATACCACTTGCCTGTAAAAAAATGACGCTAGATTGGGGAGTTACAAAAAAATATCAAGTTTGTTCAATCAGAAGGAAGTTATGATGTTTTCTTGTTTGTGTCCCGTCCACTTCACTTAGAGTTAGCAGATGAGCCACTATACTCACTTGCACAGTTTGACAGGATTTTGGGTATCTGATAATTTTCAGACTTGAAAAAGGGCGTTTATTTTTCGTATATCACGTGGGCGTAGGCGGTTAATTGACAACTTCACAAACTGCCGCGCTGGAGAAACAAACTTATGCCTGATTTTGCATGGAAGCGTCGCTCCAAATCGCTCTTTAGTCGGTGCCCATTTGTTAGATGCTCTTCGTCCTATACCAGGCCAATGCAGCAGGACGTGCGCCATCAACTGACCAACGGTGGCTTCCTGGAGCCCACCACGTATCAACCAAAACGTGTCTCAGAAACTCATTCGAATAAACCTGAGCAAGAAGCTGATCAGGTTGCAGATATTGTGACCGGCAATAACCCTAACGCAGCGGCAAGAATTCTTCAGCGGATGGAAAATGCCACTATTCCTGTAAATCCTTCTTCAAACATAATCGAGTCAGATGCTGTGTCACAGGTCGTTGAGCAAGCCCTACAGCAACCCGGCCAACCCCTGGATAAAAAAACACGCATTTTGATGGAATCACGTTTTCGACAAAGCCTTGGCAATGTCTGTATTCATAATGACCAATCTGCAAATGACTCTGCTGAAGCAATTAATGCCAAGGCTTACACGGTAGGTCAGGATATTTTTTTTGGCGATGGTCAATATTCCCCCGAGACTCAATCAGGGCAACACTTGTTGGCGCATGAGCTAACTCACGTTTTTCAACAATCCAAAGGTGGCAGAACCAATAATCCATCTGCCCATCGGGTCCAACGTCAACCCAACAAAGATAAACAGGTTGATCCGGTAAAGAATATCAAGAAAGCGGTGGACTTGCTCAAGGGGCGGGATCCTAAATTGGTGCAAGAAATGCTTTCAAAAGCACCAGTAGATGGAAAAAGTCATAAAGTTCATACAGAGACGCACACGGATGGCAACGCGACTACGGTTTATGAATTTATGCTGGAAGTTAAAGTCGGTACCGCCAAAGGCGGTCATAGCAAAGCGGAGTTTACTGCCAATACCAATGCGAAAACAGGCGCAAATAACCAGAAAATATATGCTATGGAGATTGTCATCACGCCACATTTGGCCAAAGGCGATACGACCTATCTTTCACGTACGCTCTTCCACGAAGGGTTGCATATGCATTTATTCGTGGACCGTCGGTTACCCTCCAGTATCCAGTCTCAATTACTTAAGGACCTACACGGATATTTCAGCTTTGTTCGTAACGAGAATGTGTATAAGAAATTAAAGAAACAGTTAATTACCTACATCAACGCACATTCATCAGTAAAAAGTCGACGCGTAGCGGAACCAGTCGCAGAGCACATCATCAATGGTGTGATTGAAGAAAAATTCATAAAGGATGAAACCGTCCGCAAAGGTGTCGAGCCAGCTTCCAACCTACAGCCAAGTGCATTAATGAAAGTGTACCTGAGTCTGGCGACAAGATGGCTGCAATTCTATTTGCAAGATCGTCAAGTAGCCATTGGCGATGAGAATGACAATGAAAAACATGAACGGATGAAAACTGAGATTGCCGACATGGCGAGGAAATTTATGTCGTTGTGGATTGCTTTGGACAATAAGTAACAGCCAAATCAGCTACTAGCTCGCCAGACCCCCGTTCGTTACAACTCTCTTTCTCGGTTGAACTTTCCCTCCAACAAACTAAAGTCCCCATAAGTGTAGTTTTAGTGTTGTTTTCCTTGGTGTCAGTGCAAAAAAGCTTGTTCGCCGCCGATAATCGGGTCTAATGCAAACCTGGGAAAGGCGGCGGAGGCAGATAAACGCTATTCATGAGGTTTACTTGTTTGTGTCCCATCTGCTCTGATCGGTGTCATAGACAAGATGCACGATAGACGCCTGGTGGAATTGATGCATGAGGTTAAGAATGAATTAATAAAATAAACAGACTTGACCATCTGCTCACTAGACCTTACATGAATGGCAGGATAGCTTGGTTAATAGTGTTTAATACAGTATATCAAACGGACGTGACCATCTTACATAAAAGAGACAATAATCTTCAGCTATACATGTAATCGCATGTTTGGGTGCATTACCTGGGAAACTGATGTAACTGGGTCCGGCAAACTTGTGTTCACTGCCTTTTTCAGATTTCAACGTATAAGCGCCGTGGATCCAGATATACGTTTCGTCGCTGGTGTGTGTATGCATGGCAATATTATAGTTAGATGGAATTTTAATCACCGCCTCGCTGCTGCCTTTATTCAAATCACCGCGAATCACAGCAATTTCCGCTCCGGGATCCAGCCCCTCTACTTTCAACGGTTCCCATTTCATTTTTTCAAAATCAATAATAGTTTGATCCGCGCCAAAGGATATCGGATTTAAATTCGAGCCCAACTCATGTCCTGAGACAAATGAGCTGATAGACATTAATGAAAATATCGTTAATAGTGTTTTTAACGTGTACATATTTACGGTGTCTCCTTATATTCTTCACACAACTTGATTGAAATAGAAAGTAACTTACGTGCCCCAAAGAAAATTGCCAAACTGTCGGAGTGAAACGGAAATGAAATGAGACAGACATGATAAAGTTTTACTCGTTTACATGTTGCCTGTCAACTTTGCAGAACAAGAGACAGGACGGGGAACAGATATAGGGTCAAGTCTGTTTGTTAATAATATAAATATGGTATTTATTTCATTGCCTTGGGTTTACCCACTTTTGATTGGCTTTTGTGACTTTAAATGCGATTCAGACCGTTTCGTGCATTGTTGTAAACGCTAAAAGTCCGTTAATGCCGGGTTTTGCGTGTCAGGAGAGGGATTGTAAAAACACCATCGAACTTTGGAATTAAACCGCAGTATATTTAACTGCGAAAAAAAAACGGCACATCACTATGGCCCATGCAAGAAATGGGGGAACGATGAAAGGATGTATAACAAGTGATGTGCCGAGGAGGTCTGCAGCATAACTTTATCTGTTCCAACCATCCGGCTACGCAGTCACGTTGCGCTGGTTGGTGCGGTCTTTTTTGCAGTAAAAGGAACACTCTTAATGAATGCAGGAGCAGTATATCTGCAATTAGTTGCAATTGCAAATAATTATGATAATCGTTCTCAATCGTATAGATAAGTGTTAAATCTGTCTTTAAATAATAGATCTATGAAGTTTTCTAGATGGTGTCGTCATGAGATACTAGCCCAAATAGCGATGCACCGTATATGGACAGCCGCCAGAAACGATGCAGCATTCTTTGCGTATCGTGTTGCAATGCCTCTCCAACGCTTCAGATGTAAGAATGCATTTTCCACTAAATGTCGATATTGGTATAAGTTTTTATC
>NZ_FOIA01000081.1 GCF_900111605.1 Nitrosomonas marina | reverse complement strand
TTGTTCATGTGTTGTCATCGGCCATCCTCCTGTGAAAATATTCGAGGATAACCAGTTCAATTTCTAATTTATATATGGTGGGGCTAAACGCTTACTTTAAACACAATAATTCAGCTGATTTTTACTCTGTACTATGGTTCAAAGCCAAGTACGATCATCCTAGTGAATTATTGACATTTGTTAAAAAATATCAAAACTTCTGGCAAAGTGACTCTTTTCTCAGAAGACAAGTTACAGCAGTAATGAGCAGGCTTCTAGTCACTAACAGTAACGAAGTTGATGCTCTTCTGTACACACAAATATCTTCTGGAGTAACAAATACAGTGTCATTAGCCAATCAAATCCAGCTATTTTCACAACTGGACAAACTTGATGGAAAACTATGCTTCTATTTGTTTCCCAAGAACCTACAAAGGCCGTATCCTTTGCCCAAATTTCTAGTGCTTTGCTCAGTTCTCAATTCTGAGAAAATACGAACCAATGAGGATATTAAAAAATCTATTCTAGAAAACATAAAAGATCCGTACTATCGGAAATGGCTAGATTCTCAATACAATATAAATTGAGAGAAACTGTAATGATCGATCTGGGGGATGGCTTAGGTTTCTTTTGTATGAGGGTTCTTATACGGTGAAATCTCCGAAGCTGTCTTAGCTTTTTTCAGATCTGAAAAATTAGTTGGAAATGATTCGGCTTCAGTATTGATCTGATTATATTCTCCGTACAACTTTTCGTACTCAATCCATATTCCTTCTGGCGTGAAAGGAATGTCCAGATGCTTCTGCTGCAGTGCCTTGCATTGACGCGAGACATGAACGTACCTATTCCCAATTGATCTATGTCCTTCGGCAGCCTTGTGAAAATTAAAGAATGTTTGTATACCGCTCAAACTAGCTGCACCAAAAGCCAAGAATATTGAGACCAAAGCAAGGTGCTCGTTCGCAAGAAATGGCAAAACCGAATTGCTACTCCATAAGATAGCACTGCTTCCAACGTTTTCGGAAGGCAATGCGTTATTTATAGCTATGATGCCCTGCAAGTTGACTAAAACAATGCCCATAAAGAGGTTTGCCAAAATGACAGGTATACCAAAGACACGATGCCATAATATTTTCCTGCCGCTAGCGGAAAAATGTTTGCTTTTACCGATTTTTGAGTCAATGCGTAGTTCTTCTATAGCCGCTAGTCCACCAGAAACGCTTTTTTCTTGGGTCATGTATGTATCTCAGAGTATTCGGAATACTTAAAACGTAATTATAAAAGTTTCTAAAAAGGGAATATGATACGTCCCAAAATAAAACGTGACAAATCTGACGATTATTGCCGTGTTTTGACGAGCATTGGCGGTAATAAAATCAATAAAAACAGTGTTGTATTAGACCTGTTAATACGCAGGTCCCAGGTTGCACGCCGTTACCGGCAATCTATCTAACGGGTTGAAGTCCAGTCCGGGGAATTGCTCATTCACCCCGGTAGCACTGTGGA
>NZ_FOIA01000026.1 GCF_900111605.1 Nitrosomonas marina | reverse complement strand
TTATCCAGATTTGCCACACTAATATCAATGGGTTATTCTCAATAACACCATCATAACATGGCTTTTTTTGACTCCTCGTCAGCCAGCTGACAAGGGTTTAACAGACTCACCCAAATAAAAAGCTAAAATTGCAACTTAAACGGCTTGTCGCCACTTACAAGTTGATTGTAATGGAAGTTTCTTGTCGTGGTGAAAATTCAAAATTCTAGTGCCCAAAAAACCTGTCAAGTGTTTTTTTATTTTTTTTGGGGGGTGTCAGCAGTTACAGAAGAAATAAAATTCTCTTCAGATTTAATCAGATAGATAAGCAAAGTTATAAATCCTGCCGCGCAATTAACCAACTTTTTATCTTATTGTTTTTTGGCAATTTTATATGGTTGCGGAGCAATCCCCTCGCCTGAATCAATTGTGGATGATTATAGCTTGATAAATTTAGAAAAAGAAAAGCTAGTCAAACTAAGCGAGATTTCAAATGAGAATTGGGGTGTTGTATGTGTTTTGACACCTTACTCAGGAGGAATAGGTGATGATCGCGGAGATGATCGGATAAAAACCATCCAAAATAAGACTCCCGACTTGAATCTAACGATTTCTGAAGGAAATTGGCATCTCATTTTTGAAAAAAATGGAGAGGTAACAGCCAATTCTTTCAGAAGATCAAGAATTGATATTCAACAGAAAGGGTTTGACGCTATTCGGCAGAAGTTATTTGACCTCATTTTATTTAAACCAGAAAATTGCATGGATTTTTTACAAGCAACTATTTATAGGTTTAGTAAACAAGGACGCGATTATATTTCACTGGGAGTAGTAGAAAGGTGAGTCTGCAAAATTGTTTACAAAAAATATGCTGAAGACTAGAACGCAAAAGCAAAAGGGGCCGCGTCTTGCAAAACAACATTCAAATTGTCCTCCTTTACCTAGCTCGCAACACTCTCCAACGCAGCAGGCAATCGATCCGGCTATGCCACGGGGTGTTCGGGTCTAGAATTCTAGTCTGCTAATATAGACCTGACGAATATGGGAATGTATTAATGCAAGACCTGGTAACGTTTGTGGTACCGTTTGTGTGAGCTGCTCTTTTATAAACATTTATCGTTGACCTCTTGGATTTTTACAGTTTTCTGAAAAAATATGAAAGCCGTCGAAATTCTTTACAGTTTGATCTGCAGTTTGTGCACTTATACTCATAAGTCATTATTGTTAAAAAAAATTTTTTGGTTGGCATGAATTTTGCTACCATAATTATGAGAGTGCTGTATGCGCAGTGATGCAATCAATATTACTAATTCGACTAAGATGCGCGACTTAAGGCATTCTAAAGGATTCTAAAGTTATGGCACCTAAAAAAGGGGGAGAGATGAGTAAAAAAATGACAAGAACATTGCTAAGTGCGGCAATAGCTTCAGGAATGGTTTTTTGCGCCATGTCAGGAGCACATGCCGGTTTAATCGGCGTCAAGGAAATCAAGGTTTTTTCTGCTAACCTCAATACAACCGACGCTTGGTTGCAGGTTTCTGAAGTAGTAGCAAATCAAACAGGCGGCGGCGATGTTGCTCTGTCTTCTCTTGGCGCTACTGCAGCGGGGTCTGTTTACGCGATATCGCCAGGAAGTTCCCCGGATTTTGCGATTGATGGAATCGCGCCTCAGGGTTTTCCGGATATCTTCCATTCGGCTACGTTTGCTGCTACGGAAGCATTAACGGTAACTCTGGCTTCGGCGACTGAACTTGATTCGATTGCGATATACGGAAGGGACGATAATTTTGGACTGCTTCGAGATATTTACAACGTCGAATTATACGATATGAGTGGTGCTTTGTTACACACGGTATTGGGTCTTGATGCCAGAAACAATAACCACGTAGGTTCTGCCGTATTGCCCGATACGTCTGTCCCGCCCGTCGGGATTGCTGAACCGGGTACATTGGCCCTTTTGGGTCTTGGTCTAATGGGGCTCAGCTTTAGATGGCGTCAGAAATAGACTGACAAGGACTGAAAGCAGACCAATAAAATAAAACGACAGTTTTTTGGGGTGGTTCTGATTGAAGTGGTTTTTTGCATTTATTACTTTCTGGTATGACCCTATGCCGGGATTGCCGGCTTTGACGTGCGGTAATTTGAGCCGGATCTAGATGCCAGTCTCGGATTAAGGATGTATAGTGGCGGCCCCTATTGACCACCTTTAGACAAATTGAGGGCATCGAACAATAGAAGCTGATCCAGAATGTTTCAATAAAACTAAGAAGGGCCTGGACGTGCTGATACTCGTTCAGTTCAGTGTTTGGTTATCTTGTCGAGGTAGCCCATCGCAAAAGCTGAAATGACAAAGGTCAGGTGTAAAAGAATGTACCACATGATTTTGTCGTTGGGAACGGTCTGGGCAGACATGAAGACCTGTAGCAAGTGGATGGAAGAAATTGCGACGATGGAGGCGGCAACCTTGTTTTTTAATGAACTGGAATCCATCTTGCCCAGCCAGCCTAACCGGTCACTATTTTCGGTGATATCCATTTTAGAAACAAAGTTTTCGTAGCCGGAGAACATGACCATTACTAACAGGCCGCCTACCAGTGCGAGATCCACGAGTGCCAGAATAACCAATACCAGGTCTGATTCTGACATGCTGAAGATGATTGGAAGAACATGGAGAACTTCCTGAAAAAATTTTAAACCCAGAAACAGGATGGCAATGCTGAGACCCAGATATACCGGTGCTAATAACCAACGGGCAGCATACATCGTGCGCTCTATAAAACGTTCCAAATTGTCCTCCGGATGGTGTGAATCAAGGAATCAAACATCATCAATATTAGCCGTTGATACCCGAATCATGAAATCAATTGTTTAGTGAAATACAGCGCATTTTGGTCGTTGGCATTCACAGAAGCATGGTATGAAATCGCTGCAAGCAGCAGCTACATCTTTCGCTCTACCCAGACTGCTACACTGTCCGGCGCTGCGGTCAATTGATCCGGTTGCGTGCCACCGGCCTTCGCCATGTCCGGCCGGCCGCCACCTTTGCCGCCAACCTGCCGGACAACAAAGTTGACGAGTTCGCCGGCTATTCCCCGCACTGGTATCACGGCTCAAGCCGGGATTCGCAACATTTCTCAAATTTCTCATTCACTTTGAGCAATTCGCTGACTACATCGGTCGCATCGTCGTCAACAGCGCCGGGCTAATCATCGGGCAGCGGTGGAGGAGGCGGTGGTTGGTAGATTTAATGTTACCGGTTCAGTAAGGTTCAGGGTTGGGCACTATGTATATAATTCTTGGTTCGCGACCTGACCCCATTACTTCCACGTTCGACTTCCCCGCGAAAATCCGCATGCCCCGGCGTATCAACAATATTGATATGAACTCCTTCGTAATCAATCGCGCAGCTCTTGGACAAAATCGTAATACCACGTCCACGTTCGATATCGTTTGAATCCATGATGCGTTCGAAGACCTGCTGATGCGCCGCAAAAGTCACTGCCTGGTGCAAAAGCTTGTCAACCAGCGTGGTTTTGCCATGATCAACGTGGGCAATAATCGCATACGGATAGGCGGGCCATACAATAATTCCTCGAAAATATTTTGTTACAGACGGTTCATTGGGGCGGCATTATACCAGCCAGTGAATGACAAAGTCATTGCAACAGGCCGTTATTTCAGACATAAATCATAATACAGGGATTCTGTTGGAGAAAACAAGCGGCTTGTTTGGCACGCAACGCTATAATCTATCGAGCGGACTGACAACTGCTTTGCCGCCCTTGTTCAAAACATGTGTATATATCATTGTCGTTGAAATATCGCTATGCCCCAGCAATTCCTGTACTGTGCGGATATCGTAACCGGCTTGCAGGATATGCGTTGCAAAACTGTGGCGTAGTGTATGCGGTGATGTTGGCCTGACTATACCCGCAGCCAGTGCAGCTTTCTTGACATAGCGCTGTACCTGTTTTTCATCGACATGATGACGGCGCTCAGCTTGGCTGCGCGGATCTATCGAATATTTCCGGGCGGCAAACACATATTGCCAGCCCCACTCCCTGGGAGCATTGGGATATTTAACAGCCAGCGCGTCCGGCAGCCAGACATCCACCTTGCCCAGTTTGATATCCTGTTCATGCCATTCCCGTCGTATTTCAAGCTGACGACGCATGGCATCCAATAAGCTATCAGGCAGCATCGTCACCCGATCCTTGCCACCCTTGCCATCACGCACGATGATTTCACCGCGTGTCAATTCGACATCCTTGACACGCAATCTTACTGCTTCCATAAGCCGCATGCCTGTACCATATAATAGCTTGATAATCAGGCCAACCGGCTCAGGTGCAGATGCAGCTTCACGCAAAAGTGCCTGAATTTCCAAAGGCGTTAACACAACCGGTAAACGCCTGGGTTTTTTGGACCGTTCAAATCCATCCAGCCACGGCAAATCCGATCCGATAACTTCACGGTATAGAAATAGAATTGCCGATAATGCCTGGTTTTGTGTGGAACTGGATACATGACGCTCATTGGCCAGATAAGTCAAAAAACGTTCCACTTCAATAGCACCCATTTCAACAGGATGACGCTTGCCATTGAAAATAATATAGTGTTTAATCCATGAAACATAAGTTTTTTCCGTGCTCAAACTGTAGTGCTTGTATCTTATTTTTTCTCTTGCCTGATCAAGCAGTTTTTTAGGCGGCGGCATTGTCGTATTTTCTTGTGCCATTTGTCTTTTTAAACAGAGGATTTAAGTTTGAATACAATATGCTGATTAATAACTACCATAGTTATACGACATTTCCCGCAAGATTATTAGGCAAAATGTCGTATATATTGCGTTAGGTTTTTCGGGTGGCTGAGAGCCGATCTGGCAGGCATGTATGAAGCACTGGACAGAGCCAAATGGAATACTTCTAATTCAGATTCCTATCGACTGGCAGTATCTGAATCCGGGCCATAATGAGTATGAGGAAGAGTCGCCATACGGGTTTCAACCTTATGAAGATCCCATCGGCTGCTTTCAGCTGAGTTGTTACCCGTTGAGCGAGCTTGCTCCTAGCGTCGCCGATGCCAATCCACAGGGAGTCAAAAAACTAAGTTGGAAGGAGTCTAGGCTAGATGATTCCGAGTTCCGCACGCACCTTTTCTTCGGCGCTTATCACGATCAAGCTCTGATAGGTAAATATATCTACGATGCCAGTCTTGAGGGCGATGACAGAATTGCTGAGCAGCTCAAGATCGTAAATCAAATTCTCAAATCTGTTGTTATAGTCCCGCCGAGTGATCGTAAGCTGGCCGCTGATCTCGATAAGTTTGATCGTTTTACTGGTTCGCTCGCGGCGTCTCATGATCTTCTGAATTCCGCAATTGACTCAGAGTCATTCGTTGAGATCATTGCAATCGCAGCAAATCAGATAGATGCCTATCTAAGGCTGAGCTTGGTAATTGCGAAGCAGCTCAATGAACAGACCAATGACATTGAAACCCGATATCTCTTCCAGGCCGATGGTGAGAGGGGAATAATGGAGCGGAAAGTCTTCGATGCTGCGCTCAAGCTCGATGTGATAGATCAAGAGGCATTTGACGACTTGAGCGCACTCTACGATTTGAGAAATCGAGTCATTCACCGATACATAATTTCAAATATCAGAACGCGTGATCTGGTCGATATTGCCGGTAGGTATCTGAATGCGTTAGAGAAAATGCGCCTAGCCCTTCGTGGCTTTGAGCAGAGGCAGGCTGACAAACCTTTTGGTGTGTATGGCAAGAAGTTTGGTAAAACTTCGGTTACAGAGGACTCTGTAAGACGGCTTCATGCAAGTGCAAATGACAAGCATCTTATTAAAAAATTTAAGAGAGACGTTGGTGGCGGAAAAACCTAACAAATCACTGCAGCTGACGTTTGACCCGCCCCCCATTTTTGCTTTCGCAAAAAAAGGCGTCGCCTCAAACGCAGCTGAGTTCAGGCGTTATGCCTCAAAAGGACGTACATGATTGCCGAAATTGAAAAAGCATTGACCGAAGGCTTCGAGCGCGATTTGTTTGCGGTATCTCAGAAAAACCTCAGCGACAAATCCAACCCTTTGCGCTTAAATAATTATTCATATGCAATGCGCGAGCTTACAAGGCATATTCTGCATCGATTAGCGCCCAATGCATCTGTACTGAAATGTGATTGGTATAAGAATGAAACTGATAAAGATAATGGAATAACCAGAAAGCAAAGAGCATATTATGCTGTTCAGGGCGGACTACATGATTCATATATGCAAAATACTCTTGGCTTAGAAGTCGAGGATATCCATAAGGATCTGGTTAAAGCTATAAATAATCTGAGTAAGTTTACGCATATTGAACCCAAAGTATTTGGATTGCCTGACGTCGATGTAGATGCATTGGTCAATGAGACAACAGGGGCAGTCAGTGGATTTCTTGCAACCATCAGCGATTGCAGAAGGCTAATTATTGATAGTTTATGGGAGCAAATTGACTCGGCTGTCATTGATGAAACGCTGCGAGAAACCATTCTAGCTATAGATGAATTGGCTACCCATCATTTCATTGATGAGGTTTATACGGATAAGGTAGAAATATATGAAATAAACCATGAGTTCATCATGTTCCGCGTTAATGGGTCAGTTGGTTGTGAGCTTCAGTGGGGATCTAATTCTGACCTAAGACGAGGTGATGGCGCTGTGCTGCCACAATCATACCCATTTACGTGTGAATTGATTAGCCCTGTACATGAGCCTGAAGCAGTTGAGAGCATTGAAGAGTCACTGTGCGTAGATACCAGTTCCTGGACTGACGTAAGGTATGGGCAAGATGAACAGGCATAACAAAAAAAATCCAGCCGACCCAAAAACCGCTGCGCGCTTTTCGGTCGGCTGATTTTAAGCGTTATAAGTCTTTCACACTCAACTCACTCTATGTACTATAATGTATTACAAATAGCTACAAATAGGAGATTAAGATGGGGGTCACAAGTATTCGCCTCAATTCCGATGTTGAAGCACCACTGGAAGAATTGGCACAAAAGCTAGATAGAAGTAAAAATTACATTATAAATCAAGCTATTAAGGAATTCGTTACGCGTCAGTCGATGGAGGATGAGCGCTGGAGCGACACGTTGAATGCTTTGGAATCGGTAAAGTCCGGTAATACCGTGAATGAAAAAGAAGTAAGCGCGTGGCTCCAATCCTGGGGGAGTGAAGAAGAGAAAACACCTCCCGGGGTATGAAAATAGAATTCACAATCGATTCGATAAATGATTTGCTCAGGTTACGAAAATTTATCGAGGAAAAGAATCCGATTGCAGCAAAACGAATAGCAAGAGAACTACTTAACGGCGTCAAAAAGCTAAAAGCCTTTCCCAAGATCGGGTTGCCCGTTCTACGCGCTCAAGATCCTGAAAATATTCGAGACTTATTTATTGGTCATTACACTGTCCGCTATTTGATCACCAACAAAGTGATTTATATATTGCGGATATGGCATGGAAAGGAAATTGAAAAAGACTTATAACAAGCAGCTCCACGATGACCGCGCAAACAGCGCGCGGCATGTGAGCTGAGCGTTAGGCATAGAAATACGGAAGCCACGTGCAAATGGGGTCGTGTCTTGCAAAACAACATTCAAATTTTCCTCTTTATCCAACTCGTAACACTTCCCAACGCAGCAGACAACCGATCCGGTTGCACATTTCTGTAATTCCAGAAATTTATCGCTTATTTTCTTGCTTGCCAAACCCGTGGCTGCCGCCTTTGATGAAGAACGCCAATTACAACAATATATTGGTTTTTATCCATGAAAAACACAGCGAAAGGGAAACGTTTGCATAATGCGCGCCTGATGTTTTTGTAAACCTTTTTATATCGTTGCGGGGTTTCTTCAATCTTGTTAATGACTGCATCTATTTCATCAATGAATTCAATGCCGAGATTCTGACGCTGTGCTTCATACCATTCATAGCCTTCTTTCCGAAGTGTGAGCACAGTGTGTTTATCCTAAAATTCGTTTTTTAACATCCTGCCACGGCGATCCTTCAGCAGGGTTTGCATGATAGGCCGCGAGTCTTTTCTCCAATTCCTGCTTATGCCATGTTGGTATTTCTACAGCTTCAGGGATTTCCGCGATTGAATCCCAAATATCTTCAACCAGTTGAATGCGTTGTTCTAACGGCATTTCAGCGATATCTGATGCTGTGATTGATTTCATGGGCTTATCTACAGTCTTACAGTCCTTTAATGCCTTCTATAGCTTATTTTCTATCCAACCATTTACACTCTCCAATGCCGCAGGCAATCCATCCGGCTGCGTGCCGCCCGCCTGCGCCATGTCTGGCCTGCCGCCACCTTTGCCGCCTACCTGCCGGGCAACGAAGTTGACGAGCTCGCCGGCTTTGATCTGTTTGGTAAGATTGTTACTTACACCAGCAATCAAGGCGATTTTTTCAGCCTCAACAGTAGCCAGCACAATGATGCAGGTCTCGAGTTTATCTTTGAGTCTGTCCAGTGTTTCGCGCAGCGATTTGGCGTTGGCACCTTCGAGACTGGCGGTGAGCACTTTGACGCCTTTGATGTCTTGCGCTTGCGATACCAGGTCATTACTTTGGGAGCCGGCGAGTTTCGTTTTCAGTGTGGAGAGTTCTTTCTCAAGTGCTTTTTTGTCCTGTTGCAAATGGTGAACAGCCAATGGTATTGCACCACCCTGATGTAACGGAACTTTCAGCATTGCCGCACTTGCTCTTCGATCGTCTTCCAGTGTTTCTACATAATGTAGTGCACGATCACCTGTGCAGGCCTCAACGCGCCGCACCCCTGCAGCTACACCACTCTCGGAAATGATCTTAAACAATCCGATATCACCAGTGCGCTTCACGTGAGTTCCGCCACACAATTCCCGTGAAGAACCAATATCCAGTACGCGTACTTCGTCACCATATTTTTCACCGAAAAGCATCATTGCGCCGGATTTTTGTGCTTCCCCAATCGCCATGATGCGTGCCTGGCACTCTGTATTGATAAGGATTTCTTCATTTACCTTTTTTTCCACCAAGCGAATTTGCTGCTCAGTCAATGGTTCGTTATGGGAAAAATCGAAACGTGTTCTCTCATGATCTACTAGTGAGCCTTTTTGCTGTACGTGATCGCCCAATACTTCCCGTAGTGCTTTGTGCATTAGATGCGTCGCAGAATGGTTGCGCGTAGTCCGAACGCGTGCTAATGAATCAACTTCAGCAAGTACTTTATCGCCAGTAACTACTCGCCCGCTGCTCAAAACACCTTTGTGGCCGAAAACATTCGCCTGTATTTTTTGCGTATTTGTTACATCAAATGTACCGTTGCCTGCCAATAACTTTCCGCTGTCGCCGACCTGGCCGCCTGATTCGGCATAAAAAGGCGTATGATCCAGCACAATGACTGCTTCATCGCCTGCTTCTATAAAATCGACCGGTGTGCCTTCTTTGTAGATCGCTAAAATTTTGCCTTCATGCTGCAGCGCGTTATAACCGTGAAAAACAGTCTGGTTGCCGCTATAGGTAAGGCCTTCGTTCATGGTGAACTTGTTGGCAGCGCGTGCCTGCTCACGCTGCCGTGCCATAGCTCTCTCAAATCCTTCGTTGTCTATGCTGATGCCACGTTCGCGGGCGATGTCGGCGGTCAGGTCGAGTGGAAAGCCAAAGGTATCATACAGGCGGAAAGCTGTTTCGCCGTCAAGCACGCTGATTTTTTTGCTGATCGCGTTATCCAGCACCTGCATGCCGTGCTCCAGCGTTTCGGCAAACCGTTCTTCCTCCTGCTGAAGAACACCGGCAACCCGTTCTTTTGCTGCGGGCAGTTCAGGGTAGGCTTCGCCCATGACACTACACAGATCGGTTACAAGCCGGTAAAAAAAAGGCTTTTTCTGGCCCAGGCGGTATCCGTGTCGAATAGCCCGGCGGATGATGCGCCGCAATACATAACCGCGGCCTTCGCTGCCAGGTATTACACCGTCGGTGATCAGGAACGCGCACGCGCGGATATGATCGGCGATGACCTTGAGCGAGTTGTCTTCCAGGTTCTGCGTGTTGGTAACACGCGCGGCGGCTTTGATCAGATCCTGAAACAGGTCGATGTCATAATTGCTGTGTACCTGCTGCATGACGGCGGAAATGCGTTCGAGTCCCATGCCGGTGTCGACCGATGGTTTGGGCAGCGGATGCAGTTCGCCGCCGCTGTCCCGGTTAAACTGCATGAACACCAGATTCCAGATTTCGATGTAGCGGTCACCCTCTGCTTCGGCGGAACCGGGTGGCCCACCCGCAACATCGGGACCGTGATCGTAAAAGATTTCGGAGCAGGGCCCGCAAGGTCCGGTATCGCCCATCTGCCAGAAGTTGTCCATGGTGTCGATACGTACGAACCGCGCGGGATTGATACCGATTTCGTTGAGCCAGATATCGGCGGCTTCGTCATCCTCGGCGTAGACAGTGATCCAGAGTTTTTCCTGCGGGATTTTAAGGGTGTCAGTCAGAAATTCCCAGGCGAATTGAATCGCGTTGCGCTTGAAATAATCGCCAAAACTGAAATTGCCGAGCATTTCAAAGAAAGTATGGTGCCGTGCCGTATAGCCGACATTTTCCAGATCGTTGTGTTTTCCGCCGGCGCGTACGCAACGCTGCGAACTGGCGGCGCGCGTATAGCTTCTCTGATCCTGACCCAGAAATACATCCTTGAACTGCACCATGCCCGCGTTGGTAAACAGTAATGTCGGGTCGTTAGCGGGTACCAGTGGGCTGGAAGCGATAATGGTATGACCGTGTGTCTTAAAAAAATCCAGAAATTTTTGTCGTATTTCGCTGCTTCTCATCGGTTTTGTATTTGTTCGTATCGTTGCAATTCAACAACCGTCGTGCCAAGCGCTTCGCCCTTGATAACCGCAAGATTATCAATGCGGACACGCACCGTAATTGTTCTTCCCATTTCAGGCAGATTATCACTTGTGAGTATGATAATCTCGCCGGTATTATCTTCCAGAACATAGGCTTTTAAATCGATAACGGGTATGCGCGTCGGGTCTTTGGTGACGCCTCTGAGCGTGACCGTCCTGCCGTCAAAGCGTGCCGGTGACGCATTGATTTCCTGTATTGCCGTGATGCTGCCGGCATACACAGGCGCGACCAGCATCGACAGCAGAAGAGAAAAAACGATTGTGATTACAGCAATAGCAGATTTCATTGTGCATCCTTTTCAGCCTGTAGCAATACCTTGCGGATAATCTCCGGTGAAAAGCCCCTGCCTGTCAGAAAACGCATTTGCCTGCCCCGTTCTTTAAGATCACGGGGTGGTGTGCCGAATTTTTTCTGCCAGATTTGTCTTGCAATTTCGAGATCGGTTTCTTTAAGGTCCGGCAGCAAACTGGCAATGTGCGCCACATCGACGCCTTTTTCTTTGAGTTCGTGCACGATACGCTGGCTACCGAACCGGGGCCGGCGTGTCCGGCTGGTTTGTTCGGCAAAACGTTCGGTGGATAAATAGCCCTGCTGCTCGAGCCGGTCGAGCACTTCGGACAACACCTGGTCTGATTGTTCATGAGCAGACAGCTTTTTTTCGAGTTCGTACCGGGAATGCTCGCGTCTGGCCAGATAGCGTAACGCGCGTGTTTCAAGCCGCAGTGAATTGCTGTCCGACACCTTCATTGTTCTTTGTCTTTAGGTGCCTGAAGTGAATGGTCGGGACTGAAAACACCGACCGCCTCACGGATTTTCTGTTCGATTTCCTGCGCGGTTTCATGGTGTTCCTTGAGATATTCACGTACATTATCTTTACCCTGGCCGATTTTGTCGCCGTTATAGGAATACCAGGCCCCGGCTTTATCGATTAATTTATGCTGCACGCCCAGTTCGATAATTTCGCTTTCGCGGGAAATTCCCTCGCCGTATAGAATATCAAATTCAGCCTGCTTGAAGGGCGGTGCGACCTTGTTCTTGACCACCTTCACACGTGTCTCGTTACCGATGGTTTCTTCCCCTTTTTTGATAGCGCCGGTACGACGTATTTCAAGCCGGACGGAAGCGTAGAATTTCAATGCGTTGCCGCCCGTCGTGGTCTCTGGGTTACCGAAAATGACACCGATTTTCATGCGGATCTGATTGATGAAAATTACCATGGTGTTGCTGCGTTTAATGTTGGCGGTCAGCTTTCTGAGTGCTTGAGACATCAGCCTGGCCTGTAAACCCATTTGCGGATCACCCATTTCACCCTCGATTTCAGCGCGCGGCGTAAGCGCAGCGACAGAATCGATAACGACTATATCGATTGAACCGGAACGGACCAGCATGTCCGCGATTTCCAGTGCCTGCTCGCCATTGTCCGGTTGTGAAATCAGAAGCTCCTGAACGTTTACGCCTATTTTTTTTGCATAGTGTGGATCCAGTGCATGTTCCGCGTCGATAAATGCCGCTGTTCCTCCGAGTTTCTGCATTTCGGCGATTACTTGCAGGGTAAGTGTTGTTTTACCTGACGATTCAGGGCCATATATTTCTATGACGCGGCCGCGCGGCAAGCCTCCAACGCCCAAAGCAATGTCAAGGCTTAGTGATCCGGTAGAAACTACCTGTATATCATTGGCGACATCGTTGTCGCCCATTCGCATAATTGAGCCTTTGCCAAACTGTTTTTCAATCTGGGACAGCGCTACAGCGAGCGCTTTGCTTCTGTTTTCGTCCATTTTTTTTCCTGTAGTGAATCGGCAGATTATCGCATATTCAGGTCTGATTGATGAAGCTTGTTGTTTTCAAGCAGCTTTTATTTAATTTTTTTGATTCTGGAATAAAACAAGTCTCGAGTATCTTGCCAGCCTAAGCTATAATGTCGACCGGAAATTTTGTGACAGCAAGTCGAATTGCTTTTCAGCTGTCAATGATACGCATTTATCGCAGAACATACTGACAATAGAAAGAAATAAGGAGAACAGCTATCCGAGTCATATTACTGGGCGGTCCAGGTGCCGGCAAAGGCACGCAAGCCAATTATATCAAGGAACATTTTGGCATTCCGCAGATTTCGACGGGGGATATGCTGCGAAGCGCCGTTAAAGCAGGTACCGAACTGGGCATGATGGCAAAAAAAATCATGGATGCCGGCGGCCTGGTGTCCGATGACATCATCATCAATCTGGTCAAGGAGCGTATCGCCAAGCCGGATTGTGCCAATGGTTTTTTATTTGACGGCTTTCCCCGTACTATCCCACAGGCAGATGCCATGAAGGCAGCGGGCGTACGGATTGATTGTGTGGTTGAAATTGACGTTCCGGATGACGAGATTATTCGGCGCATGTCTGGCCGCAGAGTTCATCCGGCCTCAGGTCGCACTTATCATGTCATTTTCAATCCGCCGAAAGTTGAAAATCTCGACGATATAACCGGTGAGCCATTGATACAGCGGGATGACGATAAGGAAGAAACCGTTCGGAAAAGGCTGGCGGTTTATCATGAGCAGACGGAGCCGCTGATTACTTATTATTCCAACTGGTCCGAAAAAGGCATTGATGATGCTCCCCGTTATGTCAAGGTCTCCGGTATCGGGAGTGTTGAAGAAATTCGTGACAGGATTCTGGCAGCATTAACACTCTGAATGCCGCACCTTGACATCATAGTTTTATCGTATCGCTTTCAAAAAACAGCACAGTAGCAATATACGAGTCGTAGTGATTGCATAGGGCTTTTTATATGCGCTGTAGTTTTAAATTAAAGGATTGTATCTTTTGGCAGTAGGGTTTTGCTTACGAGTTGATCAATCAGGAGAAATAATGTTATGTCCATAAAAAATGCATTTTATGCTCAATCTGGTGGCGTGACGGCTGTGATTAATGCTTCGGCAGCCGGTGTTATTGAGGCTGCGCGCCAGCATCCCGACAAAATCGGCAATGTATATGCCGGCCGCAACGGCATTATCGGTGCACTGACCGAAGATTTGATCGATACCAGCGCCGATTCGGCAGAAGCCATAGCAGCGCTGCGCCATACGCCATCGGGCGGTTTCGGTTCATGTCGGTACAAGCTAAAAAGCATAGAGCAGAACCGTCGTGAATATGAGCGTTTGATCGAGGTGTTCAAGGCGCATAATATCGGATACTTTTTTTATAACGGTGGTGGTGATTCAGCAGATACCTGCCTCAAGGTTTCGCAAATCTCTGATACCTTGGGATTTCCGATTCAGGCAATACATGTGCCGAAAACCGTTGATAACGATTTGCCGATTACCGACTGTTGCCCCGGCTTTGGTTCGGTTGCCAAATATATTGCGGTTTCAACGCGCGAAGCCAGTTTTGATGTGGCCAGTATGGCTAAAACTTCTACAAAGGTTTTCGTGCTGGAAGTAATGGGCCGTCATGCCGGGTGGATTGCGGCAGCTGGTGGTCTGGCTTCGAGCAAGGATTGTGAAATTCCGATCGTGATTCTATTTCCGGAGATAACGTTTGATAAAGCGAAATTTCTCGCCAAAGTAGATAGCTATGTCAAGAAATTCGGTTATTGCTCTGTTGTTGTTTCTGAGGGCGTCAAGGGTGAAGATGGCAAGTTTCTGTCTGATCAGGGGTTGCGTGATGCTTTCGGTCATGCGCAACTGGGCGGTGTTGCACCGGTTGTGGCCAATATCATCAAAGACGGTCTGGGACTGAAATATCACTGGGGTGTGGCTGATTATCTGCAGCGTGCTGCTCGTCATATTGCATCCAAAACAGATGTTGACCAGGCCTATGCTATGGGTAAGGCAGCTGTCGAGTACGCGATTGCCGGCCACAACTCCGTTATGCCAACAATTGAGCGTGTTTCCAACACGCCTTACAGCTGGAAGGTTGGTATGGCCGAACTTGCAAATGTCGCAAATGTTGAAAAAATGATGCCGGCTGAATATATCAGTGAAGATGGGTTCGGTATCACTGAAGCTTGTCGTGAGTATCTTCTGCCACTCATTGAAGGTGAAGATTATCCACCCTACAAAAACGGTTTGCCAGATTACGTGCGGCTAAAAAATGCGTCAGTTGCAAAGAAACTGGAAGGGTTTGAAATCTAGGCGGCTAAAAAAGGTGCATATAAACAACAAGTGCATATAAAATATGGGCCTTTTTCCCTGGGGTTTTGAACAAGTATTTAATTATGTGGAATTATTAGGCCGAAATTCTACGTATGATTTTAAATGGTCTGACTTTAAGTGGAGTTCTTTATGTCTAACGGTTTAATTATCGCAATTGGTAGTGGGATTCTAGCCCTGATATACAGCGGCATATGGATCAGAGGGATTTACACCCAGTCTACCGGTAATTCACGCATGCAGGAAATTGCCTCTGCAATACAGGAAGGCGCCTCGGCGTATCTTAATCGTCAATATACAACCATCGGTATTGTTGGGTTGATTCTGTTTCTGGCCATTGGTCTGGCATTGACATGGGATACCGCAATCGGTTTTGCGCTTGGTGCCATTTTATCCGGAGCGGCCGGATATCTCGGAATGAATGTTTCTGTCCATTCCAATGTGCGCACAGCAGAAGCAGCCCGCACCGGTTTGAATGAGGCGCTTGCAATCGCATTTCGTGGCGGTGCGGTCACGGGTATGCTGGTCGTAGGTCTGGGACTGCTGGGCGTTGCCGGTTATAGCGCCTGGTTGTTTAATGGTGCGGATCCCGACGCCGCGGTCAGCGATGTAATTAAACCTTTAATTGGTTTTGCTTTTGGCGGTTCGCTGATTTCTATTTTTGCGCGTTTGGGCGGTGGTATTTTTACCAAGGGCGCTGACGTCGGTGCGGATCTGGTCGGTAAGGTTGAAGCGGGCATTCCAGAAGATGATCCACGTAACCCTGCAGTGATTGCCGATAACGTCGGCGATAATGTTGGCGATTGTGCGGGTATGGCTGCTGACTTATTTGAAACCTATGCAGTGACGATTATCGCAACCATGCTGTTAGGTGCATTGCTCTTTTTGAATAATGAAATGAGCGCTGTGGTTTATCCACTCATGCTGGGTGCGGTTTCTATCATTGCATCAATTATCGGCTGTTACTACGTCAAAATGCAGGAAGGCGGAACAATCATGAAAGCATTGTATCGCGGATTGATTGTTGCCGGCGGTATTGCGCTGCTTGCCTATTTACCTGTGACCGTCTGGTTTATGGCAGATATGTCGCTTGAAGTCTCGGGTGTTGAAGTTGCCGGTGGCGCGCTGATAATGCGTGTTTATCTGGCTGCTGCTATTGGTTTGCTGCTGACAGGGGCGATGGTCGTGATAACCGAATATTACACATCAACCGATTATCCGCCAGTACAGCATATTGCTGAAGCTTCCACCACAGGACATGCCACCAATATTATTGCCGGCTTGGGTGTGTCAATGCGCGCAACCGCGGCGCCAGTATTGGCAGTCTGTCTGAGCATTCTGATGGCTTATTCACTGGCCGGTTTATACGGCATTGCTATTGCCGCAACCGCAATGCTGTCAATGACAGGAATTATTGTGGCGCTTGATGCCTACGGACCGATTACCGATAATGCAGGTGGTATAGCGGAAATGGCGGAAATGCCTGAGTCTGTACGTGCGATTACCGATCCACTCGACGCCGTCGGCAATACAACAAAAGCAGTGACCAAAGGTTATGCAATTGGGTCTGCCGGTCTTGCAGCATTGGTGTTGTTTGCGGATTATACGCACGGATTGGAGAAAGCGGGTCATATGCTGACATTTGATTTATCCAATCATATGGTTATCATTGGCTTGTTTATCGGCGGACTAATACCATATCTGTTTGGCGCCATGTCTATGGAAGCAGTTGGACGTGCTGCCAGTTCAGTGGTGATTGAAGTGCGCCGTCAGTTCAGGGAAATCGATGGAATTATGGAAGGCACTGCCAAACCTGACTATTCGCGTGCGGTCGATATGCTGACTAAAGCGGCTATCAAGGAAATGATGATTCCGTCACTTCTTCCTGTGCTCGCTCCGTTACTGGTTGGCGTTTTGCTTGGGCCTCAGGCGCTCGGTGGTGTGCTCATGGGTTCTATTGTTACCGGTCTGTTTGTGGCGATTTCCATGACAGCCGGTGGCGGTGCCTGGGATAATGCCAAGAAGCATATTGAGGATGGTAATTTTGGGGGCAAGAACAGCGAAGCGCATAAAGCCTCTGTCACAGGTGATACCGTGGGTGATCCGTACAAGGATACAGCCGGACCGGCAATTAACCCATTGATTAAAATTATCAATATAGTGGCATTAATGATTATTCCGTTGCTGTAACTGATTTTTGGGTAAGGTAAAAAGGCACGCCATCATGGCGTGCCTTTTTTTATTCATAATCAGCTCTGAATACAATTCAGAGACGGTTTTAATTTCCCCGAAGTTTAATGCCAAGTAGTTTTATCTTTCGATACAAATGTGTGCGTTCCAGTCCCGCGCGTTCAGCGACTCGCGTCATATTGCCGTTTTCTTCTTCGATCAGTCTTTCAAAGTATGTTTTCTCGAATAAATCACGTGCTTCCCGTAAAGACAGGTCAAACGGAATATCAGGTGCTGATGAGGGTGATGACGTTGATTCCGGGAAGACCATGGCCTGTTGGACCATATCTGCGGTAATTTCATCGCCTGTACAAGTTAGAGCCAAAGAATGTACGACGCCTGTCAATTGTGTCAGATTGCCCGGCCAATCATAATTGCGCAGACAATTAAGAGCAGCTGTGCTGAACTGAAGTACCGGTGAGACTTCGCCAGATTCGGCAAAACCAGACAAAATCTGGTTGGCAAGGTCAGGGATGTCTTCGCGGTGCGCACGCAGCGACGGTACTCCGATGGTCAGTCCACTAAGAGATTCATATAATTTGGTATTATAATTGTTTTGCGCAGCCAGTTCGGCTAATGGCTGCGATGTGGCGCAGACCAGACGGACATTATATTTGTCCAGTTTACTTAGCAGTAGCAGCAGGCCTTTTTGTGCCAGTTTATTGGTTTCGCCGATATCTTTTAAAAATAATAATCCATCTCTGGCCTGTTCAAGCAAATCCAGAGGTTTTTCAGCTAAAATTGCCAGTGAGTCTGGCTCCACCCATGGCGTATTAGGACGATGCAGAAAATGTGCGCAAATTTCCATACCCACGCCGGGTTCGCCCATCAGCAGCAAAGGTGTTTTTAGATTAACCACTTTTTCCAATTTCTTTTTGAGTTCGACAATCAGTGTGCCCTTACCAAGACTTGCCAGCGAAAGTGCGGTATGCTGTTTATTTTGACCCCCGCGCATAGCTTTTCCGACTGTACTGAGCAATTTCTTGAGAGGGATGGGTTTCTCCAGATATCCGAAAGCACCAATACGCGTTGCTTCAACCGCAGTATCTATAGTGCCATGCCCCGACATCATAATAACCGGCATGGTCAGCATGCCGCTGCTCGCCCAGTCTTTTAGTAGTGTTATCCCATCCGTGTCGGGCATCCAGATATCAAGCAAAACCAGATCGGGTCGTGTTTGATTGCGCCAAATCCTCGCCTGTTCAGCATTCTCAGCCAATGCGACACGATAGCCTTCATCACGCAAAATCTCAGATAGCAATTCGCGTATTCCGATCTCGTCATCAACTATCAATATTGTATTATTTGTCATCATTATTATTTTATCCTCAGTCTCTAGCTTAGTGATGCTAAATTTTCAGATATTGGCAGAGTAATGCTGATCTGAGCCCCATGCGGTTTCAGGTTTTCGATGCGAATTGTTCCCGAATGTTCTTCTACAATTTTTTTGACAATCGGCAGACCCAGTCCTGTACCTTTGGGTTTGGTGGTTACATATGGCTCAAAAACCCGTGATTTGACTTCGTCAGAAAAACCGCTTCCATTATCCCGGATCGTTAACTGTATGCTATCTTGCATCGCTTCAGTCTCAATTTCAATCACAGGCTTCTCGGTTCCGTTTAAAGCGTCTTGCGCGTTGAGCAGCAGGTTGTGGAGTACTTGGCGTAATTGCGTGGAATCTCCAAGAATAGCTGGTAGCTTGTCAGCAAGCTTGTGCTGAATATGGATGTTGGCATGTTTCCTGCGAGTAGTATTGGTGGAGTCATAAAGTGACAGAATCTCTCTGACCAGCTGGTTGATATCAAGCTGACGCATTTCAAGCGCCGGGGCACGGGCGTATTGATTAAATTCGTTGACCATGCGTTTAAGGGCCTCAACCTGATTGACGATGGTTTCAATTGAACGCCGCAGAATCAAGGCATCCTGTTCATTCAGTTTCTCCGCCAGCTTATGCTCCAGTCGTTCTGCGGATAGCTGAATTGGTGTTAACGGATTCTTGATTTCATGCGCCAGTCGCCGTGCGATTTCACTCCAGGCTACTGCGCGCTGAACTTGCAGCAGACTTGTAATATCGTCGAATACAACGACACCTCCTCCCGAAATTGCCGGCAGACGTGTACCGCGCAGGTGCAAAACTTGATTGTTGCCATCATTGGTGCGCGTCATTTGTCGCTGCCATACACCTGTTTCACCCGAATTGAAGCCTGCCCGAATTTCTGCGACCATTGCGCTCACCTGTGGTTCTTTTTCCACACAGCCATCAATGACTGCACCGTCCAGACTGATCAAAGGCGTCTGTAGTATCTGCTCTGCGCTTCTATTAGCCTTGATCAGGACCAGATTCTCATCAAAAACCATGACACCGGACGATAGGTTTGCAAGAATACTTTCCAGGTGAGCGCGCGCGCTTTCAACTTCATGTTGATTATGCTGGGCTATTGCACGGGCTTCTTCCAGCTGCTGCGTCATCAGATTGAAGGACTCGGTCAGAATACCTAATTCATCCCGGCTTTGTACCAGATGCCGACGGCTGTAATCGCCTTGCGCAATTGCTTTGGTGCCCTCTGCCAGCATACTTAATGGCGAACTCAGATTTTCGCTCAAGATGGAAGCGGTTGCCAGTGCGGAGAATAATGATAGCAATAATGACAATGTCAGGGTAACGCTATACAGCCGGGTCAAACCCTGGCGCGATAGCGAGAGTTCCTGATAGTCCCAGTAACCTTCCTGTACTTTTTCGGCGTTGCGCGCCAATAGTTCCGGAACAGGCTGTAATAATTGAAGAATCCTGATATCGTCATCCAGGTTTAATACATTGACCGGAGCCAGAACGCGCAGGTACAGGCCTTTGTCTGCAATCGGTTCAATGGCGCTGTAGGCTTTTTGTGTTCTGATATGACGCATTACTGTTCCGCTCGGGACTCCAGGAAATAATGTCAGGTTATTTTCGCTCGAAAATGCAATAACTTTGCCTTCCTGATTAAATAGGGTGGCTTCCTCTATCTGCGTCTGTAAGGTGAGTTCGCTGAGTGCAGCTACTTGTGATGTAGATGGGTCAGATAGCGATAGTGCTGCTGCTTTGGCCTTTTTTTGCAATTCTTCCAGTAAATTTTCAAGCATAGTCTGGCCCAGGTGCAGCCCACTTTCGAGCGCACGGTCAACCTTGACATCAAACCAGGATTCAATGCTTTTTTCCAGGAACTGAACAGAAACCGTGTAGACTAGCGCTCCTGGTAAAATAGCCATTAAAGAGAAGATTAACAATAATCGTAGCGCCAGTCTTGAGCCAAAAACACCGGATTTGAGGCGGCGTATGAAGCGCCATAACAGATAGCCGACTACGATGATAAAGAGCAGAACAAAGACGATATTGATAATTAACAACAACTGATAGCGCCGTTCAAAAAAATCGGTATTCGCACCGGCAGTTGCCAGCAGAAATAGCATGATTGCTCCAAGTGCCGCGCCGACAATCAACACATACTTCATTGCTGGATAGATATGGAAAACGGTTGATCAGGAGTTGGTAACGCCATTCGCCATTCCAGACGATCAGAACTCAAGTTCCAGGCGCTGGAACCGAGTGCCTCAACCTGGAAAGGTTTGGGCATGCGTGTCAAATCAAGCCATAATCTGAGTGTTGCATTGTACTGAACGTTAGATCTTAGTTCATGGTAGATTGTCAGTGGGTGATCGCGCAGTCGCTGCAATGCAACGAGCGCGTCGCTCAGTGTTGTATAGCTTCTCGAGAAGGTGTGATCGCTGAGAATATATCGGCGCGTGAGCGCATGATACCGTAGACCGGTTCGTGTTTTGATGCGAGCGACTTCCTTATCGAACCAGTACCAGCGGGATTCAACCAGCGTGAATTTGTTTACGAAATACAGTACAACGCCTTTTTCAAGCGCCTGTTCCAGCGTCGGGTTTAGTTCTATAGCGGAATTGATGCTGACTGCATAACCGCTATCAGCTGTTGCCAGTTTAAAGGAACGTACCTGAATGCTACCATAGGCATGTGAGTTTGCAGCATATAAAAAACATGTTCCTGATATGATAATGATGATCAGGCTTGTGAAACCACGCCATTTCATGACAGCCTACAGTTTGTGTAATAAAGTATAGAAAAAACCGTCGTGCAGACTATCCGGCAGCAATTGGCCATCCAGCAGATCCGGGCCTGAAACGGTTTCAATACGGGCATCGTTTTGGTGCTGTAAAAATTGCTTGATCAGCCATTTGTTTTCTTCCATAAACACTGAACAGGTAACATAAAGCAACTTACCATTTCTTGCTAAAGTTTGCCATAAAGCATGCAGGATTGCCTGTTGCTGCACGACAAATTTTTCAAGATCAGATTCGCGCCGAAGCCATTTAATATCCGGATGGCGACATACCACACCTGATGCAGAGCAAGGCACGTCGGCGAGAATGCGATCAAATTCTTTTCCATCCCACCATGAACCTGGATCAGCCGCATTTCCACATATGATATTTGATGCACGCATTCCCAAGCGCTCGAAATTTTGTTCAATCTGAGCAAGGCGGTCGTTATCATGATCCATTACTGTTAATGATATATCGGCCAGTTCCATCAAATGCGTACTTTTGCCGCCGGGTGCAGCGCAGGCGTCAAGCACGCGCATGCCTTGGTGAGCATCAAGCAGAGGTGCTGCGAGCTGTGCACCGGCATCCTGTACGGAAACCATACCTTCGCTAAAGCCGGGCAATGCCGCTACATTGACAGGCTTCTTAAGCAGCAACGCGCTATGCCAGATTCTCTGGGATTCCATATCATGCTCCGAGAGCAAATGCTGATAACCGGCAACACTGATTTTGCGTTGGTTGACGCGTACAGTCATCGGCGGGCGCTTATTACCGGTATTCAGAATCGAACGGTAATGCTGCGGATATTGAGAACGTAATTTGTTGATCCACCATTGTGGATGGGAAAACCGACCGATATCTTTTGTTTCTACTTGTGCCAGTAAAGAAGTCTTCTGCCGTAAAAAATTGCGCAGCACAGCATTGACCAGCCCATGAAGTCGGTTATTCTGTGTCAGCTTGTGCGCAGCCGAGACGGTCTGGTTGATAATGGTGTACGCGGGTGTTTTGCTGTAGAGTAGCTGATAAAGTCCAGTCAATAGCAAGCAATAGATTTTTTTATCTTGCGGTTTTTTCGACAGTAATATCGCCAGAATCTCGGTTAGCTGTCCGTAAAAACGCAAAACACCATAACTGCAATCCTGGATGGCACCTCTTTGCTGACCTGACAGTATTGCATGTTTCTGCCAGCATTCGTTAAGGGTTTGGGTTAGGCTGTGACCGGCTAAAACGTGATTAACAACAGAAATAGAGATTAACAGTGTTTTAGTCATGTGTCATGAGTGGCTGCTTCCGGCACAATCAAAATGGTCGCCCACGGACATTTTAAAACCAGCCAAAAATTCAGCTGCGGTCAGTTTTTTTCCGCCGGATCTTTGGACGGTTTCAAGCCGCAGCATTCCTGATCCGCAAGCAACAATAATACCATCCGGGTTGATTGCCAGGATTTTTCCTGGCTTGTCGGACTGCTCTGAAGTTGCTCTTGCCTGCCAAATTTTTATTTGATTGCTTCGAAAGGTTGTATAAGCGCCCGGTATCGGATTAAAAGCCCGGATTTTTCGATCGATTTCTACAGCTGATAATTGCCAGTCAATTTTGCCCTCATTTTTTTTGATTTTGGCAGCATAGCAGGCTTGCAAATCGTCCTGTTTTACAGGTAATAGTTGTTGGTGTTGTAATAATTTCAACGCTTCGACAATGGCTTGTGCACCCAGCGTGGACAATTTGTCATGCAGCGTTTGGGCTGTATCTTCAGGCGAAATGGGGACGCTTTTCTTCAGGAGGATGTCACCTGTATCCAGTCCGGCATCCATTTGCATAATCGTGATTCCCGTTTCTTTGTCGCCTGCCTGGATGGCGCGCTGAATAGGTGACGCACCGCGCCAGCGGGGTAGCAGAGATGCATGAATATTTAAGCAGCCGGCTTGTGGTATGGATAGCACGGATTTAGGTAGAATCAGCCCATATGCGGCCACAACCATTACATCCGCATTTACTGCTGCGATGGATGTGTGCCACTGTGGATCCTTAAGTGATAGCGGTTGCAATACCGTCAATCCATGCACTTCGGCCAGGCGTTTGACAGCACTGGGGGTCATTTTCATTCCTCTGCCTGCAGGCCGGTCCGGTTGAGTGAGTACCAGAACAATGTCATGATTTGCCGAAATCAGCGCATCCAGTGCAGTCGCAGCAAAAATCGGCGTTCCCGCAAAAATAATTTTCATGATGTTGTTTATTTTGTATTACTGGTATTTAAAACCGGGATTGTTTGAATTTTGACACGGAGCTGGTTAGGAGTGCGATGCTACATTGCACTGCGCTGGTTTTTTTTTAGCTTTGTCAAAACCCTGGATTGCTTGAATTTTGACCAGTATTCTACGAATACCTTGCCTTCGAGATGATCCATTTCATGTTGAATACAAACAGCCAGCAACCCTGTTGCGTTGAGTGTAAATGGCTCACCTTCGGCATTCAAGGCCTTAACTGTTACCGACTCGGAACGTTTGACCTTGCCAAAAATTCCGGGTACCGACAAGCAGCCCTCTTCATATTCAAATGTGCCGTCACGCTCAATAATTTCCGGATTAATCAATACCTGTAACTGGTCGTGTGTTTCAGATATATCAATCACAATGATACGTTCATGGACGTCAACCTGTGTTGCCGCCAAACCAATGCCGGGAGCGGCGTACATAGTCTCGGCCATATTACTGATCAAAATACGCGTATCATCATTTACCTCGGTAACGGGTGCAGCTATGGTGTGAAGTCTATTATCGGGGTACTGTAAAATTTTCAGAATAGCCATAAAAAATTATTTATTTTATCAAATCAAACCGCTTATATAGACCGTATCATTGATGAGTAATTCTGTACTCATTGAAATTCTTTTCTGTCTCCGAGGTAATTCATGCGAAAGCTTATTATATCGATGGTTATGTGTCTCAGCCTGCTGACCGCTTTGTCTGCGAAAGCTGTAGATAATAGCATGTTAAAAAGCGATGTGCCGCACCGGTACGAAGTGGTCGAAGGTGATACTTTGTGGGGCATTGCGGCACGATTTCTGAAAGAGCCGTGGCGCTGGCCTGAAATTTGGGGACTTAATCGCAGCCAATTAAAAAATCCGCATAAAATTTTCCCGGGTGATACGATCATATTGGAAAAGTCCTTGCAAGGGAATCGCCTGCAGCTTATTCAGGGCAAGGGAGACCAAAGAACTGTTAAGTTATCGCCACGAATACGAATTGATCAAGCTCAATCAAATGCCATACCCAGTATCCCCGCAGCAGTTATTGAACCGTTCCTGAGCCAGCCACTTGTGGTTGATAGGGATGGTTTGGCGAATGCTCCGTATTTGTTGGGTACCAGTGATAATCGGGTTGTGTTAAGTACAGGCAATACTGTGTATGTTGCCAATATGCCGGATCATCTGGGTAAGGCATGGCAGATCTTTAGATCTGGTAAAGCACTGAAAGATCCAGATCAAAATAATCAAGTGATAGGATTTGAAGCGGAGTACCTGGGTAACGCCAGTGCTAGAGTATTTGATGAAATCAGTACCGCAGTTATTACACATTCTACACAGGAAATCCTCAAGGGCGATCGGCTGGTTCCAGCACCCGGGCTTATATTTAATAATTATGCACCCCACGCGCCTGATTCCTTTATTGCTGGACGCATAATTTCTGTGTATGGAGGAGTCACGGAGATCAGCAGAGGAGCTATCGTTACATTGAATAAGGGTATGCGGGATGGCCTGGAAATGGGACACGTTCTCGCCGTCTTTCGTAGAAGCCAAACGCGTTTGCCGGATGGAAAAATGATTGAATTGCCTGAGGAGCGCACCGGGTTGGTTTTTGTGTTCAGGGTATTTGATCAGTTGTCGTACGCGCTTGTCGTCCGCAGCACGGGCACTATCAAAATTCTGGATGCAGTAAAGAATCCATGATCTGAATAACGTTATCTGAATCAGGATTCTTGAAGCTGTTGAATCAGGCTTGACAGCAGAACTTTGTTGCAGGAATACTAAAAGCCATCGTTATTTAGATGAAACGGCTTTTCTGTGCAAAGCAATGATATGAAACATGCAACCGATATTGAATTTTGGCTGCAACTTTGCCTTATTCAAGGTGTTGGTGATGAATCCATAAGAAGGCTGTTGGTTGCATTCGGTTCGCCTGAGGCCGTTTTATCCGCCCCTGTAAAGGCACTTGAGAGTGTGGTTAAAAAATCGGTCGCCAGACATATCAAAGATGGTCCGGACCCAAATAAAGTGACTGCTACACTAGCATGGCTTGAAAATGCGACAAATTCGGTTATCACCTTGGCTGACCAGGATTATCCTGCTCAATTACTGAATATATCCGATCCGCCACCAATACTGTATTTCAAGGGCAGGCGCGAGCTGTTGAAGAAGTCATCATTAGCGATGGTTGGAAGCCGTAATGCAACACCACAGGGTTTGTCGAATGCAGAGGCCTTTGCTGAATCTATCAGTAATGCAGGAATCTGTATAGTCAGCGGTATGGCGCTGGGTATAGATACCGCGGCGCATCGCGGCGGTCTGCGAGGCGCTGCGGGCAGTATAGCAGTTGTAGGTACAGGACTTGATATTGTGTACCCGGCACGAAATCATTCGCTTGCACATCAACTGGCGAAAGATGGCGCGCTGATCTCGGAACTGCCGCTTGGAACGCCGCCCGTTGGTAAAAATTTTCCCAGAAGAAACCGGATTATCAGTGGTATGAGTCAGGGATGTCTCGTTGTCGAAGCCGCAATGCGTAGTGGCTCATTGATCACGGCACGGCAAGCGCTTGAACAGGGACGAGAAGTGCTGGCCATACCAGGCTCTATTCATTCTCCGCTGTCAAAAGGGTGTCATGCACTCATCAAGGAAGGTGCCAAGCTGGTTGAAAGTATTCAGGATATTCTGGATGAACTGAATTATCCGGCCATTGATCAAAGGCAGTATGAAAAAAATGATACTGCAGATCTTGATTTAACAAATGAAAATACATGGCTGCTGCAGTGTCTGGGGCATGATGTAGTTGATGTGGATACATTATGTGTGCGCAGTGGCTTGACGGTTGAGTCTGTATCCGCCATGCTATTAACACTTGAACTTGATGGCCAGATAGCCAGTCTTCCCGGCGGGTGTTATCAAAGAGTTGCTAAATAGGTTAAGCTTTGTAAGTAAGATACGTAAAGAATAAAAGAAAAAGATTAATGATTGAATTTTTCGTTTATGTTTCAGGTCGGACAATTGACAGATCCGTGCTCGTGGCACAAGCTGTAACCCAAGGTGTTGTCGCTGTAAATATAGATTATTTTTTGAAATTAAATAATGTTTGATATATTGTATTATCTCTTTGAAAATTATTTTGATTCAGGAAGTTATCCTGACTCTGAGACATTGACGCGTAAACTGGTGTTGGCCGGTTTTGATGATGAGGAAATACATCAGGCACTGGATTGGCTTTCAGAGCTGGCGCGTCAAGATACTGGTGATTATCCTGCTTCTTTGGCAGAAAACGACTCATTTCGCTGCTTTAGCGCGCATGAGATGGAAAAAATTGATACTGAAGGACGCGGTTTTATTATCTTTCTTGAACACGCCAAAATTATTAATCCGTTGCAACGAGAGTTGTTGATTGACCGTGTCATTGCCATGGACGAAGACTCATCGAGCCTGGATAAAATCAAATTAATTGTTCTGACAGAGCTATGGGTGCAAAATCAACTTTCAGATGATGCCGTGCTGGAAAAATTATTAATTGTGAGTGACACACACTTTAAGCATTAGTCCTGCTTTTTATGTTGTTAGTCATTTCGTTTGAAAAAATTGTTTTTTCAGTAATGTATCTGCTCTGCAAAGGCTATTTCAAATCTGAACGTGAAAACGTTTTTGTTAAAAGTATGGCTAATTCTCGCCTGCATGAGAGGAAGCCATGAGTAAATCGCTGGTTATCGCAGAGAAGCCTTCCGTTGCGACTGATATTACACGCGCCCTGGGCGGTTTTACGAAGCATACTGATTATTTTGAGAGCGATGCATACATTGTTTCATCGGCGGTTGGTCATTTGTTGGAACTCGTTGTTCCTCAGGAATATGAAGTTAAGCGAGGTAAGTGGAGTTTTGCAAATCTGCCGGTAATACCTCCGCATTTTGATCTGAATCCTATCGAGAAAACTGCAGCGCGGTTAAAGCTTTTGACTAAACTGATCAAGCGTAAGGATGTTGACACTATTATCAATGCCTGTGATGCGGGTCGCGAAGGTGAACTGATTTTTAATTATATTGTTCGACATACCGGTACTAAAAAACCGATTAAACGGCTTTGGCTGCAATCCATGACGCCTGATGCTATTCGGGCAGGATTCTCACACCTTCTGGAAAATTCCGCAGTCCAGTCTCTGGCCGAAGCAGCGGTCAGCCGTTCTGAATCTGACTGGCTGGTTGGTATTAATGGTACGCGGGCCATGACCGCTTTTAATTCTCAGGAAGGCGGGTTCCACAAAACGACAGTTGGTCGCGTGCAAACACCGACCCTGGCGATTCTTGTTGAGCGTGAAGAAAAAATCAAGAAATTCAAGCCAAAGGACTACTGGGAGGTACAAGGCGAATTTGCAACAGAGAATGGCAGTTATTTTGGTAAGTGGTTTGATGAGACGTTCAAGAAAGATAAGGCAAACGCTGAGCTCAAGCCGGATCGTATCTGGGATAGAAAGAAAGCCGAGTCTATTAGAGTCAAGTGTGAGGGAAAAGCGGGTGTTGTCACAGAGGAAAGTAAACCATCCAGAGAAACATGTCCATTACTGTATGATCTGACCAGTCTACAGCGTGATGCCAACAGCCGCTTTGGTTTCTCGGCCAAGGCGACACTGGGGCTGGCGCAAGCGCTGTATGAAAAACATAAAGTTCTGACTTACCCGCGGACTGATTCGCGCGCTTTGCCAGAGGATTATGTTGAGACTGTGAGGGATACCATGGCTAATTTGGAAGATACCGCATATGGGGAACATGCTAATCAGGTGCTGCGTGCAGACTGGATAAAACCCAATAAGCGTATTTTTAATAATGCCAAGATTTCAGATCATTTTGCCATTATTCCAACCTTGCTCAATCCCAAGAAACTCAACGAAGCTGAGGCCAAGCTTTATGATTTGGTAACAAAACGTTTTATTGCGATATTTTATCCTGCAGCAGAATTTCTGATAACCACGAGGATAACCCGCGTTGAAGAAGAGCCATTCAAAACCGAAGGAAAAGTTATGGTTAATCCCGGGTGGCAGGCAGTCTATGGTAAGACGCTACAAGGTAACGCCGAACATGATTCATCGTTGATAGCGGTCAATCCCGGGAAGCCCGTGACAACTTCAGAGATCACCATTATCGCCAACCAGACACGTCCGCCTGCCAGATTCACAGAAGCAACGCTGCTTTCGGCTATGGAAGGTGCAGGTAAACTGGTGGAGGACGAAGAATTACGAGCAGCAATGAGTGACAAGGGTCTGGGTACACCTGCGACGCGGGCCGCAATAATTGAGGGATTGGTTTCGGAAAATTATCTGTTAAGGGTTGGTCGCGAACTGCATCCGACTGCAAAAGCCTTTTCGTTGGTTACACTGCTGCGAGGCCTCAAAATTCCAGAGCTGATTTCACCCGAATTGACAGGTAACTGGGAATTTCAGCTGCGACAGATAGAAAAAGGCGAGTTAAAACGCAGCGCGTTTATGGAAAAAATCGCAGGAATGACGAAGCATATCGTCGAACAGGCAAAAACCCATCGTGGCGAAACGATAGAAGGTGATTTTGCTACACTGAAATCACCCTGCCCCAAGTGCGGAGGGGTGGTGCAGGAGACATACAAAAAGTTCAAATGTCAGCAATGTGATTTTGCGGTCTGGAAGATACTGGCCGGACGCCAGTTCGAGATCGATGAAATGGAAACATTAATTACGCAAAAAGAAGTCGGGCCGTTGCAGGGATTTCGCAGCAAAATGGGGCGATTGTTCAATGCCAATATTAAACTGACAGACGATTTTGAAATGAAGTTTGATTTCGGAAATAATGAAGAAGATCAGGAATCTGTAGATTTCTCAAATCAAACACCGCTCGGAAAATGCCCTTTATGTCAGCATGATGTCTATGAACATGGTATTTACTACTTATGTGAGCATGCGGTGGGCGCTTCAAGGTCTTGTAGCTTTAAAATGGGAAAGATTATTCTGGAACGCTCGATTGAGCCGGAACAGGTTACAAAACTACTTGGAACAGGAAAAACGGATTTGCTTACAAAATTCATATCTAAAAAAGGCAGACCCTTCTCGGCGTACCTTGTCATAAATTCTGACGGTAAAATCGGATTTGAGTTTGAGCAGAGAAAATCCAAAACGGCTGAAAAGGAAACAGCAGCTAAAACAAAGGATAAGGTCAAAGAAAAGCAAGTCGGGCGGTCAGCAAGAACAAGTAAAGAAACTTAGGCACTGCGCCAGAATGGATCTATCCAAATCGCCTTCATTGCTGATATCTGCGCGAGATATGTGCCCGGCACGTGGCAATATATTATCCGGATGCCGGGTTCAGTAGATGGGAATTATGTGTAAAAATTAATAATATATTTGATTACGCCACCTGAAGCTACAATGATCATTATCAGGCCGCCAATGACGGCTGTTCCTTCCACTATAATGGAAAAAAAGGCGCGTCCAGTATTTTCAAATTCCTCATCACCCGAGATGTTTCTACGGCTTTCCTTTCGGCTTTTTACCCATAGCTGCAGCCAGATAGCAACAGGAATGGCTAGCAGTGAAAACATTAAAGCAATTTCTGCATCTTCCATGTAAAACATGTCAATCCTCTTCAAGTGTTGTGTTGTTATGACATTATTGTTTCTGTTTTTTTTGTTTGTATTGGCGCATGCTGCTTTTTATGACGCTGTATACAAATGCTAGAATCATAAACTTCCCAGGTTTTGGAAAGCAAATTGTAAAGCAATTTAACAATAGATTACCCTAAACAGGGTAAGTTGAAAAATAGTATTGTGGCGTTTTATTTGGCGCGAATCAGAGCATTTGAAAAATTGATGGCATGTAAAATCCTGATCGTTATCATTCTCCTTGAATAGTTTGCCGATTGATAAAAATATGTTTATTACACGATATGCGTTATTATCCATCCTTTTATTTATTTATGAATTGTCATGAACTGGCTTGATTTGCCGGCTATAAGAATGGCGCAAGGCACGATTCAGCTACCTGGTTCAAAGAGTATATCCAATCGTATTTTGTTACTTGCCGCACTGGCGCACGGAATAACACATGTCCGTGATTTGCTCGTTTCGGATGACACTGATTATATGCTGAAAGCGTTAACCAAGCTGGGTGTGGGTATTTCGCAAACCAGTGAAAACAGTTATCGCATAACCGGAGTCGGCGGCTATTTTAGGGAGAAAGAGGCAAGCTTATTTCTGGGTAATGCGGGTACAGCTTATCGTCCACTGGTTGCGGTGTTGGCTCTGATGAGCGGGCACTACCGGCTATCAGGTGTTGCACGTATGCACGAGCGACCAATCGGTGATTTGGTTGATGCCCTGCGTCAAATTGGCGCGAATATAACCTATCTTGGAAACCCGGGTTATCCTCCACTTCAAATTAATCCGGTTGCACTGGAGCATGAAGATATTCATTTGACTGTAAAGGGCGATGTATCCAGTCAATATTTGACAGGTTTGCTAATGGCGCTTCCAATTACCGGGAGAAAAATAACGATTGAAGTTTCCGGTACATTAATCTCGCAGCCTTATGTGGCATTGACGCTTGCACAGATGCGCAAATTCGGTGTTCTTGTAGAACAGACTGCATGGCGGCGTTTTGTATTGCAGGCACATCAGCATTATTGTAGTCCCGGCGAAATCGTTGTCGAAGGGGATGCGTCGTCTGCATCGTATTTTCTCGCTGCAGGTGCAATTGGTGGTGGCCCTGTGCGTGTTCAGGGTGTGGGGAGCGAGAGTGTTCAGGGTGATGTGAAATTTGCCGAGGCTCTGGAAAAAATGGGTGCATATATTCGTATGGGTACGAACTGGATTGAAGCAAGTTGTCCGCTGAATGGAACAGCGCGCCGCCCTTTGCAAGCAATAGAATTAGATTGTAATCATATACCGGATGCAGCGATGACACTAGCAGTGGCTGCGCTATTCGCAAAAGGTGTGACAACCCTTAAAAATATTGCAAGCTGGCGTTTAAAAGAAACTGACAGGCTTGCGGCAATGTCGAAAGAGCTTCAAAAGCTGGGGGCGGGCATAGAAGAAGGTCATGATTATTTGCGAATAACACCGCCTGAAAATAGTTTGGCTGCCGGTGTTGCTATCGATACATATGATGATCATCGTATGGCGATGAGTTTTTCTCTGGCGGCTTTTGGAGTCCCTGTGCGTATTAATGATCCAGATTGTGTAAAGAAAACTTTTCCGGAATATTTTGATCAATTTAAACGAATTGTGTGTTTTAAGGAATAAATGGAAAGTATGGGTTTAAACAGAGTCCCGGTCATAACAATTGACGGTCCTTCGGCATCCGGTAAGGGTACAGTGGCGCATCTGGTGGCCAAGGAGCTTGGCTTTCATTATCTGGACAGTGGAGCTTTGTATCGTCTAGTAGCTCTTAAAGCGCTGCAGTCCGGTGTTATGTCTACTGATGAAAAAAAGCTGGCACTTGTTGCCATAAACCTGGATGTTGTTTTCAGAGACGAAGAAATCTATCTTGAAAAAAAACAGGTTACTGAAAAAATTCGTACCGAAGAATGTGGCAATATGGCTTCGCAACTGGCTTCTTATCCTGCGGTAAGAGAAGCATTGATCTCGCGGCAACGTGCTTTCAGGAAGCTGCCTGGTCTAGTTACTGACGGACGCGATATGGGGTCGGTAATATTTCCGGATGCCTTGTTGAAAATATTTTTGACAGCTAGTCCCGAGGTGCGTGCACAAAGGCGCTATAAGCAGTTGATAGAGAAAGGATTAAATGCTAACATAGCCGAACTGCAAAAGGATATTCAAGAACGCGATGCGCGTGATTCAAAGCGTGGAGTGGCGCCTTTGCAGAAGAATGCAGATGCGAGGTTGCTTGATACAACCTCGCTTTCTATTTTGCAGGCACAGAACCGTGTACTTGAATGGTTCCGGGAATGCTGTGCTGACGAGAGTGTTTGAAAATATACCATGTGCTTGTTTTTCAGTATTTGTTTACCCTGTAACAGGTACTGGATTTTCAGACAAATATTATTAACTAACCCAATCTTCTGACTTTAGAAGAGAAACATCAGGTATTTTTTATAATGACTACTGCTTCCACCGTAACAAAATCCTCAGAAAGTTTTGCAGATCTGTTTCAAGAGAGTCTTGCGCGCCAGGAAATGCGTGCTGGCGAAGTCATCACAGCTGAGGTTGTTCGTGTTGACTATAATATTGTTGTTGTTAATGCTGGTTTGAAATCAGAAAGCTACATTCCTGTAGAGGAGTTTAAAAATGACAAAGGGGAGATTGAAGTAAAGCCCGGCGATTTTGTCAGTGTGGCGATCGAAACACTAGAGGACGGTTATGGAGAAACGCGTTTGTCTCGCGACAAAGCCAAGCGTCTGACCGCATGGCATGAGCTTGAAGAGGCCATGGAGAGCGGTAAAATTGTAACCGGTATGGTTAATGGTAAAGTGAAAGGTGGCCTGACAGCCATGATCAATGGCATACGGGCATTTTTGCCAGGATCGCTGGTCGATATCCGTCCTGTGAAGGACACCACTCCTTACGAAAATAAGGAGATGGAATTCAAGGTGATCAAACTGGATCGCAAGCGCAATAACGTAGTGGTTTCACGGCGTGCTGTTCTTGAAGAAACGCAGGGAGCAGATCGCGAGTCATTGCTGGCTAGCCTGGAAGAAGGTTCGGTAGTGCAGGGCATAGTCAAGAATATCACTGATTATGGTGCATTTGTTGATTTGGGCGGTATAGACGGTTTGCTGCATATTACGGATTTGGCATGGCGCCGCGTCAAACATCCGTCAGAAGTAGTCAGTATCGGTGATGAAGTAACTGCAAAAGTTCTCAAGTTCGATCAGGAAAAAAACCGCGTATCACTCGGTATGAAGCAGTTGACCGAAGACCCTTGGGTGGGACTGTCACGCCGATATCCACCGCGTACACGTTTATTCGGAAAAGTGACCAATCTGACAGATTACGGCGCTTTCATCGAAATAGAACAAGGCATTGAAGGATTGGTGCACGTATCAGAGATGGATTGGACGAACAAGAATGTTTACCCGTCGAAAGTAGTGCAGCTGGGCGATGAGGTCGAAGTGATGATTCTTGAGATTGATGAAGAGCGTCGCCGTATTTCTCTGGGCATGAAACAGTGCCAAGTGAATCCGTGGGAAGAGTTTGCCATGAATCACGAAAAAGGGGACAAAGTTAAAGGGCAAATCAAATCTATTACCGATTTTGGCGTGTTTATTGGATTGCCCGGTAATATAGATGGGCTGGTGCATTTGTCGGATTTGTCGTGGAATCAGCCTGGCGAAGATGCGGTTTGTAACTATAAAAAAGGTGATGAAGTAGAAGCGGTAATACTGTCCATCGATGTTGAGCGTGAACGAATTTCACTTGGTATCAAACAGCTCGAAGATGATCCGTTTAACAGCTTCGTTGCGGTGCATGATAAAAACAGTATTGTTGAGGGTACTGTGAAATCAATCGACGCAAAAGGTGCGGTAATTACTTTGACGGAAGAAGTGGAAGGTTACCTGCGTGCATCGGAAATTTCACGTGATCGAGTTGAAGACATCCGTACTCACTTAAAAGAAGGAGAAACAGTAGAGGCAATGATCGTCAATATTGATCGCAAGAACCGCGCCATCAATTTATCAATCAAAGCGAAAGATAAATCGGATGAAACCAGTGCAATGCAAAAGATCAAAGCGCCTGTAAATGCAGGAACTACAAGTCTGGGTGCTTTACTTAAAGCTAAAATGGATAGTAAAAACACAGAGCAATAAGGAATATTCATGACGAAATCTGAATTGATTTCACGGCTTGCGGCCAGATTTCCGCAACTCGTAGCAAAAGATGCCGAGCTTTCTGTCAAAATGATCATCGATGCAATGGCCAAGAGCCTGGCTGAGGGTCAGCGAATTGAAATTCGTGGGTTTGGAAGTTTTGATCTGAATTACAGACCGCCCAGAATAGGCAGAAATCCCAAATCTGGCGAAAAGGTGCACGTACCTGCAAAGTATGTCCCGCATTTTAAAGCCGGTAAGGAAATGAGAGAGCGCGTCGATTATAGGAGCTAATGTGAATTGTGTGATCAGCCTGATCTGATAATAATCAGGCTGATCACACTTGATAAATCAGTCAAGTTTCGTACAAATACGATGCAATAGGAATCGATTAAAAAAACCTGTCGAGGTTAAACTAACATGCATATCATAAATTGGCTTTTGCGATTAATCATATTTGTAGGGCTGGTTTGTTTTTCTGTGAATAATTCTGAAAATATAATGTTGAATTATTATTACGATCAATCAATTGAATTGCCTTTAAGTGTTGTTATATTAGTTGCTTTTTCCCTGGGCGTTTTCCTGACGCTACTTGCCACATTGCGTAAAACAAACATCAATAAATAATAATTTGCCTGCTATCTAAAAAAGCCGTCTGTCTGAAAATGGTCAGTTCGCTGTGTGGTAGCTGGATACGTCTGAATGTTCATGGCAGACAGCAATAAGTCAAACGCGCTGAGCAGAAATCATGGAGAACAAAACAAACAGCATGTTCTAATAAATATGACATCTTGATTCTTGATAATTCTAAATCCATGCTTCTGTAGGTGCTTCACACCGATTTTGTTGTGAGTAATTTAGCTGATTGACCCGGAATGGAAGGTAATCCTGTCTAGGTTTACTGCCGAACTGAATATTATTAATACTCGCCGACATAGAACCTGGCAGAAATACTTGTTCCATAAGTATTGATAATGCTTTTTTAAAGACCACAATTTACTGATGGTTTCCAGTGGAGCGGTCGCTTTAATTTATTTCATTAAATTAAGCTTTTAGTTGTTGTCTCATCAATCATCTTAAGCGATAATATTCGTTTTGGCTACATGGGCCGGCGTGTGCAAATGTTGGTGTTCAGGATTGTGCAATAGTACATACCAGCGTTTAATTCTTACACGAAGAATTCAGGTTTTTAGAGATTTATAAATATAAAAGGAATAATTAAAAGGGAGTACGTATCAATGGATACATTCAAAGATTTTGATGAGCCGGTGTTTAAGAATATGACCAGTGCGATAAGGGCATTGGCCATGGATGCCGTGCAGAAAGCCAATTCGGGTCACCCCGGTATGCCAATGGGGATGGCTGAAATCGCTGAGGTATTGTGGATACATCATTTCCGGCACAATCCTAAAAATCCCAAGTGGGCTGATCGTGATCGTTTTGTATTGTCAAATGGTCATGGCTCCATGCTGATCTATGCTTTGCTGCATTTGACGGGTTACGATCTTCCGATGGAAGAAATTAAAAAATTCCGTCAACTTCATTCCAAAACGCCGGGGCACCCGGAATATGGTTATACACCTGGTGTTGAAACAACAACTGGGCCATTGGGTCAAGGCATCACTAATGCCGTCGGAATGGCGATTGCAGAAAAAATACTGGCTGCTGAGTTCAATCGTCCGGGATTTGACATTGTCAACCACTATACGTATGTCTTTTTGGGGGACGGTTGTCTTATGGAGGGCATTTCCCATGAAGCGTGTTCGCTGGCCGGCACGCTGGGATTGGGAAAGCTAATCTGTTTTTATGATGACAACGGTATCTCAATTGATGGTCATGTAGAAGGCTGGTTCACTGATGATACGCCCAAACGATTTGAGTCTTACGGTTGGCATGTTGTACCTGATGTGAATGGTCATGATCCTGTCGCAATTGAAGCAGCAATAGAAGCTGCCAAGCAGGTCAACGACAAACCTACCATGATTTGTTGTAAGACTGTTATTGGTCTCGGATCACCCAATCTGGCCAATACACATGCCGTCCATGGCGCTGCACTTGGTGATGCGGAAATTGAAGCTGCAAGACCTCATATTGGGTGGCATCATCCGCCCTTTGAAATTCCTGATGAGATATACAGTGCATGGGATGCGCGGGAAAAAGGCAAGAAGCTTGAAGCTGAATGGAATCAGAAATTTGCAGAGTATGAAAAAAAATATTCGTCTGAGGCTGCTGAATTCAAACGGCGCATGGCAGGCGAATTGCCTGCCAATTGGACGAGCCATGTTGATGCTGTGATTAACGAAGTTAACGGTAAAGCGGAAACTATTGCCAGCCGGAAAGCTTCTCAAAATGCAATTGAAGGCTTGGCACCAATAGTGCCCGAGCTAATAGGGGGTTCTGCTGATTTGGCTGGTTCAAATCTGACATTATGGTCAGGATCGAAAGGTGTGAGCAGCGAATCGGGGGGGAATTATATTTACTACGGCGTGCGTGAGTTTGGCATGAGCGCTATCATGAATGGTATTTCATTGCACGGAGGATTGATTCCTTATGGTGCGACCTTCCTGATGTTTTCAGAATATGCGCGCAATGCGCTGCGTATGGCTGCGCTGATGAAAATTCGCAATTTGTTTGTATTTACGCATGATTCGATCGGTCTTGGGGAAGATGGGCCAACACATCAACCTGTAGAGCAAACTGCAACATTGCGCTTGATCCCAAATATGGATGTTTGGCGACCTTGTGATACCGTTGAGTCAACGGTTGCATGGGCACGCTCGATAGAACGAACAACTGGTCCATCCACATTAATATTCAGCAGACAGAATCTACCGTTTCAGAAACGGGACGATGAAACGATCAAGCTGATTGATAAAGGAGGCTATGTCTTGTCAGAAGCTGAAGGCGGACAGCCTCAAGTAGTCCTGATTGCAACAGGCTCGGAAGTTGGACTGGCGATGCAGGCACAGGCAGCACTGGTGAAAGAAGGTATACATGCAAGAGTGGTTTCCATGCCATGTACACAATTATTCGATCGTCAGGACCAGGCTTATCGGGAAAGTGTATTGCCTCGTAATATAGTGCGCGTGGCAATTGAAGCAGGAGTGACGGATTATTGGCGTAAATATGTGGGTTTGGAAGGCGATGTTGTCGGTATTGATACCTTTGGCGAGTCGGCACCAGCAAATGTTTTATTTGAGCACTTTGGATTTACTGTTGCTAATGTTGTTAAAACAGTTAAGGGAGTGCTTTAACAGCATTTGATTAAGACTTTATATATGTGCGCATAATAGATTTTTAATGAAGGAGTTTTTAGGTATGACAATAAAGGTGGGTATTAATGGGTTTGGTCGTATTGGGCGAATGGTATTTCGTTCAGCGGTACAGAATTTTCCTGATATTGAGGTGGTTGCGATTAACGACTTGCTGGAACCGGATTACCTTGCTTATATGCTTAAACATGACTCGGTTCATGGGCGATTCCAGGGGGAAGTATCGGTTGAAGACAATACACTGATCGTGAATGGCAAACGTATACGACTAACAGCCATTAAAGATCCTACCGAATTAAAATGGAATGAAGTGGGCGCAGATGTTGTAGTTGAATCAACGGGCCTTTTCCTGACACAGGAAACCTGTCAAAAACATCTGACTGCAGGCGCGAAGAAAGTCATTATGTCTGCGCCTTCAAAGGATGATACACGCATGTTCGTGTATGGTGTTAATGATAAGACGTATAATGGCGAAACCATTGTTTCCAACGCCTCATGTACAACAAACTGTCTAGCGCCTGTAGCCAAAGTATTGAATGATAAATTTGGGATTAAACGCGGTTTGATGACAACAGTTCACGCAGCTACGGCTACGCAGAAAACGGTCGATGGCCCTTCTAATAAAGACTGGCGTGGTGGTCGTGGTATTCTTGAAAATATTATTCCTTCATCGACTGGCGCAGCCAAAGCGGTTGGTGTCGTTATTCCTGAATTAAACAAGAAATTAACAGGTATGGCATTTCGCGTGCCGACATCTGATGTGTCTGTGGTTGATCTGACAGTTGAGTTGAAACAGGATGCGTCATATGACGAAATCTGTAAAGCCATGAGAGACGCCTCAGAAGGTGAAATGAAAGGTGTTTTGGGCTATACCGATCAAAAGGTTGTTTCTACCGATTTCCGTGGTGAAAGCTGTACATCGATTTTTGATGCGGAAGCGGGGATGGCATTAGATGGAAGTTTCGTAAAAGTAGTCGCTTGGTATGATAACGAATGGGGTTATTCGACCAAGCTGTTGGAAATGGTGCGCACCATTGCCGACAAGTAATTAATATTATATGCCGTGACTTGGCAGAGAAAAGAAGGTAATCGACGATGCCTGAGGATACTCGGTAAATTATCGGTTTCAATCTGCCAAGCGGTTAAGATCGTGAATTGATAATAATAAAGGGTAGCAAAAGCTATCCTTTATTTATTTTAGGATAAATCTGGAGTTCGCCGTGTCTGTTATCAAACTTGTAGACCTTGATCTCAAGGGAAAACGTGTCTTTATTCGTTCTGATCTGAATGTGCCTGTCAAAGAAGGTAAGGTGATATCGGATGCGCGTATTACCGCCTCGATGGCTACAATCAATTTTTGTCTGAATGCCGGTGCAAGAGTAATGGTGACGTCTCATTTAGGACGTCCGGAAGAGGGAGAGTGGTCTGAAGAAAACTCTCTGAAGCCTGTTGCTGATAATATCGCTGCCCGATTAAATAAATCTGTACGCTTGATAAAAGATTGGGTGGAGGGCGGTTTTGAAGTCGCGGAAGGCGAACTGGTTGTATTGGAAAATTGTCGCATTAATAAAGGCGAGAAAAAAAATTCGGATGAAACGGCACGTAAATATGCAAGCCTGTGCGATGTATTTGTTATGGACGCATTTGGTACCGCTCATCGGGCGCAAGCTTCAACGTATGGTATAGCTCAGTATGCTCCTGTCGCCTGTGCAGGCATTTTATTGACTGAAGAGTTGGAAGCGCTGACAAAAGCGCTTCATGATCCGGCAAGACCCATGGTCGCTATCGTGGGCGGATCGAAAGTATCTACAAAATTGACCGTGCTTGAATCATTGTCGGAAAAAGTCGATCAGCTGGTCGTTGGCGGAGGTATAGCAAATACGTTTTTAAAAGCGACTGGAAAAAATATCGGAAAATCATTATGTGAAGATGATCTTGTTCCCACAGCCAGATCGCTCATGGAAAAGATGAACAAACGTAATGCATCCATACCCATTGCAGTTGACGTAGTGGTTGGAAAAAAATTTGATTCAAATGAACCTGCGATTTTAAAAGATTCAGAAGCCGTTGCTGATGATGATATGATTTTTGATATTGGACCTAAAAGCGCGCAAGCTCTTGCTGACATTATCATGAATGCGGGTACCGTGGTTTGGAACGGACCTGTAGGCGTGTTCGAGTTTGATCAATTTGGTGCGGGTACTGAGAAAATCGCACGGGCTATTGCGGATACGAATGCATTTACACTTGCAGGTGGTGGCGATACGATAGCAGCAATTCAAAAATACAATATATATGACAAGGTGTCATATATATCAACTGCCGGCGGCGCGTTTCTTGAGTTTCTGGAGGGTAAAAAACTGCCGGCTGTAGAAATCCTTGAGCTGCGCGCCAGATAATCGCAGAAAATTACCGTAATGATCCGCAGAACAAAAATTGTTGCCACACTTGGCCCTGCAAGCTGTGCGAATCCTAAAGTGCTTGAACGCATGATACAGGCGGGGGTGGATGTGGTGCGGATCAATTTCTCGCATGGATCTCGTGAACAACACCTGAAACATGCCGAATTGACGCGCTCGATTGCTCAATCTCTTGGAAGAACAGTGGGGGTTCTGGTAGATCTTCAAGGACCCAAGATACGTATTGGTGAATTTGAACAGAGTAGAATCAGGCTGAAAATCGGCGACCCGTTTATCCTGGATGCTGCCTGCGCGTTGGGTAACCAAGAAAGAGTAGGTCTTGACTATAAAGAATTACCAAATGACGTGGAATCCGGGGCAACTTTGTTGCTGGATGACGGTCGCATTGTTTTGACTGTGACCAAAGTCCAGGATAATCAGGTTTTTTGCGTCGTGGAACAGGGCGGTGTGCTGTCAAATAATAAAGGAATCAATCGCAAAGGTGGTGGGCTGGGTGCGCCTGCATTGACAGCAAAAGATGTGGAAGACATTAAAATAGCCGCTGAAATGAATGCTGATTTTTTAGCTGTTTCTTTTGTACGTTCAGGGGATGATATACGAAATGCTCGCGAAATGATGTTAGCGGCTGGTGGAAAAAGCCTGATCATGGCAAAAATAGAGCGGTCAGAAGCAATTTTGGCGTTAGATGACATCATAGACGCATCCGATGCAATTATGGTTGCAAGAGGTGATCTCGCAGTTGAAGTTGGAGACGCCGCAGTACCTGCGCTCCAAAAAAAAATGATTCGTGCGGCGCGAAGCAATAACAAGGTGGTTGTTACTGCAACACAAATGATGGAATCAATGATAACAAGTCCAATCCCGACCCGTGCAGAAGTTTCTGACGTGGCGAATGCAGTGCTGGATGGTACCGATGCTGTCATGCTTTCGGCAGAATCGGCAGCTGGAGAATATCCAATTGAATCAGTTGCGGCGATGGCGCGCGTGTGTCTGGAAGCGGAAAAGGAATATCTTGTAAATGTCGACAGGCGCCAGCCAGTTAGACCCCCCGCTTCGATAGAAGAAGCAATCGCCCGGGCCACCATGTTTACAGCAACAGGTCTAAAGATTAGGGCTATTGCCGCACTGACCCAAAGTGGTGAGACAGCATTACTCATGTCTCGCAGAAGTTCCAAGGTACCTATTGTAGCGTTGAGTCCGCACGAAAGTACCCGCCGCAAGGTTACGCTGTTCAGGGGTGTCTACCCGGTCGAGTTCGGAGATGGGCTTAATGACCCCGAAGAAATTCTCGAGCTTGCTGAAAAGGAGTTATTTAATAGAGGAATCGTGCGTAACGGGGATATCATGGTGATGACTATTGGTGAACCAATCGGTAAAGCGGGAGGAACCAATACGATGAAAATAATCAAAGTAGGTGAAAGTATTACAAAAGAAGAAGAGACGATCATGGAAAATGCATAATCGATGGGTATTATGCATGCCAGGCCGTTTTGTCAGATGTAAAAGTATTAATAATTGATATATAGACCGAACCATTAAACATATTTTTAAATCTTGTGAAGGAGAGATAAATGGCACTTGTATCATTAAGACAATTATTGGATCACGCTGCGGAGAACGATTATGGATTGCCCGCATTCAATGTAAACAACCTCGAGCAAATACATGCAATCATGCAGGCGGCTGATGAATGCGATAGCCCAGTGATCATGCAGGGATCTGCCGGCGCCAGAAAATATGCAGGTGAGCCCTTTTTACGTCATTTGATAGCAGCGGCAGTTGAGGCGTATCCGCATATTCCAATTGTGATGCATCAAGATCACGGTGCATCTCCTTCTGTTTGCGTTAATGCGATTCGCAGTGGTTTTTCAAGTGTCATGATGGATGGTTCTTTGGAAGCTGATGCAAAGACGCCGGCATCCTATGAGTACAACGTCAATGTGACATCTGAGGTCGTAAGTATCGCACATTCGGTGGGAGTTTCTGTTGAAGGAGAATTGGGTTGTCTGGGTTCTTTGGAGTCCGGTATGGGTGAAGCAGAAGACGGCCATGGCGCTGAAGGAAAACTGTCTCACGATCAGTTGCTGACAGATCCTGAAGAAGCTGCTGACTTTGTAAAGAAAACAGGTGTGGATGCACTGGCGATTGCAATCGGTACTTCGCACGGTGCTTACAAATTTACCCGCAAACCAACGGGGGATATTCTTGCAATCAATCGTATCAAGGAAATACATCAGCGTATTCCAAATACTCATTTAGTTATGCATGGTTCCAGTTCCGTACCACAGGATTGGCTGGAAATTATCCGTAAATATGGCGGCGACATCAAAGAAACTTATGGTGTGCCAGTCGAAGAAATCCAGGAAGGTATTAAAAATGGCGTACGCAAGGTCAATATAGATACTGATATTCGTTTAGCGATGACGGGTGCAATTCGACGACACCTGGATCAGGATAAAGGTAATTTTGATCCACGTAAGTTTCTCAAGGAGGCGACTGTTGCAGCGCAGGCGATATGTAAAGCACGTTTCGAAGCATTTGGTTGTGCCGGACAAGCAAGCAAAATTAAACCAATTCAACTTGATGATATGGCAGCACGTTATGCTAAGGGTGAACTAGATCCTGTTATCAAGTGACAAGAGTAACGCCCAAATTTTTTGGAAGTTAGATTTTCACGCCAAATTTTTTCCATCTTGCGTGAAAATGAGGAATTATCGGAGAATCCATAACTTATGTTTTGGATTCTCCGGTTTGTATTAGGAGTCTGGTTTTTGCAAAAGTAAAGCATAACCCCGGATTGCTTTGTTTTTGTTTTCCGGAATAAGCGGACAGGGGCTGTATTTCATTAATGTCTCTGAAAACTGGAGTAACTGTGCTTTGCTGCCGGATTTCAATTCCAGTTCGATTTCGCAAATCGGTTCTGAAATATCTGAATCAAATTGGTTTATAGTAATGTACCCTTCATCAATACAAAGCTCGAGCTTGAAATTTTTTGCAGGCTCAAGCAAATAGGTGGTTCGTTCGAAGTCAGTTACAAAAACTGGCTGTAACGACTGGCAAAGCTTCTGGTCAGAAAAAAAATATCTGATCCTTTGATCAGGTAGTTGCGTGAAATCAAGTTTGCCGTCAGTAGTTGGATACTCCCATTCACGATGTTGATGCAGACCATCGCAAATCGTGCCGCCACTTTTGATTGTCTGAATCCAGCATTCTCCCTCTTGGCGCAGCCTGAGTGCAATGCGGTTATTTTTTAATATGAAATCAGGCGTATCATAGTAAACGCTATACAGGTTTTGCTGGTATGGTTTAGCAATACTGAAAGTATTTAATAAAGACAGCTGCTTGATTTGTACCGCAAACTGCTGCGGAAAGCGCAGTTTGAGTTCGACTTCAGTGGACATGACAGGACAAAGCTGTTTCAGCTTTCCGGTGATACATAACCGTCTGGTTGTTCGATACCCTGACCAAAAAAATGGGCCTCCATTTGTTCGGCAAGATATAGTCGCGCTTTACTGTCGGAAAGATTGAGCCGGTTCTCATTAATCAACATGGTCTGAAGCTTGATCCATTCATCCCATGCTTCTCTAGAGATATTTTCAAAAATGCGTTTGCCTAATTCCCCCGGGTATGGTTGAAAATCCAGTCCCTTCGCTTCCTGACCTAACTTGACGCAATAAACTGTTCTTGTCATTCGCTAACACCTTAACAAATCGAAAACATGTAATTATGGTGGTTTCGATGATCAGAGTAAATATCAGTTAATACAAGTTTGGTTTTAGCCGCTTTGATTAAGCGATTTCATGTATACCTTGGATTTACGTTTGTAGTTATATAAATCTTGTTTGAGCTTGGGTAGATCTGCCAGTGATACTTCGTGAAATCCGTGCTCGATAAACCAATGAGTTGCATGTGTAGTCAATACAAAAAGCTTGTCATGACCTTGAGATATGGTTAGTTCCTCGACAGCTTTCAACAAACGATTACCATATCCTAAACTACGATAAGCAGGATGAACGGCTAGGCATGCCAGTTCACAAATCCCATCCTGGGAAAATGGATATAACGCAGCGCAGCCAATAATCATGCTGTCATGTTCAAATACGATGAAACGGGAAATCTCTATTTCCAGCAACTCCCGACTTCTTCTGACTAGTATCCCTTCTGTCTCAAGTGGCTCGATTAATTGTAAAATGCTGCCAACATCATCAATATGTGCTTTGCGGATTGACTCAAGCGATTCCCGGGATATCATGCAGCCGATACCGTAATGGGTGAATAATTCTTTCAAAATGGCGCCATCTGTGTGGCGATTGACAAGATGGGTGCGAGCAACGTTTTGTTCGCAGGCCTGAATAGCACATGATAACAATTTCAAGACTTCTGCGTTCAAGTCGGAAACGGTTTTTTCAGAATTCTGAAGAAGCATTCTACATTGAGCAACGGTTAGTTCTCGTGGCAAAGATGGTTTTTCATCATTCCTTGATTCGTCATGGTGATCAAGCGAATCAAGCAAAAAAATAAGTTTTTCAGCATGCAGGGCACTGGCCACTTCAGTTGCCACATTTTCCATGGTTAAATTAAAAATTTCACCAGTAGGTGAATGACCCAACGAAGAAATTAATACTACATTACCTTGATTCAGACTGTTCTGAATAGCAGAAACATTGACTTTGCGAACTTTACCCGTATGCATGAAATCCACGCCGTTGATAACACCGAATGGGCAGGCAGTAATAAAGTTGCCACTGGCTACCTGAATGGCTGCATTGGCCATGGGTGAATTAGGTAATCCCATGGATAGCAGCGCTTCAATTTCTAGATGGGTACGACCGATCGCTTCTTTTGCAAACTGTAACGAGGCGGTATCGGTGATGTCAATGCCCATTGCTGAATTAATTGTAAATCGGTTCTCGTTCAACCGTTGAACGATCTGCGGACGGGCGCCATGCACTAATACCAGTCGAACACCAAGGCTGGCCAGTAAATTTATGTCGTGAATAAAAAAAATAAAGTTTTCATCAGTAACCATTTCACCACTGATACCAATGACAAAAATTTTTCCTCTGAAGGAATGGATGTATGGTGCCGCGGAGCGAAACCAGGCGACAAAATTTGCAATAACTTTCATGGAAATCAGTTCTAATAACTTTAAAGATTAAAAATCTGGATAGATAATCTTAGCGCAAGACATGTTGAGTAAATCAATTTAAAAATCGCCCCATTGCATTTGCAATGCGGCGATTGCTGCCATGGCTGCGGTTTCCGTTCTCAATATTCGATTTCCTAAACGTAGTGACAAAAATCCTGCTTGTTCTAAAATTGCTGCTTCTTCTGTCGTGAACCCGCCTTCCGGACCTACGACTAAAGACAGGTGTGGGGTCGATCGTGGTATAGGCAAATCTTTTAGGCTGGTATTTCCCGTTACTGAAAGCGCGAAACCCAGATGATCAGATGCGGTTCTAGTTTTAGTGTCGATCCACTTTACCAGAGAAACCAAGGGAGAAATTGTCGGTACGTAATTTCTACCGCATTGTTCGCAGGCGGAGATGATGACGCGCTGCCAATGCTCAAGTCGTTTTTTGGCACGCTCGTCGGATAGTCGTACAATACTTCGAGTAGTAATAATTGGCTGAAGACTAGAGACGCCTAACTCAACGGATTTTTGTATGATCAAATCCATTTTCTCATTGACGCAAAGCGCTTGTGCAAGTTCAATCGTAAGCGAAGATTCGCGTTCAGTTGCGATAAATTCGTCAACGGTAACCGTGGTGACGAGCTTTTGAGCACTTACAATCCGTGCAAGGAATTCCCCGCCCTTTCCGTTAAACAGGGTAACAGAATCTCCTATTCTGGCACGCAGTACTCGGGTAGCATGATGGCCTGCAGTTGTTGCTAGTTCAAGAGTTTGTCCTACAGAAATATCACCGGTATGAAAAATACGGGGTGGCATAATCCGGATTGATGTAATAAGTAACGAAAGCAATGTGTGTACTCATGCTAATATACCACGATTAGCCATATGATTTGCTTCGCGTGTCAAAGGTGTGGCAGGTATTGCTGGTAAATCAGAATATGGCCGTTTGAACTAGAATTGTACAATTGATATTAAGGAGAATGTTTAGCATGGCAAGCTTAGAGACACCTGTATGTGAATTTGGTTGGAAAGCGATAGATTTTGATTTATTAGGGGTTGATGGAAAACGCCATAACTTGAATTCGGCTAAAGGTGAAAAAGGATTGCTGGTGATGTTTATTTGCAACCATTGTCCGTATGTGAAGGCCATCCAGGATAGACTGGTTCGGGATGTCAACGAATTGAAACAATATGGTATAAATGCTATTGCGATCATGTCGAACGATCCTGCAGACTACCCTGAAGACTCATTCGATAATATGGTGCGCATTGCCAAGGAGTTAAATTATCCATTCCCATATGTGTGGGATGAGACACAAGAAATTGCCAAGGCGTACGGGGCAGTGTGTACGCCTGATTTTTTTGGTTTTAACGGTGCGCTGGAGCTGCAGTATCGCGGCCGTCTTGATGCTTCGCGCAAAGAAGCAGCTGCGCCAGACGTGCGGAGAGATTTGTTTGAAGGCATGCTACAGGTTGCCAGAACGGGCAGAGGCCCTGAAGACCAGATACCCAGTATCGGTTGCTCAATCAAGTGGCGTACAGAGTAAACGTGCTAAACGATGTGATTGCTGCTGTCAGGAAGGTTGCGCGTGAAGAAGTCATGCCGCGTTATTTACAGGTTGCCAGGCGGATAAAAACAGATGGCAGCAGTTATTCTGACGCTGATGTTGCGGCGCAGGCTGCCTTATTCGACGCGCTTCGCGCAATCAGACCTGGCGCTGTAATGGGCGAAGAAATGTCAGAGGATGAACAGCGCGCACAGTGGTTACAGGGGATCAATGGGGAATCTGACGGTTTGTGGAGCATTGATCCGATTGATGGTACATCAAATTTTCTCAATGGGTTGCCTTATTTTGCTATTTCAGTTGCCTGGATGAGGCAGGGTAAAAGTGTATTAGGTGTTATTTACAATCCTGCGACGAATGAAATGTTTTATGCCGAGCGTGGACGCGGAGCATTTCTGAATGATAAACGTTTGCCAATCAAACAGCATGCGTCCACATTGTCTACAGCAATCGCCAATGTTGATTTAAAACGATTGCACAAAAAGCTTGCAATAGAGATTGCAGCGAACCCACCGTATGCCTCGCAACGTAATTATGGGGCGTGTGCACTAGAATGGTGTTATACCGCAGCTGGTTTTTTTGATTTGTATCTACATGGTGGACAGAAACCATGGGATTATGCAGCTGGCAGCTTGATATTGGAAGAAGCAGGAGGGGCCATGTCTGGTTTTGAGTATGATGATTATTGGGCGGGTTCACCGTGGCGGCGTTCTGTTGTTGCAGCATTGGATGCGAATTTGTTTGTGCAATGGCGTAAATGGGTACGTGAACATCAATAAGTTCATGAGTCGCTGTAGTAACCTTCCATGGGATTGCGTTATGTCTGCTCAATAAGGGCAGTGGTTTATTGCGCAGACTTTTTCTGGCAAAGCGCAAAAGTCATTCTGGATGAAAATATTCATATTGGTTACTTTTCCGGAGTAAATGTTCAACGCGTTATTTTTAAATATATAAACGATGCCGCCAGCTTTTCGGGAGGCAGGCATTGGCAGCCAAGGGAATAATAATGCTGAATAGTAGACAGATATTACGGCTGTGACTGAGTATTTGATTGGATTGTCGTCAGATCAGCCAAGATTTGAAACTATGGATGGACAACTCCGGGGGCGCTTTCGGGTACCGAATTGAATCGTTCATTATTCATTGAATGATGATCTGGATGATGCCTATCTTGCTCACCCGTTTGTTGTTTCATCTTCAATTATTACGGGGGTATTTTGGCATATCCTGTCTGGCTGGATCATAAGAATCGGATTTTTTCTAACTGGTCCTTGTGACAGGGTTTAAACTAACCCGACCAACTCCATCAGATATAACGCTTGTCTGCAGAAGTCACTGCTCGATTTTTCCTTATCATGCTTTTGCTGATGAATAATAAATAAGAACCGATGATTCTGTTAACAGCACATGAAACTGCTGGCTAAAATATTACCGCCATGGGTCGATCAAGTGGTACAGCTGTATTAATAGGAATACGGTCTTCGATGCCAATAAAGTCAATGAAGTATAGGTATAGCACTTATCGAATGCAATTGAAAGGTGAATCCGTATACTAACGAATCAGTTAATTGACTGTGGAAAAATAAATCAATTAAAAATTGATTCTTAATGTGTTGGAAGTTTCTATGTTTGCATTGAGCTTGTGCATAAGTATTTAACTATGCCTGAATGTGCAACATTCGTGTGGTTTTGAGGATATTAGTATTTTTTCTTCTATTTCATCAGTATGGTTACGATGATTTTGCTCATGAAGTTGAGCGGGCTGAATAAAGTTACTGTCTTTTTTTGTTGCAGCCTTTATCAATAGCCTTGGATTCCGATTTGTCGGAATTGAAATTTTACATAGCTGGTTGTTGTTTTGAATTTTATGAATAGAATAATTTTTTCGAAATCAACTTGTTTTCTTGTGGCGCTGAAAAAATGTAACAAACCTATTTATATATAGGCAGTTCCGCAATTTAAGAGCAGAAGGAGTGTTCGGGTGAATGATCCAGGATCATTGAAGGGTATTAAAGTTCTTATTGTTGATGATAGCAACACAATTAGACGCAGTGCTGAGATTTTTTTAAATGGTTGTGGATGTGAGGTTATTTTGGCTTCAGATGGTTTTGATGCGTTGGCTAAAATTGTAGAAAGTCATCCTGATATTATTTTTATTGATGTTGTTATGCCTCGGCTTGATGGATATCAAGCATGCCAATTAATTAAACAAAATCCACGATTTCAGTCTACACCTGTCGTTATGCTATCGAGCAAGGATGGAATGTTCGACAAGGCAAAAGGTCGTATTGCAGGATCAAATGAATACCTGGTTAAGCCTTTTACAAAAGAAGAATTAATGCAAACCATCAAAATGCATACGTTGTAATTCGGCAACAATCTATAAAATTAGGCTGTCAGTTGTCATAAATAACATGGTCGGGCGTCGTGTGTTTCATGGGTCATTCAGTTGAGTCGATACAAATAGATTTATAAAATTAGAAAAAATGGTTGAGTATGATAACGACATGATTATGTTTGTGAATGTACTATGTTTTCTCCAAATCCCTATGGTTCGAGTGGAGATTTTATGACAAATGACTTGACTTTATGGTGTAAGGTCGACTAGCCTGTGGGACGCAGCGTATGAAGAGTCTTTGTAAGGCGCTTGAGCTGTTGTAAAAAGAGCAGTACTAATTAATTAGTATTAGAGACAAGAGAAGGTAGTATTAATTAACAAGTA
>NZ_FOIA01000023.1 GCF_900111605.1 Nitrosomonas marina | reverse complement strand
CGAAGGCATCAGCCTTACAGGGAGTAATCAGTCTGATACGTGCAGAAACATGGGAGCGCATCAATCAATTGCTTGTTAGTGGTGCGCTGGACGCCAGGATTGAATGCGCCAAAGGCGTGCGCATCGACAGCACAGTGACGGACAGTCTAAATCTTTGATTTATTGGCGCCCTGAGCACGAATCGAACGTGCGACCTACCCCTTAGGAGGGGGTTGCTCTATCCACTGAGCTACCAGGGCGTAGTTTCAAGACCCTTATTTTACGCTACTCTGCCATATTAGTATAAGCCGCTTATACTCTCACATCCCCGTTACCATCTAGCATTTATGCCATAACCGTTTGTTTATAAAAACTCTTTCAATAAAATAATTACAGCGCATTCTGTATATCTATCACTACATTATTTTTGGTTAGCGACAATGGACTGCAGCTACAACTTGAGATCATGCGCGTTACTCAGTATAGTTGCCGGATTTATTTTGAATTTCATAGACAAAGAAACATATAAATTATGACAACAACACGACACTGTCCATTGTTAATTCTCGGCTCCGGCCCTGCCGGTTATACAGCAGCTGTCTATGCAGCGCGTGCTAATCTGCGCCCCGTCATCATCACCGGACTGGAACAGGGAGGCCAGTTGATGACAACTACAGATGTTGATAACTGGCCAGCCGATGCGATGGGAGTACAAGGTCCTGAACTCATGGAGCGTTTTCAGAAACATGCCGAACGGTTTAATACCGAAATCATTTTCGATCATATTCATACTGCCAGGCTGATGGATAAACCGCTGACACTGGTTGGTGATCAGGGTACATACACATGTGATGCATTGATAATCGCCACTGGAGCGACCGCGAAATATCTTGGCATTCCTTCCGAAGAGGCATTCATGGGACGCGGCGTATCGGCCTGCGCCACCTGTGACGGTTTTTTTTACAAGGGGCAGGATGTTGCTGTAATCGGCGGTGGTAATACCGCTGTCGAGGAAGCACTTTATTTATCCAATATCGCCAAATCCGTCACTGTAGTGCACCGCCGGGAACAATTCCGCTCCGAAAAGATTCTGATAGACAGAATGATGGAAAAAGTCAGTAATGGGAACATCCGCCTTGAACTTAACTACGTACTGGATGAAGTGGTAGGAGACGATAGCGGCGTGACAGGCATGCGCATCAAAAGCACACAGGACGACAGCTTAAAGGCCATTGATTTGCATGGTGTTTTCATTGCTATCGGACACAAACCCAATACAGATATCTTTGTCGACCAGCTTAAAATGGAAAATGGCTACATTCTGACCCAGGGCGGCAGTCAGGGTAATGCGACCGCCACCAGCATTCCGGGCGTATTTGCAGCCGGAGACGTGCAGGATCATATTTACCGGCAGGCAGTAACGAGTGCAGCCAGCGGTTGTATGGCCGCATTGGATGCTGAAAAGTATTTTGATCAATTGACCTGATAGTTTGTGGTAAACAACGAGATGTCCAAGAAAAAAGAAGCGGCCAAAGCAATTAATGACGACATAACAGAGTTTTATGAAGCAATGAAACATGTCGTGCCGCTGACCGCTTCTGACAGGACTATACTGGAACCGGAGAAACCGGCTCCCCATCCCCGGAAAAAAAACCCTTTCATACTGTACGACCCGGCATTCGAAACTGCTAACGCAAATGATGCCAATCTTCCAGAGATAAGTGCCGACGATGAATGGTCTTATTCAGGACCGGGTGTTTCACACCAGACATTACGCCGTCTGAAACGCGGTTACTGGCGCATTTGTGACAGTATCGACCTGCACAGACTCACTCAAGATGTCGCAAAACATCGCATGACTGATTTTCTGAATGCTGCATTGCAAAAGCACCTTCGCTGCGTAAGAGTCATCCATGGAAAAGGCCTCAGCTCGCAAGACGGTATACCTGTATTAAAATACAGCGTCGGCAACTGGCTGGCACAGCATCCAGCTGTGCTGGCGTTCTGTCAGGCTAGTCCGGAAAATGGCGGTGGCGGTGCAGTTATGATTTTACTCAAAAGCAAAGAGCATAAACAATAAGCACGCCAGAACACCGTTATAACGATGGATTTGACTCATGCGGATATAATTTCTCATACTTTCGCTGACACTCTATACAGCGTTGTGTGGAGGGATTGGCAATAAGTCGCTCAAAGCCGATTTCTTCACCGCAATCAACGCAGTCACCAAACTCCAGCTCCATCAGATACTTCTCTGACATTTCAAGCTCCCGCATTTCGTTTATCTGCTTGTCAACCAGTGCAGTATCAACGTCAGCCAGGATATTATTGATATCATCCGCCTGTCTGATATCAAATTCTTCGCCGCTTTGTACGAGTTCATTGCGAATTTCTTTCTGCAATTCGAGATAGCGTTTGTGTAACGCGGATTTGATCTGAGCCAGTTGCTCTTCAGTAAAATTTGCCATAATATTCTCTCCTGCCCGGGATATAGCGTCCTATTCAATCAGCACAATCTGCAATTGCTGATCACAATCAGCGTAACGCGTAATCCTATATACTCAGCGAACACAAGACCTTCAGGCTTGCGATACGCATCCCAAACCATTCATGCCTCAACATGGGCCAATTGTTTCAGATGCTTCAAATCTGAAACAATCTCACCTGCGTTTTGCGACGCCTGTACTGACCAGTAAACCTTGACTATGTTGCCAAACGGATCAATCAGAAAAGTATTGCGTTTAGCGAATTTTACAATACCTAAATTTAAAAGTGAGCAGTAGCGCGCAGCCGTTTCAGCTGTCGTATCAGCCAGTAACGAAAAATTCAGACCGAACTTGTTTGCGAAACGATCATGGCTGCTTACTGTATCAACGCTGACACCGACCACTTCGACTTCGAGTGTCTTCAGTTTGTTAAAATTGTCGCGAAAAGCGCACGCCTGACGCGTGCATCCCGGCGTGTCATCCCTAGGATAAAAATACAATACCAGCCATTTACCTCTGAAATCAACCAGGCGTTGCGTATTACCATACTGATCCGTCAGTTCAAATTCAGGTGCAGCCTGGCCGGGCTTAAGCAACTCGCATTTATTTGCAGGTTTGAGTAGCCAACCAGCCAGACCCAGTAATGCCAAAAAAACTACAACAATCAACCATTCCATCAACCGCCGCTCCGTCTATTCATCACAGATTGTTAACCCAACCCATAACGCTTATCATAGGCCAATTCACACCGGGATGCCAGATACGGAAGAAATGCGAGCAGGCTTCCCTTTTACCAGACATAGACTCTATTTTATATAATTACAGGCTGAGAATGCTGACTATTCAAGCACAATTACTCATCGGTTAAATATCATGATTTATACCCAGAAAAAACCTGCGCTGCTCATCATCGGCTTGTTGATGCTTGCCATTTGGTTCGGTGTGGACACGGGGTTATTAAACCCGGTACTGGCACACCTATCATCGGGAAAACCCTATAAATATCTGAACGAAATTAGCTCTCTGCCACTTTATTTTGGCGTCGTAGCCGTCGTCACGGGATGCTGGCATTGGCTGGGTCCACATGAAGAAGGCCAACTGGATTACTATTCCTCCACGATTGCGGGCGGTATGCTCATACTGCTCATAACCATGTTGATACGCTGGTTCATTGCACCGCAAATCGAGGTTATCAGTGTGGATCTTGGCTTAATCGGCAACACTGGAAAATATATTCACGAATTGCTAGGCCTTAACTACGTCGTCCTTGGCATCGTCGCTGGCATTATTATCGCCAACGTTTTCAAAGTGCCGGATTGGGCCAGGAATGGGGTACGCCTGTCCCGACTGGGACTCAAAACAGGTGTCATTTTGCTCGGCGCCCTGTACAGCGCAGCCGAACTGAAAAATCTGGGAGGCCTGTCTATTATCATGATAGGTTTTTTTGTACTGGGCTCGGTAGGTATCGTGCTATGGATAGGCTCGCGACGCAACATTTCCAATTCAATGGGCGGTGTGCTGTCAGCCGGCATGGGTGTTTGCGGTGTATCCGCAACTGTAGCAGTCGCTCCCGTCGTTCAGGCAAAACCCGTTGAAATCGCCTATACAATTGGAACCATCTTATTATGGGGCGTTGGCTGCATGTTTGCTTTTCCCATTATCGGCCACTTGCTGGACATGAGTTATGTACAGTTCGGTGCGTGGGCAGGCACGGGTATTTTGAACTCTGCCCAGGTCGTAGGCGCAGCATTGGCTTTCCAGCCCGATGGTATAGAGACGCTGATGGTGGCTGAAATTTTCAATATCACTCGCGTCTTGATCCTACCGGTTATCGTGCTCTGGCTGGCCATCTGGTACGTCAAAAGAGAAGGCACAACCTCATCTGGCACAACCTCATCCGGAATTAACGTTGGGCAGGTAATCATTACAAAATTTCCTGTATTTGTGCTGGGTTTTATCCTTATGTTTGCATTGTCCACAACAGGAATGTTTGCGCCGGCCAGCCATTACCAGGGTAAATATTTCGGCAATACGCCGGCACAGGGATTCAAACAGGAGAACCTGTTAAATGCCGAACAGACCGAGCAATTGCGCGCTGAAATAATCGTTATCGACGAGAATGAGGACCGCGTTGCAGTAAACCGCCTGATCAAAAACGGAAAAATCATGACGATTGAAGATGATAATGCCATTCGCAGCATTATCAATGCCGGCACTTTATCCGATGAAGCCACTGCCATTCTTAGCGCCGCACATGACGCGGTGCGACACACCGCCAGGAAAATCGAAGCGTTTCGTCAATGGATTACCTGGCTGTTTGCATTTGGATTGGTCGGTCTCGGTATGCAGATCACGGTCAGCTCAATGAAGCAGGCGGGCGGAGAGCCAGCGATTATTGGTGGCATTGTCGGTTTTATCAAAGCGGCCTTGTCACTGATTGTGGTCATCCTGCTCATTGGTGATACCGTATAAAATACAATTAATCATGGAGATGTGTTATGCAGAACAAAGAGATCAAAACTTTTGAACGAGGTTCAGCCTTGTCGATTTTCAGCAGCGACCGTAAAGAGGATTTGATAGCCCTTATACTGGCTTTTCTTCTGGCCATGGCTATATACTTCATCTATTAGGTAGCCGTCAATTGCCTGCCTTTTCATCCTAAGACTTCAAAACTTTCCGAACGCTATGCTGCTGTTCAGACATATTCTGCTTGCAAGCCACGGTACTCTGGGTGCTATTGCGGCTGAAGACATGGCTTTACAGATTTGCGCCGACAACGGAATGATCGATCACCTGATCGTAGTACCCGAATTCTGGCAAGGGATGACTGGCGATGACTGGCTCAATAACGGCGTTACCCGGGATCAGTTCCAAAGCTATCTGCAAACCGAACTGGGCAGGGAAATCGACCAGCAATGCCAACGATTGCACCGCAAGATTTCTGCATCCGCCTGCACTTACAGCAGTCTGATTCAGTTTGGCAGACCCGATCAGGCTTTGTTGCAGTGCACAAAAAAGCAGAGATACGATCTGGTTGTCCTCGGGTCGCCACGACCACGGCGCATGCCTGATTTGATGGCGTTACGATCCACAATGCTGACCAAACAGCTCGTGACTGCCATGCAGACAGCAATACTGGTCGCTCCCTACCCAAAATAACACCGCCAACAGCACCGTGATATCACAGCGCGAGAACGAAAAATCATCCATATTACACAAACCGGACAGCGATCAGGATGCCGCATGGGCCATATTACACACGCCACTGGACACTGCAGCGCTTAAACTGTTCTGTCAGGACATCGAGCGTCTGTTTCGTATCAACCCGATGGTCAATTTCAACAGATGGCAAAAGACCGGTCACAATCGCTACCATTGCACAGGCCAAAACATCAGCCAGCAACCGCCATTCAATTTTGAACTGACATTTACAGTCAGGCCCTTGCCCGATGGTATCCAGATCGACTACGAACAAGGCTTAAAAACCCGAACAACATTTGTTATTGAACCACTGTCACTTCCTCAGGGGAATCAGCATCCCTGCCAAACAAAACTGACAATTACCGATTTTTATGACGGCATGTCCGAAGATGCACGCAAACAATACTTGCACCTTGTAGATAAAAGCATCACCGCCTGGGCCGGCGATTTACAGCAGTATCTGATCAACTGGAACAAGTGGTCGCGTTATCGGTTGTGGCGCGCCTACATGCGTTATGTCTGGCAACCAATGCGGCCTATGGGCCGGCGCATCGTCGCCATCCTGATATGGTTGACCGTTTTCGAAATGATTTTGATTTTACTGGGTGCAGCGGTATATTATCTGGAGAATACTCAATGACAATATTTAACGTAACGAGGATAAATCATGAATGAAGAACTAAAACCGATCGACCCGGAAATGGTTGCCTGCGAAGTGTGCTTAAAGGAAATCCCATTATCCGAAGCTAAAAGCGGCGAAGCCAGCGACTACGTTCTGCATTATTGCAGCCTGGAATGTTATGCAAAATGGAAAGAGCAATCCAAGGAATAATAATATCGATGCTTTACTTGCGTTCCGCTCACTCCGACTGCTGTCGCTGCAATTGATTGATCTGTTCCATCAACATTTGCCGTTCTTCCTCCAATGCCCTGAAACGCGCATATAGTCTGTCAAGATCGACAGTATATTTTTCAATACGGCCTCTTCTGTCCTGCTGTTGCTGCAGCGCCTCCTCATATTCTGGTGCAGGCCCGCTTTTTATGTTGACATCTGGAAATTCCGCCAGCTGCGAACCCAGCATTTCGTGTCGACGCAACTCCTGAATCATAAGAAATTGCTGATGAGTAGCCTGTGCATCCTGCTGGACGCGCATCAATGCCCGCTCCAGTTCTGAAATCTGCTGTTCCTTTTCAGTTCGGCCATCAAGGGGAAATGCCAGCAACACCAGTAACATCATCACCATACTCGATTTCAAAACCCGACCTCCTTTGCGCGTTATAATCGTTCAAACACTGCCGCGATGCCCTGCCCTCCGCCTATACACAGTGTCACAAGCGCAAACCGCCCGCCTGTGCGGTGCAGTTCATAAATCGCTTTAATCGTCAGTATCGCACCAGTAGCGCCAATGGGATGTCCAAGCGCGACCGCACCGCCGTTGGGATTGGTTTTCATCGGATCAAAGTGTAACTCTTTTGCCACTGCGCAGGCTTGTACTGCAAATGCTTCGTTAGATTCTATAATATCGATAGCGTTCATCTTCAAATGAGCGCGCTCTAGCGCCTGCTGCACCGCCAGTACCGGCCCGATACCCATATACCGCGGATCTACGCCAGCATGCCCATAAGACACCAGACGTGCAATAGGTTTCAAATTACGTTTTTCGGTCGTTTTCCCTTCCATTAAAACAACCGCAGCCGCGCTGTCATTGATGCCGGATGCATTACCCGCCGTCACTGTACCATCATCGCAAAAAACCGGCTTAAGTTTCGCCATGGTCTCCAAATCCACAGCTTCACGGGGATGTTCGTCAGTATCAAACATAGTGACGCCAGTACGCGTTTTTATCTCGACCGGAAGAATCTGCTCCTTAAAATACCCCTGACGAATTGCATGAATAGCGCGGCGATGACTCTCAACCGCATAGGCATCCTGCATTTCACGGCTGATTTGCCATTTGCGCGCAATGTTTTCTGCAGTAATGCCCATGTGTACATGATCAAACGGATCAGTCAGCGCGCCAACCATCATATCGACTGCACCGGTGTCCCGCATCCGCTGCCCCCAGCGCAATGCGGGCAACAAATACCCGCCACGGCTCATTGATTCCGCACCGCCCGCAATTGCGGCGTCGGTATCATTGAGTATAATTGCCTGACTTGCAGAAATTATAGCCTGCAGACCACTGCCGCATACGCGATTGACGGTTAATGCTGCTGTTCCCTGCGGCAGCCCGCCATTGATACAGGCCACCCGCGCCAGATACATGTCCCGCGTTTCACTGTGAATCACATGGCCCAGAACGCCATGACCAATTTCTTCGGGGTCGACCGCAGCCCTGTTTACTGCTTCCCTGACAACTTGTGCGGCCAGATCAACCGGTGCAACACCCTTGAGGGCGCCGCCATAATCGCCAATCGCAGTCCGCACACCGCTCAGCACGTACACTTCTCGCATGGAATTCCCTTTATTGTATTTACACGGTGTTTATGGGTATTTCAGCCGATACCCGGTGAGTACGACTTTCCCCAACAATTCATTAATCACAAAGCCGACATCAAACTCGATCTGTTTCAACCGTTTACCACTTGTTCTTCATTCAGTCTGTCGAGCTGTCTGCCCTTTTTTGAGTCAGGGAGCCACTTTTCCAGCATCGCACGCAGTTGCGCCAAAGAAAAGGGTTTTGCCAGCAGATCATTCATACCGGCATCCAGGCATTTCTTCAGATCGCCCGACAGTGCATTAGCCGTCAAAGCCACGATAGACAACCCAGCATATTCTGGCAATTGCCGTATCAAACGGGTAGCTTCATAGCCGTCCATAACCGGCATCTGGCAATCCATGAATACCAGATCATACTGTTGATGTTGTACCATCTGATAAGCTTCCTGACCGTTCAGGGCAAATGCTACCTCAATTCCGACATTCTGCAACATCGAACTGGCAACCTGCTGAAACCAACATCAACAGGCTGGGTCGGTCATACTGAGAATTTGCCTGTATGGCGTGCGCAAGCTGTAGCCCGTTCATTTCGGGTATATGCAAATCTACAATAACCAGCAGGAATAATAAATTATTCTGCATGGTCCGCTCCATAGCCTGTAGCGCCTCACCGCCATCAGCTGCACATTCAACTCGCATTTTTCCAGCCTGCCAACTGGCTCATCAGAATTTCACGATTGGCCCGGTTGTCATCGACGACTAAAACCGGTATGTCGGTGAGTGGCTCGCTTGCATGTTGATCAAGTATCGGCTCTAACGCCTTGTCTAATTGCACTTCAATATAGAAACGCGACCCTTTCCCCGGACCACTTTCGACCCAGATACGGCCACCCATTAATTCTACAAGTAACCGGCAATTTGCCGCACCCGGACCTGATCCGCCATACTGTCGCGTCGTTCTGGCATCCGCCAGGGAAAATGTTCAAAAATTTCAACATCACTATCAGGCACAATTCCAATGCCGGCATCCTCTACACAAAACCGTATTTTGATTTGTTTTTCAGCTTCATCCATTTTCACCGTTCGCACGATGACTTCAGCCTGCTATGTGAATTTAATGGCATTATTGATCAGATTAATAATTTGCCTGAGTCTAAACGAATCACCATACAGATTTAATGGCATATTCGGCGGCTTAAACTTAACTGCCCGCTCCATCCCCTTGCTTTTAGCTTGTTGCGAAAACATGACAACAGCATCATCAACAAGACGCAACCAATCAAAATAAAATCGACCGACTCCAATTGCATGAAACCGGATTCTATTTTTGAAAAATCAAGGATATCGTTAATGACTGCCAGTAAATGCTGACCGGATGTCTGCACGGATTCAGCCCAGACCATCTGCTGCGGACTCAATTCATTGTTCAGCGGCGAATCATCAATCCAGTGAATATGGCAACGCGCCAATAATGAGCGCCGGACCGCCTGGTTTGCGCCAGCTGAGGCTGCCTGCATTAATGCTGTTTTGCTGTATGACTGCAAGTACGTCATATCCCCCCTCAACTGAAGGCACTGCATTCACAATAGTGCCGCAGGACTGATCCTGCATTTTTGTATCGAACACATCATCCCCTTCGTTAACGGGCTCATCTGTCGCAATCTTTGCCAGATACATGCGACGCTTGAGCTTACCGAGATATTGTGTGCGCGCAACAATTTCCTGCCCCGGATAACACCCTTTCTTAAAACTGACGCCACCAATTATGTCCAGATTGATCATTTGCGGCAGAAACTGCTCCTGTGTTGCCGCGGTAATAACAGGAACACCTTCGTGTATTTCCCGCCTGCGCCAACAGGCTGCACCCGCAGGACGGGCATTGCCATTAAATAAATACCATAATTCCTGCGCATCCTTCTCAGAAACGATAAACTCGAAACGGTCGGGTGCATGACATATCACATGGGCATGTGCGCCGTGGATGATTTTCAACGCTGAACCGGTATTCAGGTCGAGCTCGGCGCCAGTCATTGACCTGGCAAGCTTATTGGCCTGTGCACCCGCAATACCAATGCGCACGTATTGCCCGCTGCGATCATGAATATCAACTTTCGATCGCAACACGAACATGGATAGCCGTTTCTGAATGGACGTGCACAGATCCACGGGAAGCTGTAGCATCCATTCACCGTCTATTTGCATAATGATGAAATTCGCGAGTATGCGCCCTTTTGGTGTGCAGTAACTGCCATATTTCGCCTGATTCGCGTTGACTTCTCTGATATCGCAGCTTAACTGATTCTGCAGAAACACACCCGCATCCGCGCCTGAAAAACCCAGCAAACCGTAATGCGACAGGTCGACCAGTATCGTACCTGCCTGCGCATGCTCCAGCTCCGACACCGGGTCGCCGAAATGCACAACCTGCCCGTTCTCGATCAAGGCATGCTGGGTTTGTAGAAAATTACGCCAGTTTTCCTGCATGTGCTCAATATATAAAATATGTCAAGGGAGCTGATTATACGGCCATTCACATTGAAGCAAAACATCATACGTCGAATGTCAGAATTACTGCGATAGTATTTTGTTTGTATACTGTAACAAGTTTAGGGTATAACAAAGCTTTTGCGCACACGAACCCGAGATACACGATTATGGAGCAAATGGTTCAGGCGATTGAAGACTCGAGAACACCTATCGGGCATATTGAAGAGGTTCACGGCCCGGTTGTTGATATTGTCTGCGAACGCCTGCCACCACTGCACCAGGCCTTGTTTTGCAGTTTAGACCATCAGCACTACCTGTTCGAGGTATACCGGCACCTGGACGCGCAGCGCGCCCGCGCCATCGCTTTGCATTCAACCAGTGGCCTGAAACGTGGAATGACTGTTTTCGACAGCGGCGGACCTTTACGCGTTCCGGTCACACAGGATTGCCTGAGCCGCATACTTGACATGTTCGGTATGCCTCTTGATGACAAACCGCCGCTGAAAACAACGGAAATGCGTAATATTATCGCACCGCCGGCATTGCTTTCTGAAACGGTGCCTGCATCCGAGATCCTCGAATCCGGAATCAAGGTCATCGATTTGCTGTGCCCGTTTATCAAAGGTGGAAAAACCGGACTGTTTGGTGGTGCCGGCGTGGGCAAAACCGTGCTGATCATGGAATTCATGCATGCGATCGTCAACTTGCACCAGGGTGTGTCGGTGTTTGCCGGTGTTGGTGAACGTATTCGCGAAGGCCATGAATTGTGGCATGAAATGCGCGAAGCCGGCGTCATGCCGCAAACGCTCATGCTGTTTGGACAAATGGATGAGTCACCGGGTATTCGTTTCCGCGTGGGACTGTCAGCACTGACTTATGCCGAATATTTGCGTGATTCCATGCACAAGGAAATCCTGTTGCTGATGGACAATGTTTTTCGTTTCGTACAGGCTGGCAGTGAAATTTCCGGTCTGCTCGGGCGCATGCCGGCCACGGTAGGCTATCAGCCGACACTGATGAGCGAGGTCGCGGAGTTGCAGGAACGTATTATTTCAACACACAAAGGCAATATCACAGCTGTAGAAGCCGTTTATGTACCTGCTGACGATATGACGGATCCGGCCGTCAGCACAATTCTGTCACACCTTGACACCACGATAATTTTGTCGCGCAATCAGGCCGCCAAAGGTATTTACCCTGCTGTTGATCCGCTTTCTTCATCCAGCAAAATGATGGACCGCGTGTTTCTGGGTAATCGCCACTATGAAGTCGCAGAGCGTGTGCGTGAACATCTGGCACGGTATCAGGAACTTGAAGACATGATCGCAATGATGGGTATGGAAGCGCTGTCTGAAAAAGATCACCGCATTGTGATGCGCGCACGCAAACTGCAACGCTATTTGACACAACCTTTTCACGTTATGGGGTCACACAGCGGTATTCAGGGCGCATCGGTCAAGCTGGAACAGACTTTGACCGATTGCGAGGCTTTCGTGCGCGGTGATTTCGATACTGTTCCGGAAGAACAGTGTTATATGCGAGGCACCATGGGAGCATTGTCATGAGAACGTTCACTTTGCACCTGCAAAGCGCGACGCAATATACTGTAGTAAAACAAGCAACCAGCTTTGTCGGCGCAGACGCATCGGGCAGTTTTGGTATTCTTGCAGGCCACGCACGGATGATGACTGCACTCGATTACGGCCTTGCGCGTTACCAGACCCACAATGACGACTGGTACTATCTTGCATTTCCGGGCGGAATTCTTTACTTTCTTGACAATCAACTGTATCTCAATTCGCGACGTTTTTTGTGCGACAGTGATTATGAACGTATCAGCGCCGGGCTCATGCAGCAACTGCTGGCGGAAGAGCAGGCACTGCAAACGATAAAAAACAGCCTGAATCAGCTTGAACAGGAAATGTTCCGCCGCCTGTGGGAAATAAAACGAAGCGGCGCTCACTTATAGGCAATAGAGCAATGAACGACAGGCAGTTAAAAAAAACTGTTGAAAAACAAATCAAGCGGATGAAAAAGGCCGAGAAGGAACGATCGACGCTCATCGCACAAACCATCTTTATGGGCACATTGTCATTATTGTTCATTTTACCGGTCCTGGCGGGAATTTACCTCGGCAACTGGCTGGACGACCGGACTGAAGGCTATTCCATCCACTGGACAATAGGTTTGATGCTGCTCGGCATTATTATTGGCATTGTTAATGTTTACCTGTTCGTGCGAGAACACAAATAATGGAAACAACCACTGCCGCATTTTATATCGGACCGTTTGGCATTACATCCATCGTCATCACGACATGGGGGATCATGCTGGGGCTTGGTGTCTTTTGCTGGCTCGCCACCAGAAATCTGTCACTTGAACCCGGCCCCATGCAAACGTTACTGGAAGGCATTGTTTCGGCCAGCGAAGCCGCCATACAATCCGTATTACCCGAACATGCGCGCGAACTGCTGCCGTTTATCACAACCTTGTGGATTTATCTTGTGATAGCCAATCTGACCGGTTTGATTCCACTGTTGCACTCGCCAACCGGCAATCTGTCCGTCACAGCCGGTCTCGCCCTGCTGGTCTTCTTGTCAGTACACTGGTTTGGCATCTACCACAACGGCATCCGTCACTATTTAAAACATTATTTAAGCCCGACCCCACTGTTGCTGCCTTTTCATTTGATCAGTGAAGCAACGCGCACAATCGCGCTGGCCGTACGTTTATTTGGCAATATCATGAGCCTGGAGCTGGTGGCACTGCTGGTATTAATCGTCGCCGGGTTACTGGTACCGATTCCACTGCTCATGCTACATATTGTCGAAGCACTGGTACAGGCTTATATTTTCGGAATGCTGGCACTGATTTATGTTGCCGGCGCTATGCAATCTCAATACAGTAAAAAGGAAAACAACAATGAGTGACATGGCCTGGTTTACCATATTTTCTACCGTATGCGCTGCACTCGCCGTTGCTATCGGCATGATGTTCCCGGCGCATGCAATGGGGCGCACAATCAGCCAGGCGCTCGACGCACTCGCTCGCCAGCCCGAAGCCGAAAAATCCATTATTCGTACATTATTTATCGGTCTGGCAATGATTGAATCGCTGGCAATTTATGTACTTGTAGTTGTGCTGATCATTCTGTTCCGCAATCCGTTGCTGGAATATCTCGTTCAATAACTCGCGACTGTATTCATACGCAGCAGATGGATTTCGACTGGACCACTTTTACTCTTGAGATCATCAATTTTCTGATCCTGATCTGGATCCTGAAACGGTTTCTTTATCAACCCGTATTAAACATTATCGATAAACGACGCGCCGATATCGATCAGGCCATGGCGGATGCGAGACGCATTGAAGCAGAAGCTGTTTCACTCAAAAAGCAAAACGAACAATATCTGGTCGAGTGGGAAAATCAAAAGGAAGCAGCACATGCGCAACTGTCTGCGGAACTGGCAGAAATTCGCAAGAAAAAACTTGCCGAACTAAATCAAAAATTTGATGATGAAAGTGATCGCCGTCGAATCCTTGAAGAGCGCCGACGCATCGAATATGAAAAAAAGATTGAAGAAAAAGCAATTGCGCAAGGCACCAAATTTGTCAGCAAGCTACTGTCCCGACTGGCAACACCCGAACTCGAAACACACCTGTTTGCATTACTGCTTGAAGATCTCGCCAATATTGATGAAGCAGATAAGCATGTAATTTCTGAAGCGACTGCTGACCATGCAACATCTATACTTGTACAAAGTGCCTTTCCGTTGACAGACACTCAAAAACAGACCCTGTCCCGCGTTTTGTGTGAACAATGCCAGACCGAACTCTCGATTGATTTTCAATGCAATGAAACGTTACTGGCCGGCTTCCAGATAACGGTCGGCCCCTGGGTTTTACATGCCAACTTACGTGACGAACTGAAGTTTTTCAGTCAACCGCTGCAGCATGAAAAATAAAACCCCTTCGGCCAAGGCCCAGCCAGCTGAATCTCCGATGGCAAGACGGGCCGACTGGTTGTCCCGATACTCCTACAGGTTACGCTTATCTGAACAAGGCACGGTCATTTCAGTCGGTGACGGCATAGCCTGGATCAGCGGATTACCGTCCGCTTGCCTGGACGAAATGGTTCGTCTTGCAGATGGCAGCACCGCCCAGGTTTTCCATCTGGGGCGTAACCGGGTAGGCGCTATCCTGCTGGAGCAAACGACCCAACTCACCGCTGGCACATCTGTTTTTCTAACAGGCAATCGTTTGCAAATTGGCACCGGGGATATTTTATTGGGTCGGGTAATCGACCCGCTGGGCAGACCTCTGGATGGTGCGGGCTCGTTAACCTTCGAGGCATACCGTTTACTGGATATGCGCTCACCGCCCATTATTTCACGCGATTTTGTTTCCCAACCCATCTACACCGGCAACAAAATCATTGACACGCTCATTCCCGTCGGCAAAGGCCAGCGTCAGTTGGTCATTGGCGATAACGGCTGCGGTAAGAGTACACTTGCAATCGATACCGTCATCAATCAACGCGGAAAAGAAGTTTATTGCGTGTATGTACTCATCGGCCAGAAGCGCTCCGCCGTTGCCAGCACCATTGACTTGCTGCGCCGTTCAGGCGCATTGGCTTACACCGTGATTGTCGTTGCCGAGGCAAACGCAATGCCGGGGCTGAAATATCTGGCACCTTTTGCCGGGTGTACAGTTGCCGAAGCCTGGATGACACAGGGGCGCGACACGCTGATTGTGTATGACGATCTCAGCGCACATGCACGCAGTTATCGTGAATTGTCCCTGTTATTGCGCAGACCACCTGGGCGTGAAGCCTACCCGGGGGATATATTTTACTTGCATTCTCGCCTGTTGGAACGCTCAACGCGCCTTTCAGTCAGTCAGGGCGGCGGAAGCATGACGGCCCTGCCTATCATCGAAACTGAACAGGGCGAAATTGCCACGTATATTCCCACTAATCTGATTTCGATTACTGACGGCCAGATCTATTTGGATCATCGCCTTTTTGTGCGCGGTTTTTTACCCGCAATTGACGTCACCCGCTCGGTCTCGCGTATCGGCGGCAAAGCGCAACACCCGGTGATCAAAAAAGAAGCCGGGCGTATGAAACTGGATTATCTGCAATTTCTGGAACTGGAGATCTTCACGCGCTTCGGCACCAAGCTGGATAAAAGCATGGAAAAACGGATACAGCGCGGTCAACTCCTTCGCGAAATCCTCAAACAGGAATCGCTGTCTCCTGTAACCATCGAATATCAATTGGCATGGTTGATCGCCTACAATGAAGGCTTATTCGATGCAATCCCGCAAGAACACATCAGGTCCGCACTGAAGTATCTACAGGAACAGGTGGACAACTCGGATTTGAATATTGATTCAGGACGCGACCAATGGAAGCGGCTTATCAACGCCTGGTTAAAACAGTATCGCAATGAGCAAGCGGCATGATATAAAAACACATATTGCCACCCTGGGTGAAATAAAAGGAATTCTGAGCGCAATGAAAAATATGGCGCTGCTGGAAATCCGCAAACTGGATGTTTTTTTATCTACCCAGCAACGTGTGATCACCAGTATCGAATCCTTATCACACGATTTTCTCGGTTTTTATGGGCACCTGCAGACTATACCGGACGATTTTCAGCATCTCTGGATTGTGATCGGCTCAGAGCGTGGTTTTTGTGGCGACTTTAATAAAATGTTAGGTGAGTTTGTGCGAACTCATGATAGCCTGGACGGCAATTCGCTGTTCGTAGTTGTCGGGAATCAGTTGCTGACCAAATTTACGGATGATAAGCGCGTGGTGGCAAGTATCAGCGGTCACAGTGTATCCGAAGAAATCCAGGTTACATTACTGCACCTGGCGGAGATACTCAACCAGTTACAGCAGCAATTCAAACTTGAAAAAATTGGCCGGATCAGTGCTGTCTATCATGATAATTATGAAAAAACAGTAAGGTTCCGGCAATTACTGCCACTCGAAACACCACAGAAAGCGCCCGATTTCGCATACCCGCCGCAGTTGCACCTGAAACCCTCTCAATTTTTGGCGCAATTGACCGATCAGTATCTGTATGCTGCGCTGCACCAGATATTTTATTCATCCCTGATGGTGGAAAACCACATGCGCCTGGAGCATATGGAAAACGCCATACATCGTCTGGAAAAAAACGTGGAAAATTTACAACTGCAATATAACAAGGTTCGACAGGAAGAAATTATCGAAGAGATAGAGATTATTCTGCTCAGTGCAGAGGCATTATCAGATACACAGGCGTCCACACTTCGCCTGCACGCACAACAATCCAGGCTCGTGCGCTGACAACCATCTCTTGCCAAACGAAACATCAAACATATGAAAAATAGTATACTGGCGCAACTAATAGACAAGGCCGCACAAAACCGTAATCGATTCCTTATTTGAGAAACAATAACAAGCTGTTATAGGTAGCCATATGAAATCAACTATTTCAAGCCCTCCATGGTATTTTCGTCTGGGAAAATGGATGATCAGGAATCATATTCGGGGCGGTTACCGCCTGCTGAATACTGCCGGAAATCTGGGACTGCTCAATAAAACCGCAGAATACCGGTTAAATGAACGCATCACGATCAATGTTCCACTCAACCGCTCAGGCACATGGTGGGACGGAGAGGATGTTTTGCAATACGATGCACCGACCGTTCGGCTGCTTGCCAGTACAATCGATACACTTGCTGACCCCGCTGTATTTGTCGATTGTGGCGCGGATATCGGCATGATGTCGTTACTTACCGCAATCCACACCGACAATATAGAACGCTTCATCGCGATCGAACCGAATAAAAAAGCCTTTGATATCCTGACTGAGAATTATCGCCGCCTGCCAGTCGCTTCAGAGGCAAAATTTGGCGCAATAGGTCGAATCAAGGGCACGGGCAAACTGAACAGTCCTGATTATCTGCCGGATGACGATCATGCCCGATTCATCTCTGAGTCAAAAGACGGCGATATTCCAATATATACCATAGACGACCTGGGAATAGCGCCACAGAAAAGCGTAGTTCTGAAGCTCGATGTCGAGGGTAGCGAACTGGACGCCATATTGGGCGCCACCAACACACTGGCCAACGCCAGGCAATTTGTAGTGGATCTTGAAGCACACCCATTGGTTGCCAAGAGAACACATATCGACCCGATTGAAATACTGCGTCAGCTGAACGACATCAAACCCTGCCAGTTTACAATTTGCGAGAAACCCGAAATTACCCTGCAACTGGATAAAGATTTTTTTTCACAGGTCGAAACAGTCAATTACGACATCATCGCAGTTTCCAAATAAATAATCCCAATCCAATCAAGACATAACGCAATTATTTGTTTATTCAATGTCACAATTTCCTGCAGTGGACATAAAAGCTAAGGTACTTTCTGGACTTCGCTGGACGATCAGCGCCCGTTTTGCCAGTCAATTAATCAGCTGGATGGCTACCATCTTTGTGATACGGCTGTTGAATCCAGAGGATTACGGTTTGCTCGCCATGGCAACTGTTTTTATTTCGTTTCTGGTTTTACTGAACACACTGGGTCTGGACGCACCACTGGTACAAAAAAAAGATCTGACCGAGGAAGAGCGGCGACGCATTTTCGGTGTGATTATTGTAGCGAATTTGACTATTTTTACCGGTCTGTTTCTTTCCGCGCCGTTCATTGCGGCATTCTTTGACGAACCGTCTCTGACTGCAATCGTCAGAGTATTGTCAACCACGTTCCTGATTGATATTTTCATGACGCTGCCCCTCGCAACACTGGACAGGGAAATTGCTTTCAAGCATCGATCGATTATTGAGTTTGTTACTACAATTGTATCCAGCCTGTTCACTCTGGTATTGGCTTATTATGGATTTGGCGTCTGGTCTCTGGTTTATGGTTCGCTGTTATCGCATCTCTTAAAAACGATTGGGCTCAATCTGATTGCGCCTTGCTGGTGCAAGCCCGATTTCTCCCTGACCGGTCTAAAATCGTTGTTTTTATTTGGCAGTTTCGTGACGCTGGAACGCGGTTTATGGCATATCCATTCTGAATCCGACAAACTGATCGGCGGCCGTATCATGGGAGCCGACCTTCTGGGATATTTCGCCGTTGCTTCACATCTGGCGTCATTTCCAATTCAGAAGCTTTCCAGCCTGATCCAGTCCATAGCTTTCCCTGCATTCTCAAAAGCCAAGCAGATTACAGACAAAACCGGCGTATATTTCCTGAAAGCCAGTCAGGTGGCCAGTGTCATTACATTTCCTGTCTTTTTGGGGATTTCATGCACAGCGCCCGAGCTGGTCAAAATTTTTCTGGGTGAAAAATGGGAACCAGCAATCCTTCCTTTACAGATTCTGGTACTCGTCATGCCATTCCGGGCGCTCGGCAACATTATTACACCATTACTATGGGGAATTGGCATGCCACGGGTCAGCGCAACCAATCTGTTAATCGCAGCCATCGTTATGCCGATAGCTTTCTTGATTGGTTCTCAATGGGGTCCAGTTGGGCTTAGCCTCTGCTGGGTACTCGTTTTTCCCTTCATCTACTTAGTGTACCTGATCAGAACCTGCCCACTCATCGGAATTAAAACATCCGATTGTTTAAAAACAATTACCGGTCCAATGATCTCAAGTATTCTTATGTATCTGTGCGTGATTTCAATTAATCCATACCTGTTCGGTTCATCGGGCGATATACCGCATTTGATGCAATTGATTGCGATCGGAGCAGTTACCTATCTATCTGTGATGCTGGCTTTCTTTCGTAACGATTTATTAACGGCACTCAATTCGCTCAGAAATTAGACTATCATTTCTGTCGACAGCCTTTCCACTTCACTCGCAGCCAGCTGCTCTTCATCCTGATCCGAGTTTACTAATAAAACGGCAAAGACACCGATTAATCCGGCGATTAAATTTTGTTTTTTTCGTTAAGCTTGCAATATTCATCTGACAGATACAACTTCGCATCAAAACCGACAGTTTCAATCAAATCCGTATGTGATTCACAATGGACGGTTTATACTGGCTACTGCGTTTGTTAACAGTCATGTGATACAGGAGAACATTGTTTTGGGAAAATTAGCTTTTTTCTTGATGATCGCCGTTCTGGTTTATTGGCTTATCAAAACACGATCATCTGAAGATACTGACAATCTGGAAGATAACAGCGACGAGGAAAGTGCGGCGTCAAAATCGCTCGAAGACATGGTGCGTTGCGCGCAGTGCGGCGTACACCTGCCAAGAAGCGAAAGCGTTACCAGTCAGGGTGAATTCTATTGCTGCAATGAACACCGCCTCGAACATCAACGTGAGGACTCTTCTTCATAACCACTGTGATTACGGATATTTTTTCACCGTCACTGCTTGAACCTAAAACCGGTCTGAACAGTCCGGCGCCATCCTATCCGGATTCATTCTGGCATTCGCTTTATTTATTCAACGTTTCGCGCATTATCATAACCTGCGGGCTGGCCATATTCGCGTGGTCGTTTCAATATTCCACGCTGGGCTCACACGACGACACGCTGTTCTTTTATACGGCGTCACTCTATTTGCTATTGAGCTGCCTGTTTACACTGCTGATCAAATTGCGTAAACCCGATTTTAACTGGCAGTTAATCCAGCAGGTTTGCGCCGATGTCATTTTTATTTGCGTGATGAGTTACGCCAGCGGCGGACTGGCAGGAGGGCTGGGCATATTACTCATGATATCCCTGGCTGGCGGCGGCCTGATCAGCAAAGGAAAGCTGGCATTGTTTTTTGCGGCAATTGCCACGATCGGTATTTTATTACAGGAAATTTATGCGTTTCTCTATATCGATTCCTACACGCCTCAGTTAACCCATGCCGCATTGCTTAGCATGGGCTACTTCGTTGTTGCCTGGCTTGCACACAGGCTGGCATCGCGGGCGATAGCCAGCGAGAAGCTCGCTTTTGAGCGAGGCATCGACCTGGCAAATATGGCACAGATTAATCAGCTGATTATTCAGGATCTGCAGGAAGGGGTTCTGGTTGTCGATAAAAATGGAAACATACGTCAAAGTAATCAATATGCTGAAAAACTATTGAATCTGGGGTCGCAGTTCGATTACTTCGAACCCTGCAATCTTGCCGACCATACGCCTGAACTCGCATCCAGATTATCCTGCTGGCGTGACAACACCAATATTGCTTTCGATCTGCTGCGCCTGCCCCAGAACAACACACTGGTCAGGACCCGTTTCATTTCGATCAAAAATAACCCGCATGCAAGCGTTATCATTTATCTGGAGGATACCAGCCGCTTCCAGTCGCAGATACAGCAGTTAAAGCTGGCCGCTTTGGGTCGGCTCACAGCAAACATAGCCCATGAAATCCGGAACCCGCTGTCATCCATCAGTCATGCAGCGGAATTGCTCGAAGAGGACGAACACTATGCCGGCAACGGCAGTCACAGCGAAATTGACAGTAATCGCCGTCTGCTGCGAATTATCCACGACAACACACAACGTCTGAACAGAATTGTGCAGGACGTTCTGCAGTTGAACCGTCGTGATAAAGTCAAATCAGAAATCATCGATGCCACGGAATTTATCCGGCATTTTGTGAACGATTTCTGTCTGACCGAAAAAATCGACCATACGGTTTTTCAGTTGGACACCACACTGGATGATTCTACTTGCCGAATCGACTTTGACCGGAACCATCTGCACCAGATTCTCTGGAATCTATGCCGCAATGCCTGGCGGCATTGCCGACAACAGCAAGGCAGTATTACAATCGGGTTCGATCGCTGCAGTCACAGCAACAGTCTCTGTCTGGATATCGGGGATGACGGCCCAGGAGTCCCGGCGCACCAGATCAAACAGCTGTTTGAGCCTTTTTTTACCACGGCTTCCAATGGCACCGGTCTGGGGCTTTATATTGCACGGGAGCTGTGCGAAGCCAATCACGCCTCGCTTGAGTATGTTAATCTTGAAAACGGCTTTTTCAGGTTGATCTGCAAGGATGCCAGTTGCCATGTTTAACAAAAACATTCCCGGCTCGTCGCCAGCCGGTCACCAGTCAGCACCGCATGTTCTGATTGTTGATGACGAACCGGATATTATCGAATTGCTCGAGTTGACGCTGGCACGCATGGGCATGCAAGTGATCAGCACAATGAATACGCAGGATGCCAGGACGCTGTTGCAGTCTCGCCCGTTTCAACTTTGCCTGACCGACATGCAGTTACCCGACGGCACCGGGATCGACCTGGTACAGTATATTTCCCGACACTGCGCCGGACTGCCAGTGGCTGTGATCACAGCATACGGAACAGCCGAGAATGCAGTTGCGGCGCTGAAAGCAGGTGCCTTTGATTACCTGACCAAACCGGTTTCTTTGAAACAGCTTCGCGCCCTGGTCAAATCGGCACTGAGTCTGCCGCCGATCCGCACCGAAGCCCTGCCTGAGAAAAATACCGGCAACCAGCGCACCCTGCTCGGCGAATCGGAACCCATGCGCGAGCTGCGTTTAACCATAGAGAAACTGTCACGCAGTCAGGCCGCCGTTTATATCAGCGGCGAATCCGGTAGCGGCAAGGAACTGGCCGCCCGCATGATTCATGAACGCAGCGCGCGCCGCGATCTGCCATTCGTCCCCGTCAATTGCGGCGCGATTCCTGAAAACCTGATGGAAAGCGAGTTCTTCGGTTATAAAAAAGGCGCGTTCACTGGCGCCGACAAAGACCACGACGGCTTTTTTCTGGCCGCCAACGGTGGCACGCTGTTTCTTGACGAGGTCGCCGACTTACCCCTTGCCATGCAGGTAAAACTGCTCAGGGTTATCCAGGAAAAACAGGTACGCCGGTTAGGCGATACCCAGGAAAAAAACATCGATGTGCGCATCATCAGCGCTACCCATAAAAAACTGGGCGAATGCGTTGAAAACGGGCAATTCCGTCAGGATCTGTACTACCGGTTGAATGTAATAGAACTGGATATGCCCGCGCTGCGCCAAATGCGTGAGGATATACCGCTCATCGCAAGCAGTATTCTGACCAAAATCTGTCGCGACACGAACAGGCCGCTCTGCCGACTCGATCAGGGCGCGCTTGACACACTTACCGGATACGACTTTCCCGGTAATGTGCGCGAACTGGAAAACATTCTGGAGCGTACACTGGCGCTCTGTTCCGCCGAAAAAATTGGTAAAAACGAATTGCAGCTCAAACCCAGGGAAATGCATCAGACACCTGACAGCATACCGGCCACGGCCGGTCCTGAACTGCCACTGCAGGATTATCTGGACCGTCTGGAAAAAGAATCCATCGTCAAGGCACTTGAACAAACCCGCTATAACAGAACAGCTGCGGCAAAGCTGCTGGGGATAACGGTTCGGTCCATGCGCTACCGCATGGATCGTCTGGGACTCGATTTGAAAAAACCATTCAGATAATAGTCGCCACAGTTGTTCGCCCTGCGTTTCTTGAAATTTCAGTTGAACAATCTGCTGCGTTGTAATAAATTGCCGGATTTAAATTGAATACTTATCGTCGCTCAGACACCCGCTTGCTTATCATCTTCCTGATTCTGAACGGCGCAAGCATCCTGTTCACAAGCAGAGCCCTACAGGCGCAATGGTTACTGAACGATCTGTTGCCACAAGGCTTTTCAATACAAGTCAATCATCGCAGTCGATACGAATTCATGGACGATGAATTCAGGGCCAATCAGACTGGTCAAACAGATGTCATCGTGTTTCGCACTCTGGTCCATGGCCGCGTTCAACTGCCGGCCGGTTTTACAGTGGGCGGCGAATTTCAGGATTCACGCACGACTGTTGACAGCAATGCATTGCTCAATACGACCATCGTCAATTCCGCTGAACTGCTGCGCGCCTACCTGGAATACACTCGGCCGGATATACTGGGCGGAAATCTGACCATGCAGGCCGGCAGAATGACGCTGGATGTCGGCAGTCGCAGATTTGTTTCTCGCAACCGATTCCGCAATACCATCAACAGTTTTACCGGCGTCGATATTAACTGGCACGGCAGTGCCGGCCACAACGGACTGCATCTGCGCGGTTTCTGGACACTCCCCGGCATTCGCCTTCCCGACACGCCAGCGCTGCTGCACCAGAACAGAACCGTATTTGACGATGAAGGATTCGATTTGCAATTGTGGGGAGTTTTTGCCGCAACCAATCTTTCCAGATACGGGCGTGGCGAATTGTTCGTATTCGGCCTGCATGAAAAGAATTCACCAGGCAGTCCAACCCAGAACCGGCAGCTGTTCACGCCGGGTTTTCGAATTTTCAAGACGCCGGCAGCGTCCAATATTGACTACGAATTCGAGTCAGCCTTTCAAATAGGACGGTCCCGCGCATCGCCGGCCGATTACAGGACCATGGACCATTTTGCGCATTTTCATCATCTTGAAATCGGTTTTACGCTGCCAATGGCCTGGTCGCCCAGAATCACAGCACTCTATGACTTCGCCAGCGGCGATGAAAATCCCGATGACGGCAACAATGGCCGTTTTGATACCTTGTTCGGCTCGCGCCGCTTTGACTTTGGGCCAACCGGAATTTTCGGTGCACTGGCACGCACCAACATGCATTCACCCGGACTGCGTTTACAGTTTATTCCAAATGCCCGACTCAATGCGGCAGTGGATTATCGGGCATTATGGCTTGCCTCCGATCGGGATGCATGGGGAAACAGCGGTGTCAGGGACGAAAGCGGCCGCTCGGGAAGTTTTGTCGGTTCACAGATCGATACACGCATGCAATGGCAATTGTTGCCGGGAAATATGGACATTGAACTGGGATATACGCACATTTTTTCCGGTGAATTCATGCATCAGGCGCCCAATGCGGGCCATCGAGACGATATCAACTACTTCTATACCCAGGCTACAGTCAGCTTTTAGTTTTTTTCCTGCGAGGTCTTGTTGTCGTTGCGACCGGTTTATTGTCGGCCTGCGGCTGTCGCCCCGCCCATACGATCAGAGCAGCACCGGCCATTATCATTGGAATCGACAGCCACTGCCCCATGCTGACACCGAATGTAAGCAGCCCCATGAAGCCTTCGGTCGGTTCGCGGAAAAACTCCGCAATAGAACGCACCACGCCATAGCCGATCATAAACATACCTGTCACAGCACCCATTGGTCGCGACTTTGACGAATAAATCCAGACCAGCAGAAACAGTACAATACCTTCCAGAAAAAACTGGTACAGCTGTGACGGATGGCGCGGCAAATCGTCGACATACGGAAAAACCATTCCCCAGGACACATCGGTCGGGCGTCCCCAGAGTTCGCCATTGATAAAATTACCGATACGCCCCGCTCCCAGCCCCAGCGGTACCAGCGGCACGCCGAAATCGGTAATGTTCAACCAGTGAACACCATGCTTGCGGGCCAGAATGACCATCGCCACAATGACTCCGAGAAAGCCGCCGTGAAATGACATGCCCCCTTCCCAAATGGCGAAAATACTCAACGGATTTTCCAGATAGTAACCGAACTGATAAAACAAAACATGGCCCAGCCGTCCGCCGATAATCACGCCCAGCATGCCGTAAAACAGAATATCGTCGAGCAGTTCATTGGTAACGACTGTTTTCGGACCATATTTGATGCGATAACGCCCCAGCATAAAAAACAGCAAAAAACCGATCAGATACATCAATCCGTACCAGTGAATAGACACCGGCCCCAGGGAAATGGCTACAGGATCAATCTGTGGATGAACAAGCATGGGTGATCGCCTTTTATTACGGTAAAATACGCTTATTATAACAAGGGCGCATATCACAATAGAATGCTTTCTCTGTTACATTTTTAGAACACAGACACATTACAATATAAAAATTTCAGGAGTCAGTATGCCAGACAACAAACGCAGCCAGGCCATCACGCAAGGCACCCAGCATGCGCCAAGCCGCGCAATGTTACGCGCAGTCGGTTTTACCGATGGCGATTTCAACAAGCCTATCGTCGGTGTCGCGAACGGTTACTCCACAATCACACCGTGCAACAAGGGCCTGAATGATCTGTCGCTAAAGGCTGAACAGGCATTGCGCCAGGCCGGCGCAATGCCACAGATGTTCGGCACCATCACCGTATCGGACGGCATTTCCATGGGCACAGAAGGCATGAAATACTCGCTCGTTTCAAGGGAAGTCATTGCCGATTCGATTGAAACCTGCGTACAGGCCGAAAGCATGGATGGCGTCATCGCCATTGGCGGCTGCGACAAGAATATGCCCGGTGCGATGATTGCCATCGCCCGCATGAATGTGCCCGCTATTTTCGTTTACGGCGGTACCATCAAGCCCGGCAAATACAAAGACCAGGATCTGACCATCGTCAGCGTGTTCGAAGCCGTCGGTCAGCACAGCGCAAAAAAAATAGACGATAACGAATTGCTGCAGATTGAACGGCACGCCTGCCCCGGCGCAGGTTCCTGCGGCGGTATGTTCACAGCCAATTCGATGTCGTCCGCGTTCGAAGCAATGGGCATGAGCCTGCCCTACTCCTCCACGATGTCGGCCGAGGACGAGGACAAGCTGATCAGTTCGGGCCAGTCAGCCGAGGCGCTGGTAAACGCAATCAAAAAACAGATCCTGCCGCGCGACGTTATTACCCGCAAATCAATTGAAAATGCGATAACCGTGATCATGGCTGTCGGCGGATCGACCAATGCCGTTCTGCATCTGCTGGCAATCGCTCATGCTGCTGAAGTCGATCTGACCATTGACGATTTCGAGACAATCCGCGCACGTGTTCCGGTCATCTGCGACCTGAAACCATCCGGTCGCTACGTCACGGCAGAACTGCATGAAGCGGGGGGCATTCCACAGGTGATGAAGATGCTGCTGACGAACGGTTTGCTGCATGGCGACTGCATCACTATTACTGGTCAGACAATTGCAGAAGTACTGAAGGACATACCCGAAACGCCCCGCGCCGATCAGCAGGTCATCCGCCCGTGGAGCAATCCATTGTACGCACAGGGACATCTGGCCATCCTCAAAGGTAATCTGTCTTCCGAAGGGGCCGTCGCAAAAATATCCGGCATTAAAAACCCCAAGATTACCGGCCCCGCACGCGTGTTTGAATCCGAAGAAACCTGTATGCGCGCGATTCTGGACCGCAAAATCAACCCTGGCGACGTTGTCGTGGTCCGTTACGAAGGCCCTAAAGGCGGACCCGGCATGCGCGAAATGCTTTCACCGACATCCGCCCTTATCGGCGAGGGGCTTGGCGACTCCGTCGGTCTGATCACAGATGGTCGCTTTTCCGGCGGCACTTACGGTATGGTCGTCGGTCATGTCGCACCGGAAGCTTTTGTCGGCGGCACAATCGCACTGGTCCAGGAAGGCGATTCGATCACCATCGACGCCGAGCAACGTCTGCTGCAGCTGAACGTGTCCGACGAGGAACTCGAAAAACGCCGCGCGGCCTGGCATCCACCCGAACCACGATACACCCGCGGCGTTCTGGCCAAATATGCAAAACTGGTATCAACGGCCAGCAAAGGAGCGATCACGGATTAAAAAAACCAACCAGAAAGGTGCCATGTCATACAGATACGGCACCCGTCTCGCTCTTTTACCCGGTCAGGCAACTCAATCTGCGCACTGTGCCTGGTCAGACAGGCAGGTTTCATCAATAGCATGAGGCAAGCGTAATGTTCAGGATTAAGCATATCGATCATGTAGTGTTAAGAGTAATCGATATAAAACGGATGATGCGTTTTTATATCGATGTGCTCGGCTGTGAACTCGAAAAAACCCAGGAAAACGTTGGTTTGTACCAGTTAAGGGCAGGTTCCTCGCTGATTGATCTGGTGCCAGTGGACAGCAGGCTCGGGAAAATGGGAGGCGCTGCTCCCGGTATGGAAGGCCGGAATCTGGATCATTTCTGTCTGAGAATTGAATCGTTCGATGGTGAGTCAATTTTGAGCCACTTGTGTGAAAAAGGGTATGACGGAAGCCGTGTCGAATCAAGGTACGGTGCCGAGGGAGATGGTCCATCCATCTACGTGAAAGACCCGGAGGGTAACACGATTGAACTGAAAGGCGCACCCTGGGAAACACAGGATACCTGAAACCCTTCCTGGCGAGTACTTGCAATCGAAACATGCGATATGACGCCAGTTCAAATACCGCAGCATTTTAAAATCGAAAACCCATGTAACGCAATGCATACCTGTTATCGTTACCCACCCTGTTTCACCCAGAATGTTGCAGCAAACCCGGTCGACACCCAGAAGCAGGGCATTCTATTCTCAATGTGATATGTCCTCCACTCTCAAGCAAAAACAGTACAAAAACTGATATCTCGTATCCTGATCCACCTTCTTCTGAATTTTAAACGACCAAGCAGGTTTTCTCCCTTCTCCGCTGACAGGTTCATACGTGTCTGTTCTTTTTCAATACTCACAAAAAAACAACACTTTTCATGATGTTTTTTGACATTGATAAAGTAAATTATTATTTATACCGGTCAACCAATTGTAAAAGATAAATAAAAATGCTATAAGCCAATCAAAAGGATCAGGGCTGCGGAATTATCGTTGAAATAAATATAAGCAATAGTTAACGTCCGGGCCTTCGTGTAAACGTCTGTGCGGGTTGTACTGTTATGCAGAAAATAATAGCTGGATCAATATTGCTATTGACCGTATTGAACGGTTTTGCGCATCAGCCGTACACCGGTGCCGATCATCATGAACCGGCTGACGTGGACGGTACCGCGGTCATTGTTATGCAGCCGGATGAAAATAATTATGACGAAATTCCTGACATCGGGATCGCAAGACAACCGCAACAGCTCCTGAACATTCTTTCAACCGAAGTTCCTCCCGCGCGCGCCATGCGTCTTTCCTGGCAGCCGCAGCAATCCCTGGACGGATTGCACTTGCCCACACCCGTGCTCGTCGTCAACGGCGCCCATACAGGACCAGCAGTATGTCTGACCGCAGCAATCCATGGCGATGAATTGAATGGCATCGAAATTGTTCGCCGCATCCTTCATGATCTGAACCCGGAACAATTATCGGGAACGGTAATCGGTGTCCCGATCGTTAATCTGCAGGGCTTTCACCGAACATCACGTTACCTGCCTGACCGCCGCGATCTGAATCGCTATTTTCCGGGTAATCCCGATGGCAGCTCGGCTGCTCGCATCGCACATTCTTTTTTTCAGGAGATCATTCAGCACTGCCATTTTCTTGTCGATTTGCATACCGGTTCCGCCTATCGTACGAATATGCCGCAGATCAGGGGAAATCTGAATGTTCCCGAGGTTGCCGCTTTTGCACATCTGTTTGGCATACCTGTCATTCTGCATAGCGAGGGAACAGAAGGCATGCTGCGCCATGCCGCAGTTAACGCAGGCATTCCGTCGGTCACGCTGGAAGCAGGAAAATCTCAGACGCTTCAGGAATCCGCAATTCGATATGGCGTCAAAAGCATACTGACATTACTCAACAAACTAAATATGATTGAAGTCGATAGCGATCCGGTCATGCTTGAAGCTGTTTTCTATCAATCCGCATGGATTCGCGTCAATCAGGGCGGTATTCTATTCAGTCATGTCCAGCTTGGCGAGCAGGTAATGAAAAACAGCGTGCTTGGTGTCGTGACCGACCCGATCACCAATGCGCGCAGTCAAATTGTTTCTCCCTATGACGGCCGGATCATTGGCATGGCGGTTGACCAGGTGGTGATGCCGGGTTTTGCGGGTTTTCATATTGGCATTCAGCAGACGGAAGAAAAAATGTCAACAATAGGCGGAATGCTCAATTTACCGTCTTTCCCGCTTTCAGGCCGCACTCCTGAATCGGAATAGGATATGTCACATTGGGGTACTGCAAGCCTGTGCCTGCCATTATCATGCCAGAAACGACTGAAATTGAATCATCACCTGCCCGATTCAGGCAGCGCATGCAGAACCGTTATCCGCATTATTAGTAGCCGAACACTCCATTAACTGCAAAACGGCCAGAACTGGTACCAGCGCCGGCAGCGGAACTGTTCATCGCAACGGCGCAGCTGGGCACCATATTCGCGTGCTGTATGGTCGACGCGTTCGGCTGTCCGCAGCAGCCATTGTTTGTTGCGATAGGTGCCACGGCGGTAGCCGCCATGCCCTTCATGATATGCCAGATACAGGTTTTTCGGGTCCCACTTGGAAATACCAAGCTGCTGATTGCTTTTATGGTTATACCAGCCGACAAAATCCAGTGCATCCGCCATATCTGAACGGCTTTTGAACAAACCGCCGGTCGCATCCTTGTAGTCCTTCCATGCCGGGTCCTGGACCTGCGCATAGCCACTGGCTGAAGAGGCCCTGCCCAGTGGAATAAACAAAAACCATTCGAACGGCGGTTTGGCATTGTGACGATAACTGGATTCATGCCGCACAAAAGCCATCAGTATATGCGCCGGAACGCCCCATTTGTCCTCTGAAGCTCTCGCGTAATCGTACCAGTCAGGTTGCTGTTCAAATACAGCGCACAAATCATGCTGCTGACGTGGCGGGCTGGCGGCGCAACCGGCCAGCCCGGCAAACAGCAGCAGGACAACAACCGCTTTGAAACCCGGTCCGGTTGAACGCACTGATTGAAACAGTCTGGAAAAGAAGACGCGCATTGCTTTGTGTAACATAGTGAGTATTGACCGCTACCAGCGTACCGTCACAACATACAGTTATTCCACATCCTGACTTCGTGCAAGGCAGGTTCAAGGAGCGGATTCTCGGTCTGCACCGGATTTGAAGCACTGATAGACGCCGAACCTGCGCCTGCCGTCATGAATTTCGGTAATCGGCACAATAGTATCGCCACCCAACAGCGCAGCTTCGTTGCGTGCAAGATTGGCCAGTTCTGCGGCAACTTTCTCGGCGTCACGATCAAAAACGAATTTGCTGACCACCCTGGCGTTGACATTTCCCAGTCTTTTACACGACTGGACCGCCCGTGTCGATTGAACCAGCCGAACACCTTCACCCAACGAACTCACCTTGACCCACGCACAGGAAAACAACATCAGACAGCAGCAAACAACAACCGCAATATTTCTCATCGCGCACCTTGATTCAAAAAAATCGAAAATTAATAACATGATGAATATACGAATCGATCACACGAACTACAGGACATGTTTCAAACGCTTGATCGGATTCCGGGAATATTGAATAAACACGAAAAAGTAAAAGCAGTCATTACCGTAATCACGCACATCGCATCGATTCTGAATGCCATCACTATATTTTAGCATCGACAGCTCAAACCAGACACAACCTGTTTTGCCCTGGCAAAAACAAACTTTCACATGGGATTGACTTCAATCGCAATATAGAACAGTAACGTACCGACACCGGCGGTACCGATACGTTACCAGTTAAAGTCGCCAGTCAGTATAAATTATCAAGCGGTTTTGACTGACACAGGGTTAATGACTCAATTATTTACACAATTCGCAGGCTACTTGCGCCACAGTCCCGCGTATCTGTGTTTTGAAGCAGCGCCGTCAAATGCAGTCAGCATCATGGTATTAAAACCGCTGTCCACGGCACTTTTCCATTCCTTCTGCAAAACGGATGCACTCATGCCGTGTCTGGCTTTTAGACTGCCGCCGCCGTTATGTGCAAAAATCGCAGAAAAATAAGTAGTGCCTTTGTGCTTGTAGGCGTTGAGATAAACGGGTGTTTTACCTTTCTTCCTGAAATCACGAAACACGTTTTGGTAATCGCTCTCTTTGATCCGGGATTTTATGTTCCAGCCACCATAGTTCCTGTTTCTGTAAAGCACCGTATATTTCAGCGTACTCCCGGTTGAAGCAACGGAAACGTTCACCGGTTCGAGGTTTCTTTTTTTGGCCACTTCCATAACCTTCATGTGCTGGTCATAAGTCAATCCATGACGGGCCAAATAATCTCCCTGAACTGCTTTCATAATTACGTTGTAACGAACATTCCCCCCTATTGTGTAGCTGTCAACAAAAATGGGGGCCAAATGCTTGTTGGTGTTAAATCGCTTTTGATACGCTGCGCCGCTCAAACCGAAATATGCCTTCCATTTTTTGCCTGAAGCCGGTTTCCAGCTAAAATTGAGATATCCCTGGTTCTTCACACTGTATCCATCGATCCATTCCAGCTCATAACCCGAATCGACCAGATGATCAAACAACCGCTGAAAATCGTCATCTTTATAACCAAACCGCGTGTACTCATTGAAAACTGTCCGCGGTGGCCAGATTAGAATCTTTCCGTCAGGGATTTCTTTTTTGGCAAAGCTTTTCCATCCGTTCAGATCAGCGTCGGTGCTGCTTTTGTATAAACCGCGCTCAAAAAACATTTTTGCTGCTTTACCGTTCTGTACCATATGAAGATGCAGATGCGGGCCAGAAGAACTTCCTGAATTACCCGCTTTCCCCAAAAACTGGCCTTTTTTGATCGTTACCGTTTTATTGGCCGGTAACATCACATAATTTTTCTCAGGATTGGCATCGGATTTTGGCTTGGGAAACAGCTCTGCATTGTTAGCGCATAATTTACCGGGAATCGAGCCCGGAATCATATGAGCATACAGTGCTCTGGTTCCATCAGCATGATCCACCCAGAGCATGTTACCGCCTCCCGGAATTTTATCTTTCCGGGCATGCCGCTTTCCGGGGGCCGGGTTTTCAGGTGCATTACGCCAGCAGCCGACTATCGTGCCATCCCCAATAGCATAAATCGGTTTGCCATATATCAGATAATCTGAATTTTTCTTGCCGTCAGCGCCCTTTTTGACAAAACTCCACTTTCTGTTGCCCAGATAACGCTTTACGTTAAAATCTTCGCCCTCGCCCTGTATCCCGCTGGCATGATCTCCGGTAAAGACCCGTTCACCCGGTTTTAAATCCTCGGCTTTGAAAGGCAGGGCATAGTACGTCACTGATCCTGCCTTACTGTAAGCATCCTGCATATACCCGATAAACAAACCGATGCCAATAATCATCATCCAGCAAAACCTGAATGATCGATTCCTAAATATATCGTGTATTCCATACGTTGTGATTGTATAGCTGTTCATTGACCTATCCTCCAATCCAGTCATTAATGAGTCACTGTGACTGCAGACCGATTGATCCAGCACAACTGTTTATTTCGAACCGAATTCAGGCAGCGCTGGAAGCGTTCTAAGCGGACTCATCAAATCCAGAGATAATCAAAAACAAAGAAAAAGCGGATGGCTTTTTCTTGTCAGGAGTAAAACACTTTAGCGGTGATACACAAGACAGGCAGTGGCAAATGCCACATTTACATCACATATCGGTCAATTTTTCTGAATAACTGCAAACGGCTTCGACAAGACAGAAATTTTCTAAAGAACCAGGGGGCATTTAACCTGACAGGATCATACTGTCCGGTACAGTCCTGCTCAGCCATGTCACAGACACAGCATGGTTACCGGCACTTTAGCGCTGGTCCCAGTTTGTCCCTGCTCACGACTCCAGTCGGGGCGCCTTTTCATCATCTCTTCGATGAATCAGAAAATACACCACCGGAATCACCAGCAGGGAAAACAGTGTTGAGGCGAAAATGCCGAAAATGAAACTCCAGGCCAGCCCGGAGAATATTGGATCGAGAATGATCACGAAGGCACCGAGCATGGCAGCTCCGGCGGTCAGGAAAATGGGGCGCAGACGGATCGCACCGGCCTCGATCAGAGCCTCTGCCAGCGTAACATCGCCACCGGCGCGGATACGCTCGATAAAATCGACCAGTATGATTGAATTGCGCACAACGATACCGGCAAGCGCAATCATGCCGATCATGGCGGTTGCTGTAAAATAGACTGGATTGGAATAGCCCTCGATGGGCGAGGCCGCAACCAGATTGAGCAGCCAGAAGCCGGGCATGATACCGATTATCGTCAAGGGAATGGCGATCATCATGACCAGCGGCATGGTCAGCGAACCGGTTTGACCGACCAGCAGAATATAAATCATCACCAGCGCGGCCGCAAACGCCAGTCCCAGATCGCGGAACACATCAACTGTGATTTTCCATTCTCCCTCACCAGCCAGTTCCACGGTGTAACCTTCAGGCAGCGGACGCTCGGCAAGTATGCTCTGCAGATCAAAAACTGCCTCAACAGGGCTGCGTCCCGCCATTTCAGCGATAACAAAATGCACCCGGCGCAGGTTCTTGTGATAAACCGGCTGATCCGCATTCAACACGACTGCATTCGCTATCTCGCTCAAAGCAATCAGGTCGCCTTGCGCGTTTTTCACCCGCAGCGCCAATAAATCGGCAGCCGATGAGCGCGACGCGCGCGGCAGTTGCAGCAGGATTTCAAGCGGCTGACGTTCGTTACCGGCATGCACAATGCCGACGGTATGACCTGCGGCAGCAATACGCAGCGTTTGTGCAACCTGCGCGGCGTTGATCCCGGCCAGTGCGGCTTTTTCACGGTTCAACTGAAAATGAATCTTGTCATGCACCGCTTCGGAAAAATCATCGACATCGACTACGCCGTCTATCGTTTCGATATCGGCGCGCACCCGTTTGGTAACAGTCACCAGATCACCAATACTGGCCTCGGGCGGGCCGTAGATTTCCGCAACCAGACTGGCAAGCACGGGCGGGCCGGGGGGGATTTCCACGATTTTCAGATTGGCACCAAATTGTTTTCCAATCCGTTCTATTTCAGGCCGAATGCGCAATGCGATTTCATGCGATTGATGCCTGCGCATGTCTTTGGGTAGCAGATTTATTCGAACATCACTCATATAACCGCCATTGCGCAGATAGTACCGACGCACCATGCCATTGAAATCCATCGGTGATGCCACGCCGGTATAGGTCTGATAATCGGTGACCTCATTGACGGTAGCAAGATATTGCCCCAGGGTGCGCGCGACTTCGTCTGTCTGCTCCAGCGTTGAGCCGCGGGGCATGTCGATGACGATCTGCAATTCGTTTTTGTTATCGAACGGCAACAGCTTCAACGGAACTGCACGGGTAACCGCCAGCATCACGGAAACCAGAAAAGCGGCCAGAATAATCAGCAAAAAAAACCATGCCCTTCCAGACGTTGCCAGCAACGGCTGCAACGTGGCGCGATAAATCCGGTAAACCGGCGTGTGCTCGAGATCGTCAGACGTTTCATGCTTCGGCTTGTGATAGTCACTTTGCAGCAGTTTATAACTTGCCCATGGTGTTACGGTAAAGGCAACAATTAACGAGATGAGCATGGCTACAGGAACATTGAAAGCCATCGGTGCCATGTACGGCCCCATCATCCCGGTAATAAAAAACATTGGCAGGAATGACACGATGACAGTAAACGTCGCCAGTATGGTTGGCGGCCTGACCTCGTCAACGGCTGTCAGCAAGGCATCCAGCGGCGGTTCCTTGCGCAGCTGGTAATGCCGGTGAATATTTTCGACATCGACGATCGGGTCATCGACCAGCAGCCCCAAAGACAGAATCAACGCGAACAGCGTGACCCGGTTGATGGTATAGCCGGTAAGATAATCCAGCAGCAGCGTCAGCGCCAGTGTCATCGGCACTGCAATCGAAACAATAAACGCTTCTTTCGGTCCCAGCGAGAATGCCAGCAGCGCCATGATTATCACAATCGCAAAGCACAGATGCTTGACCAGCTCGTTGACTTTGTGATTGGCGGTCTCCCCGTAATCCCGCGTCACGCTCAGCAAAACATCCTGCGGAATCAGCGTACCATGCAGCTCCTCAGCCATCGCGAGAACGTCTTCGGCCACAGTGACCGCATTACTGCCCTTGCGTTTGGCGATGGCAACCGTCACCATCTGCCGCTCCTGTCCGGCGTGCGGCTGCTCACCCGTTGCCTGGCCGACCGTGACCATATTCTCAACCGCGGGGCCAAAACCGATGCGCGTATAATGCTCGACATCGGCAGGCCCATCGACTATGCGTGCCACATCACGCAGATAAACCGGTCGATTGTCGACGCTTTTGACAACGACGCCCCCCACCTCAACGGCAGAACCGAAATGCGGTCCGGCCTCCAGCAGAATTTCACGATTACTGCGTTGAAAGCTGCCGGCCTGCACATTGACATTGGTTTCCGTCAACGCGCGCGCAACTTCCATCAAAGTCACACCGTGCGCTGCCAGCCGCGCCGGGTCGGCGTAGACCGACACGCGCCGCTGTTCGCCGCCGACCACCCAGCTTTTACCGACATCGTCGATACTCCTGAACGCGGTAATCAATTCATCTGCGATACGGCGCAGTGCCATTGAATCATAGCGGCTGTGTTGCGATGACAACGTCAATAACACGATAGGCACATGATCGATCTCGACCGGATTGACTCTCCAGCCGGTAACGTCCGGCGGAATCAGATGCTGATTGGACAGCAGCTTGTTCCAGGTTTTGATCAGACTGTCTTCATAGCTCTGGCCGACATAATAACGGACAGTCACCACCGCAGCGCCTGGCCTGGAAACGGAATAAACATACTCCACTCCCTCAATCTGCTTCAGTAATACCTCCAGTGGCGTTGCGGCCAGCTTTTCCACCTCCTCACTCGACGCACCGGGATACTCAAGCAGCACGTCCATAACCGGCACAACAATCTGAGGGTCTTCTTCACGGGGTGTCAGTATGAGTGCGACAGCGCCCGCCAGCATTGAGATAATCAGAAACAATACTGACAGCTGCGAGGTTGTAAAGACTTTGACGATTCTTGTCGTCAAACCATGCTTTATCGCTTGTTTGTTTTCGCTGCCCATGCCCATCACTGCGGCTGACTGGAACCGGTCATGACAATTTCACCTGCGCGCAAACCGGAAATAACCTCGACCCGGTCACCGATGGTTTTTCCTGTCCTGATATGACGCATGGACTGACGCCCGTCCGACAATACCCGGACAACTTCCAGTTGCCCCAGATACTGCACGGCACTGACCGGTATCAGGAGTGCCACATGCTGACCGCAGGACTGCTCCAGCCAGCCGAAATGGCCCGGCTTCAACCCTTCGATGGCCGGCAATCCAACTTTGATCAACTGCGAGTGCGTCTGTGCATCCATTTCGGGAATAATTTCATCAACTGGCGCACTGAAAGTCTGGTTCAGCGTATCAATCCGCACCGTCACTGCCTCACCGACACTGAATTCGCCGGCACAGGCAGCCGGAACTTCAACTTCCAGCCTAAGCCCGTGGGGTATCTGCAGCGTCACCACGGGCACGCCCGGCAATCCCATGTCCCCCGGTTGTTTGAGACGCTTGATAACAATACCGTCAAAAGGCGCCCGCAACAGTGTGTCCGCCAGCCGCGTCCTGATTTCGTTCAACGCGCCGGCAGCCTGGTCGGCGCGCGCGCGCGCTTCTTTTGCCAGCGCGACTGCGGCGTCATAACTTTCGCGGGTTGCAGCTTCTTTTTCAAACAGACTGCTGATCCGCTGCTCGTCTGCGCTGGTACGGACCGCATGCGCACTGGCACCGGCCAAAGCAGCGAGCGCCGCTTTTTCCCGAGCCCTGAGATCACGCTCATCCAGACGCGCTATCACATCGCCTTTCTTAACAGCGTCCCCCGCATTAACGTTGATCTCTGTAATCAGGGCTGTCAGTCTGGGAGCAATACCTGCAACGGTTCTCGACTTGACGGTACCGGGCCAGGCAAGCATATTGCCAACCAGTTCCTGTTCGACGACCGCCGTAGGACTGGCTTGTGTACTTGTTTCACCTGTCAGTGGATTTGTCCCCGGGCCTATTTTGCTGATGAAGCCCCCCTGCATATAAACCAGCAAGAGAACCAGAACCAGTGTCACCGCGACAATCGACATATATTTTTTGATAGTGTTCTGTCCACTTGCCCAAGACATAAGTATTCCTTTATTTCCAGTCGCCAACTGCTTTTTTTAGTGAAATTTCAGCGCTCAGTGCGTCGTAATGTGCTGCGATGGAATTGGACTGCGCTTTATTTCGCGCGACTTCGGATTCAATATAGCGTGTGACCGTCGCCATGCCGGCGCGCCGTTCTTCGTTCACCAGCCTAAACGCCTCCTCCGCTGCGACAACCGAAGCCTCTGAAACCTGCAACCGCGCCAGCGCTTCTTTCAACCTTAAAAAAGCAGTTTTAACTTCCTGCTCTATTGCCAGCCTGGTTTTCCGCTCCACTTCGCGCATTTCTTTTACTTTTCGTTGCGCGGCGCTGACACGCTGCCTGGTGCCGAATCCTGAAAACAGATTCATTTCAACAGCGACGCCGACAGTGACATTGTCCTGCTGACCGGAAAAACCGGGTGACTGGCTGTTTTGACCGTAACTGACAAATGCGTCCGCCTTAGGCAGATAAGCGCCCAGCTCGACTTTCAATTCGCGCTCGCTGATCTCAACCTGTCTGGCAGCCGCCATGATTTCCGGACGTTCAACCAGAGCCCGTTCAAGCAGTTCGTTAAACGATGTGCGTATACTGGGTCTGTTCAATCTGGATGCAGCCGCGACAGCAAACGCTCCAGGTTTCTCCAGACCGAGTAAATTGGCAATACTGGTTTTGGACAGCTCTATACCGTTGGCCGCACGGATTTCCGCCTCCTTCGCCTCTGCCAGCTTGACGTCCAGCGACAGCACCTCGGACTTCAACGTGGTTCCCGCTTCGTACTGCAGTTTTGTCTGATTGAGCTCGCTGGAAATGGCATAAATGGAATCTCGCGCCACCTTCACCGCTTCCTGCGCGGACAGATAGGCATAATAAGAAACCGTTACCGCTTCGACCAGCGCATTTCTTACCGACGAACGTTCAAATTCGGCTGCATCGACGCCGAGTTCAGCCGCCCTGCTTTTTTGATAATCCTGCCCCCCTCGAAACAACGATAATGAACCAATGATTTCCGGACGAAAGTTTTGCCGGTAGCCGGGGCTGTTAATGTTCTGCATAGCACTGGCATCAAAATCACGCTGCGCCACTATCATGGCAAAAACCTGCGCCGGATTGTTGGAATGTTCGTAACTTGCCCTGGCTGAAACCTGTGGATAAAAGGCAGCCAACGCCACACCCAGACGGGCTTCAGCCTGTTTGATGCGTTCGATGGCGATTTGCAGATCGGGATTGTTTGACAGAGCATAGTCAATCGCCTGATCCAGCGTAAACATCTGGGCAGCAGATTCTCTGCCTGCCGCTTCACCGGCATCAGGTGCAAACACGGCGCTTTCGTCTGCCGCCAATTGCGACGATATGACAGTTAATATCAGAATTAATACCAGCTTGTTTTGAATTATTCTTGGCATATCTCCACGCATGAACAACGATTAGCAGTGACATCCATGAAACCCGGAGAAACTGTCGACACACACGCTCGGCTGAGATTCAGGATAAATGTCATACCTACTTTTACAGTTGTTCCATCCGCAATCCGTATAAAACAGACCGATAATACATAAAGTGAACGTTAACCGCTTGTTGATCAACCTTTGTTCGACTTAAGCAGGCCTTCAAAAGGCGCCACCGGGTTTGATGCCCAGTTTTTTAAGAAGCATGGCCATAGGACAGAATCCGGTAAATGCCGATTGCAGCAGGTTTGCACCGACAAAAGCAGTAAACCACAACCAGTTTGCCGAATGAAAATGCGCCAGCAGCAGGCTGATTAAAATAAAGCTGCCGGCAACTGCCAGTACCGCCCTGTCAATCGTCATTTCATTCACCTTTTTCCTTTAACCGGGTCAACCCCATGAGTTTAAGAACTAACTTTTCATAGTAAGGCTCGGTAATGCCTTTGCGTATTTTACGCATAAAATATTTCTCGAAACCGATTTTGGCAAGATGCACCCATTTGCCTTCAGAAGACCAAGTCGTATTGCGTGGAGGAATTTGCGGCTGTGCCAGAAAAGCCACGCCGGTATCGCCGAAATCGGCCAGGCATAATGCATTCCATGTCGCCTTGTGTGACGGTTCTTTGCCGGACAATTCTTCAGCAATGTTATGCGCGACCGTCGTTACCATGGATTCAATCATGTAACCGGTTTTTGGCGCTCCAACCGGCAGAGGTGTTTTTTCTATCGGTGGTATGGCGATGCAGACACCAACGGAATAAATATTTTTAAAAGCCATATTACGCTGAAATTCATCCACCAGCACAAAACCGCGCTGATTTACAAGACCTTCCGCCTTGACATGACGCACCGCATCGACACCTGTAAAGGCGGGCAGCATCATGGAATGCTTAAATGGAAGCTCGTGCTGCTTTTTGTTTTTTCCTTCGTCGTCGACTTCGGTCACAAAAATCATTCCAGGCTCGATCTTGTCGACCCGGGCATTTGTTATCCATTTAATCGTTTTGTCGCGCAGCGCACTTTCCAGCAATCCTTTGGTATCGCCCACGCCACCCAGACCAAGATGACCGATATAGGGCTCTGAAGTGACAAACGTCATCGGCACCTTGTGACGCATTTTGCGTTTACGCAGTTCCGTTTCAAGAATCATCAGGTACTCATAAGCCGGACCAAAACAGGAAGCACCCTGCACTGCACCTACAACAATCGGGCCGGGGTCTTCGATAAATCTGCGCCAGTCTTCCGCAGCGGTGGCAGCATGATCGACGTGACAGACCGAAGACGTATAACCTTCCGGCCCCAGGCCGGGAATTTCGTCAAAAGCCAGGCGCGGCCCCGTCGCTATGACCAGGTAATCATAAACCACAGTCGACTGATCATCGAGCAACACCTGATTGTTGTCCGGGTCGATAGATGCTGCCGCTTTCTGAATAAACTCAATGCCCTTTTTGCTCATGACCGGCGCAAGCTCGATCTTCAAGGCCTCTGCCGTCCGCCATCCGGACGGCACCCATACATTTGACGGTACAAAATGAAACGTCGGTGTGTCGGAAATCACAGTCACTTCATGGTGCTTGCCAACGGCCTCCTTCATTTCATAAGCCATCGGTACGCCGCCGATACCCGCACCCAATATTACAATACGCGCCATGTTTGCCTCCCATTGACTGATACCAAGCAAATACCCAGCCGTTCAGAAATCTGACCAGGACCCCGTCCCGCCCGTATTACCGCAAATCATGTTTCAACCAAGCATAAAACAAAACAACCAAAAAAGGAATAATATTCAAGCGAAGCCGATTCTGCTGCTGCAATCAACGATATACGAATGCCAACCACAAAACAATTAACACATTACTGTCTCCACCTGAAAATTATGTTCCGCCGATTACAAAATCCTTGTCGACAACACAGCCGCATGGCGTTTTCAGGAATGGACAAAGATCAGAAACGGCTGAACTCCCATTTTAGTATTCTGCTTTTATGTTTTACTTATTTTTGATAGCACCGCTACAATAATTGATTGCCCGGCCATCTTCGATTAAGGAAAATCTGCGACGGTTTCACATGCCCACAACGGAAACAGTCGATAAACCGGTTGTAATTTGTGTACTATGCGATCTGGCATTTAAACAAACATCTTGTACATTCAATGAAACCAACCAAGCTGATATCCTTCCTGTTTATTATTTTCTTTCTCAGCGGGTGTTTATCGCCACTCACGCTGAACAGAGCAGTCATAGTTTATGATGACGCGGTTACCAAGGCAGAATCCGAACAGCTATTGATCAATATTGCCCGGGCTCAGCATCATGAACCGATTCATTTCACCAGAGTGCCGAACATTGCGGCCACATTCGATTTTCGCATGAATGCAGGGGGTACACCTGCGCTGACAGGTGACTCGGGCGGGTTACTGATGCCGTTATTCGGCGGCAGCATTGCCGAGAATCCCACGTTTACCATTATTCCGATCGAAGGCGAGGAATTTACCAGGCGATTGCTGACACCGTTTCATCAGAGTAAACTGACCCTGCTGTTGCGTCAGCACTTTGATGTCGATCTGCTGCTGCGCATGATGGCGCAGGAAGTGCACCTGCACCCTCATCATTCACATGACATCGAAATCAGCCCTCCGGTCGATTTCGAGCAGCATTTCCGCTTCAAACGGGGCAGGCATCGGAATGCCTCCGACAGAAATACGATAGAGCTGACGAGGGAGCAGGCTAACCGGGTGCGCATGCGTAGTCAAAGACACCAGAAACAGGTCACTTATCACAACAATCCATCCGATAACCCGGGATACGAAATGTTCCGCAAGGTGGCATTGCATCTTTCGGCCATTCAGGACCAGAAACAGCTTTACGTCGAGCCGTTGACCTTTGAGCGGAGCTGGACCATTCCAGCCGCATCTGTATCAGCGGAGGGATTTCAGGCACTGGAAAAGGAATTTACCGTGCGCTACAACGCGGAAGACAACACTTACACACTCAGCAAACAGTCTTTGGGACCAATCCTCATTACAAATTATGATCCCGATATCGTCTGCTGCGAGGAACGCGCGGAGCTATTCGAAATGACCAGTCCGTGGATCACACATGATGTCGCTTTTGATATCCACCCCGACTATGCGGGCGGTGAATGGCCCATTCAAGGGTCTTTCCGGCTCAGAAGTTTTCATTCCATACTCAATTTTCTGGGCCACGCACTCGGCGAAAACCCGGAATATGACGTTGAAAAAGACGCGCGGACACCACCCATCGCCCACGATGAAAACCCCAGAATGACACTGGATCTTAAGGTATCGGACACACCGCTGTCAGGCGCCGGACTGACCGTCAAATCACATGGCAATTACTATGCGATAAACACCGCGGAACCAGACGCGCACTGGAACCGGAACGCCTTTCAATTGCTGTATATTCTTTTTCGCATGACAATCACGGACGCACCGCTTCTAGGCGCGCCAAGTATTACCATTGCCAAATAGCTGGCCGTCGGCTCCGGTACCATAGGAATATTTCACTCAGGAGGCTTAGTTATGCACAATCTAACCGAGATAGAAATCAACGCACTGAACGCGGCGCTGGATGATGAATACAAGGCCTGGTCTGTCTATGATCAGGTGATCGCCGATTTTGGAACAGTACAGCCTTTCAGCAATATTCGCGCAGCGGAAGAAAGACATATCGCTGCACTGCATACGCTGTTTACGCAATACGCTCTGCCAATTCCAGAAAATTCCTGGCCCGGCAAAGTGGAGCGTTTCGCCAGCATACACGCTGCCTGCGAAGCCGCTGTGGCTGGCGAAATCGCCAATAGCAAAATGTATGACCGGTTAATGAAAGCAACAGATCGGCCGGACATCCTGGCAGTATTGCAGAACCTTCAGGAAGCATCGCAGCAACGCCATTTACCGGCCTTTCAGCGCTGCATTGAGCGCCACGCCCGGCAGAAAAGGTGATCCCAGCCAAAAAATATTCCACGACTTACAAAATAGCAGCAAGTAATGAGCGATCGGCAGGTTCAGAACGTGTATCAAAGCAAATACGTATTAACACGTATTTATTTAACTACTCCGTTTTGATACACTGCAATAAATATAGTCTGGTGTTGTTACCATTCCAATAATGGATAATCAGCAGAACTTTTCGAGCGGCTAGGTAGAGTGATGAAGAGAAGCGAGAAGCTTGTATCTTTTCTGAATTTCATTTTGCCCAATTTCAAAGGAGAAACGTTATGCGAAGAATTTATTTTCTTGTTCCGAATATTTCTGTCACCAAAAAAATTGTCGATGAGTTGCTGCTGGCCAAGATCGAGGAAAAGCATATTCACGTCATCGCAAAACGCGGCACCCCGCTGGAGGATCTGCCCGAGGCCAGCCTGCTACAAAAAAGCGACTTTATACCTGCCGTTGAGCAGGGCGTTGCACTGGGCGGCGCGACCGGCCTGCTTGCAGGACTGGTTGCCGTGGCATTGCCACCTGCATCGACCGTAGTCGCCGGCGGCGTTTTGCTCGCCACCACGCTTGCGGGAGCCGGCGTGGGATCGTGGCTGGGCGGCATGGTTGGCATGAATGTCGGCAATCGCCGCATCAAGGAATTTGAAGATGCTATTGAAGCAGGAGAATTTCTGGTATTGGCGGATGTCGCACCTGAACGCGTTGATCAGATAGAAGCATTAATCAAGCAACATATACCGCAGGTTGAAGTCGAGAAGACCGAGCCGAGAATACCCGCTTTTCCATAAGCCAAGTTGCTTTGATATTGCCCGGAATACGCTTGGCCGTTCACTCCTGCACTTACTGCACTTGTGATGCGAGAGTGAATGGTTTTTTTGATCTTTCTGACACATGCCATCCGGCACCATGTTGATAACGTTCAGTCAAAAGCCTGCGTGCCTGCTGCCTGTCATGGCCAGATTCCTCGAATCAAGGTTGCATTTGCCACACGCTCAATCGCGGTCATCAGGGCGACGGTACGAAAATCAGGATTACCAGGCTGCTCACCGGATATCGTATCAGCACATTTTTCTTCGCCGACAACGAAATTCTGCCAGCGTTTAAATACTGTATCCACACAATCATAAATTTTCCGTTTCAGCTTGGTATTCACAGTTTCCAGATCCCACTGCTCGTTGGCATGATTCTGTACCCATTCAAAGTAGCTCACTGTTACTCCACCCGCATTGGCGATGATATCCGGAATCAGATAAATTCCATTCTGTTGCAGAACCAGATCCGCGGCAGGTGTCGTCGGATTATTGGCCGCTTCGACAATGAGTCTGGCTCTGACATGATGTGCGTTACCGGCATGAATCTGGTTACCGACCGCAGCGGGAATCAGGATGTCGCAATCCAGTTCGATCAGTTCCTCATTAGTCAAGGATAATGTACCCGGCATGCCCACCAGGCAACCGTGTTCCTTTTTGAACTGAATGACGTCATCCAGGTTAAGGCCCGATTCGGCAAAAATACAGCCGCTGCTATCGCTTAACGCCACAATTCTGGCACCCCGCCTGAAAAACTCCTGTGCGGCAACTCTGCCTACATTGCCAAACCCCTGGATAGCAATCCGTGCGCCCGCCACCTCGGAAATCTCCGGGACCAGCCCTTTTGTCAAGAAACGTTCAGTTGCATACAGGCAACCGAGGCCTGTTGCTTCCGTACGGCCGTACGAGCCTCCTAGTTCAATGGGTTTTCCAGTGACGATCGGGCGGTTGTTTCGACCAGGGTTGAGCACATCATAAGTGTCGTAAATCCAGGCCATCGTCTGCTCGTCAGTATACATATCCGGCGCCGGAATGTCGGTATAAGGTCCGATGACTTCCAATAATTCCGAAGTAAACCGTCGGGTAATCCGGCGCTGTTCATTTTTACTGAGCGCTTTGACATCGCAGCAGACTCCTCCCTTGGCGCCTCCGAACGGGATATTTACCAGCGCACATTTCCAGGTCATCAGCTTGGCCAGTGAAATCACTTCCTCTTCTGTTATGTCGGGATGATACCGCACCCCGCCCTTACCCGGTCCAAAGACAAGGTTGTGAATCACCCGGTAACAGCGAAACGTCCTGACCGAACAATCATCCATCTCGATGGGAAAATGAATGATATGAACACGCTTCGGCTGTTTCAGAAAATCAACCAGGCCGCTTTGCAGATGCTGGATATACAGACGCGCCCGGTCAAACTGCTGCTCGCTGATCACCAGCGGATCAAGTATCTCTTCAGTCATTGCAGGATTATTGTTCAGTTACGTAAGTTCTGGTCGAATGAATCATAACACGGTATTTTTAAACCAGGAAAACGGCACAATTAAACTGACAACCGGCATGGCATAATCCTGCCGAAATGGCGGGCGGTCATCAATGACTGACCATTGAAAGGATTGTAAGCATACTGATTCAATCGCCTTCGCCACCGAGATAAGCAGTCCATGCAGCCAGCCCGTCGCTCATTTACAAGACGACACAAACCCCTTTACTGATGATTACCGGATTGAATAAAACTTACAAATCCACCAAGGAACGCTTCAAGCTGATCCCGTACAGTTTCATCTGTTAATTCACCGGTTTCATCGAAAACCTGCTGCGCTCTTGAAACCATTAACTGACCGCCAAACCAGGTACGCGTGCCCAGTCTCTTAAGCACAGGAAGCCAGGCATTCTGTGATAAAGCGGTACCGAAACCGCCCGGTGTCGCTCCAATAACAGCAACCGGACGCCCGCCGAATACTTTTGAGATTGTTTCTGGCGGGCGCGACAACCAGTCGATGGTATTTTTGAAAACACCCGGTATCGAATGATTATATTCAGGTGTGGCCAGCAATATACCATCGGATCTGGCGATTTTATCCTGCAGCATGACAACAGCGTGCGGCACGCCTTTCTCAGCCTCGAGATCGCCGTCATACAGCGGAATGCCTTCGGGCGTGACTACTTCAAGCTCGACATCCGCTGGTATCAACTTTCCTGCTGCCCGCAGCAAGGCAGTATTCAGCGATCTTTTACGCAGACTACCCGAAATACCGACGATTCTAATCACAAGTCCTCTCTGGTTTATCTGAACTCGATTTTCAGAAAATTGCTGCTTGATCTGTAGCAAGCATATGCTGTCTCGGCACGCCAGCATTTCCGACCACAATAAACGCTGCATACCCCTTTATAGGGTCACGGCCACCCTCTTTTCGATTGGCCTGATGAAATCGCCTGTAGCGGCGCTAAAGGCTGCCGAGGCGGATTCAGGGCCTTCATAAAATACCTGACACACTCTGACTGCTGGCCGGTCGGCATCGAGGATAGAAACAACTCTGAAATACAGCAGGTTTTACAACGCGCTAAAAGGCAAAATACGCTTGAGAACAGGCAATGTCAAGAAAATTGACAGCCTGTCCATTGGTGCAGAAACTCAAGAAAGCTGGATCGCCCACATTACAGAGGCCAGCAATAAACAACAACATTGGCCTTTTAGGACAAAGCAGATAAAATTTCAGGCATATCGAATATATGTGCTACTTCTTGCCCTTTTGCTTGTAGCTTCTTTACCACCAATACGCCGTGTGACATCAGAAAAAACACAAAGAAAATAACAGATTTCCAGCATACCATACATTAGAACGCAAGAAAAAAACGCAGATACGTCAACGATAAGCACAGGCAGTTCAGCAGATCAATATTTGGCGCAATTCTATGAAGAAACAGAATGAAATCACCGTAGAGTCACTGGATCAGGAAGGTCGTGGTGTCGCACGACAAAACGGCAAGGTCATTTTCATCGAAGGCGCGTTAACCGGCGAAACAGTGACGTATCAAACGTTTAAGCGCAAGCAATCCTACGAAATGGCGCAGGTTGAACAAATAAAGTGTGAATCACCGATGCGCGTTAAACCCAAATGCCGACACTATGGTGTCTGCGGCGGCTGTTCCATGCAGCATGTGGATGCAATGACCCAGGTAGCCATTAAACAGCGTATTCTGGAAGACACTCTCGCGCACATCGGCAAAGTCAGACCGGATGAAATTCTGCCGCCAGTTTACGGCAGCAGCTGGGGCTACAGGCAACGCGCGCGTATTTCGGTACGTTATGTCCGGCGGAAGAACAGAACGCTGATCGGTTTCCATGAAAAACACAGCAGTTTTGTCGCTGATATGCAGCACTGCGAAGTTCTGACACCCAAAATAGCCAGTTTGCTGCCCGAGCTGGCATCCGTCATTGATCAGCTGTCGATTCGCGACCGACTGCCGCAGGTCGAAGTCGCATCGGGTGATCATATTGATGTTCTGGTACTGCGCATTATGCAACCGTTAACAGATACCGACAAGCAACTGCTGCGCGATTTTGCGGATGAACACCGGATTCAGTTCTGGCTGCAACCCAAAGGTCCGGACAGCATTTATCCGTTTCACCCGCTGAATGCGGCACAGTTGTCTTACAGCCTGCCGGAGTTCAATGTGGTCATGCCATTTGCACCCACCGAGTTTACCCAGGTCAACGGCACAATCAACCGCGTCATGGTCGGTCGCGCGGTACGCCTGCTTGATCCACAACCAGGCGAACACATTGGCGATTTTTTCTGCGGCCTCGGCAACTTTTCCCTGCCGATTGCGCGCAGCGGCGCAACAGTCACCGGTATAGAAGGCAGTGACGCACTGGTCAAACGCGCACAACAGAATGCGGCGATCAACGGCTTGTCCGCCAGCACCCGTTTTTTAGCAATGAATCTGTTTAAAATGACACCGGAGGCATATGCCAGCCTGGAAAATTTCGATAAGCTGCTGATCGACCCGCCGCGCGATGGCGCAGTTGCGCTGGTCAAATCGCTGACAGGCATTCACGCACCGCGACGTATCGTCTACGTATCGTGCAAGCCTTCCACGCTGGCGCGCGACGCCCAGATACTGGTCCATGCACAGGGTTATCAACTAAAAGCTGCCGGCGTCATGAACATGTTTCCGCATACGTCACATATAGAATCAATTGCGGTGTTTGAACGCCTATAAAACGATACCTGCATTTCATTCTCGCTTACCGCAAACTGCGGCCGCTATCAGTATTGAAAACACGTACGCAAGTATGCCACTCTCAAACGTTGAAACAATTCATGCTTTGGCATGTTGCACGTCACCCGGCACGTGCAGAGCTGATTAAGATAGAATGTGCTATTCCTGAACACAGGGGTCCTATCATGAATCTCGAATACCCGCGATGGCATCGCCTGCATCAACAACAAGACAAAACCGCGTCAATCAGCGCCGCCGATAAATCGGGACTGCCGCCCGGTGCCCTGATTCATGTTGGTGAGAAACATGAATCCCCGGGGAAAATTTCAGTCGTCCAATACAACGATCAGACCATAACCGAATGCGAAATTGAATCCATAACCGATTTGCAGCAGCTGCAAAGCAATGAAGCCATCACCTGGGTAAACATCGACGGCCTGAGTAACACGCGTATTATTGGTGATATTGGTACGCAATTGAATATTCACCCGCTGATTCTCGAGGACATTCTCAGCACGCACCAACGCCCCAAGCTGGAAGAATACGATGACTATATTTATCTGGTGGTAAAAGGTATCGGCGCGGACTACCACGACCGGCTGGAGCTGCGCTATGAACAGATCAGCATTCTGCTGCTTGCAAACTGCGTCATTACATTCAAGGAGAAAGCCGACGATATTTTCAGGCCGGTCCGTTTCCGGCTGCAGAACCGCAAAGACCGCCTGCGCCAGTATGGCAGCGATTATCTGACCTACGTGCTGCTGGATACTGTCGTCGATGAATATTTTGTGATTGAAGACCATCTGGACGATATTATCGATCCACTGGAGGACAACCTGCTGGCCAACCCCGATCAGAAAGCACTGCGGACGATCCAGCACTTCGTCGTGAATTGATCACCATGAAGCGCAGCATTTCGCCGTTGCGCGAACTGCTATCGACTATACAGCATGCCAATACAGGCCTGATCCAGGAAAAAACACTGCGGTATTTCGGTGACATCTACGATCATGTCCTGCGCGTTACCGATTCACTGGATTCCTACCGCGAACGAATCGCAGTCATCCAGGATGTTTACTTATCCAGCATCAGTAACAGAATGAACGAAACCATGAAAATCCTGACTATTTTCGCGGCAATCTTCATTCCGTTGACATTTTTGGCGGGAATTTACGGTATGAATTTCGAGTATATGCCCGAACTGAAATGGCGCTGGGCGTACCCTGCGCTATGGCTTGTGTTTATTGCCATCAGTATTGGCCTGGTCCTGTATTTCAAACGCAAAAAATGGTTGTAATGTGCAGTTCAACGTTGATTTCGTACACAATGTTTTTCAGCGATTTACGCAATGGCGTTACTTCTGACACAGTCGCGGCATTCATTGCAGTATGGCTAGTACGCTATAAATATCATATTGATAGCGTACTAGAATGTATTTTCAGACAAATAATAAATCGCCTCGTTGTATTTACCCAGCGATTTGAGATTATCGAATACTTTTTGCTCTTCCTGATCAAGAACCGATCTGAACATCAACGCAACCACACGCATCGAGCGGTTAATGGCGAATACATAATAAATGGTTAACCCGGTTGTTTCCGAAGAAACGTGATACACGTCCACGTCAATCGTCCTGGTCCAGTCACATGCGCGATCACCGCGCACGAGGCGCAACAACTCACCCGAGATGACCTGCACGGGCCTTAGTTGCCGTTCCAACGCTATTTTTTCCAGTACATCATAAAGCGGTTCGAATGCATCGGGTTCCGGCAGTTCGAATCTTGTTTTCATCTATTATCCTCAGCTCTCTATCAGCAGCACTCACAGATAATCGGCTTTATTGATACGAAATATCTTCATTCTGTAGGCCAGCGTGGACGGCTTGACACCGAGCAGTTCTGCGGCACCATCCGCACCGGAAATACGCCAGTTTGTACTTTTGAGGACGGCGATCATGTTCATTTTCTCCTGCTCGCGAAAATCCGCATCGGTTAGAAGTTTTGTTTTTTCTACCGGCTTGGCAGACAACTGACCGGCCGGCCTGTTCCGTCGAATATGATCAGGCATTGCAAGATCCAGCCTGAGCCTTTGACCATTTGTGAGAATAACTGCTCGTTCAATAATATTTTTAAGTTCCCGGATATTGCCCGGCCAGTCATAGCTGCTCAACTGGTCAAGCTGCTGGCGAGTCAGTTTGAGCGGCTCGCGACCGAATTCCTGACAGATATTTTTCAGAAACTGCATGGCCAGCGGCCCGATATCATCGATTCGTTGGCGCAGCGGCGGCACTTCGACAGGAAAAATACTCAACCGGTAGTATAAATCCATACGAAAGCGCCCGGCTTCGACTTCCGCTTTCAAATCACGATTTGTCGCCGCAACAATGCGAACATCCACTTTAATCGTTTTGTCGTCGCCCACACGCTCGAACTCCTGTTCCTGCAAAGCCCGCAGCAGCTTTCCCTGCAAATCCAGCGGAATCTCTCCCACTTCGTCCAGAAACAGCGTTCCACCATCAGCCAGATGCAGCCGGCCTACCCGGTCACGATGCGCGCCTGTGAACGAACCGCGCACATGTCCGAAAAATTCGCTTTCAAAAAGCTCTTTGGGAACAGAGGCACAGTTAACCTTAACAAGCGGCTTATCGGCCCGGGAACTGTTGGCATGGATCGCGCGTGCAATCATTTCCTTGCCGACACCCGATTCGCCCAATATCAGAACGCTGGTCGAGGTTCTGGCAACAGCCTCTATCTGGGCCAGCGTACGCATCAGAGCCTGGCTTTCACCGATAATTTCACCAAAATTAGCTGTGATATTGATTTCATCGCGCAAGTAATCGCGTTCCCGTTCCAGCAGTTCCTTCAGTTTTTTTATCTCCAGATAGGCTGCTTCGCGCTGCTGCTCGTTTTTTCTTCGCTCTGTAATGTCCCGATAGACAACAACCGCCCCTTTCAGTTCACCATTCTCGCGAATAGGTGTGCTGGTATATTCAACGGGAACCGGCGTACCGTCTGTGCGCCAGAAAAATTCGTCATCTCCGCGGTGTATGTCGCCATCTGTAAATGCGCGATAAATCGGGCATTCGCTGCTTGGGTACGGCCTGCCGTCCGGATAGGAATGATGGTGAATATCGTGCAGCGACTTTCCGATAACATCTTCGGCACGCCATCCCAGAATCTGGGTCGCCGCTTCATTGACAAAGGTTGTATTACCCCGCGCATCGACACCGTAAATCCCTTCGCCTACCGCGTTGAGAATCAGTTCATGCGTTTTTTGCAACTGCTTGAGCTTAGCGACCGCACGACTGTATTCTGAGGTCTCAGTAAACACCAGCAACGCGTAATATCGCATGCCGCCGGCCTGTTTTACGCGCCAGGCCGACAGCATGCCCTGAAGCCCCGCAGTCGCACCATCACTCTGTTCGCTTTCCTGCCGGCAGAGTGATACCGCTCTGCCGTTCATTGCAGCGCCGTTCTGTATGACATGCGTAATCTGCCGGGTAAGCGCGGTATCGTTCTGCCGGTTGAACAACGCCTCGAATGGGTATGACACGGCATCATCGGTAGCCGGCAACCCCAGATATTCTCGCCAGACCGTATTGATATCGCAACAGATGCATGTTTCATCGACAATCGCTGCAAACAACGGTGAATGACGGAAGCACAAATCAAAATTAACCATCACAAAATCACAAATTTTTGTGAATCGTATCACAAAAATTTGTGATTCATAACTTTTTGATACTGGCATTTGCAATAAATTATTTATTAAACAACCAGTTAATAGTTGGCACGATTATTGATAGATCTATTGCATGAAAAAGATTTTCACCCTTTGCAGTTTCTTATCGAACACGCAATCACCAATGGCTTCTATCGCCATCATAATTCAGAGGAAATATTTTTTATGCAAACAACTAAAGGACGCATTACACGATCGACCGGCGCTGCATTCGTGCATTATTCGCTGCTATGTTGCCTGACCGGCATCGTAATCCTGGCAACGCAATCGATCTTCGCGAACACTGCAGCAGGTACTGCAGCAGAACAGAATAAAACAAGCACCGACTGGAGCAGTGTTCCTCCCGTCACCTCACCGCCAAAACCGGGAATGTTTTCGCGCCCGGCAGCACCCCAGGCAGGTTATTATTCAATTCTGGATTTGCTGACCGGAAACAAACAGTCTCAACCGCCAGTTTCTCCGTACCCACGGTTCGGCTTAATGACAACGCCCCAGTTCGATATCGATTTCCGTTATCTCGAGAAACCGGGGCACGAAACAGACATCTTTGATCCAGTTAAGCGGATCCCGATTGCGGACGACTGGCTTTTGTCATTTGGCGGCAGCTTCTGGTACCGGTATATGCATGAAACCGATTCCCGTCTGAACGAAAACGGGCTGAATAATGATTATCACCTGATCAGGACGCGCCTTCATGCCGATTTGTGGTATCGGGACCGCGTGCGTCTATTTGCTGAATTTATCGATGCGCGATCATTTGATCCCGAACTTGCACCATCGGGAATTGACAGAAATCATACAGACATGCTGAATCTGTTTGCAGACATCAAGGTAGCCGATGTCAATGGGCCGGTTTATGTTCGGGTTGGCCGCCAGGAACTGCTCTACGGTTCCCAGCGATTGATTTCCACGCTGGACTGGGCAAATACGCGGCGCACATTCCAGGGCGTCAAGACTTTCTGGCGCAGTGACACGATTGATCTGGATGCTTTCTGGGTACGTCCCATGCGAACCGAAAAAGGGGACTTCGATAACTGGGACACAAAGCAGAATTTCTGGGGCCTCTGGGGCACCATCAAACCGCGACCTGATCATTTGATCGATTTGTATTATTTAGGGCTGGATAACAGGCACACCGTGTCCGACGCAAATATAGCAGCGGGTAACATCATGCGGGGCGATACGATTGTCCATACGCTGGGTGGAAGGCTGGCGGGAAATTTCGATCGTATTCTGTATGAACTGGAGGGCATGTATCAATTTGGCGAGCGGTCCGGACTGGACGTGTCGGCATTTGCTGTTGCGACAGGCGTTGGCTATCAGCTGCCACTCCCGATGAACCCGAATATCTGGATCCGCTATGACTTCGCATCCGGGGACAGTAACCCGCAGGATGGCCGAAGCAACACATTCAACCATTTGTTCCCGTTCGGCCACTATTATCTCGGCTATATCGATCTGGTCGGCAGGCAGAATGTCCACGATATCAATGCGCAGATCACCTTAAAACCTCAGCCCTGGTTTACATTTATCGGACAATATCATCGCTATTATCTGGCAAACGAGCGCGATTTCCTGTACAACGCAGGCGGCGTTCCGCTGCTGCGAGACCCGACAGGGCAGTCCGGCAGTCATATCGGCGACGGCATCGATTTTCTGGCTAATTTTCATATTGCCCGCCATCATGACGTCATTGTCGGCTACTCGAAACTGTTTTCCGGGGATTTCATCGAAAACCAGAGACCCGGCATCAATTCCGATCTGTTTTATGTGCAGTATAATTTCAGATTCTGACAAGGATTCTTTTGACATGATACAGTTTATTTTGACAGTTTTTTTTCTTATCGCAACCACGGCAAATGCTGCGAGCGACCCGCCTGACGACATGGCAGAGCGCGTTAAATCCTGCACGATATGTCATGGCGAATCAGACCGTGCCGAGCAGCACGTTTACTATCCGCGCATAGGCGGCAAGCCCGTGGGCTATCTGTACAACCAGTTACGCAATTTCAGGGACGGTCGGCGCCATTATCAACCAATGGCCATACTGCTGGAGAATATGCCCGACGACTACCTGATGGATATCGCGCGTTATTTTTCAACGCAGTCGCTGCCGAAGTATCAGCCGGAACGACACAGCTTGCAGCCTGATGAACGCGAACTGGCCGAAATGATGATTTTTTCAGGTGATTCTGACAGGGATATTCCGGCATGCAGCGACTGCCATGGCCGCGCATTGATGGGAAAATCGCCTTTTATTCCAGGGCTGCTGGGCTTGCCGCGGGCGTATTTGTCCGCCCAGTTTGGCAGCTGGCGCAACGGTGGACTGGTTCGTGGCCAGGTATCCGACTGTATGTCGAAGATAGCGGAAAAGCTGACAGACCGTGAAATCATCGCGATTGCAAAGTGGCTGTCGATTCAGGAAGTTTCCGGCAACCCGGAACCGGCGGGAAGCTTGTCCCCCGCACTGGCCCAACGTTGCAGCAGTATTGTTGAGGTGGAGATTTCATCATGAACGATTTCACGGCCTTGACCGGCAGACTTGAAGAGCTGGCTGCGCATTTGGTAGCAGGCGCTGCATTGCTGTTTCTGGCAACAGACGCCGCGGCATATGGTAATTCAGACGATCCGTTCTATCGTGCCGGACTTGATTCGCAGCAGCAGCGTGGCGCGTATCTGACACGAGCAGGTAACTGCATGGGATGCCATACCGCTCGCGGCGGACAACCGTTTGCAGGCGGTCGCCGCCTGACCACCGCATTTGGCGTTTTCGTCACACCCAATATCACACCCGATGAAGAAACAGGAATCGGTAACTGGACTGAAGCGGATTTCTGGCATGCTTTGCATGAAGGCAAATCGCCCGATGGCCAGTTGCTTTACCCTGCATTTCCTTACACCGAATATACCAAAGTGACCCGGCAGGACGCCAACGCGATTTTTGCCTATTTGCAGTCGCTGCCCGCAATCAGGCAAACCAACCCGCCGCATGCCATCCGTTTTCCGTATAATTTCAGGCCGCTGCTGCATATCTGGCGCGCGCTGCACTTCACCCCTGGCGAGTATGTGCCCGACTCATCGAAAACAACGCAGTGGAACCGCGGCGCTTATCTGGTACAGGGGTTGGGGCACTGCAATGCCTGCCATACCAACCGCAGCCTGCTCGGGGGTGCAGACAATGAACTGGCGGGCGGGCAGATCATGGGCATGAACTGGTACGCACCCTCGTTGACATCGCATCTCGAAGCCGGCAGCAGTGACTGGACCATTGATGAAATTGTGGCGTTGCTGTCCATTGGCATTACAGACCGCGCGGTGGCTTCAGGGCCGATGGCTACGATTATCCGGCAGAGCCTGCAGCATCTGTCCGAGGAAGATCTGCGCGCCATGGCTGTGTACCTGCAATCCATATCGGACAGCAAATCGGATTATGCGGCGGCTTCGGCCGCGCCTGCGCCGATCAGCGCATACAGCAGCCTGGTGCATGGCGAGCAGCTGTATCAGACTTATTGCCAGGACTGCCATGGCGTTTCGGGAAAAGGCGTACCTGGTGTTTACCCGCCGCTGGCAGGAAACCGCAGTGTGGTCATGGCATCACCGCTCAATACCATTCGCAGCATTCTGGAAGGCGGTTATCCTGCCACAACCAAAGGGAACCCGCGCCCTTACGGTATGCCGCCTTTTCAGCAGATTCTGCACGACTACGAGATCGCGAATCTCGTGTCATATATCAGGAACGCCTGGGGTAACAGCGCGGACAGGGTCACCGTGTATGATGTGGAGCAGAGCAGGCGTATCGGAGTTGAGTGATGTTTGAAACATGACGGGCGAATGCTGGATCTTCGGGAACCAGTATGAATCGATGGTGTGTCAGAATTTGCAGCAACATATTCATCATTTGGTTCTTAAACAAATACTTTGAAATTCAACCTTTATGCTATTAGGTGCGTTTCATGGGCTATTCCCGATTTGCTGATATAGAGCTTTCCAAGCGCTACAGGCAACTTGAACCGGCGGGGACCAGCGCTGCCCGGATTGAAATACAACACACCTTCCCTGATTTTGGAGCTGGGCATATGCGAGTGCCCAAAGACAACAACATCAAATCCTGCTGCGACCGGGTCGAGATCGATTTCGTCAATATTGTGAATCATGTAAATCAATTTTTCATCAGCCTCCACCACTTCGGTCTTTGGAAACTGGTCACCGAACGAACCCCTGTCAATATTCCCACGAATCGCAACGACAGGACAGACAGCCTGCAAATCCCGGATTACATAATCCGACCCGATGTCGCCCGCGTGTACGATGATATCTGAACCGGCAAGATATTCCAAAGCTTCCGGACGAACAAGACTGTGGGTATCCGAGATGACGCCAATTATCATTTTAGGGTCAAGTCTATTTATTAATTATAATTATACTCACTACTTCAGGCATTAGTTGGACCAAATCCGGATTTTATCAATCTTTCAATCAATAATGGACAGGATATAAAAGTAAACATATCATATTTTTATTATTAATCAACAGATTTGATATCACTTGATAAGCATATCGATTTACCAGTCGCTACTGTTTTTCAACATCTAAAAGGAGCCAAGTTACGCAGGCTGACTGGACCACATATGCATTACGCCGAAGCGCATGGGAAGTTTCCTGTAAATCACTAACTGCACAATTTTTAACCGACATCTAAAAACAGAAAAAATCAACCGACTAAAAGGAGATAAAATCGTGGCCTATGTCAAGCCGGAAGAAATCGTTGAAAACATGCTGCAGACTGGCGCCAGGAAAACCGGTTTAACGATCAAGGATCTGTTATTGCGTGGTTTTCTTGCCGGCGCTTTTCTCGGTTATGCTACAACACTGGCCATTCTGGCGGCAACACAAACCGGTCTCGGTATTGTCGGTGCCCTGGTTTTTCCGGTTGGTTTTGTCATGATTGTATTGCTTGGCCTTGAACTGGCAACAGGTAATTTTGCACTTATACCGATCGCTGTCAAAGATAGGCGAACACATATCGGCGCTTTACTCTATAACTGGTACTGGGTATTAATCGGCAATCTGGTCGGCGGAGTCGGCTATGCCTTTCTTTATACGATCGTCACAACGAAAATGGGACATATTGACCCCTCAACGATTGCCGCTGCACAACGTTTGATCGATATCGCCGAGAATAAAACACTGGGTTACGCACAATACGGTTTTGATGGCACTATCACAGCCTTTACCAGTGCACTGCTTTGCAACTGGATGGTTACACTGGGTGCTGTCATGGCCCTCACATCAACCACTACAACTGGAAAAATCGCGGCCATGTGGCTACCCATCATGACTTTTTTTGCCCTGGGCTACGAACATGCCATTGTCAATATGTTTTTAATTCCAGCCGGCATCATGCTGGGTGGAAATATCACAATTGCCGACTGGTGGTTATGGAATGGTTTACCGGTAATTGCCGGTAATATTGTCGGTGGAATGCTCTTTACCGGTTTTATGCTGTATTGGGCATATAATACACGCAAAAAGAAATCTTATTAATGACGCTATACAACCCATACCCAGCCTGTAATCTTTAAAACTCCAAAATGTATCAGTAGCAATACTTGGCAGAAAAATTAACCGCACATGAAATATTTAATAAAAACAAAGATTTGCCATCATTAGCAAACGAGTTTGTTTTTTTGCCGTTGAAAGCACACAGCTCACCATGCATACATGCTCGATTTTTTGTTCATGATAGTCAGCCCATATCTCTCTGTACAAGGTGTCTTTGCCACGCCGTAGCACACATGCAATGGCAAAAGGTGCTCTTCTCTCGGATGGCAATAACGCGCACCGGGCGCCTCTTCCCATAGAACCAGCAATTCACTTCTCTGCTCCTCTGAGTACCCCCTATCAACACAAACGGTCTGCAACCAATTCTCAAATTTTTCGTTAAGCTGGTCTGGTTCCACGGTATCAGGCGCAAAAAAAGTTTTCAAATTATGAAAAGAGAAACCGGAACCCATGACCAGCACATTCTGTTTATGCAGATCCCTCAACGCGGATCCGATCTTAATATGCCGGGAGGGGTTCAGTGTGTTAACCAAAGAAATCTGGACACACGGCATGTCAGCATCGGGATACATGATCTTGAGAGGGACAAAGACGCCATGCTCGAATCCCCGGATTTCGTCCAGGCGCGCATCGATTTCCTCGTTTGCAAACAAACGGAATATTTCCCCAGCCAATGCAGGCTCACCTGGACACGGATATTGAATTTGATATGACCCAGGTGGAAATCCGTAGTAGTCGTAAATTAATGGTGGATTTCTTGCCGCGGTAATTGTAGGGACCTGTTCTTCCCAATGCGCGCTGAACACCACTATCGCCTCCGGCCTGGGCATGGTTTCAGCAATACGCTGCAGGTATGCCACCATTTCATCGTGCCGCAGATCTCCCAGCAATGGCAACGGCCCTCCGCCATGGGATATATACAGGGATTTGGGCAATGTCATCATGCTAAAACAAATCTATTCATTAATTTTCTTCTCTACCTCGTGCACCAATTCTGCCAACCCTGCATCTTCACAAATCTGCCGCTCAAATCTGGCGACCGAACCTGACACACTGCCATAGTGACTGAGGCCAAAGGCTGTTGCTATCTCATTCAGTGACAAGCCTGCAAATTTACGGCAGCAATAAATTCCTGCAGACCGCGCGTGACTTTTCATTCCACGCCCCCGTACCGCTTGCAATATTTCTTTTTCAGGAGAGGCAAACACAAGCGAAACAGCCTGGATAATGGCTAAGACTGAGGGAACTGGTCTGAGTTTCTTTATTTCCGGTATTTCCGCATTGACTGGCAACCTGGAACAAATTGATTCTCTGAAAGTGTCACTGCCCATTACAGCGGGTAGTTTATTTTTGCCATAAAACAGTTGCGTTTCATCATCAACGCCCTTTTCAACAAATGACCGGTAAGACCTCCGCCGTTGCTGCCGCCCCAGCATATTCAGCACAAATTTTGTATGCAGCCACTCCGGCATTGCTTTAGCACCCATATAATACCGGTAACTGGACCATTGGTAAGTTCTGGCTGAAGAAGTCACACCGGCCACAACTGGGTTCAAATGAATGTATCGGCTTACATTTAACAAATAAGCATCCGGCTCGATAAGGATTGCCTTGTATCGCCCGCGAAACAAAGGACCGTCGGTAGTTTCCAAACGGTTATGACGTTGCGTGTAAACACCATTCAGATGCCGCATCGCCCGTTGCAGGTTACCCTCAGGCGTATGGATCAATAAATGATAATGGTTACCCATTAAGCAAAACCCGTGAATTTCCACACGAAACATCTTGCTTATCTGTGACAGCAAATCCAGAAAAAGCATGCGGTGGGTATCGCTGCTGAAAATATTGCGATAACCCGCTCCCCGGTTCATTACATGATACCAGGCATTTGGATATTCAATTCTTAACGGACGGGACATAAACGAGAAAATATCATAAAAATTATTATGAATAAACAGACTTGACCCTAATTTATTTAAGGCAGTTAGTGTTTTGTAGCTAACAGACGCCGATGGCAGAACTGTATTAACGTACCAAATGTGGCAACTTTGAGTGACCACGAATTAATACAGGAGAATTCACATGAAAGTAATTTCACCACGTACACACGGTTATCTTGATTTTTTGACTGTTGTTATATTTTTACTCGCCCCAATAGTGTTAGGATTAAGTGAGTTACCAGCAATTCTTGCTTATAGCCTGGCCGTCGTTCATTTGATTGTTACATTGACTTCTGATTTTCCCTTTGGGATAGTCAAGTTGATTCCATTTACCATTCATGGCTGGATTGAGCGCCTGGTCGGACCTTCACTAATTGCCTTACCTTTCATTTTTGGCTTTGCCACTGACGAAATCGCGAGAAATTTTTATATCGGCATGGGTATTGTGATTATCGCCGTTGGTATTCTCACAGACTATCAGAGCCAGCCCAGACAAAGAGGCGGTATTGAAAAAGTAAAAACACAATAACACAATTCGATCATGGTTTTACCCGGGTCAGTGCTTTTCCGGGTAAAACTGCATAATTATAATTAATGGCCAAGTCTATGGATTAATTCATTCCCAAACTTTTGCATCAATTCCGCCATGCGCCAATCGGGCATCTTGTTTATGACATCGATCCAAAGCAGGTGGGCACAAACTAGATTGCGTCGTCACAAGTTAGAAATTACTGTATAATTATGCTGTAAGTGATTATTATACATGGTAATAGTATGTCAGAAGCTTATCGTAGACATGATCTTTCAGATCATGTGTGGTCGTTACTGGAACCCCATTTGCCAGGGCGATCAGGCAAGTG
>NZ_FOIA01000056.1 GCF_900111605.1 Nitrosomonas marina | reverse complement strand
ATCTCAAAAATTTCTTCTAGAGGCCGCGCGCTAAATACCTTTCAAAAACAAAGCTATTTAGCGCGCGGCAACGATTTTTGTGCCACAATGTCAAGCACTTTTTGCGTTAATTTGTTCCTTTTTGTATTAGTCTTTTCCTTTATTTCCTTTATAGAATTCTGAAACTCTAAACTCTAGTCAAAACACATAGTTCGCCCCGGCACCCACCTGCATCCCACTTGCAAGCAAAGTCGTCCGTTTTCGTGTGCTTTTGGCTTCGGCATGACAAAACCCCTATCGGGTACACCGGTGTTCCGGATTATGTGGTTTTGGAGCTATTCTGTCGGTTTGCTGCAAGCTGTTATGAGATTTAGATTCGGAAAATTGAATATCCGTTAAAATTAGTATGGTTGAAATTCCCACTTTCGGCCAAAAGTAGCCAGTCACTACTTTCAATCAGTACCCAATAATCTGGCCGAAAAATATATGACAGACTAGCGCAGGCATGAACTGCAATTCTATATATTGAGCCATTCAGGATGATTGACAGACAAACGTAACCATTTTGTTGCTTTTAATTCCAAAATACGGAAGATACACGGAAAACCTATAATTACTTCCTGACTGTCGATAATAATGAACAAACTAACCGCATTAGAGGTAAAAAGGAAATCCGGTGAAGAACCATTCTTTTCCAGAGGACAAAATCTTCCAATAAATTTATTGTCCTTTTGGCAGTGGTCTTCATCTGACTTGGTCGGGAATGCTCTACGCGGTCTTGTCGCTGAATATATAGTTACTTCTGCTGTAGGCAATCCTTCTGGCATCAGACAAGAATGGGATTCCTGTGATGTAATCACCACAGAAGGCGTAAAGGTAGAGGTAAAGTCATCCGCTTATATCCAGAGTTGGATGCAAAACAAATATTCAAGCATTCAATTTAGTATTCGTCCTACTTATGGATGGGAGGCGGCTACAAATGAATATTCTTCTGAAAAAATCCGCCAATCTGACGTATATGTGTTCTGTCTTGTTGACACCGGTCGAAAATTGACCAGGTAATTCACGTATCCTGCCTAAATTTTAGGCAGGAGAATTTAAGAGGTGATTACCATGGTTATGTATGCAAAGATACGGCGGATGTTTTACCGTGAACATCTGTCGATTAATGAGATTCAACGAAGAACGAGCCTGTCGCGGAACACGATCAAGAAGTGGTTGAAAGCGCCAAGTGATAGTGCTGTTAAATATCAAAGGGCGAAGAAGCTCGGCAAGCTGACACCGTTTGAATCCAGGTTGTTGCTAGCGCTGGAAGCGGATGCCCGCCGTCCCAGGAAAGACCGCCGCACGGCCAAGATGCTGTTCCAGGAGATCAGGAAGGGCGGCTATGTTGGCGGTTATACGATTGTGTGCGATTTCATCCGCAACTGGCGCAATCAAGGAAGTCAGAGTAAAACAGCGTATGTACCGCTGAAGTTTGCGTTGGGTGAAGCGTTTTAGTTTGACTGGAGCAAGAGTGGCTGGTGATCGGTGGTATTCACCGTAAAGTATTGGCTGCACATACCAAGCTATGCGCCAGCCGCGCTTTTATGTTGTCCGGCTATCCGTCACAAAGTCACGAAATGTTGTTTGATGCGCATACCCGTGCATTTGCAGCTTTTGGCGGTGTGCCGAAACGCGGCATTTACGACAACATGAAGACTGCCGTGGACAAGGTATCCAAAGGCAACGGGCGCGTAGTCAATACACGCTTCTTTGCGATGACAGCGCATTACCTGTTCGATCCTGATTTTTGCAATGTGGCTGTTGACTGCATTCGACCCAAAGCGGAAGGTGAGGTAGAACGATAATTCATATTCCAGTAGTATATAACGCTTCACATCACCGGCAGTAAAAAGCAAAGCGAAGAACGAGCGACGCTTTGCAATGTCCGGTGATGCATGGCGTTAGGCATTCGTAGTCAGGTTTGTAGAGAGCTTATTGATTACTCTAGGAATAGCTTTGTAAGCTTTCTCGATAGATTCTTTATGTCTGGTATCACCGAATTCCTGGTATTCGACGCGTAGTTCAAATGTTGCATCTACACCAAGGTATTTACTAATTGTTTGAAGATGGGGCGCTAAATGGTTCATTTCTTCTCTCGTTTCACCCTTTCCAAAACCAAATTCTCCGCATGATGTGAGTAACACAAGGGCCTTTCCTGAAAGAATAGGTTCTAGCGGAAAGTCACCACGGTTTAAGTCAAAGCTGAAGGTTTTGTTAACTCTGACAACTTGATCAACCCAAGCTTTCAATGCTGCGGGCATACCATAGTTATACATGGGCGTTGATATGACTATTACATTTGCTTCAGATAATTCATCAATCAAAAGATCAGATTGCCTTAATAATGAAATCTGCTCCTCTGTCCGGTCATTTTCTGGAGTAAAAGCAGCGGCTATCCAACTTTCAGAAATAAACTCTGGTGGCGCGCTGCCAACATCTCTGTAGATGAATTTGTCCTTCGCGTTTGCTGAGAGCCATTGGTTTTTAAACTCAGTTCCTAATGATCTTGAAATAGAACGCGATTTACGCGCACTTGCATCTATATGAAGTAAAGTAGCCATTAAATTCACCTGTTGTTGACGTAATATTTGTTATGAAGTATCTACAAATCTGGCTATCTTGACAAATGGTGAAAATACACCTATAGATGAATTTTTTACATCTATAGGAGCTATATGTTTACCCATTTACCACATTTAAATCAGGTGAGAGGGTTTGAAGCGGCTGCTCGATTGGGTAGTTTTAAGGCTGCTGGGGAGGAATTAAACCTCTCTCCTACAGCAATATCACATCAAATAGCCAACTTAGAAGATAAACTGGGGATTTTGCTATTTGAGCGAAGAACTCGATCGGTAATCCTGACTCGAGAAGGCTCTAAGCTCGCACAGGCGGCTCATCAGGCTCTGCAGCAGCTATCAACGGCACTTGAGGAAATATCCAATACAAAATCCGTTTTGAGAATTACTACAACCACGTCTTTTGCATCAATGTGGCTGGTGCCGAATCTGGCAAGTTTTCAAGAGAAATACCCTGAGATTCAAATAGAGATAAAAACCGGGGAAGATCTTATTGATATCAATCGAGATCGGCGTATCGATCTTGCAATAAGGTACGGTAAGTACGATGAAAAAAATGCGCATATGATAAAATTGGTGACCGAGCACTTTGGTGCTTATGCCACGGAAGATTATTTGAATCGCCATAAGGACTTAAAGGTTGGCACCCTTATTGAGACCCAATGGAAGAATAAAAACCTGCCGTCAATTACATGGCGCAACTGGTTACAGGCATTTCGACCTGATATGCCTATCCCGAAGATAAGCTGCTTCGATCAAGAACACCACGCTATTCAAGCTGCTTTAGCAGGACAAGGGGTGGTGCTCGTCAGCTCGGTATTAGCTAAAATGGCCATACAGCAGGGCTGGTTGAAGCCCTTGGATGGTAATTGCTCTATGCCAGGCTTTACATACTATTTATTGGTGTCGCCTTTTAGCGGAGAATTACGAAAAGTTATTGCTTTTACAGAGTGGCTAGTAGAAGAATTGTCAGAAAATACCTAACAAGTAATCTTGTAGTTTATGGATGAGAATAGTTCCATAAATGCTAATAAGTCGTGTGGAATAGTTTGCTAGCTGATCTTGGCTTCGTCAAATTTACTTTTTGCTTCAATAAATTGACCAAGCGCCTTAGTTATATAAGTCTTTACTTCATCCACGTAGCCGTCTGATGATGCCGACCAGATACGATTGATATATCGTTCACCTGCGGCAAACGATGACAGGATATTTGCATAATTTTGCAACCCAAAAGTATGACGCATGGATTCCCTGGCTTGGGCAAAATTATTCAAGTCTTCGCGAAATAATCTGTCGATTTCAATATGTGCTTGATAGATCGGCAATGTTTCACGTTTTTGATTAATCTCATTTAGATTTTTGATTATATTTTCAAGGCACAAGGTCATAAGCGCTAAATCATTATTTAATCTGCTATCAGAATGTGCAGCTTTACTCGTTTCATTTTTTGTTATTGCTAGTCCCACGAAACCCAAAAGAAGTGCCGGAATAAAATAAGTCCACAGTACTTTAGCCGCATCCAGTGAAGTTAAAAATGCTCCTGTAAGAAAACTGATAATGATTAAGCATATTCCAATTCTTTTTAGTATCATGATCCCTATAATCCTTGTGCGATTTTAATAATAGCGAAGCCGATACCAACCAGTGCCTCTCCTACAATCAGACCCGCAGCAGCTGGAATGCCTATGTTCCGAGAGAACGATTCCGGCAGCTTCGCGTCGCTTACGACACGTACTAAAGTACCGATCGCATAAGCGATAACAATACTAAATGGTAAATAAAAACCGAGGCCGACCGTTATACCCAGTCCGCCCGAAGTAGCACTTAATAGCGCGCCTAAACCGGCTCCAGCTAAATATTTTTCAAGTGGCACATTGCCACCCAAAATACCTTCAATCATGCTTGCCAATGCCAGCCCTTGTGGCGCAGGTAATTCATCACTGCCTAAACCATAAGCCTTATGCAGAATAAAAATAAGTGCCATAATTAAAATAGGGCCTAGCCAAGCACCCAGAAACTGCCCTATCTGCTGTTTTTTGGGTGTTGCACCCACTAAATAACCGGTTTTTAGGTCGAGCATCAAATCAGTTGCCTGCGACATGGCGACACAACAGGCAGCACCAACCATCACGGCAGCCATAATCGCGTCAGCTCTACCTAAGCCGCTGGTAATAAGAATCAATATTGTAACGGCAATTAAAGTCATTCCACTCAGTGGTGACCAGTTTGTCCGGCCGATACATTCAGATAAGATTACCCCTGCAATCCAGATCCATAATGTGCCGACAGCCGCCATTGTTAACCCGCGCAACCATCCCATTTGTTCTGTGGATTGAACGGCAATCACAATGAGCAACACAACAGCGCCAATGACTGCCCCGTAGAGTAAATTAATGGGCATCTCATCATGCGACCAGGAAGCTCCGGACTTAGCCGCATGCTGCATGGAGCGGATGGAGCTAATAATCAATGGTAGGGCCATGATAATGCCGGTTATTGCGCCACCGATAAGCATGCCAATACCTGTCGGCCTGAACAGAATTGCTCTGAGTTCATTGGGCTCAGTGATCGCCAGGCCATTGGTGCTAACGGGGAGTAATTCGGTATAAGCAAGCAAAGGGGCAATAAACCAGTAACAGACGAAACCACCGATAATAAACGCAACGCCGCCTTTGCCTGCAATATAACCCACACCGATCGTAAGTAATGACACATAGATAATGCCGTTCATATATTCGGGAAGGGCTATTACTGCTCCAAAATTATAGTTGTCATTACCAAGATAGGTTTTAACAGCGAAATGAGTCAAGCCGCTCAATAGCGCAGCGCCAATCAATAACTGAGCTTTTCTGATGCCTGCACCAGGCGATTTTAGAATAGTTGCTACCGCGACACCACCGGGATAAGTGAGCCGCTGATAATCAATCATCTGTTTACGCAATGGAATAATAAAAGCAATGCCTAGAAATGCACCGGCAATACAGCCAAAAACAAGTAGGTAAGGATTAAAATCGGGTTGTCCCAAAATAAATAATGCCGGTATCGAAAACATCATGCCACTGGCGGCACCATTCACCCCGCTGGCGATTGTTTGGGCTATGTTGTTTTCTACAATTGAATTACGCTGCATAAGCCCTCGCAAAATACCATAGCCCAATATAGCGGCTAGTTCCGAGCCTTCTATGGAAAAACCCAGCTTAAGTGCAGCATATCCGATACTGAGTGCTAAGATCGATCCTAAAAAATACCCTACAAATACTGCCGAATAGGTTAGTTCAGGATAGGGGCCATAGCGAAGCGTTTTATTAACACGATCTTGTTCAAAAGAGGTTTCATTGTTTGTCGACATGGATGGTTTTCTCTTATATTGCTATTTTCAGCTATGTCGCGAGGTTGGAAAAACCTGTTTTTCCAAATCTATTAGGAGATGGCAGTTCCAACTTATAGTTGGAATATTTCAATTATCATAAATTCTGTATATAAGAGTTAACTTGAATACAGAAATAATTCAGCAGATCGTTACCGATGATACCGATGACTCGTAGGTGTTCGTTGTCATGGCAATTTGGACTCGTACTCTATCAATATGATATTGCCGGGTTCAGTGCGCTTGTCAGTGTTCATGGCAAGGCGTGTCTTGCAGGAAATAGTCGTTCTATTACCAAAAGAAATAAGAAACATCTCAGTTCATCTTGTTCGATCTTTTTGTCAGATGATCGTAATATATTTGTTATTACTTGGCTAATGTTTGTGTGCATATTCCGGCCTAACCTGAACAGCCATTCTGGTTCAGTGTGAACATCTATTCTGGTAAACGTGAACAGCTTTTCCGGATAAAATGAAAATTTTTACTAGATTTTCTGTGTTTCTCATAAATCATTTTTTTCCATCCCGCAAATATCAGGATAAATCCTCCGGGGTTTTGCTTCGCATACATCCTTGAATTTACGTGGATTACAGAAGTCGTTTGGTGTGAGGCCTAAGGAAAATAAAACTCAATATTGAATTTCTAAATTTGCTGTTTTTCGATTTTTAAATGCCGCGAAACAAATTTCACCGTTCACCGAATTGACGTTCAACATGCCGGAACGACTGCTCAACTTTGCCGGAATATGCAATAAACCCGGAGGTGCAGTATGCCTTCTAATCCAGGGTATATAATTTAATCGATGCCACACACAGATCGGCTTTGAAGTTTCTGCCGATTGCGACTAATCCTATACGTTTAAGCTTATCTCTATGGAATTTTGTTGTTGTCCTATAGGCTTTTAAATCCTTAAAAGGAATGTATATTGTTTGCCAGTCTGATATGGCTTTAAAGCTGTAACGATACGATTGCCATGGCAGCCAAAGCTCAGTCGTTCGAAAGTGAAAATTATAGTGTTCATTGTTACCGGAAACGATGATTTCAACGCCTGCATAGGATGAGGCATCAAATGCCCCGTTATTTGTTAAATCCAGTGCCATCTGAACAAAACCGCCATTATTTTCGGTAGAAACATCACCACGAATGCGCAAGCAGTTTTTACCTTTGTAATTGTCCAGTGTTAACTCACCATTGGAAACGCCACCCATCACCTGATCAGTGACCATTCGCCATTGTGTGCCAAGGTTAGAACTTAAGTTGCCGCTGGTTCGATCATCAATAATTAAATTATTTGCCAAAGCGATATTCCAAGCCGAAATATACAGTGATAAACCTATTAAAGCTTTTAGTATAAAAAGGACATTCGATAGTAGAAAATTCATTGTCGCTTACCAAGCTACTGTGTTAGTTCTGTGAACTATCGACTATACACGAGTAAAATATAATACATTAATTAAGTTTCATAACGTTATTAAGGATGTAATTGGAACGCCTATGAAATTTCTCGTTTTTCCTGGAACTGTGCGAGATAGCACTCTGCCCAATCCTCCACGTCTTGGTCTGAGAGTAGCAAAAGCCGGTGCATCATATTATCAAGGTGATCTTTCAACAGAACTAATTGATCCGTTGGACTTGGATTTTGAACCATTATTTAAACCTTATTTTGCTTACGCACAAACCAAAGCACCGGCTCACCTGCAATCTTTGGCAGAAAAAATCAAAGCTGCTGACGGATATAACATGGCGAGCCCTGAGTATAATCATTCCATGAGTCCTGCCTTGGCTCATTTGCTTAGCATTTCAGAAGTTCGACATTCTCCTATAAACCATGCGCAATAGTTACCTATTCAGCTGGACAGTGGGGAGGTGCAAGAGCCGCGACAGGAATGCGGGCTTTTCTATCAGACCTCGGATGTTTACCAGTTTCAGCTATGATTCATATCCCAAAATCACATGAAGTACTGGCTGATGACGGTTCTTTTCATGAAAATGTGGATTCCGAAGGGTGGATTGATTATTTTGGCAGAACTTTCACTCAACTTAAGGGCATATCTAAAAATTGCGATTACAAAACGAAGCAAGTCTGGAAGTGAAGTTATTTTTCCTGGTTAGTGTATAATAACATTTTGTTTATTAT
>NZ_FOIA01000059.1 GCF_900111605.1 Nitrosomonas marina | reverse complement strand
TATATCACCATGTTTTACAACAGCTATCGGTTGCATTCATACCTGGGTTATAAAAGCCCAAATCAATATGAGGCAGAAACGGAAAATATGAAAAAGGTTGCTTAACTGGGGTGTCCGGATTTACTTGACCAGGTCAATTCAATCCAAGGAGGAACTCATTGATCTTGCCCTATCGTTGGCATCCGGTCAGCAACTGGAGGCGTGGAAAGGAACCGCATTAAACACTCTTCTTCACAATTCTGGAGAGGGTTTGGCACCAGTCGACTGGAAAGCACGGCCTTCGGTTTGGCCAATCGCTCTACTGTACCTTGGCACCTGGGGGCCATTATGCATCGCAGTGCTTTTGATGGGTGGCCTAATCCGCGCGTGAAACGGATTGCCCAACAGCATCGCTGTTGGGTACCGTCGTCGCTTGCCGGAATGATTTTTTTGTTTGTTAATGACCGGCCTGTCTGTGTCTGTCAGTGGCAAGTACCGTATAAAGTGAAGGAACGACAAAAAGAGTGAATGCCGTACCAATAGCCAGGCCCACGCCAAGGGTGAAGCTGATGGCAAAGCGACTCTCGGCACCCGGGCCGCTGGCAGCGACCAGCAGGGGGATCAGGCCGAACAGGGTCGCCAGTGTGGTCATGAGAATCGAACGCAGTCGTAGTGAAGCAGCTTTTTCCATCGCTTTGCGCCGGTTAAGTGACTCCTTCAGCTGTAAATCATTGGCAAACTCCACGAGCAAAATGCCATGCCGAATGATTGAACCAATGAGTGCCAGTAGACCGATTTGCGTATAAATGTTGACGCTTACGACGCCAAATGCAAAAAAGATCAGGGCACCGGCCAGAGACATCGGTACACTGACCAGCATGACGGCGGGATCACGAAAGCTGTTGTACTGGGCCGAAAGAGTCAGATACATAAACATTACTGCCAGTGCAAAAGAAAACAGGAGTGCCGAGCCTTCGGTAACGTACTGCCGCGATTCCCCAGCCCAGTCGGTCACATAGCTGCCGGGCAGAAGCGTATCAGCCTGTTGCTGGAGATATTCAACAGCTTGCCCCAGGGTAATGCCGGGCGCGGGAACGGCCGACAGCGTAGCAGAGTTAAGCTGATTGAAACGTAACAGCTGACGTGGCTCAACCTGCTGGGTCAGCGTTGCGATAGCTGAGAGTGGAATCAGTTCCTTTTCATCGTTGGCAATGTAATAGTCCAGCAACTGCTCTGCCTGCAGGCGATACTGCCGTTCCACTTGCGGCACGACACGATAGCTGCGACCGTCAAAGCTGAAAAAATTGACATAGTTGTTAGACAGCATGGTTGCAAGGTCATCGCCGAGATGGCGCATATCGATGCCGATAGCGGCGGCTTTGTCGCGGTCAATGTCAATACGGTATTGCAGGCGGTCGAACTTTAAATCTGACTGAATGTAGGTAAACAGACCGCTTTGACGCGCCTGACGGGCGAGGGCCTCGGCGTTGGTGAAAACGGCTGTGGGGTCGTCAATGGAACTGATGATGAACTGCACCGACGTGCCGCCGGTTGAGCCTGGCAGCGACGGCAGCGAAATCACCACAGCCTGCAATCCCGGGTTTTGTGTGACCAGCTGTTGTATCTGCGGTTTAAGTTGCATCTGGGTTTGATCACGCTCACTCCAGTCCCTGAGCGAGAGACCGCCGAAGGCGCTGGCACTGCTGCCACTTTGCGGACCGATATTGTTCACCATAAAAACATGTTCGATGTCCTGAAACCGTCCTACATTTTGTGCCAGCAATGAAGTCCAGCGCTCGAGTTGATCGATGGACATATTCGGGTCACCTTGCGCTGCAATCATCAGAAACCCGTCATCCTCCACGGGGGCAAGTTCTCGTTCGGAAGCCGTGTATAAAAAATAGACGCTGATCAGTATCAGTCCGCCGAGCCCAAGCACCAGCCAGTGCCTGTCCAGAGTTTTGCTAAGCAGCGTATCGTAACTGTTTGAAATACTTTTGAAGGCAGTATCGACCCATTGAGTACTTCGCCTGCGCTTCATATTATGCTGCAACAGTTTCGCGCACATCATCGGTGACAACGTTAACGCAATCACGCCGGAAACCAGTGTTGCGCCCGCAACCGTGTAGGCAAACTCGGTAAATAATGTGCCTGTCAGACCCCCCATCAGTCCGATAGGCGCGAAGACCGCGAGCACTACGATATTCATCGCAATAATTGAACCCGAGAGTTCATTCGCTGTCTGCTTGGCGGCCTCATCTGGCGTTGCACCGGCCTCGATATGCCGCATTGCATTTTCCGCTATGACAATACCGTCATCCACGACGGTTCCGATTGCAAGAATCAATGCCAGCAAAGTAAGCAGATTAATGCTGTAACCCAGCATTTGCATTATGAAAAAAGCACCAATAATCGCCAGCGGCATTGCAATACCGGGAACAAGTGCCGAACGCAGCGCGCCCAGAAAGAAAAAAATGACGGTAGTAACGATGAGCAGTGCCTCGATCAGCGCATGGATAACTTCGTTGATCGAGTCTTCAATGGCGACCGTACTGTCGTAGACGACTATGCCTTCCAGGCCTGCCGGCATTTGCGAATAAATATCCGGCAGCAGGGCTTTCACGCCTCCGACAGTATCCAGCAGATTTGCGGTTGGCGTAACGGATACACCGATAAAAACGACCGTGCGGTCGTTGAACATGACGGAACTTTCGTAGTTCTCCGCGCCGAGACTGACCTGAGCCACATCGCTTAACCGGATGATTGCGCCGTCTTCTTCCCGTATCACCATGTTGCGAAAAGCATCGACCGATTCCAGATCCGTACTCGTCTCCAGAGAAATCGACAGCACCGATCCTTTGGTGTTTCCTATGGCGGCCAGATAATTGTTGTCGGCAAGCACGTCTCTTACTTCGGATGCAGAGATACCCAACGCAGCCATTTTGCGCGAATCGAGCCAGATACGCATGGCGATTGACTGAGCGCCCAGAATGACAGCTTCCTGAACACCCTGTAGTGTTTCCAGGCGTGGACGAACTGCCCGTGTCAGGTAATCGCTGATCTGTGTCGCATCCAGTACATCGCTGTAAAAAGCCAGATACATGGCAGCCTGGTCGCTGCCGGTGCTGACGGTGACAATCGAATTTTCCGCGCTTTGCGGCAGCTGGTTGCGGACCTGTTGTATTTTAGTCAGAATTTGAGCGACTGCATCGTTCGGATCATAGTTTAATACCAGCTGCACGGTGATCACGCTTTGTCCCTGACTGCTGGCGCTTTTCAGATACTCGATGCCGTCCATCGTTGCGATTGCCTGCTCCAGTGGCGTGGTTATAAAGCCGCGAACAAGTTCCGCATCGGCCCCGATATATGGCGTGACCACCGTCAGCGTGGTCGTGACGGTTTCAGGATACTGACGTACATTTAACTGCATCAAAGCCTGTATTCCCAGCAGTGCAATAACGAGGCTAATGACGCTCGCCTGTACCGGTTTATCGATAAACTGCTGCAGCAGGCTCATGGTTCTTCCGGTCTCGGTTTGGCTGCTTGCAACACATCGTCGTCGGAGATAATGATTGAGGCCCCTTCGTCAATCTTGATTTGACCTGCAGTGACGATACGATCGCCTGCCTGCACCCCTTTCAGGACTTCCACCATCAGCCCGCGCCTTTCTCCGGTTTTGATAAATCCCCGTTCGGCTATCAATGCTGGCGGATGCTCCGGTGCATGTGCTGAATCCAGGGATTGATTCCGGCCTGCCGGTTCAGGCACTGTTGTTGTACCAGTGCCGGAGAGACCGCTCTGTTGTGCTGATTGGCGTACAAAAAAAACGGACTCTCCATAAGCATTGAAGGTGACTGAACTCACCGGAATGACGATCACGGGTCGTTGCCTGCCAAGGTCAATTGTGACATCTGCAAACATACCGGGTTGCAGGAGTGCCTCGTCGTTGGGAAGCAGCGCCTGAACTGTGAAATTGCGTGTTTTCTCCGAGACTTTGGGATTAATTGCACTGATTTTTCCTGTAAATATCTGCGCCGGGTAGGCCGCTACCTGTATTTCGACTGTTTGTTCCGGATAAACCTTTGCAAAGGTATGTTCCGGCAGGGTAAAGTTTACAAAAATAGGAGAAATTGACTGCAATGTCACTATCGACGTTCCCGGTGAAATCAATTCACCGGGACTGATCTGGCGGATACCCAGCTTACCCGCAAAGGGGGCGCGAATGGTTTTTTTGTTGATGCGTGTACGCTGTTCTTCTACCTGCGCCTTGAGGTTTTTTGTATCAGTTGTCGTTTGCTGCAGTGCAGCTTCTGAAATGAAACCCCTGTCGACAAGCTGGCGTGCGCGGTGTTCATCGCTGCGCGCTTTCTCAAGCTGCGCCTCGAGCGACCGGAGTTCGGCGTACTCAGTACTGGTATCAAGTTTAACAAGAAGATCGCCCGTTTCAACGTAAGCGCCGGCATTGAAATCAATTTCAACCACTTTGCCGGCGACTTCAGTCGTTACGTCGATACCCTGTATAGCCTGAACTGTACCGACAGACGTCAGTTGAGAGCGCCAGAACTGCTGCTCGGCCCTTGCAGCGGTCACCACAACCGGTGGCGGTCCACGCCGGTAACCGGATTGTCCATCACCGCTGGATTCAAAATAATCATAGAAAAGATATCCTGCCAGCACGAGAACAAATCCGCTGATGATCCAGATGGCAGTGGTGCGCCTGTAAGACATAGAGTTCCCGATTTTCCTATCGTCGTGTTTAGGGGCTCAACGGAAAAACTACAGTGACGGTTATAGTTTTGCAGTTACGGTTCTGGCAAACGCGTTTACTCTGTCAATACGGTATTTTTCATCATCGAGCGCCTGTCAATAAATACTGCACTTGTTTTTCATGATAGCGCAATTGGCAATATTTTTAACCCTTTTGTTGGCAGCAAATGGCAGCGGGACGATTGATTGTACTCATTAATTGTGTGCAATAAGACTGTAACAGTATGAAACGGCCAACAAAATACAGATATCAATTAAAACAGTTTGTGCTTCGTGAAACACTACGTATTTGTACTTATATTCTCAGGCAAATGAATTTGCTAATCTATCAGGCATCACACATAAACGAAAGATCGCTGGTTTGGCGATACGAACGTTCCGGCTTTATCCCCTATGAAGGAGTCTATGTAATATGATCCTGTCACTGAATGATCCCTTGCTTCAAACAACCTTCGATCGGGCATCAAAGCGAACGCAACGTGTCGTACAGGCGGGCACTCAAAGTGTGGCGATAACGACACCTTTTCCGTCGCCGCATGACTGGCGGGATGTCTGGATCTATTTTCTGATGCTGGACAGATTTAATCGCGACGACGGCCTGCAGCCGGTCAGCTTGCCGTATGACAAACCCTTTGGTCAGTTTCAGGGCGGCACCTTCAATGGTGTCAGAGCTCAGTTGCGTTATATCAAGGATCTCGGAGCCGGGGCAATCTGGCTCTCGCCGGTATTGAAAAATCGTCAGTCAGACCTGCATACTTTTCATGGTTACGGAATTCAGGATTTTCTGAGACCCGAACCGAGGTTCGCGTCGGTTCCGGGCAAGGAAGATGAAGAACTGCGCGCACTGGTCGACGAGGCGCATGCTTTGGGGCTGTATGTCATTTTTGACATCGTGCTTAACCATGCCGGCGATGTTTTTGCTTACAAGGGCTTTGGTTCCTCCGCGCCTGGCGGAAGCGAGATGCGGCCGGTTGAATGGCGTGACGAGACCGGGCGGGCGCGGGCCGATTTTCCGGTCATCGAAAACATTCCTGATCAGCATCGTAACCCGGATGCGCTGGTCTGGCCGACGGAGTTGCAACAAAACAGATTCTTTCGCCGCAAAGGCAAGGGTGGAGAGGATGGTGGCGACTTTGAGTCATTGAAGGAGTTTGTGACGGATGTGCGTGATGGTCAGATCTTTCCCGTTCGAAATGCATTGATTCTCGCTTACCAGTATGCCATTGCGCGCTATGATATTGATGGATTCCGTATAGACACCTTGAAATTTATCGAGCGGGATTTCGCCCAGACCTTTGGCAACGCGATGCGGGAATATGGTTTGAGCATTGGCAAAAAAAATTTTTTTTCCTATGGCGAAGTGTTCGACGACGAAGCGCGTATTGCCGAGTTCATTGGTCGCAATACCCGTGACGGCAGCGATCTCGTTGGCGTCGATGCCGCATTGGATTTTCCGCTTTTTTTTCGGTTGCCATCATTTGTCAAAGGATTTGCGCCTCCAACGCAGATTATCGATGTTTATCGGCGCCGCAAAGAGCTGGGACGCGACATTCTGACAAGCCACGGCGAAGCAGGGCGGTTTTTTGTCACGTTTCTCGATAATCATGATATGAAAGAGCGGTTTCGCAGTGCGAACTCGGATGAACCGGACAAATTCGACCCGCAAGTCACACTTGGTATTGCCGTATTGTTCTGCCTGCAGGGCATACCATGTCTCTATTACGGTACCGAACAAGGGTTGCGTGGCCGCGGAAACAGTGATCAGTTCGTACGTGAAGCCTTGTGGGGAAAACCCAATGCATTTGATCCCGTTCATCCAATCTACAAAACCATAAATTGCCTTTCACGCATTCGTGATAGCCAGCCTGCATTGCGATATGGTCGGCTCTATTTCAGGCCAATTTCGGGCGATGGCGTGCATTTTGGTACATCACCCTACGCGCCGGGCGTACTCGCGTTCTCACGTATCCTGAATAATCATGAAGTCGTCGTTGTCGCAAATGCCAGTACAGAAATGGAATTTTCCGGTTATGTGCTGGTCGATTTTTTTATTAATGGTGACGGTGACCGGTTTCGTGTGCTCAACGATTCATGTGCTGCCGTCCCGGAGCCGGTAGAGACGCGGAACGGCCTTGAAATTTATGAGGTTGATGGCGGAACAGCCACCGGTCCGGCAAAAATGATCAGTGTAAGGTTACGGTCGATGGAAGTCCAGATTCTGGCCAGATAAAACGACAAAATCAAATCAGTTCAATACTTTCCCGAGCACAGCCCAATGAGGGCTCATCGTCCCGCTTGACGGGGGGATTGTAGGTCATGCGGCTTTTCTGCTGATACGCTTATTGAATTTTTTACCGATGTTTTTATTGTCGACCGGCTTGCCTGGCCGTTTTTTGTATTTCTGTTCATTTGGCTTTTTACCGGCAGCGCCAGGGTTCATCAACCGGTTGATCGCATTCCATTTTCCGGTATTCGCCGGTGTCACCAGACACATGGCGGAGCCTTCCGCGCCAGCGCGGG
>NZ_FOIA01000036.1 GCF_900111605.1 Nitrosomonas marina | reverse complement strand
ATAATAAACAAAATGTTATTATACACTAACCAGGAAAAATAACTTCACTTCCAGACTTGCTTCGTTTTGTAATCGCAATTTTTAGATATGCCCTTTAGTAAAAACTGACACAGTAATTGAAGGCTTTATTACAATATCCGGAGCAGCTCTGGCGCAAATCCACGCTTGGCTAATCCGCTTCAACTGTGAGTAAATTCGTACCATTTCGAACCGATGATGAACTTTAAATAAAATAAGCTGTCAAGCGATCATTAAAAAAAGCTTGATTTCAAAAAAATGCAGATTATAATGCGGCACTTTTCAGTAACGACAAGAGGAAAATCATGATTTCAAAACATAGCACTTTTATCTCAATCGAACTTACAGCCATACTCATCCCTGTTACGTAGCTTTCTTAGAAGGAATAAACTCATGCTCATACCGATCTCTACCGCTGCATTTCAGCAGCAAGCCCAACCTGAAGTACTGTTCGACACCCATCCCGAAACCAGCCTGGATTTCAACCATGTACGAGAAAGACTGTCACAGGGTTACGACAAGCCATTTTTGCTGGTCGATTTGAATATCGTTCGACAGAAAGCCCGACGATTTCAAGCCGCCATGCCACGCGTGCGACCGCATTATGCAGTCAAGGCAAATCCTGACCGGCGCGTCTTGCAAGCGCTCATCGAAGAAGGTGCGGGATTTGAAATCGCTTCAATAGCCGAACTCGATTTATTACTTGAACTGGGCGTGCCCGCGGCTGAAATTTTTTACAGTAATCCAATGAAATCCCGAGCCTATCTGAACTATGCAGCCAGCAAGGGAGTTGAATGGTATGTAATTGACAGTATTGAGGAATTGCAGAAAATAAATAGCGTCAAGGCCGACGCCAAACTGTATCTGCGCATCGACACACCCAATATCGGCAGCGACTGGCCGCTGGCCGGAAAGTTTGGAACGCACCTGGCCGACATCGCGCACATCATTCAGGAAGCTGCCCGACTGAAAGCCGATCTTGCCGGTGTTACATTTCACGTAGGCTCACAATGTCGCAATCCTCAAAACTGGCGCGTCGGCATCGAGCGGGCTATCAGTGTATTTGGCGAAATGCGCAAAGCGGGCCTTGATCCTCGCTTGCTGAATATTGGCGGCGGCTATCCGGTGCGCCATTTGAAACCGATTCCTTCTATTGAAATCATCGCCTCCGTCGTCAATGAAGCAATTGCCGAATTACCCGAACACATTCAAATCATCGCCGAACCCGGCCGCTATCTGGTTTCTGATTCAGCCTACTTTATCTGTCAGGTCGTGGGCACCGCAACTCGCAGCGAAAAGCGCTGGATGTATTGGGACGCGGGCATGTTCGGCGGAATGATTGAAATCACCGAAGGCCTTAATTATGAAATACTGAGCGATCGCTCCGGTAACTGCGTGCCATGGTCTATTGCAGGACCCACGTGTGACTCGGTGGATATCCTGATGCGTGATGTCATGCTGCCAGCCGACATCCAGGAGGGAGACCTGATCTACATTCCCAACACCGGGGCATATACAACGGCCTATGCGAGCAATTTCAACGGCTTTCCATTGCCCGACGTGCATGTGGTAAACAGCTGACTGTGTACGTAATCAGCCCCGTGTCACTGATCCAGTAATTGCTTTCTGCGGCTACTGGAAGCACATCCTGTAACACAATCGTTCAATATTCCGGTGAAGTAACAGAAATCACAAATCTGTTATCTTCGCCGGATTCACCTTAACCAACTACACTAAAGATTGTGTCGGCTTTGCCGGTATGCGTTCCAGAATCACGAAATGATACTCAAGCGGCAGCTCACTAGGTGCTTTATCGGGCGAGAAATGCCGCTCCCGTGACAGTTCACGCCATTCACTGCGATCAAAATCAGGGAAATAGGTATCGCCATCATAAGCCCGTCGGATCTCGGTAAGATACATGCGCTGCGATAATGCAATGGTCTGCCGGTAAAGTTCTGCGCCACCGATCACAAAACATTCACAATCGTCCGCTGTGTTACCACCCGAACTGACGGCGTTTATTGCTTCATTCAGTGAATGCACAACTATAGTGTTATCCGCATGAAAATCTGTCTGTTTTGTCACGACAATATTAATCCGGCCGGGTAACGGCCGGCCAATGGATTCAAAGGTCTTTCGGCCCATAATGATGGCATGTCCCATCGTCAATGACTTGAAATGCTTCAGATCTTCCGGCAAATACCAGGGCAGTGCATTGTCTCTTCCAATAACCCGGTTTTTCGACACGGCTGCCAGAATGGATAAACGGGAAACCTTCATACCGCCACGGGCGCCTTGATTGGCGGATGAGGATGGTAATTCTTCAGCACAAAATCTTCATATCTGAAATCAAATAGATCATTTACTGACGGATTCAATTGCATCTGGGGCAATGGCCTCGGTTTGCGGGTCAATTGTTCCTGTGTTTGTTCGAGATGATTAAGATAAAGATGGGCGTCCCCGAGCGTATGCACAAACTCGCCTGGCTGCAGTTCACACACCCGGGCGATCATCATAGTCAACAAGGCATATGACGCTATATTAAACGGCACACCCAGAAACACATCTGCACTTCGTTGATAAAGCTGGCATGACAGCTTTCCATTCACCACATAAAACTGAAACATGGCATGACATGGCGGCAAGTGCATTTTATCGAGATCGCCTGCATTCCAGGCCGAGACAATCATACGCCGGGAGTCGGGGGTATGCCTGATTTGACTGATGACCTGCTGGATCTGATCGACAGTTTTTCCATCCGACCCCGCCCATGCACGCCACTGACGACCATAAATCGGGCCCAGATCGCCATTTTCATCAGCCCATTCATCCCAAATGGAAACGCCATTCGCATTCAAATAGCGAATATTGGTATCGCCTTTTAAAAACCACAATAATTCATGAATAATCGACTTTAAATGGCATTGCTTGGTTGTCACCAGCGGAAAACCGTCATTCAAATCAAAACGCATCTGGTAACCGAACACTGAGAGTGTTCCAGTACCAGTACGGTCTGTTTTTTTATGGCCATGCGCCAGAATATACCGCATCAATTGAAGATATTGCCGCATACGCTTATAAGAAAATCGATGAGTTATCAGCCATCGCTATATACGCTATATATTTAAACAGGTAAATTACAGACATAATATATTAAGCATACTATAATACCACTTCCAACCGCGATAGCACTGCCGTCCACAGAAGCGGCGCATAAAGATTAAAGAAGCATCCGCAACGTGGTATTAATCATACGTATTTAGAACGATTTGCCAAACTGCTGCAAACCCAGATAAAGGACATACATTACAAACGGCTTGAATGTTACATACCTTTTTGTTCATTACCGTACATTGTTTTTCAACTCCCGTAACCCGGAATTACCACATATACTGTTCAGGCAGGTACGGGCGTTCAGACGCATAAACAGTATGTAAATCACTCCATATGGCGGCCCATCACATCATGCACCATTTCATTTACAACAGGAAAGCAATCAATGCTGGCAACACTTATCCAGAGCTCTTCTTCATTTGATCCGAACACCACTACAGCATCCCATATACTGGTCATCCTGCCAAAGCTGGAAAGGCTTCCGAAGAAATATGCCATTCCAGGCGCAGATACGCTCAATCAATTACTGGAACGCCGCCAGATAAAGCTGAGCAAAATCAGCGAGACTCCGGTCAGCGCAAACCTGGGAACCGGCGCACTCTGTTCCTGGGTCATGATTGATGCCGGAAAATCAGTATTTGAACAGCAGACAGCCGTACGCAAGGCCACTCATCAACTGCTGAACGAAAACCCCGAAGAACTGCATCTTGCCATTTACGGTAACAACAGCCAGCTACGTTATTTTGCCGATATCGCGCTGTATACAGCCTGGGTTAATGGTGCTGCATTGCCTGTACGCAAGCAGAAACCTGAAAGAACGTCACTCACTCATATTTATCTGCATGGATATAAAGATACTGACAATTTCAATATGCAGCGTGCCCTCGCTGAAGGCAATCTGCTGGCACGCGGGCTGACTGTTCTGCCGCCCAATGAATTGACGCCAAAAACCTATTGCGAACAAATCAAGAAGCTGGCAGAAAACGAAGGATGGATGTATGAAGCCTATACATCCAGCACGCTCAAAGAAATGGGCGCCGGCGCTTTTTCGGCGGTTGCACAGGGCAGTGACACCGAAGATGCGGCGATAGTCCACTTACATTTTTCGGGCAGCAATAAAAGCAACCAGAAACGTATTGCTCTGGTTGGAAAAGGGATTTGTTACGATACCGGCGGTCACAACCTGAAACCGCCACGCCATATGCTGGGCATGCACGAGGACATGAATGGTTCCGCTGTCGCGCTCGGAATTCTGCTGGCTGCAACACGCGTTGACATGCCTTTTGATATTGACTGCTGGCTGGCTATTGCGCAAAACCATATCAGCCCGCGTGCATACAAACAGAATGATGTCATCACCGCATTAAATGGCCAGACAATCGAAATCATCCATACCGATGCTGAAGGAAGAATGGTTCTGGCCGACACACTGACGCTGGCCGCGAAACAAAAACCCGAAATCATCATCGATTTTGCAACATTGACCGGCAGCATGCACACCGCGCTTGGATCGCGTTATAGCGGTGTATTCAGCAATCGCGAAAATCTGGTGCAGAAAGCAGTGTCGGCAGGCAACAAAAGTGGCGAGCGCGTTTGCAGTTTTCCGGTGGACGCTGATTATGATGACGAACTGGAAAGCGATATCGCGGATGTCAAACAATGTACGCTGGGCGGTGAATATGATCATATCCTTGCAGCACGTTTTCTCAGTCGATTCATTAACGACACACCCTGGATTCATATGGATTTATCAGCCAGCAACCACAAAGACGGACTTGGTGCCGTGGGCAGTGATGTAACCGGTTTCGGCGTGAATTGGGCAATCGAATTACTCAAACAACTGTAACCGACTGCTGCTAGATTTTTTCCAGGTCAAGCTTCCATTGTTGCAAATTTTCGACGCTTACAATACTATCCGTCGTTTTTGACAGGTCAATGATCTCCACGGGAATATGCGCATTATGACGAATCGAAAAAAACACTTTGACCAGCGGTGTAACAAGACTTTTTTCAGATTGTTCGATGACTACCCCCAGCCTGTCGGATTTCAGTTTTACTAACGAACCGTTGGGGTAAATGCCGATTGTTTTAACAAATGCACGAAACACATTCTCATCAAAATGGCCGTCTCGCCAGGCGGCCATTTTTTTTATGGCTTCTGCTGGCTCCCATCCCGCTTTGTAGCAGCGCTCAGAGGTTATCGCATCGTATACATCGCAAACAGCGCCCATACGTGCATACAGTGACAGATTGTCTGCTGACAGCCTGTCCGGGTAACCCTGTCCGTCCATGCGTTCATGATGATGCAGGCATACATCCAGCGCGGGCTCGTTTACCTGATAAACTGTTTTAAGTATTTCCCACCCGCGACGAGGGTGGTCCTTGACAACATCAAATTCCTTATCTGTCAGTTTACCAGGCTTGTTAAGCACAGCGATGGGGACGGTCATTTTACCGATATCGTGCAATAATCCGGCTACTCCAACCTGATTAAGCTCTTCGCCACGTATTCCCAGCTGTCTACCCAGCGCGACCATCAGCACGCATACGGCAACCGAGTGTAAGTAAGTATATTCATCCGCAGTTTTCAACCTGACCAGGCTGAGCATTGCATTGCTGTTGCGCTGCATCGACTGATTGATTTCATCCACCAGAACAACCGCCTCGTCCACTTGAACCGCCTTACCCATACGCACTTCGCTGAACATCGCAGTCACTGCTTGTTTGGTTCTAGTGTGGATGTTACGGGCAGCTTGCATTTCTTCTTCAAGTGATACCTTTTCCACCTTCCTGACAACTGGCGCAGCCTTGGCGGGAGAATTATTTACTGGCTCAGCAGATGTCGCTTCGGGTAGCGCCGTGACAACATCCAGTCCTTTAACGGTATCAATCCAGAGTTCCCTGACGCCACAACTGGTCAGCTTCTCCAGATCCGCCTGTTCCGACAACAAAAACGATTGCTTCCAGAAAGGATGCTCCATCCATTTTCCGCATATCTTATGAATGTACATTCCCAGCCTTGCGTCTGTCACATGAATTTTCTTTAGCATAAGTTATGAAACATGCTTATGAGTGAAGATGTAATTCGCAAAATAAACTCATTCCAAAAACTAACAATTTTTATGTCGCATCACAAGGGTTAACAAATCAGGTACTCACGAAAGTCCAATACAATAATATAAACCGGGCGGCCAAGCCCACATAATTTATGTATGTCAGTGGTACAATTCTCTTAGTGCTTCTTATAAAACCAGTAATCTGGCTTCACATATTTTATTAATATTTTGATATTTTAATAATCAGAAATAACCAGATAATCCGATTTAAATCCGAGACAATACACTTTACCGGAGTTTTCCCATGGCAACTATTGAATCCGTTTTGAATGAATCGCGCATTTTTCCACCGAGCCCTGAATTCGTCCAGCTTGCGAATGTATCCGGGCCAAAAGATTATCAAAAACTGTGTAACGAGGCTGAAACGGATTTCCAGGCATTCTGGGCGCAACAAGCCAGAAAACATATTCTTTGGCACAAACCATTTACGCAAATACTGGATGACAGCGATCCACCTTTTTACAAATGGTTCTCGGATGGCGAGATAAACGTTTCGTACAACTGTCTGGATCGTCATTTGAGTACACAGCCCGATAAAACCGCGATTATCTTTGAATCAGACGACGGTGAAGTCATTCGCGCAACATATCGCGAGCTTCATCAGCAAGTCTGCAAGCTGGCTAACGCTCTAAAAACGCACAATATCTCCAAAGGAGACCGTGTTGTAATTTACATGCCGATGCGCATCGAGGCTGTCGTGGCCATGCAGGCCTGTGCTCGTATTGGCGTGATTCATTCAGTGGTATTTGGCGGGTTCTCATCCAAGAGCCTGCACGAACGCATCGTGGATGCCGGCGCAAAAGCGGTTATCACCGCTGACGAACAAGTTCGCGGCGGCAAGCATCATGCGCTCAAGGCTACCGTAGATGAAGCACTGAATATGGGTAATACCGAATCAGTCAAAACTGTTATCGTATATCGACGCTCGGGCTGTGAAGTACCGTTTGACCCGCCACGCGATGTCTGGTGGCATGAAATCATGCAGCATACAGGCACCGACTGTGAACCGGTGTGGGTGAACGCCGAACACCCGTTGTTTACACTGTATACATCAGGCTCAACAGGCAAACCTAAAGGCGTACAGCATTCCAGCGCAGGTTATCTGCTTGGCACCATGGTCAGTATGGAATGGGTTTTTGATTACAAACCATCGGATATTTTCTGGTGTACCGCAGATGTCGGCTGGATCACCGGTCATAGCTATGTGACCTACGGTCCGCTTGCCATTGGTGCAACGCAGATCATCTTTGAAGGCATTCCGACCTACCCGCATCCCGGCAGATTCTGGGAAATGATCGACAGACATCAAGTCACCACATTTTATACCGCACCAACTGCAATACGTTCACTAATCAAGTTGGGCGGTGATCTACCCGAGCAATACCAGTTGACTTCGCTGCGATTGCTCGGCTCCGTTGGCGAACCCATAAACCCCGAAGCGTGGATGTGGTTTTATGAGAAAGTCGGTCGTTCACGTTGCCCTATTGTCGATACCTGGTGGCAAACAGAAACCGGAAGTCATATGATCGCGCCACTACCCGGGGCATTGCCACTCAAGCCAGGTTCCTGCACCTTACCGCTGCCCGGCATTTTTGCGGCAATTGTTGACGAGAGCGGTCATGAGGTTGAACTTGGCAAAGGCGGTTTTCTGGTTATCAAGAAACCTTTTCCGTCACAGATCCGTACGCTGTGGAAAGACCCGGACCGCTTCAAGAAAGCTTACTTTCCACAGGAAGTTGCCGGCGGCCAATATTACTTAGCAGGCGACTCCGCCCACCGCGATAGCGAAGGCTATTTCTGGATCATGGGGCGGGTCGACGATGTGCTCAACGTTTCCGGCCACCGTCTGGGCACTATGGAAATTGAATCCGCACTCGTCGCCAATCCTTTGGTTGCTGAAGCAGCAGTTGTCGGGAAGCCGCATGAAGTCAAGGGAGAAGCCATTATTGCTTTCGTCGTGTTAAAAGGTGATTTTCCTCAGGAAAAAGACAAAGTCCGGATTGTCACTGAATTGCGTGAGTGGGTTGCGCGTGAAATTGGACCGATAGCAAAGCCTGAAGAAATTCGCTTCGGTGAAAATCTGCCCAAAACCAGATCCGGCAAAATCATGCGCCGCCTCTTACGCACGCTGGCCAAGGACGAGGAAATTACCCAGGATGTTTCAACCCTTGAAAACCCTGCAATTCTTGAACAATTACGGCAGGCGCATTAACTCCGGCTACAACACTTGCACAATCTAGACATAACCAATATGACCTTATCACTCGCAACCGATTATACACATGGCATCAGCGCCATTGACGCGCAGTTTCACCGACCCGGGCGTGCCGCCATTCACCTGATCGTTGAAAACGGCAAAATGGCGCTTATCGATACTGGTACAACATCTTCCATCTCCGGCGTGATCAGTGTGCTCAAAGAAAAAAATCTGTCCATCGAAGATGTTGACTATATCATTCTCACACATATCCATCTCGATCACGCAGGTGGGGCCAGCGAGTGCATGCGGTGCTTTCCAAATGCTCAACTGGTTGTGCATCCTCGCGGCGCGCGGCATATGGCCGACCCGGAAAAACTTGTCGCCGGTGCAATAGCAGTCTACGGCGAAACGGAATTCAGGCGCGTATATGGTGAAATCCACCCTATCGACAAACGGCGTATCATCGAAGCGCCTGATGAAAGCCGCATCGAACTGAATGGACGCCCACTACTGTTTATCGACACACCCGGTCATGCGCGCCATCATAACTGTATTTTTGATGAACACAGTAATGCATTTTTCACGGGAGATACATTCGGTGTATCCTACCGTGAGCTTGACGTCAACGGCATGGAATTTGTCTTTCCAACCACCACACCAGTACAGTTTGATCCTGCTGCCGCACATGCATCGCTGGATCGAATCATGCGATATAAACCGGAATACGCATTTCTCACGCATTACAGCCGCATTAGTCATCTGCACCATCATGCCGAAAACATGCATAGTTTGATTGACGCCCATGTGGAAGTAGCCCGCAGTGCACAATCCGGATCACACGACGGCGATGATAGATTCACCGCTATTTCCTGCGCATTGCAATCATTACTGTTACAGCGAATTCGTGAACATGGCTGCCGATTGCCTGAAAACGATATCACAGCCTTGATCAGCTCCGACATTAACTTAAATACACAAGGCCTTGAATACTGGCTCGACCACACGCAATAACAATCATCTGTGCGTATGCACAAACTGGTTTATCGGATATTGGGCGCAATTCTGTTCGCGCGGTTTCACTTTGAACAGGCAAGGGATCTATCAGTGCACGCATTTACCGGATGTTTTGTCCTGAAAACAGTTGAAAAATAACCGGTCAGGAATGTGGTCTCAAGGCTGACTCGATTGATGCCAAAACGAAGGCAGAATCGTTAGATAGTGAACAACAAAAGCTTTACTATAAAATATTTAATGATAATCATAATCATTTGCACAAAATGCGGACAACAGGTATACTGGCTTCGCATTCGTAGAATGCCCTTTATTTGGTAACGTATCAAACGTTTCACCGCACCCGCCAGCGCATGCCTGCATGCGTAGTCGGATGGCAGGAACATCTGGCGTTATGCTGAACCCCGGTGCATTATTGCTCATACATCCTTTCATCGACCTTCCTTCCTTACCAGGTCCTCAATGATGTACCGGGGCTTTTTTGAAGCATCTGTTCACCGTACCGTTCCGCAAAGCCAGTTGAATTCAAAATAATCAGAATTCAGCTTGCGGTCCATTGAATACATGATTCATTAAGATTTGCACGGATCTCGACAAGCACAACAGATTAAAATTTAAAAGTCACTTGTGTATATCCATAGTTGGTATCCCTGCTGCCCGGTCCATCAGGCACTTTATCAAAATAATTACCTTTGAATAAATGCGTGTAACCGATATCAAAACTCATCCGTTTCCAGTAACTGAACTTGGGATTCCATCTGAGATTCAGATCAAACAGATTCCCTATGAAACTGCCTGCCTGACCGGTTGTATCCTGCAGGCCGGTACCTACAAATGCACCTTTCTTATCCGCAAGCCAGAATGCGCGGTGGGACATCATGAAGCTGACGGTCGGGGTCGGCGAAACCGTCATACGTATTCCGGCGGGCGAGAAGATATTTGACGGAAAAAATACGCCCAGGATACCGGTCGGACCGTATTCCACGCGGCGTTTTGCAAACAGAAAATCGAAGTTTTTATTTGGATCGGGGTCACCCGATGCATAGTCAACCAGGTAAATCAGTCTCAGTGGCATTGAGGTGTTAAAGCTATACCCTATTTCGCCGTGATGCCGGTGTGCAAAATAGTGGGCTTCATTGACTTCTCCGAATTGATACATCGATTCGATTTCATAGTCGAAATAACCTGGTGTCGGTTGAGAAAATAGCCGGAATCCGGGTGTGGAAATATTGCGTTTTCTGAGCTTGTTCCCTTCGTTCAATTGAAAGAAATACATGTCTACATTGGCCCAGGCAATATCGCGATTGGTGATTTGCGCTCCGGAAAAGAAGGTAACCGGAGAGAAGTCATCCAGCTCCGTTGCTTTTCGGTTGACAGGCGACGTTCCGAACATCCTGAGTCCCCAACCCTTGATCTCCGAGCCGACTGTCAACTGCACACCATCGAATGTCGGCGTCAAGGTACCGAAACGGTGTCCTGCGATCAGGCGTCCTTCCCCAAAATCCATCACCATGCGCCCGACCTCAAGTTTTCCGGGCAGACCGGTTCTGAAAAAATTTTCAGTTTTCATGTCGATATGCAACTGGGTAAAATCAAAGTGATTGGCAAAAACCGGCGATCCAGCCTGCCCGTACTCTGCAAGCGGCGCACGCATATCCGTCAATTCAAATGTAAACGACAACGGATCTTTTCGGTTTATTTCGAACAGAAATCGCGTACGCTGGTGTATTTGCTGATTGTCGCTGCTGTCAGGGATTGCGCTTGTGAAACCATGGTCAAACGCCTCATAGCGCGTGCGGTGCTCTATAGCCAGATCGAGCCAGTCAGGCGTAATGGCGGAAAGCGGATTCTGGTGGGATTCCATTAACCGGGTTAAATTATCAAAATCACCCGGGAAATGACCTGTATCTCCAACCAAATAACCTTTTGTTCCGGCATCATCATCCGGCTCCTGAACGTTGCGCAGTATGTAATTTTTATCTGATTCAACCGCCTTTTTTTTCAACTGCTCGACATTTATTCTTGGTTCTGATTTTTCCTCTGCGATTGCACTACCGGCATTCAGGCCGATAAATGCCGCAATACAAAGCGCCAAACCCGGTATCAGCATGTTTTCCGGTATAGATGTATTGTTGCAGTCTGTTCTATTACGAGAAATGCGGCAGCGTGATAAAACCAAACTCGTCATTACAGCGCAAACTGTGCACAATCGGAAAATCAACCGACAGTTATACCAGCAAATTGATTTAACATCATGCGCAATGCCATATCCCGCAATTGGAAATTTATAGCAATTTTTTTGTTTTATTGGAAACAGTTGCGTCAACTTTTTACAAACCTCAGATGACAACCACCCGATTAAGTGAACAATTAAATTACTGTCAATTTTTTTTAACATCAATTTTCCTCCCTCTGATTGTCGCGGTATTCTAAAAATTGCATTTCGAAATAAATAATGAAAAATGCACCAGACCATCAGGACTATACGTCCCGGCGAATTGAGTTTTTGCAGTGATACTACCTGCGTGGTTGTAATGGGATTGTTAAAACAAGGTTAAAAAAGGATGAATAGCTAATACTATTTGTGTTTTTCTTGATCTTCGTGATTTCAGTCGTTACATACGCACTACGGTTGCGACCTGATTTAAAGTGAAAGCGGTTAAACCGGCGACTGATGCTGAAACCACACGGTAAATTCGGAGCCCTGATTTTTGATACTTTCAAAAGAAACATGCCAGCCATAGCGCTCACAAATTCGATAGACAATCATGAGTCCCAGACCAACTTTATTCGGATCACATTCGTCTTTTTTTACGTAACACTTGAAGATCTGGGCCTGCGTCAATGCATCGATACCAACACCTGTATCCACAACTGTAAGCCGGTCGGATGTCAGGACCACTTTAATGCTTCCCTGTTCCGTATAACGGAAAGCGTTGCGAACGAGATTGGCCACCAAAACGTCAAGGATGCCCGAAGGTGCTGAAACCTTTAATAAGGCTTTCTCTATGACATGCACTTCAACCGGTTTGTCGCCCAGCCAGACCCGTTGCTGCTCAATCACTTTTCGAACGATCGTTCCCATTTTACGGGGATGACAGTCTTCATCCGATTCATTGTGAATGCGCGCCAGCACTAAAAAAGTTTCAATCAATTCGATCATTTCGTTGATTGCGCGCTGTATCCGTCCAATCCGTTCACGTTCCCTGGTCGGCAGATTGGTATTTGAAGACAGGATCTCAACAGCCAGGCTGATACTGGTAATCGGGGTACGCAATTCATGACTCACGTTACTTGCAAACTCCTTCTCGCGAATTAACAAAAGTCTTAATTGATTATGATAATGCTGCACCTCATGAGCAAGATCACCTATTTCGTCATCGCTGAACCCGGATAATTGCACAGATTCGTCCGGTTTATTTTTAAACGTAATCACCTGATCAGCCAGCTGCTTTATCGGCTGGACAATGCCGTGTGAAATCCTCCAGCCTATCGCAAGGGCAAATACCAGAACAACAATCGAGCATAGCCAGACAAGAATAACGAATTCACTTTCCAGTTCATGAATGTTTGTATCGTCGAATTTCACCACATAACGGATGCCATTGATATGTTCAACCAGAACGCGGTAATCCCGGTGCTTATAAGTCAGGTCATAAATACCCTGATCAAGATCGCGCACATGCGCAGGTAAGTTATATGTCTCGCTGAGCGGGGAAATATAGATACTCGTTGTTCGGGAGCGGAAATAGCCAGGGTCCAGCATGTTTGGCGTCTGCTCCCGAAAATGCTTGAGTTCGGCGTACAGTATATCGTCCAGCATACTGGCTACGATAGTCTTGAATGCGACGATCAGACTTAAACCCAGTACCAGTGTTATCACAACACCAAATGACAGAAAAGCAAAAGTAATGCGCCGCGCAATGCGATTAGTCGTTTTCTGCATATTCGTCAGTAAGCTTGTAGCCAAAACCCCTGACTGTGTGCAGCAAGGGCTGGTCAAACGGCTTATCGATCACCTGACGCAAATGACAAAGATGGGTACGTAATGAGTCGCTATCGGGTGGATTATCACGCCAGACTGCATATTCAAGTTCTTCGCGTTCAATCACGCGATGCGGATTCTGCATGAAATACAGTATTATCCGGAAAAGTTTCGGATTCAGATTAATCTGTCTGCCTGCGCGGGAAACCTTATGCGTATGTGTGTCCAGAACAAGGTCTCCAACCATCAACTGTGAATCTGGCAGACGTTTGCCACGCTCTGACAGCACTTTTACGCGCGCTGCAAGTTCTTTCAGACAGAAAGGTTTTGTCATGTAGTCGTCAGCGCCTGAATGAAAGCCTTCCAGCTTATTATCGAGTGAATCTCTTGATGTCAGCATCAATACCGGAACAACTTTCTGGGCATCCCGGCGTATACGGCGGCAAAGATCGACACCATCAATACCAGGCAAATTCAGATCAAGGATAACAATGTCATACTCCTTGGTAACCGCAAGATGCAAACCTGTTACTCCATCACTGGCCGCATCTATGGTATATCCCATATTTTCAAGATAATCGTAGATACTTGCAGCAATGTCCTGAGTATCCTCTATGATCAGCACATTCATAATCGCACTCCTCTGTTATGCTGTGCCGACAGTTTACTTGTTGATATATCAAAAAAATGTTAATTTTTTGTCAAAAAAATGTTAACAAAACTGTAACCAGACGGTAACGACAGGGATTATGGCAGACGATCAGAAAATGGTACAGGTGTCTGTTCGATGCAGAAAAACCAGATGAAGTATGCTATCAAGCAATAAAAGAGGAATGAGTATTGCAGACGCCTCATTCCTCTAATTGGGGACAAGTCATTAGAGTCATATTAATAAAAAGAGGTTTATTTACTTTTTTACCGCCTGCCCGGCTCAGTTCTGGACAAGAGGCGTTTTGTACGTGCCCGGCACGACAATGCGTCAGTGCCTTCTGACAACCCTTATCCATTCGTCGATATGATCATAAATACTGCGCGCCATTGAAGGATCTTTTTTTCTGAGCGCCGTTTGCAGTGCATCCAGTTCACCACTGTATTTATTCACAACACTTTCATCAATACCGGCCTCAAGCGCATCGTTCATGAGCGCCTGGACATGCTTGAAGGTAAAGCGTGATTTTTCATATTGCCCGTTATTCATAAATGCCTTGGCAAGCGACAGGTTTTCTGAAATCGCAAGTACCGGATCACTGATTTCTTTTTCTTCGATAACAGCACTACTGAAAGCTGCGGCAAGCGTCTGCTGCGCATTATCATATTCTTCTTGCTCTATAAACTGAAGCGCGTTATCAAGAGCATCCTTAATATCATCGAGATTGATTGCAACTTTCAACTCGACAACCCCCGCGTCTGTTTCCTGCACATTCAGCGTTTTCAGATAATCAAAGATATCTTCATAATCACTGATCAGCAATACATCGTCCACGACCGGCACGTAATGTTCTTTGACCTGAGCGTTTTTTGCGTAATCAATCTTGCCATAGTTAAAATCGGCTTCTATTCTGGGTTCCGGTAACTGTGACACCAGAATAGCCCTTAAGATCTGGGCTTTCTCTATCTGATGCGTCGTCTGGCGAGGCATCTTAATTGTCATGGCGAACTTGGCAAGACTGATATGCCCCATCATCTTATTTGCCAGTGCCAGAGACGATTGCTGAGGTTGTTGCTGTTTCAGCAGTTTTTCGCCGATCATCGCAGTTTCTGAGCTTCCGGCAGCCAGAAAAGTACCTGGTTGCATCAAAATGAGAGTCAGAATCGATCCACAAATAAATGCTTTTTTACTCATATCATTTCTCCTGGTTGTTTGAAATGTACGCGCCATAACAGTTAAATTCCAGGCGCGTTCTACACTTTACAGTGGTATATGCCAACACCATGTCAAAACGTGGTTAAATATGATTTAACATTACATTCAGGTGAAAAAAACATGCGGGCCGGGTCTGTTGGCAGGTCACTCACAATAACATTCAGTGCCGGAAATGTATGACAGCCACATGCTGACACTACAACTGGAAGAGAACAAACGTGAACAAGGAACGACCGTGCCTGGTTGCTCTTTATTTATCTGTATGACGCACACATGCGCGCTTTGCACGAAACCGACCGAGCATATGCTCGACTATCTGAAGCAGATCAGGCATAGAAACCCGCAGTTTATCTTCCGTACGTGACGACTGCCTTTTCCAGACCGCATATTCGAATTCCTCGCGTTTGATGATGCGATTCGGATTTTGAATCAGATACAAAATGAGCTGAAATATAATGGTATACAGCCTGATATGTTTACTTTGCTGAAATGTTTTTTCAGCGCATGCACCTGAATCTGATGAGACGCCATCAACCAACTGGCGAAAAGTCGGTATACGATTGATTTGTTTGGTCAGTGATTTCACACGTGCGGCAAGCTCCCTCAGTGAAACCGGCTTTGTCATGCAATCGTCCGCCCCCGCATTAAATCCCTCCAGCTTACTTTCGAGCGAGTCTCTGGCAAGCAGTAATAACATCGGCACATACCGGTCAGTATTGCAACGAATACGCCGACAGAGTTCTGCACCAGCGGGTGGATCTGTGTCCAGGATAACGACATCGTACATACTTTTGACAGCCATTTGGAATCCAGCTACCGTATTGTCCACCGAATCAACAGCATAACCCCGGGAAAACAGAAATTCATGAATGCCTGTCATGTCCCTGTTACACCCTACAATCAGAACGCTTGCATTTGTCTTGAAATTCATAACTATCCGCACAAAATCCGTTTAATCTTTTAACAATTCAATAAATCTCCCCATGACAGACAGGGCAGTCTTCGCAACATGTTTGACTTCAGGCTGTATCTGGCAGTCTTATCGGTGCATGCAATTGCGAAACATACCTTGCCGGTATTCACTGGTGCTGAACTGATGACGTTAAAGGCAAAATCGGCGACATTCTGAATACGAGAATCAGACGAGCGACTGCAGCATTTGACGCACTCCTGTATAGATAGTATGCCACGTGAATCCCCATATACCCGCAGTGTTGATTGCCGAAATAACACCATTATAAATAGACTGGTCACCAGCCCGGACTCTGATAAAGATACCGTATTGGTATTAATTTATCGGGCTCGGGCTGGCGCGTTCCAGTTAGAGAAAAATTATGAATGTTGTGTGTTTCAGTGGGTCCCGGGCAAGGCGGGCAAACCGGTTAATTTTTCCACCTTGCCTGAAACCAGCATGTCTCTGAAAAGAGACCCAAAGATAACTATACTACCGGAATCAATGTAGTCAGTGCGGTAGCAAACAATATGTAAATTGGAATTCCTATGGTCACGTTATAGGTAAACGTCAACCCCAGGGATGCTGCCAGCGGCAGTGTAGGACTTGCTTCGGGTATGGCCATACGCTGTACGGCGGGAACCGCTATATATGACGCCGCGCCACACAACACCGCAAAAAGTACATACGTTCCAATCTCAAACGGATGTCCAATCAACAAACTATAGGAATGGGCAACCACTATTCCAAAGGTTGCAAAGATATTGGGCGCAATTAATCCAAACGCCACGAAACCTGGACCGCCAAGCTTCAAATCTTTTAGACGCGAGCAGGCTGTTATACCCATTTCCAAAAGAAAGAGCGACAAGACTCCCTGAAACAGTACAATAAAGAACTGATCATTTGCCTCTGTCACTTTTACGCCCTGCATTCTGGAGATAAATCCAATCAAAATGCCTCCAAACAACAGAAACAGGCCAGGATTGAAGAAAATCTCATGCAATACCTTTTTGCTGAGTATACCGTTCCCGTTTGAATCGCCATTTCTTTTACTGGAAGGATTGTAACCAGGCTCCCCGGGCAGATTACCCGCTTCATCCATTTCTCCCGAATGACGGGCTTTCGAAACCAGATAAAGCGCAACCAGGCAGCCCGGTATTTCCATGATGGCAAGCATCACCGGCATATAAGCTGCAAACGCGATATTGGCGGCAACAAGTACACCGACACAGGTGACAAACGTACCTGCCGAATCCGACCCGTAGTAACCGGCTACAGTCGCGGCATCAATTTTCCGTAAACGCGTCACCCGGCGCAACGCATAATATGCCACTAATGCAATAATCGTGTTTGTCACAAAACCGATTGCCATAAATCCCAGTGCAAGCTGGAAATCATCCGCAGTAAGCTCTGCAAGCTCCTCCCCGCCATGCCAGCCAATTGCAATGAGCAGATAAATGGTGATTCCTTTATAGAGTGCCGGTGGAAACTCCAGCGGCACTTTTAACAAGGGAATCAAGAACCCCAGATAAAAAAACAATAACAACGGTTTGAACAAGTTATTCATGAAATTGGTGATAAATTCCTCTAACATTTGCTTTACTCCTTATGCTAACGTTATGCTAAATTTTTGCACCCGAAACCTCGGATTGAGAAATCGCAAAAGCGTCAAGGACAACAAACGTGCATCCGGCAAATCGCGGATCCTGTTCAAAAAAGTTCTGACTCTGCTGCGTTTTCCTTATTTGCATACTAATAATGCACTTGTCAGTAAAGCGTTAAACCTCCGTTAAACGTATGTTAAAAGCGCTGCCAAACGTTACCTACCAAAAACAACGTTCAAAATTTTTGAATTACTCTATTGAAATAAATAGATTTTTTTAATAATTGATCGGCTGACACAGGCTTTCTTTGAAGTCTTTTTTCTCCCCCAGGAGGGTCAAAATCCAGACCTGTGATAGCCTCGAGCGGTTTTAATTGGGAATAGTTCAGGCTGACTGCTCAGTCTCAGTTATAGGCCAAGTATCGCCCCAGGTCGTCCATGCGCGCCGATGTAAATCCGGGCTGGTGATGGTGATGGTGATGCAGCAGCATTAGCGAATCTGCTTGTGTCCAGCCAAATCTAATATCAAATGCCCATACAGTGAACAATGATAGTCAACAGGCAATTGAAAAATCGTTAAGAAAAACTTAATCACCAGTTCGCCATGATTCGATAATGAAATTCATTCAAACGAAATGATTCAATTGGCAACTTGTTACGTACACGTAAATTTCACACAATTATTGCCACCCGGTGACTTCATAGCCTTTTTCGAGTAAACAGCGGTTCACGAAATTGATATAAGCCTGGCTGGGTTGTGACGGTCCGGCTGCATAGAAAATGCCTCTGAGTAAACCCCATACTGCACCGCTGGCTGCGCCAACCATAGAGCCCGTGCCAGCAGAGCCTGTAATAGCACCGCCGACTGCACCGCTAGCTGCGCCGACACCAGCACCCATAGCTGTATTGGCAGCCACATTACCGGCTGCGCCGGTTCCTTCCCGTGCGCCCGCGGATTCTGCCATTTGTCTGCAATATGCAATGTCCTGCTCTGCAACCTGGTTGCCGACAGATTGATAATAGGTATTCGGGTATAAAACCGGCCCTGTACCGGCACATGCTGACAGCCATAACACAACAGCACCCATCGTTAATGCTTTCAAAGCTTTCATTGGATTATTTTTCTCCTTTCTTTCCAGGTATGCCTTTTAATTAGACCCTGGTAAACAGGAAAAATTTGTTAACAATGCACACGGCAATAATATGAATCATATTTCACAAAAATTTAAGCCACAATAAAACACAAATGGCGGTCTCTATACCCAACGACGAATAACGCAACGTGCTGAAAAGAAGCTGTTGTATTGCTTGTTCACAAATGGTCACGACACCAGACTGACCATCGAAAAACTTAAGGCAAGACCAATACAACGTTTAAAGAAGATTTGAAATTCATTCTTTTTTAATCTTGTTTTAACAGTCCCATCACAACCATGCAGATAGGATTACAACAAAATCTCAAATAAGCAGAATACACTGTTCTGATGTTTTGATGATTTCATGACCTGCTTTATCAATACCATTTTTGTTAAACAGAGACTGATGCAAGGGTCTCGAATGTTTTCGAAATCGAAGGGAGGTAAACGGATGCCAAAAGTATCAGACTGAATTTTTCATTGCACCATTTGACCATGTGTTGCCACCATTTTGTTGCAAGGTTGATAGCGCTGGTCATTTTCCAGAAAACATACAGCTTCTGCTGTACGGAAAATATGATTCTATCATGTCACCGGTGGAAAATCGTGCCAGAAGTTTGACTAAAATATTACGGGGGAAAATATGGACTCAACAATATCTTTGAAACGAATCGAAATCATCCTAGATGCTGGAAAGCTACAAGATCTCATCAGTCTGTTAGAGGAAGCTGGAACCAGAGGATACACAGTACTAAGCAAAGCGAGCGGCTTGGGTTTACGAGGCACGCGCAGTCCAAACAACGTTGTATGGGATGAAGGCAATGCCATCGTAATTCTGGCCTGTAAAGAAGACCAGGCCTCCAAGATTGTTCAAGCATTGCATCCGAAGCTGAAAAAATTTGGTGGTATGTGTCTGATTTCGGATTGTGAATGGGTAGAAGGGCCTCCCATTTCATACTAATCGTTGCAAAGCAAGTAATCAGATACTTGGCCTGACAGGAATGCCGGCAAACCGGCATTCCTGTCAGGCCAGGTCATTGGCCGCATCCAAAAATTTTCTTAACGGCCAGTCAGATCAAAAAAATCAGAATCTGAAATTATACTGGACATAGAACAGATCAGGATTGATACCTGGCCTCTGATTTTCTATAAAATTACCGGAAAATAATTTCGAGTATCCCACCAGCACGTCATGATGTCGTGCCACATGAATGTTGACCAGAAAATCGATGCCATCGCCAACATGACTTCCGGATTGGCCGGTCGGGTCACCAAGCAGCGCTACACCGCCAGCGTTATATAAAAAATCCCGCTTGTTGGCCAGATAATACCGATGGTATTGGGCCAGAAAAGTGACCCATCGTTTCGGATGCAGTGTCAGCTGCGCGTTAAAATCATGAATGTTCTGCCGGCCGATCAGATCGATATAGCCCAAATAATAATGGCCAAACGGAAACAACTGATTAAAGGTGTTGACGTTGCCATCCTGTGGATTGCCATCGCCCGAGGCGAAATCGTACCTGAGCCAGAGAATCGGATTCAATGGCATCTGGAAATCATAGCCCAGACCGGTCGCAACAGCAAATGCGGACACATCCAGATTGGACCATTTGCCAAACTGATACATCCCCTCAATTTCATACAGAATCTGATTGTAATCCCCGACGAGACGACCGCCGAGTGTATGAACGTTGGAATCACCAAGCATGGTCGTTCTGCCTTGCGCGGTGCTTTGTAGAATATCGGTATTCCCTAAAAAGGTACCGCCGACAGGGCGATTGTCATTCAGGCTCAGGAAATACAGATCAATCAGATGGTCCTTGTCATGTTTATAGGTAGTCCATAAACCGAAAAAGTCGCGCCTTCTGTCCCAGTTGTCAAATTCGCCCTTCTCAGTTTTCATCGGACGCACCCAGAACGCATCAATATCCCATTTTTCGTTGCGCCAGAATGATTTGATACCCTGGAAGGTTCTGCGGGTATTGGCCCAGTCAAGTGTTGAAATCAACCGCTGCGAACCGAATATCAATTCCTGCCGTCCAAAGCGCATATAAAGCGGACTGCTATTAATGTTACCTACTTTATAATCGGCAAATAAATTCAGAATATCAGTATGGTTCCTGTCGATACCAAGCGGTGCCAGCTCCGGGCCAAAAGAACGCGCATCTATAAACTCGGCAAATAAACGAAGATTGTCCCGGTACCATAAATCCGCATGAAAGCGCGTCCGAATCAAATGATAGTCATTATTTCTGCCGGCTGCATTCAATCGGCTGTCGGTTTCATGCATATAGCGGTACCAGAAACTGCCGCCGAAAGAAAGCAACCAGTCATTTCCAAGGTGGATGCGTTTGACCGGATCGAAAATGTCCTTTTCATGATCCGGATTTTCCAGATATCTGAAATCGATATCGTATGCAGAAGTCGGCATCAGCGCAAATGGCGGGTATGGTGATACCGGCCTGGAATCGCGAATGTTACCGGTTACCTGATCCCATAGCGAGTAATACCCTCTTCCCGGATCCGGAAAATATTCCGGCTGCACATGCGCCAGCAAATCCAGAACCGAAGCATAACCGGCCCGAGCGGGTGGTTTGGCAAACATACCCGGTCTTGGCATGGGTCTGACCGGCGGTACTTTTGCCCAGTCGGATGCAGACCAGTTGGATTCAGCAGCGGCAATTGTATCGGCGTTCGTGCTCATGGTCGCATGCGCATGCAAAACAAGACCTGGCATACCTGCAATAAACAGGCCGAATACCAGCAACCGTTTGGGTAAGCTTGTTACCAGGCCGGCTTTTGTTCCGGCTAAAAAAGCCTTTAAAAAAACTGTACGGAAAGGCGATTTCATTGAAAAAAAACTCCTGTTGTTAATAATGTCTGAATAGATCATCAGCTCAGGCTGCATTTTTGAATTGATTCAGGGTTATGCCTATGCATGTACAGCTCTGAGCATCATCTCTTGTCTGCAGAATAATGATGTATAGGCTCTATTTTTGATTTGATTGAAGTCAATCACAGATCAAATTATTGTTTGCGCAGCCAATTTTACCCGAAAGACTACTCAAATTACTTGAATTGATTGATTTTTTTATTAGCCACGCAAAATGGACACAGGCGCGTCAAGGTTATATGCGTGTAATATGTGTGCACCCCCTGAATAAACTGCTGATATTATTTGTTATATTTCTTCGCACACTTTTTGTTGCATAAATACAACTACCAGATAACAGAAAAATCTCTGACAGAACAGATGAGTGTGGAGAATAACCAGCCAAAAACACATCGAACCATCCTCATGCAGAGGCTGAGCTGCGCTTCTCAAAGCAACGGAAATCAATATATTGCGGCTTGTCTGTAACGCCTATACCTTTCAGCCTATACCTTTCAGTAACTCTGCTTCACTTCCAGGCCGAGTTGTCTGATTTGTCCACAGAATTGATCGAACCAGGCACGATCCACGCGCGAGAGCAGCTTTGCCTCAGGCTGGTGAGAAGCCCGTGCGATCCCATAGACCAGTACACCTTTCAAAGGCACACCTGCTTGTAGCAGATCTTTCAGGAAATTCAGATATGCCCTGACTTCCTCGTCAGACATCGGTTGGCCGTTCAGACTGAACACACATGTCTGTATCCAGGTGGGGCACAGAGACGCCGCAAGGGCAATATTCGCCTGCACGCGGTTAAGGCTCATTTGCGAGTTGTTAATGCGCAAACGACCCTCACGGGTCGCGCTGTCGAGTTTGAACCAGACTTCGCCATTCAGATTTGCCATGCGTCTAAGCCCAGCCTGCACTTGAGGCCTGTTTATCAAACTGCCATTGGTAATCAACACCAGCTTCAGATGTGACGGCAGCGGAAAATCCTTTTTGACATGTCCGATCAGTTCGATTACGTGTTCGAACTCTTTGGCGCTGGTCGGTTCGCCATTCCCCGACAAAGCGATATCCTGTATGGTTCGCGCCTCCGGCGGCACCTGCTGCTGCATAAAATCACCCAGTGTCAGTTCATGCAAAAAGCCGCGCAACTCCCGCTCAAGTTTTTCAAGATCAATGGGTGGCGCAGCGCCTCGCTTTAATTCGGGCACCTGACAATAGATACAACGCCAGTTGCAGGCATTGTTCGGATTCAGATTGATTCCGACCGAGACACCCCCGGCACGGCGCGAGACGACCGGATAGATATAGGTTAAACCAGCTGCGTCCCGGCTATGATTTGAGGTATTCAATCGTTTGGATACTCGCTGCAATGATACAATCCTGCCTGAATAATTTGTATTATAAAAATTGCCTGTATGTTAATTACACGAAAGCTTGAGTTCGACGCCGGTCATCGGATATCAACGCACAACAGTCAGTGCCGCCATCTGCACGGACATCGTTACGTGATTGAAATCACACTGTCTGGTAGTATTATCTCCGAGAAAGGCAATGCACAACAAGGGATGGTGATGGATTTTTCTGAAGTCAAACGAATTGCCAGTGAGGTACTGGTCGATAAATGGGACCATGCCTTTCTTGTGTACTCCGGCGACACGCCCGTCATGCAGTTTCTACAGTCTCTCGAAGACCACAAAACCGTTGTACTGGATGTGCAGCCGACCGCTGAGAATCTCGCTGTCATTGCTTTCGATATTTTGAATGCAGCCTACCAGGACAACTACGGCAATCATCTGCAACTTGAACACGTGCGCTTATATGAAACGCCAAACTGCTGGGCGGATGCCTCCCGGGCCGTCGACTAGTTTCTTTTCCAAACTCTAACTCATTGTACCAAGAATATTTTATGTTTGTTGATTCACATTGTCATCTTGATTTTCCTGACCTTGCCAACAATCTGGACGAATTGTTGCGAAATATGATTGACAATCAGGTCACGCATGCATTATGCGTCAGCGTCAACCTGACCGATTTTCCGCGTGTCCTGGCGCTCGCGAAAGCCCATGACAACCTTTTTGCATCAGTCGGCGTACACCCTGATTATGAAAACCTCGACGAACCCGACGCCCGGCAACTCGAGCAACTCGCCGGCCATCCCAAAGTGATCGCAATCGGGGAAACAGGACTCGATTATTATCGTCTGAAAGGCGATCTGGAATGGCAGCGTGAACGTTTCCGCCAGCATATCCGCGCTGCCAGAGCTAGCAACAAGCCGTTGATCATTCACACCCGCTCCGCCGCAGAAGACACACTGCGTATCATGCGGGAAGAAGCGGCTGACCAGATCGGCGGCGTCATGCACTGCTTTACGGAAAGCTGGGAAGTTGCTCAACAGGCCATTGAAATGAATTTTTATATTTCCTTTTCAGGTATTGTCACGTTCAAGAATGCTACCGCACTCAAGGACGTTGCCAGAAAAACACCGCTTGACCGGATGCTGATCGAAACAGATTCACCTTATCTCGCGCCGGTGCCGTACCGCGGCAAGCTCAATCAACCGGCGTTTGTTCGTCATGTCGCCGAAGAAATCGCCCGGTTGCGCGATACCGATCTCGAAGCAGTCGCAACAGCCACAACTGACAATTTTTTCAGACTGTTCAAGGCAACCCGGGATAAGTATCATACGATACACTAACAACTAGTCGCTCAGTAACATGCAGCAGCAATCGCCACGGAAAACCACCCGCACGACTGCAGTTTTCACGTAATGAAATCAGGCCACAAACCACAGTAATAAATTATCAGAATGTCAACACTTCATGAGAAAGTCGCCATTATTACCGGTTCATCCCGGGGAATCGGCGCTGAGACCGCATTGACTCTCGCCAGAGCTGGCGCCAGGGTCGTGATCAATTACCTGCAAAATCGTCAGGCAGCGGATGACGTGTGCCTGACCATCACACAAGAAGGCGGAAAATGTATCGCTGTTCAGGCGGATGTCAGCAAGTCTGCCGACGTCAAGCGGCTATTTGCTACAACAATTGAACATTTTGGAAAGATAGATATTCTCGTCAACAGTGCCGGTATCCTGATTTTCAAGCAGATTGCCGAATTCACCGATGAGGAGTTCGACCGGATTCTCGACATAAATTTGAAAAGTATTTTTTACACACTGCGCGAAGCTTCACAGTGTCTTGCCGACAATGGCCGGATCATCAATATATCCAGCACGGTAACACGCCTTATGCTGCCAAAATATGGTGCTTATGCCGCCTCTAAAGGTGCTGTTGAACAATTGTCGCGCATCCTCGCCCGTGAAGTTGGCGACAGAGGGATTACCGTAAATACGGTATCGCCTGGCCCAGTATTTACTGATATGTTCAGAGCTGGTAAAACTGAAGAAGATTTTCAGCGCATGGCCGCCATGTCGTCACTTGGCCGAATCGGAGAAGTCGACGATATTGCACAGATTGTCCTGTTTCTAGCAAGCGATGCAGCCCGCTGGGTCACCGGACAGGATATCGGTGCAAATGGCGGCATGATCTGATTCGTTGCTGCCCGAACATATAAACAAAAAAACAGCCATAAACAACAATGTGTATGGCTGTCAAAGGAGAGAAGAAACTTAAACGTTACGTTGCAGGCATTTGCATTGCAAAGCATGCAGTACCGTTATATGAAACAATACACCAATTAATCTGCTGAAACTGTGTTATTTCCCACACTGAGGCATAATTGGGTTTACCGGAGGAAACGATGCGCATTGGCGTTCCCAAAGAAATAAAAACACATGAAAACCGCGTGGGACTGACGCCGTCATCCGTACGCGAGCTGACCGTTCATGGCCACCAGGTTATGGTGCAGAAACATGCCGGACTCGCCATCGATTTTGACGATGGCCGCTATCAGGCCGCAGGTGCGGAAATCGTCGAAACAGCCGAAGAAATCTTCGCCAGGGCCGAACTGATTGTCAAAGTCAAGGAACCGCAACCGGAAGAACTTAAATTACTGCACGCCGACCAAACCCTGTTTACCTATCTGCATCTGGCACCCGACCCGGCGCAGGCCAGGGCGCTGTTGGAATCGGGCTGCATTGCCATCGCCTACGAAACCGTCACCGACCAGTATGGTGGATTACCGCTGCTCGCACCCATGAGCGAAGTTGCCGGCCGCATGTCGATTCAGGCCGGTGCACATGCGCTGGAGATGGATCAGGGCGGACGCGGCATGCTTCTTGGCGGCGTCTCGGGTGTGCCCTCCGCGAAAGTTGTCATTCTGGGCGGAGGCGTCGTAGGTACGAATGCGGCACGGGTCGCCATGGGTATGGAAGCGCATGTCACCGTGGTGGACAAATCGATTCACCGGCTGCAACAACTTGACCAGCAGTACGGATCACGCATCAATACTGTTTTTTCTACTGTCGACGCCATTGAGGAACAGGTTTCGGAAGCAGACCTGGTCGTCGGCGCGGTTTTGGTGCCGGGAGGGTCAACACCCAGACTGGTCGGCCACGAACTCGTCAAATCCATGAACCGCGGTGCAGTACTGGTTGACGTCGCGATCGATCAGGGCGGATGTTTTGCCACTTCCAAGCCCACGACACTCGCAGACCCGGTTTACATACTGGATGACGTGGTTCATTATTGTGTTTCCAACATGCCCGGTGCTGTTGCGCGCACGTCTACATTTGCATTAAACAACGTTACACTTCCCTATGTCCTGACGATAGCCGAGAAAGGCTCTCGAAACGCGCTGGTCGACGACGCGCATTTACGCAACGGTCTGAATGTCTATCTGGGCCAGATTACCCATCAGGCAGTCGCACACGATCTCGGCCTGCCATACGTTGCTCCCCTGGAACTGCTGCGGTAATTTGTATCGTACAAGTTCGTTGCCGGCAGATACTGATACATGATTTGCTGCTTAGTGCACCTGCTCTTTATTATGGGCCAGCAACCAGCCCACCGTCCACTTCACATGCGTCTCATTCCCGGCCAGGTCTTTCACGCTGGCTTCAATTTCCGCGCCAATATTCGAAATCGGATTGCGCAGCGTCATGGTAATTATTTCGTGCACATCGGCCTTACGCGGTATATTCTGACATCTTTTCTGCCCGTCTTGTATGCATACGACCAGGCTGTCCGGATCAATACCGCTGCCAACATCCGTGGTGCCGATCCTAAGTCCGATGATACGGTCATCATCAATAGTTGCCGCCAGATTCAAGGTAGGTTTTTGCGTATCTCTCAATTCCTGAGCGCCGCCCGGCGTGCCCAGATCGATCCAGCGGGACAGCATACCGAGTTCCTCCGGCGTGATTGAAGTCGGGTGATCAACACCAAAATTGATATCATTCGGATATTGCGCATCCGTTCGGTTATCCGTGCGCTGATTGGCTGCCTTCCAGTACAACAGGCTGCCGCGCGAATTGAACGCCTTGATATATTTGGACAAAAACGGGCGACTCAGCGATTCACCACTCATGCCGGTGACCCTGAGTTCTGGAGGTGTGCATGTCTGTTGATTATCGACTACCAGACACCACCAGGTCGTATTTTGCGCATGATTGGCGCCGTTCGTTCTGTCAAGCGCCAGCCCTGCTGCAGGCTGACCACCGCCGTGGCATGAAACACAATGCCGGTCGAAAATTGGCTTGATATCGCGCGTAAATTCAATCTGCATACCGTAACCCGGCACCTTACGGGTTGTCACTATATTTCCCGACTTGCCGGTTAACAGCGGCACCTGCCCTCTGCCAAGCTGCGGTATCACATAGGCGGGCGTCGCCGCAAAGGAATCGACAAACTGGATCCGCGTTGGCCGCGCATGTACGTGACAACCGCCACAGGTTTTCTCCTCGCCCGGGCGCAAATGCTGCCAGGACTGATCAGTATTTAACGTTCGTCCATCACAATCGATCCCCTGCATGATATATGGCGTATTGGCTGGAAAGCTGAGCAGAAAACTGGTGTCCGGATGGCCGCTTGGATCTTTGATACGGCTGCCGTCTGCTGCGTAATGCAGCACCGGCACCTCCCCGAGAATCGCCACGCGCTCGCCGGTCACATTCGCAATCTGCTCATGTATGTTCGGGCCACGGTTCGGATAAGTTGCAATCATGCGTACGCCGCATAATTCCTCATCGGTATAATCAATGGTATCGGTACCTTGCAGATGAAAGGCATGCAGGCTTTCAAGAACGGGAACGCCGCCACGCGGCCTTGTTTCACGATCAGTAATCGATGCCGCGCCAAGCAATCCAAAAGGTGTCCCGGCAGGCAGCTCGGGTCGGTCAACCAGTCTGTCCGCACGTGGTATTTCCGCCGGTTTTTCGATACCGTAAATTGCCTGATACGGCACCACCGCCCTGCCCATAATTTCGTGCCAGTCTGGAGAATCCACGATCAGCTGCAGATCGGATGGGTGGCGTGATGGAATTTTTGTCGCCAGATAAATTCCCCCGTCACAACCCGGAATATCCTTGTCGAGATGTGTCAGCAAGTTCATGCCTGTTCCGCTGCCGCTGCCATTAATTAACGGCGGTGTCGGCTTGCCCATTTTTTTGAAAATATGGTCGTCGATCACGCTGCTGCACAACCCTTTGAACCAGGTCATCATCAACCCGTTCTGCGGCAATGCCGCGGGATGGCTAAGCTTGCCAGTAAACAGCATCGGATCGTCATAACCCGGCACGGTAACCGCGGGCGGGTCGAGCGGTTTGGCAATGGCATCGTCATTGATCGCCCAGGGCGCCACATTGACAACATCATGCGGCACATACATATCCGCCGGCACGGCTACGTTATAGGGGCTCTTGCCTTCCATGCCTTTCGGCTCGGGCTTTACGCAAATAATCACACCCGCGCCGTTATTGTTGCCGCGATAGTAATCCGAGAAACAGACGCGCCCATCGGACATCTGTGTCATAAAATGCGCCGCCATATGGTCCTCGCCGTAATAACTTACCGCATGATCGCCGCTATGCTGGCCGAACAGTGGAAAATTGCCGGCGCCGTCCGGCATCTGGGTATAAATATGAAACAGATTATCCAGCGTAGTAAACCAGCCCGGGCCGCTGTTGGCATACCTGAACGGCAGGCCGCCGAATATCTGCCAGCTCGAATAGGCCACCCGTCCGTCCATCAGGGTAAATGGATGCTGCTCCTGCGAAAGTGAATGATGGCTGGACAGTTCGAGATTCTTCCAATCCGTATCGATCGCCCAGATGCGCGTGCCGAGCCTGTTGGTGTTGGTTCTGAAAACCATGGTGGATAGATTTCCGTCGCGCGTGGAGGTAAACGCCAGCCGATTGTGATCGATAAATGTCGGTCCTGCATCGAACACACCTTTTTCAAACGGCATGGCATCGGTGGTTTTCGTTTCCAGGTCGTAGATGTGCAGATGTGCGCCTGATGACTGTAAGTGCATACTGGGCAGGTCCTGCCATCCCAGATTTTCAGGTGTTGCATCAGGATGCAGCACCTGGCTGTGAATGTTTGCGGTATTATGCACCAGTGTTCCGCGAAACACGGAAAATGCGATTTGTTTACCGTCAAACGAAACCTGCGGATCAAGTGCCGCGCAGGCATTCTGTTTTGTCGAATTCGACGAACAGTTATAAACAATCTGCTCGGAACCGTCAGGTCGGCGCAACATCAGATCGCAGGGTGCGGCGAATCCACTGAAAAAATTGGTCACGTCCGGCAGTACATCATACATATCCAACCCGCGCAGTGTCCGCGTAACAGTCTGTTTTACACCGTTCACGGTCACCGTCCCGGTCAAATCGAAAGTGCCCGTCGCCCGCTCACACCGCGAATAGACAATCGGAACGGAAGCGAAAGATTGCGCGGCATGCCAGACACCCCATACCAGACACGCCGCCACCATCAGTTTTTTCATTTAAAGTTTTATGCAAGGCTGTTGATTCTGAATGATCATACTCTCCGGGATCTCGCTTTTCAACACAGCTATAGCTTGCGCGGCAATCACGCCATTCGATTCAACAAACAATCAATTCTTACATAATTGTGTAATAATTTACGCAAAATCGCTCTTTCATTCGATATTTCTGAATTGAACGGGAGGAACAACTGTGAGTCCAGAACCATCCGATAAAGCCCAGTCTGAAAACAAAACCGAAAAAAAATTCCCATTTAGCCTGGGCGATATTATTAAATTCATCGGCGCATTTGCAGTCATCATTCCATTGATATTGGGCTATATACAATACCAGCAACAAGTACGGGAAAACCTGGACGAAAACTTTCGAGCGATTGTGAGCGGCCTTTCATCTGAAAGAAAGCAAAATCGACTTGCCAGTGCAAGTAACCTTGGCACGTTTATAAAAGAAGGCAGCCCTTACTATAACGAAGCAGTTGATATACTCATAAACACGGTCTCCATTGAATCCGATATTGACGTGTTGCAGGCAATCAGAAGCAGTCTGGAAAAGATATCTTTTGAGGACAACAAAAAAGTTATTCAAAAACTTTTGAAGCTGGAACAGAATTTTTTTATTTATGATGAATATCTCAAAGTCAAATTGAGAACCGAACAGGAAATTGCGAAAAAGGAGTTGCAGCGATACAAGGAATTACTTGCGTTTACAGAAACACCTAAAACCAGTTTAAAAGAAAATGAACTGGAGCTGGAAACATACAAAAACAGATATTTGGCAAGCATCACAAGACATATGAATCTCGAGCTTTCCAACAAAGAGAATCCATTTCGCAGTGAGCTGGTTGCAAAATTTATCGTCAGTTTTTTATCGGTTGCACGCAAAAACCCGATGGCCGGTCTGGAACTGTATCAAAACAGCTGGAATTATGTAGTATTGACTGATTTAAAATTACCGGAAATTAATATTTACAGATCAGCGTTAAGCAGCACTACAATTTCTGCAGTTGATTTTAGCCATGCAATGATCGAGGATACAACCTTTGAAAATTCAATCATTGAAGATAGCAATATTTCACATTCAACAATTCATGCCACGCTATTTAATAGTATTGTTTCTTTAAAAGGAACTCAATTTAAAGGCGCAACATTAACCGATGTCTTTTTTTATGATTCCGATTTAAAAGGAGCCGATTTTACCGGGGCAAAAGGCCTAAAACCTGCCTATTTTTATAAAGCCAGAAACCTTGATCAGGCTGTATTTGATGCTGATTTCGCAAATCGGCTGAAGCAGGTCGATGCAATTTCTGAGGCGGACTTTATGGATTATCTCTGCGATTCCGATTTGTCGCCTACACGGCGAGCAGAATTATCAAGAGATATATCGGGAGAGGCCTCAATAAGATGCGACTAACGAACCCTTAAAAAAATAAAAGTATGTTTGATTATTTTTGATAATCTGTCGCATTACAAGGTTTCCAGTTGGCTCTATCAATCGTTGGATACTATTAAGGCTGTTCGAGAATAAAATGAACTGCTGAGCTGTTCTGTAATTACGGCATTCGACCGGAAAACGGTAACTGCTGACACCCCCAAAAAAAATAAAAAAAACACTTGACAGGTTTTTTGGGCGCTAGAATTTTGAATTTTCACCACGACAAGAAACTTCCATTGCAATCAACTTGTAAGTGGCGACAAG
>NZ_FOIA01000018.1 GCF_900111605.1 Nitrosomonas marina | reverse complement strand
CATGAAGCGAAAAGCGAATGCGGCATGGCCGATTATCAAGTACGCCGGTGGGATGCATGGCATCATCACATGGCGCTGGTCATGCTGGCAACGCTATTCTTGGTCAAGCAAAAGATGCTTGGGCGCAAGCAATGGCCGATGTTATCCTTCAATGACCTGGTGACCGCATTAGCGCACATGCTGCCGCAAAGACAACTTACCACCGAGGATCTGGCTGATATCATTCATAAGCGGCACCGGCGACGGCTCAGCGCTAAAAAGTCTTCTGCCAGGCAAAAAGTGGCTTTTGAGTAATCTGACAAAGTAGAATTAAGCGAGATTCGGTATCGGCGGCATATGACCATGCTAAATATTTGGGGCCACGAGCACAAATGATGCAGGATTGGGCAGATTATTTGGATAGAATAAAGAAAAATTCATCTATTTAATTAGATAAAACAATTGGTTAAATATAAAATCGATAACAGTTAACAAAACCGGAAAACATTACATTTTATGAATTTTTTCCTCTGTAAATTATGGGTGTCGCTGGCAAATTTAGGGCAACGCCAGCATAAACAATATTTAAAGAGGATTTAAATGAATAAGAAGTTAATTCCAGATATTCTTCCATTAACTGGAAAATCTCGCTGGAGCCAAATTAAAAAATTTTCACCAGTCTCGCGCGAAACTTTCAGAAAACTATCTCTCTTAGGCAAGGCACCACAACCAGAACGTCTAGGAATCCGTTGCACCTATTACGATAACGCGGAGCTTCACAAGTGGTTGAATGATCCAGTCTCTTATCAAGTAACACAAAAAAATAAAAACGCTTGAATCAAGTGTGAATAGTTTTTTAATTGATATTAGGAGATTGCGAATATGAGAGCAGCGAGCGTTATTGGGCAGACGCATAAATCAAAGAGTCATACGATCAATACAAAACGGGGCCTGGATTATCTGTTAAGCCAACTGCGTAAAGTCAAAAGTTGTGGACAGGATCGATTCATCGCATGTTGCCCTGCGCACCATGACAAAAACCCCAGCCTTGCAATTCGTACTAATGGCGGTGTTATCTTATTGAAGTGCTTTGCCGGTTGTAGCACCTTTGAAATTGTTTCTTCTATAGGAATGGTATTAGCCGAATTATTCCCGGAATCAAACGAATTTCGGAAGCCACTTAAGAACCCATTTCCTGCGGTGGATGTTTTGCGGTGTATTAAACGTGAAGTAATGATTATTACCGTCACAGCCATACGTATTGTTAATGGCGAAAAAATTGAAAAATCCGAGCTGGATCGTTTGATTTTAGCTTGTAGCCTAATTGAGGTAGCTTATGACTAATCTCATAAACGAATCATTCAGGCATAAGACGTTTGCGGATAAAAGCATTGAAAAAGGGCAAGCTTTTTTAATGCAAAATATATTGAATATTTCAGAAAAAAACAACACTTCCAGCACTTCCAACACTGGTAATGGTTTCAATGATGCTATAACAACATCAAACCTACACAAATCTAGCACCTGTCCAGAAATTGAAGCTGATTGCTTGATTGAGTATATTGAAACTAAAAATGGTTTTCACAGTAAATTAGTTATTGAGTCTAAAGCTGCTGAGATATTACGAGAATCTTTACATGGCCACCTTGCGCACGATATCAAATCACAGACATGGCATAGTTTCACCGGTAGCCATTGGCAGGCTTTAGAATCAACACAATTAGCTGATAAATTGCTGGTTAGTTTAATTTATACAGGCGCTGGTGATCTGGGATTTAAAACGGCATATAAAAATGGCATTAAATCATTGCTCGTTGATGGTGACATGTTGCCATTGCCGGAAATCGATAATCAAAAATTACCCTTTATTAATGGATTGCTTGATTTAAGCACAAAGCAATTGGTTAGTATTACTGCAGAAAATGCACAAACCTGGTGTTTACCTTATGAATATATTCCAGGTGCGAGTTGCCCAAAAATTAAAGAATGGTTATTGAATGCAGTTGATCATGATAGAGCAACAGTAAACTATTTGCGTGCATGGTTGGCAGCTGTTTTACACGGACGAGCCGATCTTCAGAAATTTTTGCATTTATTAGGCAGCGGGGGTACTGGCAAGGGTGTTTTTATCCGGCTGCTTTATGCTCTGGTTGGAAAACAAAATGCCGTCAATACAAATCTCGATCAACTTGAACAGAACCGATTTGAAACAGCTAATTTATATAATAAACGGTTGGCAATTATTTCAGAGACTGATAAATACGGCGGTTCAATCAATAATCTTAAAGCCATTACCGGCCAAGATTATGTCCGGCTAGAACGCAAGCATCAGCAACAAGCAGGCGGATTTGTCTTTCAAGGCCTGGTGGTGATGGCATCCAACGAAAGCCTACAAGTAACCGACCACACCAGTGGACTGGACAGGCGACGAATCACTGTAATTTTTAATCGCAGGGCCACCGACGATGAAAAACTTGCATGGGAAAGACAGGGAGGTGAAGAAGCAGTGTTACACAGCGAGTTGCCCGGACTAGTTAATTGGTTAATTGAGTTAACTCATGAAGATGTGTCCCGAATTATTCGCAATCCGCCAGAACGAATTGTTAAAGCGAATCTGAATGCAATGACCGCAAGCAATCCTGTCGCAGATTGGATAACAGAATGTTGTGTGGCTGATATTGAGACCTGGACACAAATTGGTGACAAGCGTGAAATAAAAGTAGCTGGACAAGAAGTCGAATTCGAGAATGCAAATAAGTGGTTATATGCTAATTTCTTGCAGTGGTGTTCAAGGGCTCACAAGGCTCCATTATCAATTCGGCGGTTTAAAGAATTGTTAATCCAAACATGCACAACGTTGAATATCGATGTGAATGAATCACGGCGCGGAAATGGAAACGGTATTCATGGAATACGAATACGGTCAGACCAAGAATCGAAAATTGGCAATAAAACCGAGCCAATAAGAATATAGAATGTTGTATTTATGTTGGACTGATGTTGGCAATCCTTGTCTAGAACCCGCCAAAATGTTGGATGTGTTGGAAATGCTGGTTTTTTACTCAGAATACTTATTTGTGAGAAATTATTATGGAAGCAATCGAAATCATTGAATATTTGAGATCGAACGATTTTACAGTAAAAGCTGATGGTGACTTTATTGAACTATCACCGCCTGAAAAAGTAACTGAAGAATTAATTAATAGACTCCGTAAAAACAAACCGGAAATACTGGCAGCTTTAAAAGTTGAGGAACGTCGGCAAAAAGTTTTATCAATGTTGGAGAAAAACCCGGACACACTTCGTGTCTATATTACTGATGAAGAAGCGGATTTGAATAATGTTATCCTGACTATTGCTATTCGCGATCTGGCTAGCTTTGAAATGTTAATTCCAAAATCCAAATATGATCCATTCATGCTTATAGATTTCATAAACAAAAATGATCAATAAGTTTCAGTTATAAAACTTTTTAATTGACTGTTTCTTATTTGATTTTGAAAGCTGGAAATCATTACAGCAATATTTAAAAACAAAAAATTATAAAGTGAATAGCGAGCTGGAGTCGACAACCAAGGTATCAGGTAAAGTATCCAAGGTTTCTCAAAAAAACTTTTCCAAAGCTTGGAACACCATCAAACCTGGCAGTAAAGGATCAGTACCCGATAAAAGTGCTGGTCGACCAACATTGTTTAGAAAAGAATATATAGAACAGGCATATAGATTATGTTTGTTGGGTGCTATTGATAAAGATCTGGCCGTTTTTTTTAATGTTACGGAGCAGACAATCAACAACTGGAAGAAAAATTATCCCGAATTTTTTGAGTCCATAAAGAAGGCTAAGCTAATAATGGATGCCAACGTCGCCGCAAGTTTATACAAACGTGCAATCGGTTACACAACTCGCATCAAACGCGTAAAAAATCACGATGGGCAAGTTACAGTATTTGAAATTGATAAACACTATCCGCCAAATGTAAGGGCATGTATTTTTTGGCTTAGAAATCGCCAATCCAAGCTTTGGGGAGGATAAACAAAGCCTCGGTTTCAATGAAAATTTCATTAAACCGCTGTACGATGAAGGTCTGAGTACGCTGTTTCGAAAAAACTGGAGCAAGAAAGTGACTGTAAATTAAACTGTGAAACTTTCTGGTTCAAAGATACCTACTCAGTCGACCCTCGAATTCGATCATAAAACGATTTATAGCAGCTATCCAGTTTATTTATCGGTTGGTTCCATTTCATTTCAATGGGTCCAGCCGTTGTCAATAAAACAGCAGTCTTGAAGTGAGATTTAGGTGTAAACAACCATTTCCTGATAATCCAATTAGATAATTTATGGCATTAACTATATCATTTTGTTTTCAGTTTCATTAAATTACGGTTGACTTGTGTCAAAACTTTGTAGCTTTCTTTTTTCCTGAAACTGCAGGATTAAACTGTAAATGACTGGAAATACCAGCAGCGTCAGAATAAGCACTGTAAACATACCACCTAATACCGGTGCCGCAATGCGATGAGTGACATCTGCGCCGCTGCCAGTGGCCATCATGATGGGTATTAAGCCGATCATAGTGGAGAATGCCGTAATTGAAACTGGCCGCACACGCATAGCCGTTGCTGCTTCAACCGCTTCTTTGATTTCTGAGGGGGATAGTAACGCCTGTTTTTGTTTGCGCAATTTAGCAATTTCAATGTCGATAAAATTTAATACCATCACACCTGTTTCGGCAGCCGTCCCGGCTAGCGCTATAAAACCAACATAAACTGCGACAGAGAGATTAAATCCGAGACCGTATACTAACCATATGCCACCAATAAGACCGAAAGGAACGGTCAGCATCACGATAATAGGCTCAACCATGTTGCGAAAGGTCAGGTAGAGTAAAAAGAAAATCAATAAAAGTGTTAACGGCACTACAATGCGAAGTTTTTCCGCGGCCCTTTCCATGTATTCGAACTGACCGGACCAACTGATGGTGTAGCCAGCAGGAAGCACTACTTGGCTTTCTATAAGCGTTTTTGCTTTTGTTACAAAACCGCCGATGTCGGAGGTTTTTAGGTCTACATAAATCCAGGCATTAGGACGCGCATTTTCACTTTTAATGGAAGGCGGTCCACGCCTTAGCGTAAGATCGGCCACCAGTGACAACGGGATTTGTGCACCGGTTGGAGTGGGGATTAACGTACGCTTCAGACTCTCCAGATCATCCCGTAATTCGCGAGGATAGCGCAGATTGACAGGATAACGTTCCAGACCTTCCACTGTTTCAGTAATGTTCATGCCACCAATTGCGCTTTGAATCACGTCTTGAACGTCACCCACCGTTAAACCATAGCGTGCAGATTCATCGCGTTTGATATCAAAATCCAGATAATACCCGCCAGCGGCCCGGTCACCAAAAGCAGATAGTGTTTCTGGCATGGTTTTCATGACTTGTTCAATCTGTTCAGATAATTGCTGCAATTTATCCAGATCAGGCCCGGAAACCTTGATGCCGACAGGCGTTTTAATACCAGTCGATAGCATATCAATACGTGTTTTGATTGGCATGGTCCAGGCGTTGGCTACGCCAGGGAAATTAATAGCCCGATCCATTTCAGAAACCAGTTCTTGCATGGTTTTGTTTGGATCAGGCCATTCCGAACGGGGTTTAAGCCGTATTGTCGTTTCTATCATCGATAAGGGGGCAGGATCGGTTGCGGTCTCGGCGCGACCAATTTTGCCAAAGACATGGTGCACTTCAGGAAAGGTTTTAATGATTTTATCAGTTTGTTGCAAAAGCTCTTTAGCTTTGGTGATGGAAATGCCGGGAAATGTACTGGGCATGTAGAGTATATCGCCCTCATCCAGAGGTGGCATAAATTCACTGCCGATTTTGGATAACGGATAGAGGGTTGAAGCAAGTAGCAGCATAGCCAGTACTAATGTCGCTGCCCGCCAACGCATGGCCAGCTTGAGTATTGGCGAATGAATGAAATGCAAGAAGCGGTTAGCAGGGTTCTTTTTCTCGGGAATAATTTTGCCGCGAATAAAATAACCCATCAATACGGGTATAACGGTAATAGTTAAGATGGCTGCTGCAGCCATCGCATAGGATTTGGTATAGGCCAGTGGGCTGAACAGCCGGCCTTCCTGTGCTTCCATCGCAAAAATGGGTATAAATGATACGGTAATGATGAGTAATGAAAAAAACAGTGAAGGCCCTACCTCACGAGAAGCTTTGCCAATGACCTGCCAACGTTCTTTTTTGGTTAACTCGGCCTTTTTCCTGGCGACTGCTTCACCCAGATGTTTATGGGCATTCTCCACCATCACGATGCCGCCATCGACCATGTCGCCAATCGCGATGGCAATGCCTCCTAAAGACATGATATTGGCATTGATGCCCTGCCATCTCATGACAATAAATGCCATCAATACAGCCAGTGGCAGCGTAATAACAATGACTAATGATGAACGTAGATGCAGTAAAAACAAGCCAACTAATACACAAACGATAATCAGTTCCTGAATCAACGCTGTATTCAATGTAGCTACCGCGCGTTCAATCAATGCGCCACGGTCATAGACAGGAATAATTTCGACACCTTCTGGTAATCCTTGTTTGAGTTCGTTCAGTTTTTCACGTACTCCCAGTATGGTCGCTTGTGCGTTATCACCATAACGCATGATGACAATACCACCGGCGACTTCGCCTTCGCCGTTTAACTCGACGACACCACGGCGCAGTTCGGGGCCGATTTGGACTTGTGCGACGTCTTCTAAACGAATGGGTGTGCCATTGGCGTCAACACCAACCGGAATGCTTCTGATATCATCAAGCGATTGGATATAGCCTAAACCACGCACCATATATTCCGTTTCGGCCATTTCAACCACTCTGCCGCCGACATCATTATTCGAGCGTTGAATGGCATACTTCACTTTGGACAAGGGTATACCGTAAGCGAGTAATGCATTGGGGTTAACTTCTACTTGATATTGTTTGACATAACCACCGACTGACGCGACTTCTGACACACCGGGTACTGTTTGCAATGGATAACGTAAATACCAGTCCTGTATGGAACGCAATTGCGCCAAGTCGTGCTTGCCCGTTCTGTCAACCAGTGCATATTCGTAAACCCAGCCGACACCGGTTGCATCCGGTCCCAACGATGGATTGACCCCCTGCGGCAGTCGCTCATTAGCATAGTTGAGGTATTCCAGCACCCTGGACCTGGCCCAATACATATCGGTATCATCTTCAAAAATGATATAAACGAATGACAATCCAAAGAAAGAATAACCGCGCACCACTTTTGCATGCGGCACCGCCAACAGCGCTGTGGTCAACGGATAGGTAACTTGATCCTCTACTACCTGGGGTGCTTGTCCGGGGTATTCAGTAAACACGATGACCTGTACATCCGACAGGTCTGGAATAGCGTCTAAAGAAATATTTTTAAAAGACCAGTATCCTGCCGCTGCCAGTACAACTACCACCAGCAGAACCATAAAACGATTATTTAGCGATCCATTGATGATGGCATTAATCATGTTGATGCGGTCCTTCCTCTATCTGTAACGGGCTGGGTTTGGATTCTTTTTCTTTTAATCCTGGTTTTATCATTTTTGCTGTGGCTTCACGCAAACTGGATTCAGAATCAATCAGGAACTGGGATGAAGTAACGACTTCTTCGCCTTCTTCCAATCCATCCAGCACAATCACTTTTCCATCAGCTGCCACGCCGGTTGTAATTGTCCGTGGTTCAAATTTTCCAGCGCCACGTGCAACCAGCACCTTGTCGCGTGTGCCTGAACGGATAACCGCCTCGGATGGAATCACTAATGCGCGTTTTTGTTTGCTTGCATAGATTGACACCTCGGCAAACATGTCAGGTTTTAATAACAATTCAGTATTTTTAAAATCAAGGCGCACTTTGATTGTTCGTGTTTTGGCTTCGGCATATGGGTAAATGAAAGCCAGGTGTCCTCTGAAAACACGTCCGGGAATGCCCGCCAGCCGCATTTCAACCAGATCACCCAACTGTACCCAGGGTAATTCATTTTCGTAGATATCGGCATATACCCAGACTGTGGACAAGTCAGCGATCAAGTAAATCTCAGTGGCCGGTGTCACATACTGGCCTTCACGGGCACCAACATGAACCACGATGCCAGAAGCCGGGCTATGAATATGCAAGGTTTTATGTATGTTATGGTCTTGTGTCAGATCATGCAGTTGATGTTCCGGAACATCCAGGAGTTTTAGCCGTTCGAGCGCGCTGCTGACCAGTTCTTCCGCGCCACGACGAATGTCTGCAATAGGGCTTTGTTTTAATATGTGGAGATTGTTTAAAGCCAGGACGTATTCCTGCTGGCTGACAACCAGTTGGGGAGAGTAAATACTGAGTAAATCCTGATTTTTCTTAACCTTCTCACCGGTTTTGTCTACACGCATGGTTTCAATCCATCCTTCGACCTTAGGATGTAATCGAACGATACGTTCTTCATCATAATCCACGCGACCGACTGTTCGAACGATATGCGACAGTATGTCCCTTTCAACAATCGCGGTACGTACCCCTATATTTTGTGCAACGACTGGATCGATTTTGACTGTGCCCGCTGGTTGATCGTCTCTACTGTCATCATCGGCGTAAACCGGAATATAATCCATGCCCATTGGATCTTTTGCGGGAACGGGAGAGGTAACCGATGGATTCATCGGGCTACGGTAGAAAAGCGGTTGCCTGTTTTGTTCCGAGCGCGCAGCCTGACTGTCATCCTGTTGATGTTGTGTAATCGCCAGCTGTATATAATCGTTAGCCAACCAGCCCCCGCCGATACCTATCATCAACATTACAACAGCAACGATTATTAATGGTTTATTCATAAATTTCTTCCTTGCCAACTGCGGCCATTAATTTTGCTAAAGCCTGATTGGCTTCAGCAAAAGTACTCCAGTATTGCAGTTCATTATTTAATAGACTGATCTGGCTGCGGACCAGATTCAGGAAATCGACTTTGTTGACCTGATAACCAACCAGCATGGATGCCACAGTCTGTCTTGCCTGAGGAATGATGCCGGTTTTAAACAATACCGTCTGTTTCGAGGCGCGTTGAAAATCGCTATAGCTCTGTGAGATCTCGGCGCGTATGTTATTCCATTCGTCCTGTAGCATATATTTCTGCTGCATTAACTCACTGTTACGCTGATCAACTGCCTTCGCTTGCTTCCGGTCCAAAAAAATCGGAACGTTCATACTCAAACCAAGGGTTAAAAAATCATCCCGATCAATACCCGTTGGATTATCACGCCGGAATCCATAAGAAGCCCGTAACTTAAAGTCTGGATAAAAATCTTTTTTAGCCAGATCAACGCGGACCCTTGCGGCATTGACAGATTCATGTTTCGATGCCAGCAAGGCCCTGGAGTGTTCGGCCACCTGGTACAATGCAGTTTCAGAAAGAATGGTCGGTAATTCTTCTGCTATTTCTTCAGGTAATGTTATTGATTGGTTGGCAGCTCTATCCAGTAATGCATTGAGCTTCGCAACGGAATTATGTCGCGCGCCTTGCAGCCTAAGCTGTTGATCCAGCAGGTTGGACAGCTCCAGTTGTGCCAACAAAATATCTTGTTGCAGCCCTTCACCCACTTCATATTTTGTACGTGTGATCTGAATAAACTGTTCCAGCAGCAGCTGGTTGTCTTTTACGACTTGTAACGCACGATCCAGGTAGAAAATTTGCCACCATACTTGTTTAACGTTACTGAGTAACCACCACCGCGCTTCCGTTACATTCTCGAATGCAGCTTTTGCTTCAAAACTCGCAGCTGAGCTGCGTAATGCCAGTTTTCCTGGAAAAGGAATTGCCTGCGAAATTCCCGGCCCGATTTGCGTCATGTCCACCTGAGCAGTACTGAATGTATCAACGGGCAGATTTGCGGCACTGAAACTGATTTCAGGGTCAGGCAGCGTGCCAACCTGTGATGGAATCGCTGCCATTGCCTCGGCGCGCGCCCGCATTTGCGCTAAATCCGGATTATTCCGGATCGCTATTTCTGTCGCCGATTTTAGTGTTAAAGAATCATGATCTGCTCCGGCGAACACATTGTTTACAAGTAACAATAAACCTAATATAACGTTGCTTAGAATGATGAAAAGTGAAGACATAATGCGCCATACTCGTAATAAAAAGCTTAACGTGAAGGAAACTTTGCCCTTAACCCGTTAAATGCTTTTTGTCGTGTAATTAATCAGGATCAGAATGAAATTTATTCGATCATCGATGAAATCCATCAAGCTCAATATAGATAATGCCTGACCACTTTTAAGCCCGTGGATTTCTTGTTACTGTTCAGGATGAATTATGCGAGAGGAGGACGTTGAAATTGTTCAGGAATGAACGAATCTGATTGAGCTGTAATCGCGAAATTACAGGAAATACAATTGGGAGAGGATGGATCAGAGAGTATAGTAGGGATATAGCTGCTACAGCTTACATGACATAAGGTGTCCACCTCACATTCTTGGCCAGAAGCCGTGTTACTTGTTTCTTTGAAATGAAGCGTATGCTGGTGGTCATCAGTTATAGGAAAATCAACGGCATTGATTTTATTAACTGTATTTTCTTCATGTATGCACGGCAGCTCCGTAAAAGCAAACGCTCCTTGCAATGGTAACCAAAGCATGATTAAAACCAAAAGTAATCTGTTTGCATTTTGAGACATTAAAATTTGGTCTTAATTGATAAAAAATGATTATATATTGATCCCACCAGTAGCCTTTCTACATTAAAGTATTGTTATTGTCAAATCAGTTACCTATGTTGTGCCAATTCAAACCGAAAGAGGCACTTAGGCTGCAATGAGCTGAGCAAGTCCAAACAATACAAGTTAACGTGTTCAAATATAAATGGGCACACCGATAGCCAATCAATTCTTAAATTTTCACAAAGTGACTAACATTGCACGTACGGTGCTGGACATAATAATCGAAAGAATCCAAGTTATTTTTAACATTCTGCTTTCAAACAATATTGTATTAGAGCAATGCTAATTATGGTGCAAAACATCCTCAAGGATTAATTGCGAGCTTCAACACTGAAATAAATCACTTGACCTTCCAATTATTGGAAGGTTTAACATGGCAGCTTCAATAAATAAATCAGTGAAAAATAATCATGAGAAACCCATATCCGTACAATCCTAAGGAAATGAGCATGAATATTGGTCAGGCTTCCCGCGCCTCTGGCATATCAGCAAAAATGATTCGCTACTACGAAGCTATTGGGCTTATTCCTAAAGCCACGCGTTCATACTCAGGATACCGGCACTACGATGAACGTGACATTCATGTTTTGCTATTTATAAATCGCGCGCGTGCAGCAGGTTTCAGTATCGCACATATAAAAAAACTGTTGTTGCTTTGGCAAGACCGCCGGCGACCAGCACGTAAAGTTAAGCAGCTTGCCACATCTCATCTGAAAGAACTTAGAGAAAAAATTTCTGAGCTGCAGTCAATTGCTGAAACATTGTCCCAATTGATCGCGCATTGCCGCGGTGATGATCGCCCAGACTGTCCTATTCTGGATACGCTATCAGATAAAGACGCAACCCAAGAATTTGCAGAAACTTCTAAACCGAATCGTCTTCACTCTTCTGTTCGGCAGAGTTCGTCGAAACAATGTGTAAAAACAAAATAAACGCTGAATATGGAGAAATAGCATGAAACAATTTGCAAAAATCGCCTTAATTATATATCTACTGACTGTGCATTCAACGCGTGCAGACGACAATCATCAATTGCACGTCGCTGGTGGGGAACAGCTAGGAACGGTTTCGTTTCATGTTTCGTGCACACCACCTGCGCAGGAATTATTTAATCAAGCGATCGCGATGCTTCATTCATTTTGGTATGACGAGGCAGAAAAGACATTTCGTCGTGTTACAGCAGTTGATAAAAACTGCGCTATGGGTCACTGGGGTGTGGCAATGAGCCTTTATCACCAGTTATGGGCAACGCCACCGACGCCTGAAGAGTTGCAAAAAGGACAAAACGCCCTGCGACTTGCTGAACAACTAGACATCAAAACCGAAAGGGAGCGTACTTTTATCGAAGCCGTGCGTCATTTGTACCAATTTGACGACACGCCAAATTACACAACAAGAAAGCTGGCCTACCAGAAAGCGATGGAGAAAGTGTTTACAGACAACCCGGACGATTCCGAAGCTGCCGTTTTCTACGCGCTGGCGTTAATTTCCACCGCTTCACCAAATGATAAAACTTATTCGAATCAGAAGAAAGCATTAAAACTGTTGCAAACGGTACTACAAAAAGAACCTGCTCATCCAGGCGTTGCGCATTACATCATTCACAGCAGCGACTATCCTGAACTGGCCAAATTCGGACTCAATGCGGCTAGAAAGTATGCGCAAATCGCTCCGGCGGTGCCGCACGCTTTACATATGCCATCACATATATTCATCAGGCTGGGAAAATGGCAGGAAGCTGTCGATGCCAATTTAGCTGCGTACCATGCAGCAAAAAATTACACCCAGGCGAATAATAGTCAAATGGCTGTCTGGGATCAACAGATGCATTTCATGGATTATATGATGTATGCCTATCTGCAACTGGGGCAAACAGAAAAAGCTGAAAAAATTCTGCGAGAAGTTACAGCTATCAAAAAAGCCCACCCCGAAAATACTACGACCGCTTATGCATTTGCAGCTATCCCGGCACGCTACGCAGTTGAACTCGGCTACTGGCAGGAAGCTGCCGGATTAAACATTTATCCGGTCGATTTTCCATGGAATAAATTTGGTTGGTGTGAATCGATTATCCATTTTGCGCGAGGTTTGGGCGCGTCCAGAATTGGAAGAATTGATGAAGCCCGGTTCGCTCTGAATCAAATCGAGGCACTCCGAGACTCTGATAGAGCAGCCAATAAACACTACACAGCAGAGCAAATAGAAATACAACGTTTGGTGGTAGCAGCCTGGATTGCTTATAGTGGAGGCAAGATGAAAGATGCAGAAAACCTGATGCGAGAATCAGCCGAGCTGGAAGATTCCACTGAAAAGGATAACGTAACACCGGGGGCGATAAGACCGGCAAGAGAATTGTTAGGTGAATTATTGCTCGAACTGAAAAAACCCGAGGAAGCACTGAAAGAATTTGAAACCTCATTGATTCGAACACCTAATCGTCGGAATGGTATTTATGGAGCTATGCAGGCAGCAAGACTGAGTGGTCATAAACAAAAGGCACAGCATTATGAACAACAGTTACAGCAACTGACTGCGGCAAATCAAATTAATTTATCCAAATGAAATAGGAGCATGGTTTTTTACTCTTTCACAGTGGAAAATCCTTTTTGAAGGTAAATAAACGATGGAACAAAAAAAATCTGAGCAAGGCCGTGAATCCCGCACATGCAGCGATCATAATCCAGTCCATGCGAAAAAATCCCCTGATGTATCTCAATCTGATGAGACAACTGTAATTTACACCTGCCCCATGCATCCGGAAATTCGGCAAAACGGGCCGGGAAACTGCCCGATTTGCGGCATGGCGCTGGAACCAGAGACGATGACCGGTGAAGAAAGTGAAAACCCCGAGCTCACCGATATGCGTAGACGGTTCTGGATTGGACTGGTTCTGACATTACCGGTTTTTACCCTGGAAATGGGTAGTCACATTTTCAATCTGCATCAATATATAGATGGAACGCTTTCCAACTGGATACAGCTTGTACTGGCCACGCCTGTTGTGCTTTGGGCCGGAAAGCCGTTTTTTGAGCGCGGCTGGGATTCACTGAAAAGCCGCAATCTGAATATGTTTACGTTGATTGCTATGGGCACGGGTGTGGCCTGGTTATACAGCATAGTGGCAACACTGGCGCCCGGCATTTTCCCTGAAGCATTCCGGCAGGATGGCGTTGTTGCAGTCTATTTTGAAGCATCGGCGGTAATTACAGTGCTTGTGCTGCTCGGACAGGTTCTGGAACTTAAAGCGCGCGAGCAGACAGGCGGGGCAATCCGCGCGTTGCTTGATCTCGCGCCGAAAACAGCGCGCAGGATTACGAAAAATGGCGACGATGAAGATGTGCCGCTGGATCAAATCAAGGTGGGCGATCTGTTGCGTGTCCGCCCGGGAGAAAAGGTTCCGCTGGATGGTCTAGTCACCGAAGGCCGGAGTGCTGTCGATGAATCCATGGTTACCGGCGAATCGATGCCTGTCAAAAAAGAGCAAGACAGCAATGTGATCGGCGGAACCATGAATCAGACTGGCAGTTTTATCATGAAAACCGAGCATGTCGGTAAAGACACCATGCTCTCGCAAATTGTTCATATGGTTGCCGAGGCGCAACGCAGCCGCGCGCCAATTCAGAGACTGGCGGATTTCGTCGCGTCATGGTTTGTTCCAATCGTCATACTGGTGGCTGTGCTGGCTTTTATTGTCTGGAGTATATTCGGGCCATCACCAGCCTTCAGTTATGCACTGATCGCTGCAGTCAGCGTTTTGATTATCGCCTGCCCCTGTGCGCTGGGACTGGCTACACCCATGTCGATTATGGTGGGAGTTGGTAAAGGAGCACAAGCCGGCGTTCTGATAAAAAACGCAGAAGCACTGGAACGTATGGAAAAGGTCGATACGCTGGTTATTGACAAGACTGGAACATTGACAAAAGGAAATCCGACGGTTACAAATATTATTTCTGCTGCAGAGTTTTCCTCTGATGAACTTTTAGTAATGGCCGCATCATTGGAGCAGGGCAGTGAGCACCCTTTGGCTCATGCCATAGTCAGTGCAGCCAGGCAAAAGGGTTTGGATTTAGAGGATATAAGCAATTTCGATTCACCAACTGGTAAGGGCGTGATTGGAAAAGTCAAAGGACAGAATGTCACGCTTGGTAATGTAATGCTGATGGAAGAACATGCCATCAATGTTTCTTCCGTGTCCGATCAAGCCAATGATCTGCGATCCGATGGCGCAACAGTTATTTTTATCGCCGTTAACGATCAAATTGCTGGTCTTTTGGCTATTGCTGACCCGATCAAGGAAACAACACCGGATGCTATCGAGAAGCTTCAGAAACAGGGTATCCATATTGTCATGCTTACCGGTGACAATCGCCGTACCGCTGAAGCTGTGGCAAAAACACTGGGTATTGAAGAAGTAAAAGCTGAAATTCTGCCGGAGGATAAAGGCAAGATTGTTAAAGAGTTGCGTGCTGCAGGACGCACTGTTGCCATGGCTGGCGACGGAACAAATGATGCGCCTGCGTTAGCTGCAGCCGATGTGGGCATAGCAATGGGCACCGGCACAGATGTAGCAATGGAAAGCGCAGGAGTAACATTACTCAAAGGCGACCTGATGGGTATTGTGCGCGCTCATAAATTATCTGTAGCCACAATGCGCAATATCCGGCAAAACCTGTTTTTTGCGTTTATTTACAACTCTGCAGGCGTGCCGATTGCCGCTGGTGTTTTGTATCCATTATTTGGTGTTTTGCTTTCGCCCATCATGGCGGCAGCAGCGATGTCGTTGTCCTCGATCAGCGTAATAGGAAATGCTCTACGTTTACGGATAATGAAATTCTGAATCAAACTTTGGCATGATGATTATTTGAAACGATAGCTTGTTGCAAAGAGCAATTGTATCGCTACAAGTTTCTGATGCATGATTATCGACGAAAATACCTGAGAATAATCTGACCAATTTTTAATGTACAGAAGGTGAGATTTAATACATACAAATAAAGTACTTCAAATGTTTGTGAGTAACTTTGTGAGTAACATCTCATTTTATAAAATATAAATAGCTTAAATAAAGGGATAAGATTTAATTTATGAATCCCGCCTTCTCCGCCAGGATTATTTCATAAATCAATAATCTATTTATTGATGTTGCCCAAATGTTGCCCATATATTTCTGTTGCTTTGCTTCCGTTTTGCTTATTATTGTTAATCCAGCGGGCATATGTTTTAGCTGTGAATAATGCATTTGAGTGTCCCATTTGTGCAGTTACCTAGGCTAAATTTTACCAGCTGACAACATCATTGATTCAAAAGTGTGACGTATTTGATACGGATTTCTGTAGCGCACTCCAGCTTTTTTTAGTAGTGTTATCCTAAATCCCTTCCTAATCTGCTGATCACCTGTCCATTGTTTGCCGGTCCAGAAATTCAGTGCAATGGTTTTATATTGCCGCTTGTTCTTCAGTGTCAGTCACTTCTTAAATTCTTCCGAACGAAACTCCTGCATGATGCGTGAATTTTATGGTCAATTTTCAATCGGTATAACTGCCCCTTTCAGGTCAATTTCTAATTAGTGTCAATATAAAGATGCACCGTAGCGGATGCTTCGTATATATCTGAAGTTTACTAGACAAGTTAGCAGCCATGGCAATAGAGAAAATGGTTAAATTGATAACAGATTAGTAGACGTAAAAGTTCAATAATGTTAGGTTAACGGTTCAGTTGAAGTTGAGAATAGCAATTATTTCCATATGGTTATCTGTTGTTTCACTCATTGGTGTAAAAGTAGATATGAAACATATCGGATTATTGATGGCATTACTCGTGGTTTATATTCTGTCACTTTGTGCGGCTGATAAAGATCCTGGGCCGTATTGTTTGAAGTCGGAAGAAAAAGCACAGGCATACAAAAGTGGTAGTGAGCAGCGCAAAGACTCGGTTTTTTTGAGTGAAGATGAGTGTTATCCGTTTGCCTTTGAAGGGGGTAGAAAATTAGCTTTAGTAATGCGGACATTGTTTGGATCTTTTTCCTGAGAAAAGATAGCGATGTACCAAAATTTCAGGCTGAAATTATTGACGGAATTAAATCCAGTCCCCAGTCGCTGATTGCACCGATGCGCTGTAAAATTTCAGCATAAATTTTACAGGGTTGAACTAAGTATTAGTACGTATATTTTTTTTCAAAATGACCCGATAAAATCGCGAAGAATAAAGTCAATAAAAATTCTTATGTTTTAGTTTCATCAGATTCAACTCTGTATTAGAAGGTATACAGATGAAAGACATAGAATTACTTTTCAAGAGTCGAGAAAAATCGACACATGCAAGCAATTGCTCAAAATCTACACTTAGTGCGGCTGATTTCCTAAATCGTATCCAAAGAACTGCATATTGCAGCGCTGAAGCAAAAAGCTTCGTGTTGTGATATGAATTTCAGGATTTGTTGGCTGCAAGGAGGGGAAAGATACAATGGATACTCAATCAGTTGATAAAGCAGAAAGAATTCAGGGTTTGGTTCAAACCAAAGATTACAGCGTTGCGCGAACCAGTACAAGTAATATACCTGCAATGCTCATGCTATCTGAGGACGGTAAAATATTTTATGTCAATAAGGAAGCGAAAAAATTGTTGAATTTTCCACCCCATCAACTCCATAAACTCCATATTTCCGAAGTGATACTGACATTAAGAAAGATAAAATTGTTAGAGAAAAACAAAGATCGTGTTAACACCGTTTTGCATTTTCTCTCTCGTATCGGATACAAATTTAAGCTTTGCAGTTTAAATGGAAAAAGGTTTACTGGAGAGCTTTTTTTCAATGACATAGATTTGCGCGATCGGCACAACATTGCTGTCATCATATATCCGGATTCAACCGTAAATTCGAATGTGATTTACAAATATTATGAAGGAGAGTAATGCCTTGCTTTGGCTGTATTGGTGCTATTCAAGGTAACAATTCGATAACGGCATTAAATAAGATGGGGGTCGAAAACTGCAAACCACTTGATTTTCCTTACATCACATTTACCATATATGATTATAGTTCGGGAATAGCAACCTGTGCTCAAACTTCAGACTGAAAATGCTGGCAGAAACTGAATCCAGTTTTTGCTTCGCATTGTGGTGCTGAGTATTTTTAACAGAAATTTTTTCAGGATTGACTGTTTTTTGCCCATTCTAAAATAATATCCATATTCAGACGGCTGTTAAAACGACTGGGATAGGTAAAAGATCACTACTAATCTGTTCTGTTATAAATAATAATTATATTGTTCAGTTGAGGCACCATCAGTACCTGACGTGTTCGATTTGAAATTCAGGGCAGGTTTTTGCGGTGTACAAATAGCTTATACTGGCAAGCGAGCTGCAACTGATGTAATGCTATTGTTGAGGCTGGAATCACATAGACACAAGCTCAAACATAATTTTGTCTCGCTGTCAGTAACAATATAGAAATCTTGCAATCATAATCTCGTTTTGTGCTCAAGCTGAAAATGAACAAATCAAGATTTGCCCCTTTATTCCTATCGATTTATCAGCGGATTTAAAAGTATGATCGGTTATCGTAATCAAGTGCATAATGGCAGTTGCCGTACGTTTTTTTGATGATTTTTCCGCCTGAAAAAAATCTGACTGGTAGCAGAAGTAGATATATCGGTTCACATGGTATATGTATCTTTATGGTTAATGTGACAGAACTGCAAGGAGTATACAACGATGAATCAAGCACGTCAGGCAGCTGTTTCCGCCGCAGCACATTTTAAAAGCATAGATAAACCGAACAACTTTTTACAAGTGCCTATCAACGACTTGTTCGGTACCAATGTTTTTAATGAAACGGTGATGAAACAGCGCCTTCCCAGGTCAGCTTTTAAATCTTTGGAACGCACAATCAAACATGGAGAGTCACTTGATCCCTCGGTAGCTGATGCGGTGGCAGCAGTCATGAAGGACTGGGCCATTGAAAAAGGGGCGACCCATTACGCGCATGTGTTTTATCCTTTAACAGGGTTAACCGCAGAGAAGCATGACAGTTTTCTGGCACCAGTTGGTGAAGGTATAGCAATTACCGAGTTTTTAGGTAGTGCACTTATTCAAGGTGAACCCGATGCTAGCTCTTTTCCCCATGGCGGTATTCGTACAACTTTTGAAGCACGCGGCTATACTGCCTGGGATGTTACCAGCCCAGCCTATATTCTAGAGAACCCCAATGGAAAGACCTTGTGTATCCCAACAAGTTTTGTCAGTTGGACCGGTGACGCACTGGATAAAAAAACACCATTGTTGCGTTCCATGCAGGCATTAAACAAGCAGGCCCAGCGGATATTAAAATTTTTTGGTCATGCCAATCCGAATCTGGTAGTTTCCACGGCGGGTGCGGAGCAAGAATATTTTCTGATCGACCGTAATTTTTATTTTGCCCGCCCGGACCTTTATATCGCCAATCGAACCCTTTTTGGAACTGAACCACCTAAAGGTCAGGAATTCGAAGATCAATATTTCGGCACCATACCCGAGCGTATTCTGGCTTGCATGCTTGAAACCGAGCATGAACTTTACAAAATAGGTGTGCCGGTGAAGACACGACATAACGAAGTGGCACCCAGTCAGTATGAACTTGCACCCGTATATGAGAATGCGAATGTGGCTACTGATCATCAGCATTTGATTATGCTGACACTGCAGCGTGTAGCTCAAAAGTATGACCTGGTTTGTCTGCTGCATGAAAAGCCTTTTCGCGGAATCAATGGTTCCGGAAAACATTTGAACTGGTCGATGAGTTGCAGTGGTATCGGTAACCTGCTTGAGCCCGGTCAAACGCCGCATGACAATGCCCAGTTCCTGGTTTTTTGTGCAGCTGTGATTCGAGCGGTTCATAAGTATTCCAAGTTGCTTCGCGTCACTATTGCTCACGCCGGCAACGATCATCGTCTGGGGGCCAATGAAGCGCCACCAGCCATTATCAGTATCTTCCTTGGTGATATGCTGACTGATGTTTTTGAGCAGATTGAGCAAGGCGCTATCAAAGGATCGAAGTTAGGGGGGTCTTTAACCGTTGGTGTGAGCACTCTGCCGCCACTTCCCAAACATAGCGGTGACCGCAACCGCACTAGCCCTTTTGCCTTCACCGGTGACAAGTTTGAGTTTAGGGCGGTGGGCTCCAATCAATCCATTGCAGGACCATTGGTGGTTTTGAATACCATTGTGGCAGAGAGCCTGGATGCTATTGCTACAACACTGGAAAACGAACTGGGTGATAGTCATACAGATCAAATAAAATTCAATAAAGCAGTCCAAAAAATTTTGCAAAAAGTAATTAAAGAACACAAGGCAGTGATCTTTAATGGTGATGGTTATTCGCGAGCCTGGCATGAAGAAGCTGAAAACCGTGGATTGCCCAATCTGAGGAATACAGTCGATGCGCTGGCTGAATTAATCAATGAAGAAAACATCCGGTTGTTTGAAAAATACAATGTTTTAAGTGAACGGGAGACTCATAGTCGTTATGAAATCTACATGGATCGCTATTGCAAGGACATCAACACGGAAGCGCATCTTTGTCTGAGCATGGCGAAACAAATAATCGCTCCAGCCGGTTACCGTTACTTGGGTGAATTGGCTGCCATAGTTTCATCGGCAAAATTTAAAAGTCTGACTCTCAGTAAAATGACTGAGCTAGTAGGCGCCCTGGAACAAAGCATTGCCAAGCTGGAGAAGGCTGTGTCGTACGAAACCAGCGTCAGTGTTTTACAGGATGCTCAGTATTATCGCGATCAGGTGATTCCCGCGATGGAAGACCTCCGCCATGTGGCGGACCAGCTAGAAAAAATCGTACCAGATGATTTATGGCCACTGCCCAGTTATCGTGAAATGCTGTTTATTAAATAAGTATTAGTACTCTATCATATTGATAGAGTACTAGGATGTTGTAAATTAGCTGTCGATTTAGTAGAGTTTTAATGTGAATTGAGCGTCATGCCTTACCATTTCCGGTGCTTTTAGGTGAATATTCCAGTGAGTCCGACAGAAACAGCTGCAACAGATCGTTTAAAAAACGCTTACCCAAATGCGTTGGCCTGATATGCCGATGGTCGCGCGTGATCAAACACCGCTGCTCAGCTTCGTCTAACTGCGGCATAACAATGCTAATGGGCAGTCCTGTGCGCTCCTGAAACAGGGCGCTCTCAAATCCACCGGTGAGGCGTAGCGCATTCATCATAAATTCAAAGCACCGGTCGTTGTTTGACAGTGTCTGCCTGCTTTGCACTGTTGTTTCGGATCCTGCACCTGCAAGCGCGGCTTTCTCAATATATTCCTGTGGTTGCTTATACCGCATTTGGCGCATAATCTGTGTTTCAAAGCTGATTTTACTGTGTGCACCCGCGCCGATACCCAGGTAATCACCAAAAAGCCAGTAATTCATATTATGTTGCGCAACACGGCCACGCTGGGAAAAGGCTGAGGTCTCGTAATGGAGATATTGATGGCTTGTAAGGGTTTGTTCAATCATCTCCTGCATAGCGGCTGATTGTTCGTCACTGGGCAGAACAGGCGGAAAGCGGTAAAAAAGTGTGTTGGGCTCCAGTGTCAAATGATAAACAGAGAGATGGGAGACGCCAAACGCGCAAGCGGTTTTGATGTCGTTGCCTGCGTCGTTAATATTCTGGCCAGGCAACGCGTACATTAGATCAAGGTTGATATTGTCAAAATTTTTCTGTGCGATCTCGATGGCCTTTATCGCGTCCTGACCGTCGTGACTGCGCCCGAGTGACCGTAAATGATCGGAATTGAAACTTTGTATACCGATCGATAGACGGTTAATTCCAGCATCCCGGTATGCTGCGAATTTTTCAGCCTCAAAAGTGCCGGGATTGGCTTCCAGGGTAACTTCCGCTCCAGGCTCCAGTGGGAACAGTGTCTTTATCGCAGTCAGCAGCGTATCAATTGTTGCGGCGCTGAACAGACTTGGCGTCCCTCCACCAAAAAATATGCTGATTAAACGCCGCCCCCAAACATGTGGCAATGTTGATTCGAGGTCGCGAATAAGCGCTGAAACATAGGCTTTTTCATCGATATCGATTCCGGTACGGACTGCATGCGAGTTGAAATCGCAGTATGGGCATTTCTTCAGACACCATGGGATATGAATATACAGGCTCAGCGGTGGTAACGCATTGAGTTTCGGTGCTTGCTTGCCTGGTAACTGCAGTTGTGAAATGATTGTTGACACGAATCCGGCCTATCCTATCTTGCGTAAAGTCAGCAAAGGTGGTGTAGTCAAGGTTGAGCGCGTGCCTATCATACCCGCTACCAATACGCCAGCAGTACTGGCGGCGATACCAATGACCCAGATCCATGGATTAAACGAATAGGCAAGATGCAGGACATGATTGCCGATTGCATAACCCAGCAAGCTTGCACCAGCGGATGCAAATATGCCGGCAAGACTGCCCAGAATGACGAATTCGGCTGCCCAGGCACGGGTCAGTTGGTCGCGTTTTGCACCCAGTGTACGAAATATTGCCGCCTCATAAATACGTTCATCCTGTGTGGCGGCAATTGCTGCATAAAGTACTATAAAACCGGCAAGCAGGGTAAACAAAAAAACAAATTCTATTGCACGTGATACCTGCTGAATCATTTCCTGCACCTGTTTTACGACTGCTGCTACATCAATTACCAGTATGTTTGGGAAGGCTTTGACAAGCTCGTGCATTGTCTTAGCTTCTTCAGGAGGAACATAAAAACTGCTGATATAATTCACCGGATAATTATCCAGAAAACCGGGTGGCGTAACGACAAAGAAGTTAACACGAAAGGAATCCCATTCAACTTCCCGCAAATTGGAAATTGTAGCCGAGAAACGGCTGCCGGCGATATCAAAGGTCAATTGGTCGCCGAGTTTAACCTGCAATGTTCGGGCGATACCTTCTTCGAGTGACAAGACCGGCTCAATGAGGGGCTGATCCGTATCCCACCAGTCACCCTGGGCAAGCAGGTTATCGTGTGGCAATTCGGCGGTCCAGGATAAATTGAAATCGCGTCTGACATGATTGGCGGCGTGTGGATCGGTGTAATCATCCGGCGTAACTTCATTATCATTAATTTCGACCAAACGTCCACGAACCATCGGGAAAACGGGTGGAGTGTCGATGGTATGCTGATTGAAAAAATTTTCCAGCGACGTTAGCTGATCAGGCTGGATATTGACCAGAAAATGATTCGGTGCATTCGGAGGAAGTGTCGTATTCCAGTTTTTAATCAGATCGTCCTGTACCAGAGTCAGCACCAGTAACGCCATGAAACCCAGTCCGAGCGAGACGGCCTGAATTATGCTGGAAATTGCGCGCCGCCTGATATTGGCCAGGCCATAGCGCCAGGCACCACCAGTCTGGCCGCGCAAACCGGTTAATATCCTGACCAGTAGCAAACCGATGAGGCCAAAAACAGCAACAGCAATTGCAAATCCGGCGATTGTAAACAAGCCGAGCTTCAGATCACCGGCTTTCCACACAAACAACAGCGTTAGTGTTGACAGTCCTAGCAGATAACCCGTAACGCTGTGTGTGTTGGGCAAACCGATGTCTCTGCGTAAAACGCGTAAAGCCGGAACACTACGCAAATTCAGTATTGGCGGCAATGCAAATCCAAGCAGCAATACCATGCAAACCAGAAACCCGTGTACGGCAGGGAGGTGGCTTGGCAGCGGCATTTCTGTATCGGTCAGATCGGAAAGCCATGCAGTAAGTATCTCCTGAGCGGCATAGGCGATCAGGCAGCCCATCAGACTGGCGATCACACCCATTGCAATAAAATAAAACAAGTACAGACTGAACAAACCTTGCTGGCTTGCACCCATGCTGCGCATGATGGCGCAACCATCCAGATGGCGCTGGGTGAATCTGCGCACAGCCAGCGCTATGGCAGCAGCTGCCAGTACCACGCTGATCAATGCCGCAAGGTTTAAAAATTTTTCTGCGCGTTCAAGCGCAGATTTAATTTCGGGTCTTGCATCACGAATACCTTCAATTCGTTCAACAGATTTAATCTGTTTTTCTGCCCAGTTGCGGTACGTCTCGACAGCAGAAAACTCACCCGCAATCAAAAGCTGATAGGTTATACGGCTGCCTTCCTGTATCAGTCCGGTAGCGGATAAATCCGCTGCATTGATCATTACCCGTGGCGCCATTTGAATAAATCCCACTGAATGATCAGGCTCTCGCATAATAAGCGCTGCAGACGTCAGTTGCGTAGCGCCGATTTCAAGCTGATCGCCGCGCCTGATATCCATGTATGCCAGCAATTTTTCGTCGATCCACAACGTTCCCTGTTCGGGAATACGGGTGGCAATACGGTTTTCGGGATTGTCGGAGGTGCCTGCAAGATATAGTTTTCCGCGTAAGGGGTAGCCTTCGGTGACAGCCTTGACCATGACCAGCTGGTTGGCATCCCCATTCGATACCATGCTCGGAAACTGTGTGATGCTGGCAGTCTTCAGGCCGCGTCGCTGTGCTTCTTCTGCATAGCGCCCGGATAGTGGACGCTTTGAAATGATCAACAAATCAGCGCCGAGTAATTGATTACTTTCCTGAGACAAGGTTTTATCAACGCGGTCTGCAAAAAATGCAACAGTGGTCATGCCGCTGACGGCAATAATGAGCGCAAGCATCAGCACATACAGCTCACCCGCACGCCAGTCGCGCCGCAGCATGAGTATGGATAATTTCAGATATCGCATATTAAAATAACAAAAACGATCAGTTGTAATGACTGGACCGTACCGGATTGATTATGCAGTTATGATACGTCTAGTCTCGGTTTGGTTTCAGAATCCGGTCGATGTATATCATCGATAAGAAATTTCAGTCGCTGCAATTGCGTCTGATTGTACTCGATTTTTTGGTCTTGCCGGTGGGAATGACTCTGTATCGATATGAGTTGTATGTAGGGTCTTAACGAATAAACTGGTTCAGGCCGAAAAAATCAACCATCATTGAACGATACTGCTCGGCTTTCCTGGTTTGCATCGATTCCAGGGGATTCAGATTGTCTGTAAGAATAACGCCCTGTGTTTGGTCTGGAACAACCAAGCGCTGTATGAACCAGTGACGCAGTAGCGGATTCAGGTGGTCGGCATTGATATTGACAGGCTGGTTGGACGCAACAAAAATAAAATCATTGAATTCTCTGTCTGGCTCGGATATCAATGCGATCTGATGTGGAAAGACTTGGGCCAGTGTTTTAGCAACAGAAGCCAGCGCTGTATTGTGTCCGTTTTCATAAAAAGCAACGAAATTCAAAGCGACGATACCATTGTCTGAAAGTAGCGACTGCAGCTGGCGAATGGATTCGACGGTCAACAGGTGAACGGGTTCTGATCCACCTGTGAATACATCCATGATAACCAGATCGTAGGGGCCTTCCAGTTTGCGTATTTCATACCGTGCGTCACCGATGATGGTTTTGCCTGTGGGCTTGAAGTCAAAATAAGCACGTGCCGCCTCTGCCACGACTGGATCGATTTCCAGCGTATCGGTTTCTATGCCGAACTGTTTGAGTGCTATCGCCATATGACCGGCACCTTGTCCGATCAGCAGTGCACGTTGCATTCCTGGCGCGAGTCTGGGAAGGTGAGTAACAACTTCCTGGTAAGACAGCGCATTTTCACCATGACTGATACTGGCGGCGCCGATAGTTGAAGCGTCCATCATCAATAAGCGGAAATTTTCCTTGTCATTGTCAACGACGCGGACCCATCCGTACAGGCTTTCTCGTTCAAACCGCGTTTGATAGTTACTGTCTTCGGCAGTTTGTCTGCTGGAATCTGTAACCAAGGGTAACAAAAAAATACTGACGGTAAACAACACGGCCACGGCAGGTAACGAAACTGCAAGTTTTATCTGCCTGCGTTCAAAATAGGCTACGCCGAATGCCAGTACCAGCAGGCCCAGGCCAAGGCCGATAAAAATTTCACGCGAACCGACCTGTGGAAACAGGTAAAACCCCAGAAAGAGCGTGCCGATGACGCTACCTACGGTGCTCACGGCATAAATTGATCCGGTACTGGTGCCAACGCCGTCCAGACTGGATGTTGCAAGCTTTACAGCAAACGGACCAACCATTCCAAGCATAAACAGTGACGGCGTAAACAGGATCAATGTGCTGATAAATGTTCCCATGCGAAGACCCATGGGGTCAGTCATTAACAGCACGGGTGCTGTCAGCCAGGGTACCAGTAATGTCAGAAAACCGGAAAGCGCAATAATGGTTGCCAGACCAACGCGTCTAGAACGGTCGGCCCAGCGGCCGCCAACAAAATACCCCAGCGCCAGCGCAATCAAGGTTACAGAGATAACCGATGTCCAGACGTAAAGGCTTGCGCCGTAAAATGGTGCGATCAGGCGTGTACCAAGCAGCTCAATGACCATGACTGCAGCGCCGGTCAGGAATACTGTGCAGTACAGCCAGGCATGGTTGGTAAAATTATGTATAGATTGTTTCATCGGTTAATTAATATCGTCATCACATTATATATTTCAATTTTTTATTGTGAGAATCAAAGCGGACCGCTGCTTCCTTAATTTCAATTAGGCCAGGTAGCAGACATACGATAAAAAACGCAAACCTAACGGAGCATTTCGCTGCGATAGCAGCTTGCTGTGTAGTATGAGGCATTTTATTATATTTTTAGATTTGTGTTTATATAACATAATGTTATGGGATAAAACCGAAACATTTGAATGATATGTATGTGAAAGACGAGAATCTCATCCTGATTTGTTCAAAAAATAATCTTGACAGTACAAATATGATAACTTGCCCGAACGCAATATCTCACTCAGGCGCAATATTTCAGCATTGTGTATTGTAATCAACGCGAATACTTCTGAGAATGCGGCAAAATGTCGCACCTGCGAGGCCAGGTGAGACAATCTGTCGCGTGTGGCATTATGCCGCATTGATTGTTTGGATCTTTTACGGGATAGTAAAAAACATTCAGTGTTTAACTGTAATCAGATAATTGTTTTACTGGCTCCCTGATAACTGGTTACTCCCTGAATGTTTGTTTCGAAAGAAACATGACGATATGTTTAACTTATCATATCTTTTCCTCCATTGATGTGTTGGTGGCGGCAGTTTGTTTTACGATGCAGGGAATTCAAGTGCATTCGAAACAAATTGCCGCAACCGGCCTTCTCAAGACTTTTCTATCTCTTATAATCGTTTTATGGCTTTCCATGGTCAGTAACGTTTCATTTCGCACGATTAATCGGGTCAGATTTTGGATGCCGTTGTCAATGCTCAGGCATTTCAGGAAAACGGATTTTTGGGCAGAATAAGAATTAATCTGTGCGGAGCATGATTGCCTAGACGGAAAAAGCATATTCAGTCAGGTGAGACAATCTGTCGCGTGCGGCATTATGCCGCATTGATTGTTTGGATCTTTTACGGGATAGTAAAAAACATTCAGTGTTTAACTGTAATCAGATTATTGTTTTACTGGCTCCCTGATAACTGGTTACTCCCTGAATGTTTGTTTCGAAAGAAACATGACGATATGTATATCTTATCGTATCTTTTCCTCCATTGACGTGTTGGTGACGGCAGTTTTTTTACGATGTAAGCAGTTCAAGTACATTTAAAACGAACTGCCGTTACCAGCCTCCCAAGTAAAGCAGCCCATACCTGATGTCACCATCACCATGATTTTTCTACCGGCAAACTTTCAATTGGCGTGTTTGGGCTGGATGGGTGAATGACGCCATCAGTCATTTCTCAGGCATTACAAAAAAAAAACGAAGCTGCTACAGAAAATGAACTGGTCTGCTGGGAGTGTTTCGAGATGAAATGTACTGTCCGGTGCGGCAAAATGTCACATTGCTAAACAGGTTATTTTCGGTAATAGTAGAAAAAGGATCAGAAACGACAGACGATAACCGGTCGGTTGATGGAGTTCCGAATCGATGATCGAATGACATTGCTGATCCTTATGTATTGCTGTTTATTGTACTCATCCTCCATGGAAGCGGTGCGGGGCAGGGCATGAGATTAACGGTAGATCCAGTTTGATTTTTTTGGATAGCCCTCTATCGTGAGCGGGATCAAATCCGGGAGTCGAATGCCTGTCCGCGCCGTTTCCACCCTTGTCGTGAGCATTTTTATTCCGGCTGCGTGCGTATATTGCCGATGGTATGACGTTTTTATTCAATCAGTCAGTGCGACACTATGTCACATTGTTTTTTTTTCTTTTTTACACCATAGTGAAGTGGATTCGACAGGAAACGCATCAAGCAGATCAAATACAGTTGTGTTTCATTCGAATTATTATTGTTTACAGCTCTCTCTCCAAGGTTGGTTGCCTGCAGAACGCTGAGTCGATTGCCGCCGGTTTATAGTTGTATTGTTGTATCGCCGGTCACGATGACAGTGCTGCTGGCAACTGCCTTTCCAGCGTTGGTCCGGTGTGGCAGATTTAAAATCGAAAGATCCAAAACTCGCAGGTGCGACAATATGCCGCATTGCTTTTACATAAGCTTTATATAAAACTAAAAATGACTGTTTTTGCTGCAATCCATTGATACCAATGCATGGTCGAATACATGCCATATCAAAATCACAGCAAAAATATTTTCAAGTTTAATCAACATACAAACAATGATGAGATGACCGGGTTATCACGATAACTTATCGTCACTTTTAAGGGAGAGAGAAAAAAAATGATGAAACTGAATAAAAGCCTGTTAACGGTATCAATTGCATCAACCGCATTGCTGGCAGTTGCCAGTCAGAACGTACTAGCACATACTCGTCTGACTGTTACCAGCACGATTGAAAGCTCGTCGGCGCATGGCACATCGGATACCGCTGTAAATGTGCCGCATGGCTGTGGTGATAATCCTGTAATCGGCAATGTTTTTTTTCTGCCGGACACCAACACGGCACCACTCGTACAGACTTCCACTGATAATTTCCAAACATTCGAAACACCCGAAGGTGCAAACGCGCTGAACTATATCGTTAATCCGCCTTTTATTCGATTGATCAAGAGCCGGGATGTGTTTGAGATGCAGGATCTTATAAACGATCCTCTGGGTAACCCGCTTGGTTTCTGGGCGGCAGGTGGAGAACTGCCGCCAAGTAACTGGGTCGCTCAATTACCGTTCAAAATAACAGCGGTTGCCATTCAGCCGGATTCCTGCGCAAATAAAGTAGTTCTGGTTCCTGCGATCGCCAATGTCTGTAAATTAACAACAATGGCGGAAATCGACAGCTCGGACTCTGATAATCCAAACGTTGATTTCTGGACTGCCCCCGATGTTGGATCGTCATTTGACGCACCTTCATGGAGTTATCCTGCCACATATACAATTGAGCGTGATCTCGCGAACAATCCGCTGCCCGAAAGCTGTGGAGAAGGTCTCGCTGTACGGATCATACCGTCAGCTGAACAAGTAAACCGCGACATGCCAGTCAAAATAGACGGTCAACAGGTCTGGCCACTGCCTTAATTCCCGTCGCCGGTAGAGAACCGGCTGAAAATTAATGGTACCAAAAATGGCTGCCTGATAGTTCAGGTGGCCATTGTCGTTTTCAGAGGCACGTAATTTTCAGGTGCGACATTTCGTCGCATTGCACTTTACGGCGTATACCCTGATACTTTCTGTAAGTGTACGCAGCCACACAGGCCAGATGCTTCCATAACAGCCCGAACGACGCGCTGATAACCATCCAGGTGTACAGCTTGAGACGCTGTACATGCAGTACATGATAAATATAATGATATCAATATGATTTAAAAGGGTAAATAATGCATAAAAAATCGATTCTTGCCGGTATTGTTGCCGGTTTGATGGTAGCGGGAGCAGCGCAAAATACTTTCGCACATACCCGATTGAATGTTCCGACTGCTACTGAAGGCGAGCGTGCCATCAACCATATTATGATCGGTCATTCCTGTAATGAAACCACGCATACGATTGGAACTTCGGTTGTTTTTCCAAGTGGTGTTGGTTCCACCATTCTGGTTGACGGTGTTCAGCATAGCGGTTCAATCACGGATTTTCTGACTAACTATGGCAATAATGCCTCATTGTTTTACGATCGTTCGGCATTTGACTACATGGATGAGAAAACCGATGCGAACGGAAACGTGGTCGGTTTCTGGGCGGGCGGAGGCTCAGGCATGCCGGGCAATTTAAGTGTGGCGCTGCCATTCAGACTGACAGCCGCAAGTATTGAACCGTCATCCTGCGCTGCAAGCGTGAAGATTTACATATCCATTGTTGATATTTGTGAAATCACCGGGGTAAACTATTTCGGGGAAGGTACAGTTGAACTATGGACACATGCAGGCCTTGGTACGCCGTATGACCGCGACCTGCATTTTGCTGTTGATGCTGGAACCGATCCCGGTCCGGCATCATTCACCATCAATCGGGACCTGGCAAATAATCCGCTGCCTGAAGATTGCGGTGAAGGCGTTGCTGTTGAAATGAAACCTTCAGCGGCCCAGATCAATCGTGATATGCCAATCAAGTTTAACGGACAACAAGTGTGGCCGTTGCCATAAGCTGTTACTACGCTGATAGACATTAATATAAATCCTGCAGCCGAACGTGGATGCAGGATTTCTTCTATATTCAAAAGGTTATTTCAGGTGCGACATTTTGTCGCATTGCTATCCATACAATTGATAAGGATAATCGATACTAACTATTAAACCATGCCGTTCCCTGGTGATTTGCAGCAATACAAATCGATATGGTCACAAGGCTGTAACGGCAGCAGATGGAGTTTGCAATGCAGAATCGATTTATTTCCAAATTTTCAATCAGTCTTTATATAACCCTATATTTACTGGTTCACGCAGCAGGCAGCAGCGCACACGGCGGCGGTGCAACAATGGATGCCGCGGGCGTGTCCCGGACGTTTACCGCCGTGGTGCTGGTTTCCTGCTTTGATGACGGTAACGGACCCGCAGAAAACCTGATAGCCCGCGTACGTGATAATTCTCCACCGGTGCCGGGGCTGCTCGTCAATTTACAGCTTTTCAAAGGCAACAAGGCAGTCAGTATTACCGATACCGTTTCCGGTGATGCCGATTACAGCCCGTATGTTACGTTGCATGGCGGACCGGGTGTTTATTATATGATTATCAACAAAACAGATGTCGGCGCGCGCTCGGTTGACGCCGAGTGGCATTGTAATACTGTCGACGGCATACATACAGGAACAGAGATATCAATATCACAATTTAATTAAGTATATGAATTATTGATGGCCTCTTTGCCTTATTTGTTTAATTGAGAACTTGAAAACATCAGTGATGAAAACAGAAACACAAGACGTGTGCGCAACGGTTATTCGTAATTTGGCGATTCTGCTTTCCTGCGTTTATATAGCGACAGGCGCGGCTGCTGCACAGCTTGCCAACGAAATGTCACCGCCATGCGAGCTTTCAACACTAGAAGGCGAGCCAGTTGTTAATGTGCAGGCATTGAAAGGTGAAGTTGTGTATCTGGATTTCTGGGCATCCTGGTGTCCGCCGTGCGTAGAATCTTTTCCGTTTCTGAACCAGTTGCATCATGAATTTAGCGAACAAGGACTGCGAATCATCGGTGTGAATCTTGACGAAAAAATGGCAGACGCTAACGTATTCCTGGGTAAGTATGGTGCGGATTTTGCCATTGCAGCAGATCCCACCAGGCAATGCGCAAAGAACTTCGACGTAATTGCAATGCCTTCATCCTACCTGATCGATCGCGAAGGCATTGTACGGTACATTCACCGCGGTTTTCGCTCAGGGGAAACAGATAAAATCCGAAAAATCGTTGAACAGCTTCTAAACCATCAACCCTGATGGCCCAATCATGAAATTCAAACATTTTTTTATAATTCTATTAATATCAGTTTCAGGTGTGCTGGCATCAGGCTGTGCGCAGGTGCCGGTCTGGGAACGCGGGCATCTTGCAAAGCACCAGATGGCTGTCGATCCGTATCCATTACAAAATCACATTCAACTGCATAATTATTCTAGTCGGGAAGCTGCTGCCAGTACCCATTCCTCCGATGGTGGCGGAGGTTGTGGATGCTATTGAGTATTTCCGGTTTAAATGGCCAAAAAGAACAATAAGCCAAAGATCAGCCTGAAACGTGCAGTTAATTCGATTGCCAGCAATAAACCAGTTACCCGTAAACGCCAACGTGGCACTGCGGTAGCAGCTGCCGGTTCAAGCAAAACGCTGCAGGCACTGACGTCGGCTGCAGTCATGCTGCCGGGGCTGTTGCTACCCTCTGCGCAGGCAGCTGACGGTGATCATATCAATTTTCAATTTAGCCGCTATCAGGAAAGCAAACGTAATCTGTTCGGTATACCAAACAGTCAAAACCCGATTCGTGCGGATATCCTGCACGGCAGCGGCCTGTTTACCCTGACTGACCGCGCCAAATTCGCGTTTAGTTACACACAGGACATCTGGTCCGGTGCAACCCCAATTGTCACTTCGCCGTTGGCGGCCAATCCTTATAGTCCGATACGTAGAAACACACCGTCGGGCACTGTTGTTGCAGGCGCATCGCCTCTCATGAATCCATCGGAGGGAGTGCTGCTTGACCGTGATTTGAATCCCCTTCAGCGCGATACAGGCATGCAGGACACCCGTTCAGTGTTGGTGCTCGCTACGGCGTCACCAGAAACGCGAAACCAGGCCAACTTCAGGCTTGGTTACGAATGGTACGAAGCTGAAATCAATGCCAGCGCGGGCTTTTCACTGGAGAATGATTACAAATCCAGCTTTGGCAACCTGGGCGGCAGACTGGATTTCAATCAGAAACTGACCAGTGTAAAGTTCGGCGCCGGTTATACCAGCAGCGATATCAGCGCTATTCTCGACCATGATGCAGCACCGTATCTGACCAAAACGGCTTTCAGCGATCAGATTCGGCGCCGGGAAGACGGCGCTGAGATTTTGCGCGCTGAACGTCAGGACTGGGCCGCCAATATCGGCGTAACGCAGGTTCTCACAAAGCATTCGTTGGTCGACGCCAATTTTGGTTATACCCACAGTAATGGTTATCTGGAAAACCCGTATAAAGCAGTAACGGTGATATTCGTCGATCCGGAAGTGTTGAACAACGGCCAGACAACACCGATACTGGGTGATGTGCGCGCTTTGCTTGAACAGCGCCCCGGACAGCGCAACCAGTTTGCGTTCAGTACAAAATATATTCAGCACATCAACCCACTGGATGCCGCGTTGCACTTTAATTACCGGTTCTCTACCGACGACTGGGGAATCAATACCAATACTTTCAGCGCAAACTGGATTCAGCCACTTCCGGGCGGTTGGATTGTAACACCGAGAATCCGTTACTACTCGCAGGATTCCGCTGATTTTTACCAGCCTTATCTGATTACGCAACAAAATTATTCAACGCAGGCCGTGGATAGCCTGGGCAGGAACATCTGGGTTGACAGTAACAATCCTGACATTGAATATGTCAGGGACGAGAACTTTAATTTACTGGACAGTGAAGGCAATATTGTTAGCGTATCGGACGTACAACCCAAAACGATTCCGTTCGATGCCGGCAAACTGCCGGGTGATTTTTCCAGCGATCACCGGCTGGCAGGGTTTGGTGCATTGAGCGGCGGTGTCACGCTACGCAAAGAGTTTGCCAAGGGCATTGCCCTGGAAGCCGGGTTCGAGTATTACACGCGGGCCAGTTCAATGAAGCTGGGCAGCGGCGGCGGCAACAGCTTTGCAGATTTTGACTATTATGTCGCGAATGCTGCATTGACAATTAATCCCGGAATTATGAGCCTGCCGGGCTCAAGCGGTCATGCGCACCACCATGCGCATACCGGTAAAGATAACTCCCACAAACATAGCCGTCATCATCTTCAGCCGGCGGGCCTGATGTTTGCACACATGCTGGACAATCCGGGTGAATTCATGGTGGGGTACAATTTTATGTACAGTCGCATGGGCGGAAACATGCTGCACGGCAGCAATACCGTCAGCGATCCGACGATTGTCAGCGAGGGCTGCAGTACTGAAATTTTATGCACCTTCAAGCCTGCGGAGATGGACATGCGTATGCATATGCTGGACATCATGTATGCGCCGACCCGCTGGCTCAATCTGATGTTGATGCCACGTTTTATGGATATGGAAATGCATCTGCAGGAGCTCGAAGGCAGACCGCCTCCTGAACCGGGTGAGCATCAGCATTTTGGCGGTCATACGACTGGCGTGATCGGTGATACATTAATCGCATCGTTGATCAAACTGTATGAAAAGCAGGGACATCGTGTTCACGCGGGCCTGGGAATCAGCGCACCAACGGGGAAAACCGACTTGGAGATACGGCGGGTTTTCAGGGTTGATGGTGGAGCGATACATTTCGGTATGCAATTGGGAAGCGGCACATGGGATTTTGTTCCGAGTCTGACTTATACAGGGGAATATAATCGATGGAACTGGGGTGCTCAGGTCAGCGGTGTAAAACGTATGGAAGACCGTAACGAGTCGGGTTATCGCCTCGGTGATCTTTTTCAGGCGACGACATGGGGTGGAATTGATCTGACGTCCTGGCTGACAGCTTCCGTTAGGGGCTTGTATACATTACAAGACCGGATTCACGGAGATTTTAATACGTTAAATGCGCGCATCGGTCCTATGGATTTTCCGTCCAACTATGGCGGACAATTTTGGAATATCGGATTGGGTGTAAACGCTATCATACCCGATGGCCGGTTTGCAGGTCACCATTTCGGCTTTGAATGGTTACAACCCGTGCACACGGATGTCAACGGGTTTCAGCTGGACCGCAAGGGCGCATTGACAGCATCCTGGAGTTACCGGTTCTGACATTTGGGTGGTGCTTGCCATGGTTTGTTGATGGGTACGCCGAACTGTGCGATAAATAACTATGGCGCGACTAAAATATTATCCCTACAGTTTCAAGGCAATGGGATCTCCCTGTTTGATTCAGCTATATGCAAAAAGCAAAAAAAAAGGTCAGGAAGCTGCCGATGCAGCCATTGCAGATATCAATCGGCTTGAGTCACTGTATTCCCGCTATCGCGCGGACAGTTTCTTATCAAAAATCAATCGGGTAGCTGCAGATGCCGGCAGTATTGCTGTTGACGACGAAACGGCCGGTTTGCTGGATTACGCAGCAACGTGTTACCAGCAGAGTGATGGGCTTTTTGATATTACTTCGGGCATATTACGCCAGGTATGGGATTTTAAATCTGATCAGTTGCCGACACATGCAGAAATAGACAAGATAAAGAAAAGAATTGGCTGGCACCGGTTAAAATGGGAACGGCCGGTTTTATCGTTTGGGGTGCCGGGAATGGAAATTGATTTTGGCGGTGTAGTCAAGGAATATGCCGTTGACCGGGCTGCTGCACTTTGTTTTGATGCTGGTATCGAACATGGCGTTGTCAACCTGGGTGGAGACATCAAGATTATCGGCCCTCATCCGGACGGCAGCCCCTGGCGAATTGCAATTCAGCATCCACGCAACCCCGATGTGGCGCTGAAAATTTTGTTGCTTCAATCGGGTGCACTGGCCAGTAGTGGCGATTACGAACGATGCATTACTATTAACGGCAGACGTTACGGACATGTGCTCAATCCAAAAACAGGCTGGCCTGTCAGCCATATGGCAGCGGTCAGTGTTGTGGGAGAATTCTGTGTCGTTGCAGGCAGCGCGTCGACCATCGGGATGCTCAAGGAGGCGCTGGGAGCGGACTGGCTGCGAGATCTGGGTTTGCCACATTTATGGATTGATACCAAGGGTGGTACGGGCGGTTCTTTACTAGATGCTGAGTGACGTATAAATACGATACAGGGGAGTGTGAGGTGACGATACCTCAGCACGATGCTAGTTACTCTATCAATATGATATTGCCAGGTACAGCGTTGCCGTGGTGTTATGGAGCAAGACACAGTACGCGGGAAAGGTCGTTCCCTTTTCAAGAACTGTAACGCGGCTGCAGGACACCACGGTAGCGCCCTGTGGGTGAGCTTGTCAGCGCCCATGGACTGCGTTGCGTCTTTTGGTAATAGAACGACTATTTCCTGCAAGACACGCCTTGCCATGAACACTGACAAGTTCACTGAACCCGGCAATATCATATTGATAGAGTACTATCACCTATCAGTATTATAATTTTGTTCATAATGTGGATATAAACGGGTAACCAGCAGCATTAAAGCCGCCGCAATAACAATGGCAAAGATCGTGCCATAGATCAGCAGCAACCAGTTATCCGGTTTAAGTACCCCAAGCATGACAATCAGGAGCAGGATCGGCAAATCAAGAAAATGTGTAAATGTTGGAATGTTTTGCGCGCGAGTCCGCCTCAGTTCCGGCGTGAAATTACCTGTTTGCAAGGCTTTTTCTGCCAGGCGGTTTAACCGGACAAAATAAATGCGAGTCACTGTATTACCTTCAATAAATTCAAAGATGAATAGAAGCACCATGCCGGCAAGCCATGGAGTACGAATGAAGCTCCAGCCGTCATAGAAAACAGCGATCAACCAGCTGCCCGAAATGAGCAATATAATTGCACCCGGTACGACCACTGCATCGTAAAATAATGCAATGTTGCGTACGGATTCCGAGAAACGGACCAGCTCGCTGGTTTGACGTGATCGCATATCGTGTATCCAAACGCCGATTAAACCGCCGCCAATCAGAATGGCGCCGATGATATGTGCCAGTTTAAGTAATTCATAAATCATTTTCTAATCATATAAATAAATGATACAGCTCATGTACTTAAATCAATTAAAGCCTGTTGATCACAGCTTATAAAGCTTTTGGCAAAAAAACAATACAGAGCGTTCAAGATACTTTAGGCTACAATTGAAGTTTGAATATTGAGCAATATCTTTATCCGCATGGAGTTCAACCAATGAATGATCGACAGGAGTTTGCATACAATGACTGAGTATATCCTATGGTTTGATCAGCTGAAGATGAACGATGTGGGGCGCGTGGGTGGTAAAAATGCTTCACTCGGAGAAATGATTTATCATCTTTCTCGGGCCGGGGTCAATGTACCTCCCGGTTTCGCGACGACGACTGCGGCTTATCAGGAATTTCTGGAAGTCAACCAGCTTGTCGATCGCATCAACAGTGTACTGGACCCGCTGGATGTCGACGATATCTCAGCGTTGACCGCAGCGGGCAGGACAATCCGCGAGTGGGTCTATCAATCGACCATACCGGACAGCATTAGACAGGCAGTGACACACGCCTACGAGAAACTGACTGCCGACGTAGCGGACAGTAAAGAATTATCATTCGCCGTGCGTTCTTCAGCAACTGCTGAAGACCTGGAGGACGCCTCGTTTGCAGGGCAGCAGGAGACCTTATTGAATGTTAGCGGGCTGGACGCCTTGTTTGAAGCAATCAAAATTGTGTTTGCCTCGTTGTATAACGATCGGGCTATTGCGTACCGGGTTCATCAGAATTTTCCGCACGACAAGGTGTATTTGTCGGCAGGAATCCAGAAAATGGTGCGCAGTGACCTGGGTGCCAGCGGCGTCATGTTTACACTGGACACCGAGTCCGGCTTCCGTGACGCTATTTTCATCACGGCGGCATACGGTCTTGGAGAAACCATTGTTCAGGGTACGGTTAATCCGGATGAATATTATGTTTATAAAACCGGATTGAAAGCTGAGCGGCCCGCGATACTTTCACGGCGCCTGGGTACCAAGGCCGTAGAAATGATCTATGCTGACAGCCGCGCTCCCGGTGAAGCGGCGACACTGATTCGTGACGTTGATGATGAGCGAAGCAAGCGATTTGCCTTGTCTGATAGTCAAATTGAGGCGTTGGCGCATCAGGGGCTGATCATCGAACAACATTATGGCCGTCCGATGGATATTGAATGGGCGCTGGACGGTGTGGATGGCCAGTTATATATTGTTCAGGCAAGACCAGAGACTGTAGAAAGCCGGGACAAACCGGTCATGGAGCGTTTTCGACTGATTGACAAAGGTACAGTATTGGTTGAAGGGCGCGCAATCGGGCAGAAGATAGGCCAGGGGGCCGCGCGCCAGATCATGAGCATTGATCAAATGCACGAAATTCAGCCTGGCGACGTGTTAGTCACTGACATGACGGACCCGGATTGGGAACCCATTATGAAACGTGCTGCTGCTATCGTTACCAATCGTGGCGGTCGTACTTGCCATGCCGCCATAATTGCAAGAGAGATGGGTATTCCGGCGGTGGTCGGCTGTGGCGATGCAACGACCAGCATTCAAAATGGCGCTGCTGTGACGGTTTCCTGCGCCGAGGGCGACACAGGTTATGTGTATGCTGGTAAGTTAAATTACGAACATAGCAGTGTCAGTGCCGGGGAATTACCTGAGCTTCCGGTTAAAATCATGGTAAATGTCGGCAACCCGTCATACGCATTTTCATTTTCCCGTATTCCCAATCATGGCGTCGGTCTTGCACGACTGGAGTTCATCATCAGTAATACCATTGGTGTGCATCCGAAAGCGCTGCTTGAATTCGACCAGCTTCCCGATGACCTGAAGAGGGAAGTCGGCAAGCGCGCCGCCGGTTACAAAAATCCCGTCGATTTTTATGTTGAGAAGTTAACTGAAGGAATTGCTACTCTGGCAGCTGCATTTTATCCTAACCCGGTTATCGTGCGAACGTCTGATTTCAAATCTAACGAATATGCAAATTTGATCGCGGGTGACCGGTATGAGCCGCATGAAGAAAATCCCATGATTGGTTTTCGCGGCGCTTCCCGTTATTTTTCTCCCGATTTCAAGGACTGCTTTGAACTGGAATGCAGGGCACTGCGCAAAGTACGTAATGAAATGGGGCTGACCAATGTTGAGATCATGATTCCGTTCTGCCGCACAGTGCAAGAAGCCGAGCATATCACAACGCTGCTGGCATCGCAGGGGCTCGAGCGCGGCGCTAATGATCTGCGATTGATCATGATGTGCGAGATTCCCTCCAATGCATTGCTCGCAGATGAATTTCTGCAATTTTTCGATGGTTTTTCCATCGGATCAAACGATATGACGCAGCTGACGCTTGGTATTGACCGGGACTCAGCCCTGATTTCACATGTGTTCGATGAGCGCAATCCTGCGGTGAAAAAATTGCTGAAAATGGCAATCGATGCCTGTCGCAAACAGAACAAATATGTTGGTATCTGTGGGCAGGCTCCTTCGGATTATCCTGATTTCGCACACTGGCTTTATGATCAGGGTATCAGCAGCCTGTCGCTCAATCCGGATTCGGTTATGCAGACATGGCTTGATCTGGCAAAAATCCGGCATGAATAAACAGCAACGGACCGTTTTCTATCTATCCGACCGTACTGGAATAACCGCGGAAACGCTTGGCCATAGCCTGTTGACACAATTTGATGGTATCGCATGGGAAGTCGTCAGCGTACCCTTTCTGGATGATATCGAAAAGGCCCGGGCGGTATCGATAAAAATCAATGAAGCTGCCGAGCAAGATGATTGCCGGCCACTGGTGTTCAGTACGCTGCTGAATCCTGAAGTACTCGAAGTTATCAAACAGTCCAACTGCCGTATTTTTGATTTCTTTGAAACGTTTATCCGCTCTATCGAGGAGGAACTGCATCTGCCGTTTGCCCGCATGGCCGGTCGCTCTCACGGGTTACAGCATCATTTATCGTATTTCAAGCGGATTGCCGCCCTTAATTACGTACTTGCTCATGACGACGGTATCAGGCCCAAGCACTATGCAGAGGCTGACATTATTTTAATTGGTATATCACGTTCGGGAAAAACGCCCACATGTCTGTACCTGGGGTTGCAATATGGAATCGCTGCCGCCAATTATCCGCTGACACCCGATGATATGCATAGGCATGCCTTGCCTCAAGTATTGGAAAACGTCAAGAGCAAACTATTCGGACTGACTTTGAGTCCAGCACAATTGCATTCAATTCGTAGCGAGCGTCGTCCGAACAGTCAGTACGCATCGCTTGAACAGTGTGAAAAAGAAATTCAGTGGCAGGAATCGCTGTTCCGTAAATGCAGTATTCCATATCTCGATACGACGCGGATCTCGATCGAGGAAATCAGCGCAATTATACTGACGCGCTGTGGTCTGAGGCGCCAGTTATACGGATAAAAAAACAGGGTAATCCATACCGCATCATACTAATGCGCGTGGTCGTCGGGCGGCGGCATGATTTCATCTTCCTGGTTAAGCAGTGCCAGCTGCTGCGTCAATGCATTGATATTTTGCCAGCCAAAGCCCTCGAACTGCGCGTTCCATCGCGCACGTAAATAACCAAAACGGTCAATCATGAATTCCATATGTACCGGCATCAAACCAGCACCGTTTAAATCCGGCACAGCCCTGACCCGGCGATAAAGCAGGTATGTGTCGGTGATTTCTGCAGATTCTTCCGTGACAACCGGAAAGGGGACAAGATCGCTAATTTCCAGTAACTCCTGTTGGTCGAGCTGTTGCATTGGAATCGCAAGAATTGCAGCATTATGGTCCTGGGTTACACGCTCATGAGCATGTTTGAGCTGAATCAGTCGCTGTTGCGACTGCGGCCAGGAGAAAAAAACCAGTATGGTGTTCTTTTTATAACGAAAATCCTTAAGATCGCCACTGCTGCCGTCACTGGCCGAGTAATAAAAAACCGGTGCAGCAATAGCCGGTACTTCAGGAATAATCATGGTGCCGAGCAGACGAGCGTCAAATCCGCGTGACAAGGCATGCAGGTAATTGACCACATCCCAGATATCTTCATCGGTCAGAATTTCGGCGAAACCTGGCATGCTGGTGCCAGGTACACCGTGCGCTATCCAATGATAAAAATTACCAACGGTGTGCCGGACTGTGTGTGGTTCGGTAAGCAGATCGGCCGGGCTGGTTGATAATGTCTGGGCGAGCCTGCCGTTGCCTTTACCCTGTGGACCATGGCAATCTGCACAGTGTTCGGCAAACAGTTGCGAGCCATGTGATATTGACAGTGTATCAAGGGGAATCTGTGGTTTCATATAGGTTTCAGGATAGGCCTCGATTGTAATCGGTGGCAGTGCAATGGCCATTGCAGCAGCAGCCAGTGCGCTCGGCAGGAAAAATTTATTTTTCCAGTTCCAGCGTAAATGCATGCCCATCCAGGCAAGACACAGCGCAATCGAAAACAGTAGGAAACCGGACCAGAACAATGCTTCATCGAGCGATTCTTCCGATGCGCTGTCAAATGCGAAGCGGAAAGGAAACGGCCAGTGTTCTATAATTGCGTGCTTGGCGGGCAGTGTGTTGGCAAGAGTGGTGGCTACGAACATCAGCGCCAGAGCCAGTATTAATTCAAGCCGTATCCATTTCCTAAGATGAGCGATCCCCCGCCTGATCTGATCATTGATGTCAACCTGTGAAAACAGAGGCAGCCATGTGTTACGCACCTTGTATGCAATGGCCAGAATGAACATCAGGATCATCAGTTTCAGGTTTAACAGCCAGCCATAGGGGCTTGATACCAGGGTATGATAATCATCTTCTATCATACGATCGGTCACGATTAATCCTGTGACTATCAGCAACACCATAACCGGTAGCGCCATGTCGGAGAATTTCTCCAGAAATGTGGCGTTGAGTACACGCGTGACTTTGTCAAATTCTCTGTTACTGTTCAGAATAATCAACATAAACACAGGTAGTCCGCCAAACCATATTCCGGCCAGCAGTATATGCAGAGCAAAAGGCGCGATAGAAACAAGCGACATTTCGTCAGCGCTTGAATGGCTGACAAAAGTTCCTGCAATCAAGGGTAATGATGCAAACAAGGCGCAGACGCCATAATGCCAGCGTGCCCGGTTTTTACGTAGCAACCCGGCAATTACAATGAATAGGATTGTAGCCAGTATGACACGGATCAACGCGATAAATCCGACCTTGGTCTGCCAGATAAACTGCTGCCATGCTGCAGGATCCAGCGCATTGGATACATTTCCAGTCGCTTCTCCAGTCGTTGATGCCAGAACAACGACCAGGCCAATCACAACCAGCGCCGCCAGCCAGGTAAACCCTTTTTCGAGCCGGGAAAGCCATGAAGACGGAATTTCAAGTACTGCTTTTTTCTGCCAGGTAATGGCAAGAAAAAAACAACTGCCAAACAAAATCAGGTTGGCTGTTAACTGCGCCCACCGGCCCAGATTAGATATAAATTCGAACATAGTAATTATTGTAGTTCTGCTTTATCGTTACAGATGTTGATATATGTATCCACGATCAGGTTGAAGATAAAAGCCATACATGCCACTGCTGTAGACAAAATGTGTGATATTTTACCTTGAGCGGATGGATATTCAAGCAGGTTTAGCGTTTAACCGAATGTTGCCTTTTATACAGGCAACGGATTATTGTTGTGCTAGCCTGTTGCGTTTATTGCTTTGCCAAACTATAAACTTTAGTAAAATAGTAAACCAGATTAACTAATACGAAAGAAAAAATATGTCAGAAATTGCAGACGTGGCAGTCATTGGTGGCGGGCCAGGCGGATATGTTGCAGCGATTCGCTGTGCGCAACTTGGCTTGAGTACAGTGTGTATCGACGCGTGGAAAAATGCGCGCGGACGTGCAAGCCTCGGTGGAACTTGTCTTAATGTCGGTTGCATTCCTTCAAAAGCCTTACTCGAATCATCGGAGCAATATTTTCAAGTCAAACATAAAATTTCGGCACATGGTATTCAGGTAGAAAACGCTACCGTTGATGTTCCGGCGATGATTGCCAGAAAAGATAAAATTGTTACAACGTTTACTACAGGTATTGCTTCTTTGTTTAAAAAAAACAAGGTTAAGTCGATGCTGGGTACCGGAAGACTGCTCAAGCGCACTGACAAAGATGATACCTGGCGTGTAGAGGTTAATGACGGCGAGCATAAACAGACCATTCAGGCCAGATATGTCATAATAGCCACAGGCTCGGTACCACGGCAATTACCGATGATTGACATTGACAATGAAAAAATACTCGATAATGTTGGTGCACTGGATTTGCCAGAAGCGCCAGCGCATCTGGGAGTGATAGGTGCAGGTGTTATTGGCCTGGAAATGGGCAGCGTTTGGCGTCGTTTGGGTTCGGAAGTGACGGTGCTGGAAGCAATGCCCGATTTTCTTACGGCGGCAGATGATCAAATCGCAAAAGAAGCAAAGAAAATCTTTTCCAAGGAGCCGGGTTTGGCTATCCATACGGGTATTGAAATAGAATCCATTAAAACCAGCAAAAAATCCGTTTCAGTCCAGTATCGCGATGCAGATGGTAACGGTCAGAAACTTGAAGTTGACAAATTAATTGTTGCCATTGGCAGGGTGCCGAATACGGCGGACCTGGGAGCCGATGAAAGCGATCTTGATCTGGATGAGCGCGGTTTTATTGCTGTAGATGAGTACTGCCAGACAAATTTGACGAATGTTTACGCCGTAGGTGATGTGGTGCGTGGGCCCATGCTGGCGCACAAGGCTTCCGAGGAGGGTGTTGCCGTTGCCGAGGCTATAGCGGCCAGAGAGAAAGGGCATCAACTCAAATCGACCGAGCCGGTTAACTTTGACACTATTCCGTGGGTCATTTACACCGCACCTGAAATTGCCTGGGTAGGCAAGACTGAGCAGGCGCTCAAAAAAGCAGGCGTTGCATATAAGGTCGGTCAATTCCCTTTCATTGCCAACGGCCGTGCACGTGCTATGAATGCAACATCCGGTTTCATAAAGGTTATTGCAGATGCCGATACAGACCGCATACTTGGTATTCATATGCTCGGTCCGCATGTCTCGGAGCTTATTTCCGAAGCGGTCATGGCTATGGAATTTGCCGCCAGTAGTGAGGATATTGCCAGCATTGTGCATGCGCATCCTTCATTATCAGAAGTATTGCATGAAGCTTCACTGGACACTAATAAAAGGGCGCTGCATATTTAATGATACCGGTTTGTGCTACCGGTTTGCGGTTGCTGCCCGTCCGGTAATGTCGCCTGTAATATCCGTCTGGTCTGTTTTGTCAGCTGAAAGAGGCAGGAGAATGTAAAAACGGCTATAGATAAAATTTATTATGTATAGCCGCTTTAAAAAGCATTGTTAACTTTTAAGGAAGGCAATTCTGACTGTTTGGATCAACGCCGCAAGACCAGCGCAATTCCCTGATACCCGCCGTTTTATTAAACAGGTAATCCGCTTTTAATTGTTTGTTCTGCTCAGCGGTCAGGGCGGCGCGTTCTGGTATGTAGCGCGCGTCGCTCCAGAATCGTACTCTGCAGAATTCGTCCTCGCCCTGGCATAAACGGGAAATAGCGTTGCTGTAAACGGTTTTGTCGGTATGCCGTTTTTGTTCAACAAGGACCATGTTTACTTTTTTTCCTGATTTACCCAGTTCGGCGATCAGCACGGTTTTCCATCCGTTTCCGCTTTCCAGTTCATTTATTTCCTCCGGTTGCGCTTCTGCCTCGGTTTCAACAGTATCAGAATTTTCTTCTTTTGTACTGGCAAAAACCGTAAAGGGAATGCTCAGCGCCAGAAATAAAAGAACGTAAGCTGTATTTTTTTTCATAAAAACTCCGTGACTAAATTTTACTTTCACCTAAATTGCTAGTGTGAGATAGTTTAAAAATCAATAAGCTGAAGTATGATGTGCAAAACATTGATTTTACACTGTACATCACTAGCAGCCGAAGTATACCCCCAAAATATCATGTTGCACAGTTCATTGTTTTTCGATGCAAAACAAAATAAAAATGCCATTCACGAACAAGATAAAATAATCGGCACCAGAAAGCGCATGATATTTGTCCCATCTGTCTCAATCCGTTGAGATGAAGTACTTTTGTGAACATATTCACGTTAGAATGGACAAATTAACTACATGGATAGTATTTAAATACGCTTGATATTATAATGACGGGTTTTTCATTCTTTGCGATTTTCGCCAATTGCTTATACATTAAATTTTCATGCAGCTATTTGCCTTTGGTATAAACCATAATACAGCACCGCTGGATGTGCGCGAACAGGTGACGTTTCCTGAAAATACCATGGAAGATGCCTTGCATGATCTGGCCGGTCGTAATCAGATAAAAGAAGCGGCTATCGTTTCAACCTGTAATCGTACAGAAGTCTATTGCAGTACGGACAAACCTGAAGAAGCCATGAACTGGCTTGCTGATTTTCATCATTTGTCAGCGAATGATCTGGAACCTTATCTGTATAAGCTGATGCGTGAACATGTTGTCAAGCATGCGTTTCGCGTTGCCAGCGGTCTCGATTCCATGGTTCTGGGCGAACCACAGATTCTTGGGCAGCTTAAAAGTGCTGTAAAGTCTGCAGAAAATGCGGGCACATTAGGAATGCTGCTGCATAAATTATTCCAGCATACATTTTACGTTGCCAAGGAAGTCCGCACATCGACCGAAATCGGCACGAACTCTGTGTCCATGGCTGCTGCGGCTGCGCGGCTTGCTGAGCGTATTTTTGGTGAAATCAGCGAACAACGCGTACTGTTTATAGGCGCCGGTGAAATGATCGATTTATGTGCCAGTCATTTTGCATCGCGTAGTCCTAAAAATATTACTGTCGCAAACCGGACCATTGAACGCGCCCAGGCATTATCCAAGCGATTTAACGCCCGAGCGATTACACTGGCTGACTTACCGGAGCAACTGGCTTTGCACGACATCGTCATAACCTGTACAGCCAGTCCGTTGCCGATTCTTGGAAAAGGCATGGTAGAACGGGCTATAAAAACGCGTAAACACCGACCTATTTTCATTGTGGATCTGGCCGTGCCTCGGGATGTTGAGACAGAAGTATCGGAATTGGACGATGTTTTTCTGTATTATGTAGACGATCTTTCAGATATTGTCAAAGAAGGCATGGATGCGCGACAAAGTGCGGTTGCGCAGGCCGAAGCGATTATCGACAACAATGTCATCAATTTCATGCGCTGGCTGGAAACGCGTGAACTGGTTCCGACTATTCGTGCTTTACGTGACCAGGGTGAGCGTTACCGCCGACATGAACTGGAGCGTGCCAGCAAGCTTTTGGCCAAAGGCGAAGATCCGATGAAGGTCATGGAATCCCTAAGTCAAGGCCTGATGAATAAGTTTCTGCATATACCATCGAGTTCATTAAATCATGCCACCACTGCGGAACGCGAGCAGCTGGTTGAACTGGTTAACAGGCTTTATCAGTTGCATCGACCGCAATGAAATCCAGCCTGACTAACAGACTTGAACGCCTCAGTGTGCGACTGGAAGAACTCAATCAGTTGTTGAGCAGCGAGACTGCAACTGATGATCTCGACAATTTCCGCAAACTGACACGCGAACATGCCGAAATAATACCTATTGTTGATTTGTATCATGCTTATCAGCAAACCGAGCAGGATATTAAAACTGCCAGGGAAATGTCGAGCGATCCCGAAATGAGGGAATTTGCTGAAGCAGAAATGCAGTCAGGCAGGGATAAGCTTGCGATAATTGAGACTGAATTGCAAAAACAATTACTTCCCAAAGATCCCAACGACGACCGTAATATTTTTCTGGAAATTCGAGCGGGAACTGGTGGTGACGAGTCTGCACTGTTCGCCGGTAATCTGTTTCGAATGTATACACGCTATGCCGAGAGACAAAACTGGCAGGTTGAAATTATTTCTCAAAGCCCCTCTGACGTGGGCGGATTCAAGGAAATTATCGCCAAAATAACGGGGCAGGGTGCTTATTCACGATTGAAATTCGAATCCGGCGGTCACCGTGTTCAACGCGTACCCGTTACCGAGACGCAGGGGCGTGTCCATACTTCGACATGCACGGTTGCGGTAATACCGGAAGCGGACGAAATCAGTGAAGTGGAATTGAATCCGGCTGAATTGCGAATTGATACATTTCGTGCTTCAGGCGCTGGTGGTCAACATATCAATAAAACCGATTCTGCAGTCAGAGTTACCCATTTGCCAACCGGTATTGTGGTGGAATGCCAGGATGGCCGTTCACAGCATAAAAATAAAGCGCAGGCGATGAGTGTACTGGCGGCACGAATTCATGCAAAGCAAATGCAGGCACAGCAGGCCGAACAGGCAGCAACCCGGAAATCGCTGGTTGGAACAGGAGAACGCTCGGAACGTATACGCACATATAATTTTCCACAAGGGCGTGTAACTGATCATCGCATCAATTTGACATTGTACAAGATGGATCAGATTATGGATGGTGATCTCGATGAAATATGCTCCGCATTGATGGCCGAGCACCAGGCAGATCTACTGGCTGCCTCAATGGAAGAATAATCGTACGTTTTTGCTATTTGTTTATTCCACAAAACTGTGACGAATCCAATATTACGTGAACAGTGTATGCTAACCGGTTTTTCCCTGACCATTCAGCAAGCATTGGACTGGTCATGTCGAAAAATTGATTGGATTGACGCGCGTCTGTTGCTGCAGCATGTTTTAAGAGTGAATCACGCATTCTTGATAGCACATGCAGAAAACAAAATGGTTATGGAAGATATCGAGCAGTTCCTGAAACTGGTTGTACAACGTGAACAGGGTATGCCCGTTGCTTATCTCACCGGTAAGCGCGATTTTTTTGATCTTACATTCAAAGTTTCCTCTGCGGTGCTGATTCCGCGCCCCGAAACCGAGTTGCTGGTAGAAATCGCGATCGCGTGCATTTCAAAGTCACGGCCATGCCAAGTGCTTGATCTTGGCACCGGAAGTGGTGCAATTGGCATAACAATAGCCAAACATCGGCCGTTGGCACATGTGACCGCTGTGGATGTCTCAATGGATGCCATTGAAATTGCCAAATGGAATGCCAGGAAGCTTTCTGTGGATAATATACATATCATTCAAGGAAACTGGTTTGACACACTTACCGCAAATATAAAATTTGATTTGATAGTATCCAATCCACCCTATGTTGCAGAGAATGATCCTCATTTGTTGCGGGGAGACTTGCGTTTCGAGCCCGGCCTGGCGCTATCAACGCAGGAAAACGGTTTAGCCTGCATTCGCCATATAATCTCAACCGCCCCCGTATTTCTGGTTGACGGGGGCGAATTGTTATTGGAACATGGATATAATCAGGCTGTAGCCTGTCAACAGTTATTTAAAGGAAACGGATTTCGGAAGATACATTCGCATTTGGATCTGGCCGGGATAGAACGAGTAAGCGGTGGCAGTTACAGCCATAGTAGCTAAACCGGGCTGTGCTGGCCTGGCCTGATACAGTGATGACCGGTCTCTATAGCAGCTGTCATTAATTAATCAATTACTGTAACAGACAATTGGTACAAGTACTCTATCAATATGATATTGATAGAGTATTAGTTAAGTTTGTAAATAATAAGGAGCATATTCAAGATGAACGTAGAAGACACTATTGAGCAGCAAATTAAAAACAATCCTGTAGTGTTGTATATGAAAGGTTCGCCCGAGCAGCCACAGTGCGGTTTTTCAGCAAATGCTATAAACATTCTGAATGCCTGTGGAGTGAAGAATCTGTTTACTGTCGATGTACTGCAGGATCAGGAAATTCGTCAGGGCATCAAGGATTATTCGGACTGGCCAACTATTCCTCAGCTTTATGTGAAAGGCGAGTTTATTGGCGGGTCAGATATTCTTACAGAAATGTACCAGAATGGCGAACTGCAGAAATTGTTTGAGGACAACTGATAAAAAAACTGTATTTGCTAAATGAACGATGCGGCCACAGTATTGGCCGCAGCAGCGACTACCCAGTAACGGACGAATTTTCCAGCTGCCATGAATAACATGGCCGACAGCCAGTTTATTCTCAACCAACCGGCAGCAACGCATAATGCATCACCGATGACCGGCGTCCATGATAGCAACAGGATGGGCGCACCATGGCCATGGACCCAGTCCAGACCGCGTGAGCTGCCGCCGGTTTTTTTCAGCAAAGCTTCTTTGTCAGGCAGTAAACGTCCAATTAAATAAGAACTCATACCACCCAGCGTGTTACCGATCGTTGCCAGAATCATCGCATTCCAAAGCAGATCGGGGTATGCTACCAAAACACCGACGAGAACGGCTTCTGAACCACCCGGCAGTAACGTTGCGGCAAGAAAACTGCTGGTAAACAGTGCGAACAAGCTTGATTGTTCATCCATAGAATTTTTTCAGTGAAAAAAGAGTGTGAGTTTACTATATAAATCCATATTCTAAGCTGGTTTTGAAGTATAGACGTATTAATCCTTAAGTGCGTTACTGGCTGAATGCTGGCCGACCTGCATAAATTTCATAATATAGGGTATCGATTTGTCACATGTTCTCATGGCCAGAAACAGCTGTTGAGAGAGGCCGCGCTTTCCGATTGGTTTTTTTGTCAATTTCAAATGTTTCATTTTTATGTCTGCCAGCCATTCCGGTAAAACACAAACGCCGCGCTTTAATGCGGTCATCTGGAGCATAATTTCGAGTGATTCAATTCGTTTAATTTTTGCCGGTTCAAGATGAGCAGGTGTCAAATAGCGCGTTAAAATATCCAGCCGTTCCATTGAAACCGGAAAGGTAATGAGAGTTTCCCGGCTCAGGGTCTCCGGCGTCAGCGGTTTTTCCCCCGCTAGTGGGTGATCGGAGGAAACCAGCAGCATGAGTTTGTACTCGGCTAAAGTTTCGTAATGTATTTTTTCTTTTTTTATCAAATCGGGGGTGATTAACAGATCAATGTGGTGATTTAATAGTCCCTCCAGTCCCGAGAATTTAAATTTTTGTACAATGTCAATGTCAATATCCGGCATTTGTCGCATAAATTCCCCGATCACAGCGTTCAGCCATTCAAAGCAGGGATAGCATTCAACACCGATACGCAGAATACCGCAACGACCTTCGCTGTAGGCTGCAAGCGTTTGCTCGGCCTGAGATAATACCGGTAACACCTGATTTGCCACATCCAGTAACAACAGGCCAGCCTGCGTCAGACGCAAATTGCGGCCTTCCTTTTGCCATAACGCAATACCGAGCTTCTTTTCCAGATAACTGATTTGATGTGAAAGCGCTGGCTGGCTCAGACACAACCTGTTGGCCGCCTCAGTCAGTGTGCCGTTTGTATGTAAGGCCTGAATAATCTTGAGATGACTGTGTTCAATCATTTATAAATAAACCTAATTAAAATTATAAAAATCATCATTATTATGCATCATTATTTGTTTGTACAATTGATAAATCCTTATTGAAAATAAAATGGTGATGAAACAATGGTAACGACACACAATCTGGGGTTCCCGCGTATTGGCAAAAATCGGGAATTAAAATTTGCTTTGGAAAATTACTGGAAGAAAAGCATTTCGGAAAAAGATTTATATAAATCGGCGTCGGAACTGCGCAGGCAGCACTGGAGCGATCAATCAAAACTGGACTGGTTGCCCGCAGGAGATTTTTCACTGTATGACCATGTACTCGATACCAGCTTCCTGCTTGGAAACATACCCGGTCGCGTTTGCTCACGGTCTGGAGACAGGCTTGATTATTATTTTCGCGCGGCGAGAGGCCGAGGGGTTACAGATACTGCGAGTGATTACAGTATCAATGCTTGTGAAATGACCAAATGGTTCGATACGAATTATCATTATATCGTCCCGGAATTTGATAAAAACACAGCCTTTTCCTTGCAAGCCGGGCAATTAATCGAGCAAATTAACGAAGCGCGTGCGCAAGGCTTCAAGGTAAAACCTGTTGTTCTGGGTCCGGTGACTTATCTATGGCTGGGCAAGTCTAAAGATGGCAGTAATAAACTGGCTTTGCTTGACAACCTGGTCAGCGTTTATGCAGAATTATTATCAACGCTTGAGCGTATCGGTTGTGAATGGGTACAGATCGATGAGCCGGTACTTGTTCTGGAACTCGATCAGGACTGGCAGCATGCTTTGAGAAAAGCCTATTACCAGTTACAGTCCATACCGGTTAAATTAATGCTGGCGACATATTTCGGGGAGTTGCTGAACAATTTGCAACTGACGTGTGAACTGCCTGTAAACGGATTACATATTGATGCGGTCACGGCCACAGATGAAGTGGCAAAAGTCATTGACTGGTTGCCGAATCATAAGGTTTTATCATTGGGGATCATCAACGGTCGGAATGTCTGGAAAGCTGATTTATACCGATTGCTGGAATGGCTTGAACCTATTCACTCAGCATTGCAGGATCGTTTATGGCTTGCGCCATCGTGTTCGCTGCTGCACATACCGGTTGACCTGGAAAGCGAAGCAGCACTGGACAGTGAAATCCGCTCCTGGCTTGCGTTTGCAATACAAAAACTGGACGAAATCGACATATTGGCAAAAGCTTTGAATCATGGCAGAAGCAGCGTTTCGTCACAATTAGAAGAAAATTCGATCGCTTTAAACAGCCGCAGACAGTCAGCCCGTGTGCACTTGTCAGCAGTGAAAGCACGTATCAATAAAATCGATGATAAGACGGCAGTCAGAAAATCACCTTATCGAGAACGTGCCATACAGCAACGCAGCAAAATTAAACTACCTTTTTTTCCGACGACGACAATTGGTTCATTTCCACAAACACAAAAAATCCGCCAGGCCAGACTGGATTTGCGGCAATCCAGACTGTCGGAGAAAGAATACCGAACGTTGATGCAACAGGAAATAGAAACGTGTGTGCGCGAGCAAGAAGCGCTGGGGCTGGATGTCCTCGTACATGGAGAACCTGAACGAAATGATATGGTAGAGTATTTTGGTGAGCAGCTGGCCGGGTATGCTTTTACTCAATTCGGGTGGGTGCAGTCTTACGGGTCTCGATGTGTCAAACCACCGATTATCTATGGTGATGTTGCTCATACACATGCAATCAGTACCGAATGGATACAGTATGCGCAGTCACTTACCAGTAAACCAGTGAAAGGTATGCTGACAGGACCGGTTACGATGCTCAACTGGTCATTTGTGCGTGATGATCAGTCCAGAGAACAAACCTGCCTGCAGCTGGCTTTAGCTGTTCGGGATGAAGTGCTCGCTCTTGAAAAAGCAGGGATTGGTATTATTCAAATAGATGAGGCTGCTCTCAGAGAAGGTCTTCCGCTACGGAAATCGCAATGGAAATCCTATCTGGATTGGGCTGTACGCGCGTTTCGCATTGCTGCCAGTGGCGTACAGGATACTACCCAGATTCATACACACATGTGTTACTCTGAATTCAACGATATCATTGTAGCTATCGCCGAAATGGACGCGGATGTGATTACCATTGAAAATTCCCGGTCGGGCATGGAACTCCTAAGTGCTTTTGATCAATTTCTATATCCCAATGAAATCGGTCCCGGTGTTTATGACATTCATTCTCCGAACATACCTTCAGTGGATTCAATTATCGAACTGATGCAAAAGGCCGCACAACGGATACCCATTGATCGGTTGTGGGTTAATCCGGATTGTGGATTAAAAACACGCAGCTGGGACGAAGTCAGGCCGGCGCTGCGTAACATGGTTGCCGCGAGCCGGCATTTGGCGAGCCATTTCAAAACTTTCAGAGTCAGCTAAATTTGACTTGGTGGTATTAATTAGCGATGATATGCGAACTAGAATATAGCTTATAGTAACAAAACTGTTAACACAGTTTCTTTAATGAAAAAGGAAAATCTAAAAGGAAAACCTATATGACAACCCATAATCTATTTAAGCAAAAAGTCAGTGATGCAATCAGTGCCAGACATCTGCTGAAACATCCCTTTTACGTGGCCTGGACAGAAGGGAAACTGACAAAAGAACAATTACGTCATTATGCTGAACAGTATTTTTATAATGTGCTGGCAGAACCTACCTATTTAAGCGCCGTTCACTTTAACACGCCGCATTTCAGTACAGAGTCGAACTCCGGTGATATCAGCGTGCGTCAGGAAGTATTACAGAATCTGATTGATGAAGAACACGGTGAGACCAATCATCCGGCGTTGTGGAAGAAATTCGCATGTGCTTTGGGTGCAGACGACAAAAGCCTGACGAATGCAAAAGCACTGCCAAATACAGAGAAACTGGTTTCTACATTCAGAGATATTTGCCTGAATCGGCCGTTTTATGCCGGTCTGGCAGCATTACATGCATTTGAGTCACAGGTTCCGGACATCGCAGCAGTCAAGATTGACGGTCTGGCCAAATTTTATGGAATGACCGATCCCAAAGATTATGCTTTCTTTTCGGTACATCAGCAGGCGGATGTTTATCACTCTCAGGCAGAGTGGGAGATCATTGAGCGCTTTGCGGACACGCCTGAAAAACAGGAAGAAGTACTGGCAGCCACGCGTGAAGCATGTGATGCTTTATGGGGTTTTCTTGACGGTATCCATAACACCTACTGTGCTAACCTGAAGTGCGAATCTGAAAAAGAATCTGCAACGATTCATTAATCAGTACACAAAGTCAGCAATTACAATGGCCTTATTCGATTTCGCCGAATGACACTGACACTATCGCGGGAGAATAAGGCCATTCCAATCCAGCTTTGTTGAGTACACACTTGATAATACTCGTCTGGTTATGAAGTTTTATCTTTGTTGCTTGCATTCTCCTGCTCGTTGTCCGGAACTTCAGACGCATTAGCCTCTGCAGGTTTTTCAGAATCAACACTTTTCGCAACAGTATCATCAATTTCCTCAGCTTCTAAATCATCTGTCTTTGCTTCTTCCTCTTCTGACCGGCGGGAATTCCACATAAAATATACTGCACCTAGCGAGACAATGATCACCGGCATGATTACATAGGTGAACAGTGCTGACTCGACGGTGATATCCAGCGATGCCGGTGGTGGTTTGGTCACAATCATATACGCGTGTGCGATGGCCACGGCAACAACAGGAACAAGAGCAGCCATAAATCGGTTTGTGACCAAAGGGCGGACAGAAAACATATTAAAAATTGCCGACCCGTAATAGCCTATGAAATATACAAAAATATAAAAAAAGATTGCGCCCATGGGTTTTCCTTATACTGGTTTGAAGCCGTTATTATTAGAATCTATTAGTAAGCTTCACGGTTTTTGCAAGCGGTTTGCACTTCCTAAAAAAACATCAATATATCAATCTTTACCGTGCCACTTTTATGATACACAACAACCTGTGAAAAATCACGATTTGTTTGTGGAAAAACAGGCTGCTGCAGTGACAGTCCGGCAGATTATACTCAAATAGTACTCTATCAATATGACGCATCTGCACCGTGTCCATAGCAATGGCGCCCCATTATGTATACTGCTTCTACCACTCGGTCATCAGCAAGCATCATCAAAACAAACAATCGTTCAGACAGCGACTGTGTATGCAGCATACGAAACTGTAGCAGTGGCGTGGCTTCAAGATTCAGAATGATGAAATCACCTTCCTTGCCAGGCTGGAAAGAGCCCAGCTTATTGTCCAGATATAAGGCGCGCGCCGCGCCCAGTGTGGTTAGATAAAATGCCTTAAAAGGGGTCAAGTGTGCTTCGTTTTCGGATTGTATCGGTTGATGGGTTGACCGCAGCAGCTGAACAACCTTGTACGCTTCATTCATGGTCTGGAACATGGAAAAACTGGTTCCCGCACCAATATCGGTTCCTATGCCAAGCAGTATATTTTTCTGGTATGCTTTGTTGAAGTTGAACAATCCACTTCCAAGAAACAGATTGGAAGTCGGGCAAAAGGATAGAGCGGCCTGTTTTTCTGCCAGTAAGTTGAATTCATCTTCCGTTAAATGTATACCGTGCGCAAACAGAGATCTTGAACCGACAAGACCAAAATCATCATACACGTGCAGATAGCTTTTTGCAGAGGGGTAAAGCTGTTGAGTCAAAGCTATTTCATGTAAATTTTCAGCAACATGTGTGTGTAGATACAGATCGTCACGTGCATGATACAACCTTGCCGCAACACTCAGTTGCGCCGGGCTGGAAGTAATCGCAAAACGTGGCGTGATAGCATATTGAATACGGCCTTTGTTATGCCATGTTGCGATTAGTGCTTCATTGTCTGCGTTGGTAGTTTCTGGTGTATCGAGTAGATTCTCCGGAGCGTTTCTGTCCATCATCACTTTCCCACCGATAATGCGAAGATTCAGTTTTTCAGCCTCGCTGAACAATGCGTCTATCGAAATTTTATGGACGGAGCCGAATATCAAAGCAGTTGTGGTGCCGTTACGAAGCAATTCATGAAGAAAAAAACGACTGACTGCCTGCGCGTATGATCTGTCCGCAAAACGGGATTCGGCCGGATATGCGTATTTTTCCAGCCAATGAACCAGTTGTTCGCCGTAAGCGGCTATTATTTCAGCCTGAGGATAATGAATATGGGTATCGATGAAGCCGGGTATAACCAGTCTGCCGCTGTAGTCGGCAATCTCATTTGCAAGCAACTTGTGTTTTGCTTTTGTCTGGGTGCTCGGTCCGACATCCAGTATATGGCCATCGTCTCGCAGTACGAGAATGCCGTCTTCATAATATTCGTAACAGTCTTGCGGATCGGATTTGGAACCCGGATCATCCGTCAGAAAGAAAATGGAGCCGCGTACTGCCTTGGGTTTGCTGATTGATGGATCAGACTCAGATGTCGATAGCATAATCAGCGCAATTCCGTTTGCTGTTACCTGTATATGTAATTCATCAGGTAGGATTTGTGGAATAAATTGTCAGAATGCCACATTGACTTGTGTGTGTTACTTTTCCTCGAAATTGTGATACCAGGTCGTATAAATCTCGTCCGGCCATAAGGACTTGATCCATACGATGACATCATCCACTTGTTGCTCGGTCAGAATGCCTTCCCAGGCAGGCATTGTACTGAATTCAGGCGGCCCACCTTGCAGAATTGTTTTTTTCAACACGGCCGTGGAGTGATGCCATGCATGTGCGGTGCCATCTAACGGGGGTGGTGGAAACTTGCCATCTGCTGTTGGTGTGCGCCAGTCTGCCGTGCCCGCTGCATTTTTGCCATGACAGTTTTCGCAGTTTGCCTGGAAAACACTCTCTCCACGTTTAATCTGCTCGGGATCAAAGTTCCTGACTACGCGCTCTGAATTCAGATTAAGAATTTCCTTGAGTGAACGCGTTTCCTGCTGCCCGGCATCATCACAGGCTGCGAGCAGGAAACCACCGACAAACATTAGCAAAATGCGGATAGACATGTTGAGTTCGTTTAATTCTTCAGACGCATTATGGAAGAGAAACCTTCAGTATCATTTTTTGACGCAGGCGCGGCCGGAGCAGTCGATGCGGCTTTATTGGCATAAGGATCATATCGCTGATAAATCTCAGCGTCTCTGCGGGTATCTCCGGGCGCGTTGACTTTCAATACATTATAAGGATCGACGCGGCGTCCTTCCATACCTGGCGATCCGTGGGGCATGTCGGGTACCGCCAGTCCCAGTGCATCCGGTTTCTCCTTTAGAAAACGGATAATATCAGGCGCCGGGATATGACCTTCCATCACATATCCGTTGACCAGGGCGGTGTGGCAGGAACCGAGTGTTTCGGACATACCGACTTTTTTGCGTATTTCCTTATTCCCAACATCCTTGGTTATTACAGTAAAGCCATGATCACGCATATGATCTACCCACTTCGAACAACAGCCGCAGGTTGGGCTTTTATAGACTTCTATGGTTGTCGTTGCGTGTGCCGGTGCTGTTAAACTCAGCATGCCAGACGTTATAATAAATCCGGTTATTAAAGTACATATATGTTTTTTCATTTTGTCTCCACATAAATCATTCCACGCATACCCTTGAAATGGCCCGGCAGAGGGCAGGCATATTCGATAGCGCCAGCTTCGTCAAAAAACCAGACCAGCTCTTTTTGTTCACCGGGCCTTAATTGTACCAGTCCCGCTTCCAATTCATTTGGGTTGTCAATATGTTTGCGCCGTGCTTTGGCGGCTTTTCTTAGATCATCATCAAGACCGATAAGCATTTCATGGTTCTTATCTCCGCCGTTTTTTATCACGAAACGAACCGTTTCGCCTTTTGCTACCCAGATTTCATTAGGCAAGAACATGTATTCCAGAAGCGTCAATTTAATGGTTCGTGTAACTTCACTGGCAATACCGGGTTTGCCGATACTGTCTGCCGGAGGAATATAATCCATCTGTCCATTCGTGCCAGCTGAATACAGGAACAACACAGCCAGTGTTATAATCTGCAGATGTTTATTCTTCATGAGGTGCTGGTAAAATTACCGTTGGAATCTCTTTATCCAATTGTAGTTAGAAACCTTCAATGCTAAATTGTTCCAATTATTTTGTCCAATAAACTGCGCAGCTGAACAATAACTTTGTGACTGATGTTACCCCAGAAAAAACGTTACCAAACTAATAAACTGCATAAGCGCCTGAGACGATTGGTCGGTACTGCGATCGCAGATTTCAATATGATCGAAGCCGGAGACCGCATCATGGTTTGTTTATCCGGTGGTAAAGACAGCTATGTTCTGCTTGATATATTATTGAACCTTCAGGCGCATGCACCAATGGGATTTGAACTGATTGCTGTCAATCTTGATCAGAAGCAGCCTGGTTTTCCTGAAAAAGTCTTGCCGGAATATCTTGGGGAGCTTGGCATTCCATTCCGTATAGTCGAACAGGATACCTATAGCATCGTCAAGCGTGTTGTGCCGGAGGGAAAAACGACATGCAGTTTATGCTCACGTTTGCGTCGCGGTGTTTTGTACCGCGTTGCCAACGAGCTTGGAGCAACAAAAATAGCTTTGGGCCATCATCGTGACGACATTCTGGAAACGCTTTTTCTAAACATGTTTTATGGTGGGAAACTTAAAGCAATGCCACCCAAGCTGGTCAGCGATGACGGCCGGCATATTGTGATACGCCCGCTGGCTTATTGCAGGGAAAAAGATATTGCAGCGTATGCTGAAAGCGCTGCTTTCCCGATTATTCCATGTAATTTATGCGGATCGCAGCCAAATCTTCAGCGACAGGTTATTAAAGAGATGTTGCAGCAATGGGACAAACGTTTTCCCGGCAGACTTGAAACGATGTTCAGATCACTGCAAAACGTACAGTTATCGCATCTTGCTGATACGGCAAAATTCGATTTCAATGGTTTGAAAACACAGGATTCTCCTTATGTAAATGGCGATACGGCATTTGACGAGGAAACTTTCGACCAGCCAATTGAAGAAATGATGCTCTCGCTCGTTGAAAAAAACGGGAATTCCGGTTAATTGGTTGCTCGGCCAGTGACTTACTTTTAGTTATGTTTTGGCGGCACCAGCTTAAATGTCAACGCCACGATACAGGCAAATACAACGTAGATGATCGTGAATACATATTCCGGGAAACTGTAAAACAGAATTTTATGCACCCAGAACTGGATAAAACTGCTTTCTGTTTCAACCTGTCGCAGCAGGTTTTCTAATACAGTAAGGGGGCAAGCTACACCGAGCAGGGATTCAACGACGACAAACAAAATCGCAGCCAGGTGCAGATAGCGAAACCAGGGATTCCTGACAAATGTTTTCTTTAAATACGCACCTATCCAGATGACAGGAAGGCTGCCGACCACAAACAGCACATACAGCAGATGGAGTAACAGGACAATATCAGCTAGCAGCATGCACGCTGAAATTACAGACTCGGTTGCTCGGTACGTTCGGGTTCTGCCCGATCAGAATGCAGTAGCGGCATAACGGATTTTTCCAGTGTTTTTTGATGAACGCGCCCCAAAAAAGTATCGGAAATCTTTCCCTGTCTGTCAAAAACGATTGTATATGGTAAAACAGACATTTCGTTACCAGCTGCCTCAGCAAAAGACATTGCATTCAGACCACCGACCAGGACTGGATAATTGATACCCAATTCCTTGCTGTAGGGCAAGACTTTTTCTAACTGATCAACCGCGATACCAATGAAAGTCAGACCCTGATCACCATATTGCTGCTGCATTTCGATAAACTCAGGTATTTCTTCGCGACATGGCGTGCACCAGGTAGCCCAGAAATTGGCGACGATCACATCGCCTTTCCATTGTGCGATCGGTTGCGACACGCCGTCGAGATCCGGCAGATTTGCCGATAATATGGCTTCGGCACCCTGTTTGTTCATTTCTTCGGACAACGGCGGCTGAGGGCCGTCCATAAAATACGCCCGTAACCAGACACCGGCGGACATGGCCACAACAGCGGCTGCACAGAACAGGATAATTTGACTCAGTTTGGACATTTATATATTCCTTTTGATAGCGGTGATCTGCCGCACTGTAGCGTCGAACGACCGTAGGAGTGTGTGAAGCGATATTAAATCAGCACAGCGTTTAAAACTGTCAGGAAATCGGTTTTGTTGAGGAATCCGATAATTCGTATGTCAGGTATTTCATTGCCATTCTGGTCTATAAAAAGAATTCCGGGCGGACCGAACAGGTTGAACCGCTGCAGCAGGGCAGTGTCATCGGCTGTGCCATGGGTAACGTCAATCTGAAGGAGTTTGACATTTTTGAGTCTGTCCTTCACTTTTTCATCAGATAACGTAAATCGTTCCATTTCCTTGCAGGAAATGCACCAGTCTGCATAAAAATCAACCATAACGTACTGATTGTTTTCGCTGGCCTGGCGTATCTGTTCATCCAGTTCGGCGATTGTTTTTACACGTTGGAATGGAATATGGCTGTCTGAATATTCATAACCTGACGTGTTGTTTACTGCCGAAGTTGCAATGTTGAATTTGGATAATGGCTGCAACACATCACGGCTGCCTGATAAAACGCCAATTAATAACGCAATGCCGACCAGTAACGCAATGACACCAATACCTTTTAGGAATTTTCTTAAACCGGATGATCGCGGTGGCAAGGGATCAATCGCATGAAGATAAATGGCCGAGATAATCAGTAGCGCAGCCCATAACAGCATGTGCGCAACTTCATTAATGACCGGAGAAATCAGCCAGATTGCGACAGCGAGCAGAAGTACACCAAAAAACTGTTTGATCGACTCCATCCATGGGCCTGCCTTTGGCAGCAAAGCGCCGGCTGAAGCGCCCAGTAACAGCAAAGGCACACCCATCCCCAGCGCCATCACAAAAAGAGCTGAGCCACCCAGTACAACATCACGCGTTTGACTGATATAGAGCAGTGCACCGGCGAGTGGTGCGGCTACGCACGGGCCGACAATCAAGGCAGACAATGCTCCCATACCGAAAACACTGGTTAAGTGACCGCCTCTTAAACTTCCTGCCTCCTCAGATAATTTGCTTTGCAGGCTGCCCGGCAGTTGCAACTCGTAAAAGCCAAACATCGAAAATGAGAGCAAGACAAAAATCAATGCAAAGGTTCCTAGCACCCAGGCATTCTGCAAGGCGGCGGAAAGCATTGAACCGGAAAGTCCGGCAATCACACCGACTATTGCATAGGTAATAGCCATACCCAGCACGTAGGATAGTGCCAGTGTTAGCCCCTTGCGCCTGGTCATCTGCTTGCCTTTCTGTGCAATAATGCCTGATAAAATTGGGAACATAGGAAAAACGCATGGCGTAAATGCCAGTAGCAGTCCGATACCGAAAAAACCGCTGAGTATCAGCCAGAAATTGCCTGTTTCAAACATGCGGTCGATTTTATAGGCCTCGGTTTCAATGGCGGGTGATCGAGAAGAGGATTGTGAGGGCATTTGAAACAGTTCTGCAGCAGGATCAAATGGCGTTGCGACAGCCGCTCCGCTGACTGCGTTTGCTACAGCATTGACCGCCTGCATGGCGGGCAAAGTCAGATCGAATTCCTTTTTGATCGGCGCGTAGCAGACACCCACGGGGTCATTACATCCCTGATACGTTGCGGCGAGTGACAAAGGCTGTTCAGTCAACGCCTCGCGCTTCAGTGTAATGACAGCCTGTATCGGTTTGTAATAAACCTCGACATGACCAAAAGTCAGGTCTTCCTTCATTTTGCCCTGAGGCAATGTAACCTTTTCTATCTGGGTATTCGGCGATTGAGGTTCAAAAGCGATCTTGTCGCGATAAACATAATAATTCTTGGCAGGTGCCAGGTTGGCAATCAGTGTCTTTGCATCTTTCACTTCCAGCGTCATCTGGAATGCTTCATCCGGGGGAAGTAATTCCTGCTGGTTGTTTTGCCCCAGATTAATGCCGAGTTCTTGTAATTTTGAAAACAGACTGCCAAATGAATTGCTCTCCTGTGCAGCAACATTTGGACTGGCTAAACAAATCAGTACAATTAGAATTGGAAATAGGCGCATTTTTATTACAGTTTTGTCAGATTGTTTCTTCAATAATCCATCGCAAATAAGCGGGATGCCCATCGGAAATAGGGACAGTTATCACTTCAGGTAGTTCATAGGGATGCATCGATAAAATGAGTTCTTCCACAGACTGATATCTCGCTGAGCGTGTTTTTATGAAAACAGGAATCTCTTCTGCGGTATCGATACTGTCCTGCCAGCGGTAAACGGATGTGCATGCAGACATCACATTCACGCAGGCCGCCAGTTTTCTGTCAATCAAGGCTTGCGCAAATACCAGCGCACTCTCTTTATTTGGAAAGTTGGTTATTACAAGAATGGCTTCGGTCATAATGACAGTTATTATAAAATGTTTGTATTGCTTTGTCTTTTTATTCCTTGACACTCCACGACCGATGGAACGAAATGTGATTACTTCAGGGTACGACGAGTAATTTTATGCACGAAGGCCTTGAAGGTGGCAGCCTTATTGCTCAGAATAGACGAGTACTACCTATTTTTTGTGTTAACAGGGTTAAAAAGATATGAAACGTTTTTTTTTACTGATACAGCTGCTCGCAATGTTGGCACCGGTGACTGTATTCTTCGGGTATATCCTGATGGATGAAGGCGATCAGTTTACTGCCGAGCATTATATGATTACCGGTTTAAGTGCGCTGCCATTTGGTATTGCCATGCTGGTCAAGTTTTTAATGTCAGATGTGGATAAAAAATCCAATTGATTGCTGTAGTTTACAATAAATAACAATATCGTTTCAGGTGTAAATAACCAGCCATGAGTTCCGTAAAAAACCTGGCGCTGCTGGCCATTGATCAGGGAACCACCAGTACGCGCGCCATATTGTTTTCAGTTCAGGGTGAAATTCTCGCAGTCAGTCAGAAAGAACTGAAATTACTACACCCACACAAAGGATGGATCGAACAGCACCCCGGCGATCTTTGGGAGGATACGCTGTGGGTCTGCCGGAATGTGATTGCTGACGCACAAAGAAGCGATATCAAAATCGCCGGTATCGGTATTACAAACCAACGTGAAACAACCGTGATTTGGGATCGAGAGACCGGAGAGCCGATTTATAATGCGATTGTCTGGCAGGACCGCAGAACTGCTGATTTATGCGACACAATAAAAAAATCCGGACATGAACAACAGATTACGAAAAAAACCGGATTGTTGGTCGACCCTTATTTTTCGGCTACCAAAATTGCCTGGATACTTGATCACATTGAGGGTGCGCGGCAACGGGCAGAAAAGGGTGAACTTGCTTTTGGTACGGTGGATACGTTTCTACTGTGGAAGCTGACACAGGGGAAAGCGCATACGACAGATATAACCAATGCATCACGTACTCTGTTATTTAATATTGTCACCCGGCAATGGGATAATGATCTGCTGCAGTTGTTTAATATACCTGCCGGCATGTTGCCGAATGTTAGTGACAACGTTGCCTTTTTTGGCGAGACAAAGCCGGAATTGCTGGGAGCTGCCTATGTCATAGGCGGGATGGCCGGAGACCAGCATGCAGCGCTGGTTGGGCAGGGATGTTTTGAATCCGGTATGATTAAAGCAACCTATGGCACCGGTTGCTTTGCATTGATGAATACCGGACACAACTGTACAATTTCCAGTAACAAGCTGTTAACGACTATTGGTTATCGAATCGGCGGGGATACCTGTTATGCACTTGAAGGATCCATTTTTACGGCCGGTGCGGCAGTTCAGTGGCTGCGTGATAATCTTGGGCTGTTGTCTGATGCAGCACAAAGCGAAGCTGTTGCACTGTCGGTTACTGACAGTAATGAAGTTTATTTTGTTCCCGCATTTACCGGGCTTGGCGCACCGTATTGGAAGCCGAATGCGCGTGCTGCTATCACAGGAATCAGCCGGGAGAGTACCAGCGCACATGTCGTTCGCGCAGCTTTGGAGGCTCAGGGGTATCAAAGCCGTGATTTGATTGAAGCCATGGAGTCCGAATTAAACAGTACCGATACATCAGAGGCGCTACGCATAGACGGCGGTATGGCAGGTAATACGTTTGTTTGCCAGTTTCTCGCTGATATGCTAGGTCGTACGGTCGAAATACCTGAAGTGATGGAGAGCACAGCCTGGGGAGCAGCTGCTTTGGCTGGTTTGTACAGCGGGCTTTTTAACAGTCTCGACAATATTTCCAGAACCTGGGTTTGCGCTCGGCGCTACACACCGCAGATGGCAGAAGACGAACGAAATAAACTGTATGCTGGCTGGAAACACGCTGTGCAGGCTGTATTAAACTGATTGTTTTCGCTGCTTCATTAACATATTCAACCGGATCGTATTTTCGTTGCACCCTAATCGATATTTGAGCGTCTTTTTAGAAACGTCTTGGCATTTAATTGCGCAAGTTAATTTTAGTTGATCATTCGACCTATATAGCATTGCTTATAAAACTGGTTCAATTACCCCGGTCAACCTGATGGAAAAATCCAATAACAATAACAGTCACACAATTTCAGTCCAGAAGAACGATAAAATTGTGTTGATTGGTGGTTTGTTGCTGATGGGTCTTACACTGATTACGGGTGTTGCTGTTTACAGTGTGATGCGTCAGCAAATTGAATCGTCGCTTGGCAGAGGGCTCGATGTGGCATTGCAGGGCAAAGCGCATTTGCTCGAGAGCCAGATTGAAAAGGGTTTGGCTGACACACGTGCACTGGCTACGCGGCCTTTTTTGATTCAGTCGATACAGCAACTGTATGGCCAGACGGAAAATCAAGCAGCACGCGGTGATCTCGAAAGCAATATCCATTCATTGATTCAGTCCGGTTTTACAGCGGCAGTTGTCTACGATGCGCAAGGCAACCAGTTGGTAAAAGCAGGGCGGTTTTCAGAAAAACACACACAGGCACTACCTCTTGGCGAGAAGAATGAAACCACATTAATATGGGACGGCGAGTTTGTTCTGCACACGCGTGAGGCAGTGTTCGATCCAGACGGTCAGCATATCGGCGGCATCATTACGGAAACGACTTTGCCGCAATTGACGCGCAGTTTCAGTGAAATCAGGTCGATCGGCGAAACCGGCACATTTATGTTATGTGCTCCTCCCTCTGTAAGTGATCAGAAAATGGCTTGCCTGATTAGCCAGATTGATGGTGTACGGTTTAAGTCTCTGACACGAGTGGTGGAAGGAGGCGTGTTACCGATGGACTACGCGCTCGACGGCAGAAGTGGTGTTATTGCAGTTATCGATTATCGGAATGTGCCGGTTATTGAGGCCTATGCACCCTTAGAGGCTATTGGTCTGGGTATGATTCTTAAACTGGATGAAGCGGAACTGTTCAAGCCTGTAACTGAAGAACTCAAAATTATTATGGTTTATCTCGGTATTCTGATCATCGCCGAGGTGCTGCTGCTGAACGGGTTTATTCGCAAATTGATTAAGTCAGAACAGAGCGCAAAACTGGCGAAAGACAAAGCCGAGCAGTTTTCATTTGAATTGAGTCTGAAAGAACTTGAGCTTCGCGAGCGTTTAAAAGAGATCACCTGTCTTTATGAAATTCGGCGCAGCATTGGAACGGAATTATCGGTTGAAGAAGTATGTCAGCAGATTTTCAAGCATCTGATTCCTGCCATGCAATACCCGGAATCAGCCTCGGCTTTGATTGAGATCGACGGAAAACGCTTCGATTCAGCTGCCGGCAACCCGACACACAGTAATGCCCTGGTTTCAAGTATCAAAGTCAATGGAAAAGTATGTGGTCAACTCAGTGTTTTTTATTCCGGAGACAAGGAGTTCCTTGAAATTGAAGAACAAAAGCTCATAGATACCATAACAGTCGATCTGGCAAACTGGCTTGAGCGAAAACAAGTCGATGAGATGCTGCGTGAGCGATTGAAAGAAATTACTTGTCTCTACGAAATACGGCGAGGTATCAGTACTGAGCTTTCAGTAGATAAAGTCTGCCGGAATATTTTCGATTATTTGATACCTGCAATGCAGTTTCCAGAAATTGCTACGGCAGTCATTGAAATTGACGGCAGACATTTTGAATCCGGAAAATACGATATTCGTGATGGAAAATTATTATTTCCCAGAGCCAGTAGTGAACGCGTATGCGACGACTGTTACCAATCCCGCGATTCCGTAGGTCATGTTTTGCAATCGGATATCAGCCTTGGTGGCAAAAAATACGGTTATATCAAAGTGACATACCCGGAAGACAAGCCGTTTCTTATTCAGGAGGAACAAAAACTGTTGGATGCGATAGCCAGCGATCTGGAGAGCTGGCTTGACCGCAAGCGTCTGGAACAGACGCTGGTATTTGTTGCAGAAGAACAGGCGCATACCATTGGACAGGAACTGCACGACAATCTTGGTCAGCAAATTGCGGCTATCGGATATCAAGCCAGGGCGCTGGAGAAAAAAATTGCTTCTCAGGGTAATGACTCGATGGCAGCGATCGCAGCTTCTATAGCAGCGCAGGTGCAAACTGCTGTCGTACAGATAAAACAATTGGCCCAGGGTTTGCTGCCATTTGAACTGGAAGCGAACGGCGTAGTTGCTGCACTTGAGAAACTGGCTACAAGAATTGCCAAAACCTATTCAATCAAATGTGACTTTCATTGTGACCACACAATACGAATCAACGATAAGAATCTGGCGCTGAATTTTTACAGAATCGCCCAGGAAGCGGCAAATAACGCAATTCGTCACGGTGAAGCCCGGCATTTGACAATATCTCTTACTGCGAAAAATGATAAACTGATCTTATCTATCCTTGATGATGGCTGTGGTTTTTCTCTGAATACAAGTGACCCGGAGACATCTGGAATGGGTATTAAAATCATGCAGTATCGTGCCAAACAATTGGGTGCCAAACTCAAGTTTCTGTCAGGTGTGGAGGGTGGCACCGTAGTACGTCTCGAAATGAGGATGGTTTAAAAATGCCGGATTCAATAGCACAAATTCTACTTGTTGACGATCACCCGATGATGCGTCACGGGATGGCCATGCTCATCAATATGGAGCCTGATCTCGAGGTCTTTGCAGAAGCCGGGGATGGCGAAGAGGCATTGGCAATTCTCAGAAAAAATAAACAAATTGATGTGGTTTTGCTGGATGTCACGCTGAAAACCATCTCCGGGTTAGAGGTCATAAAAAATATTCATAGCCACTATCCTGATCTGCCTGTGCTTTTTGTTTCCATGCACGATGAAACGATTTATGCCGAACGTGCCCTGCGTGCAGGTGCACGCGGCTATGTGATGAAACAGGAACCTGGCGAGGTATTGATCAACGCCATTCGGGAAGTTCTGCAGGGCAAAATATATTTGAGTGAAAAATTGCACGAAAAACTGCTCAACCGGATTGTGGCGGGCCAGGCCGAGCCGGAGTCACCGATCAATAAACTCACTCCCAGTGAGTTTGAAGTGCTGCATCTGATTGGTGCTGGGCACAGTAGTCAGGAAATCGCCAACTTGTTGAAGCGCAGTATTAAAACAATTGAAACCCATCGCTTTAACATACGTACCAAATTAAAACTGAAAGACAGCGCTGATTTGATCCGTTTCGCCACTCGCTGGGCTTCCGAAGAAAAGCAATGATGGCTGCAATTGCTATTGAAAACTGCCCATTAGCAAATAACGCCTAATGGTTTCTCTTACCAAAAAACAATAGTTTTCCCAATATTAAAACTGATCTGACTTGGCTAGTATGGTACCTGTCTTGAATTCGTTGGGGAATTATCAATGAAAACCATAACAGTTAAATACTTAGCAGTTTTTACTATTTGCATTTTGGCTGCCGCATGTGCGCCGATGGCTCAACATACGTCAGCAAATAAAGGTTTGGAAAATGTTAACCATGCCGCACTGACAAAATATCATGAGAATTTGGCCAGAACAATGCAATCCAAGGCTGAAGAACAGAAGCAAATAGTAAAAAACAGATCTCGGGTCCGCAAATTCGGCAGGAATGCACAGCTTTCAAGAAATCGCGTTATCTGGCGGATTAACAAATATGAAAAAGAAGCTGAGCTAAACTTTGCCAAGGCGGCTTATCATAAGAAAATCGCTCAGGAGCAGGCTAGTCATGATAGATACAGCAAGCCGGGTGCTACCAAGCAGATTGATAAAGCGAGAATCAGACAGGAAAAAGGCGTTCCGTCAAGGGCAGATGATTTTCATGACGCCTTGTAACATTCTGTAGCTAACCGGTTCTTCATCAAAGCAACATTTAAAAACCCGACCAGGCTGTATTGCTTGCCTGGTCGGGTTTTTAACATATATGCAATCCGCTACACACTTAAATTCGACATGCCTGCAGGCTCAAAAAACCTGTTGTTTGAAAAAATTTAATCTAATGGTTTCCCTGATATGAAAACAATAGTTTCCCCAATAGTTCTGTTAAAAAAAAAGAATTATTATGTTTAGCGTAATCCATGAATGACGATTTTGTTTTTTATTACATTACTTCTCTTTTTCTACATGTAAGCCGTTTCCAGCCATTCTCGACGGCTTACTTTTTTTGTGGCCTGCCAGAAAGTTGATAGTGGAGCATATTGTCATGAAAATTGAGCTAAAAAACATTGTTGTTGCTTTGTGTATTGTTGCTGTGGCTGGAAAATACCTGACTGCCCTTACAATGCTTTCAGTATAAGTCGCAGGCTTTCATTGCCATGCCTGCAGTGATTTCAGAGGTAACTACAGCAGCAGCTTTGTCAAAGCAATCTGGTATATTTTCGCCAGTCGTTCCAGATCTTCCACATCTACGAATTCATTCAGTTTATGGATGGTTTCGTTGCGAGGACCAAATTCCACAACCTGTTTACAAATATCAGCGATAAAACGTCCGTCCGAAGTGCCGCCTGATGTGGATAGTTGCGGTTCAAGTTCTGTTACCTGGATAACGGCCTCGTGTAGTGCGTTGGCAAGTTCTGCCCTCGGCGTTAAAAAAGGTTTGCCGGAAAGCTCCCATACCAAATCATATTCCAATCCGTATTTATCCAGCACTGCATGGACTCTGGCTTTCAATGAATCTACGGTACTGGCAGTCGAGAAACGGAAATTAAACAACATATTCACAGTACCCGGTATGATATTCGTGGCACCAGTCCCGCCGTTAATATTGGAAATGTGCCATGTGGTCGGCGGAAAATATTCATTGCCGTCATCCCAGCGGACTTGCGAAAGTTCGGTGATCGCCGGTGCGACCAAATGAATCGGATTTTTTGCCAGATGAGGATAGGCGATATGGCCCTGTACACCTTTGACGGTAAGATTTCCTGACAACGAACCCCGTCGGCCGTTTTTGATGGTATCGCCAAACCGATGCGAGCAGGTCGGTTCCCCTACAATACAATAATCCAGTAACTCGTCGCGTGCTCTGAGTGTTTCCACAACTTTTACAGTACCGTCTACGGCGGGTCCTTCTTCATCTGAGGTAATTAGCAAAGCAATGGACCCTTTATGCTCTGGATGCAAAGTGACGAACGCTTCGATTGCAGTGACAAACGCGGCCAGCGATGACTTCATGTCTGCCGCACCGCGTCCATACAATCTGCCGTCGCGGATAACCGGTTCAAACGGATCGCTGTCCCATTGTGCCAGAGGGCCGGTGGGGACAACGTCGGTGTGTCCGGCAAAGCACAGCACAGGTGAAGCGTCGCCACGCCGGGCCCAAAGATTATCTACTTCCCCAAAACGCATATTTTCAATGTGAAAACCTGCTTTTTGCAATCGTCGTGCGAGTATTTTCTGGCAATCGCTGTCATGCGGAGTTATGGAACGTTGTTTAATCAATTGGCGAGCTAAATCCAATGTTTCGTTGGTCATAAACTTTCCTGTAAAAACTGGAGATCAAATCACTACGCGCAAGAACAGTGTATGTATTTAACAACACTTTCAGTTCAAAACTTTTATACGGGTGTATGGATTTGGGTGATTATCATGTAAATTTAGGGTTTGCTGCTAAAAGCGGATTCTACACGCCTGATACAAAATTCGCACTGAGTGATGTGCAATAAAGCGCTCAATTAATTGAATTCGATCATAAGGGGAAAAGATGCTCGAGTCACTATTACTTGTTTTCATATCATTGCTGGTGATCGTCGCCTTGGTTTTATTCGTACCGTGGTTAAGGCGCCTGATCATTTCCAACCAATTGTTGAAAATATTTCGCAAAATGCTGCCACCTATTTCTCAGACCGAGCAGGAAGCGCTGGATGCCGGCACTGTATGGTGGGATGGTGATCTATTCAGCGGCAAACCTGACTGGAGTAAACTGCTGGCTTATCCAACGCCGCAATTAAGCGACGAGGAGCGGGCTTTTCTCAATGGCCCTGTCGAACAGCTTTGCGACATGCTCGACGAGTGGAGGATTACACACGAACTGAAGGACCTGCCGCCAGAGGTCTGGCAATTCATAAAAGATAATGGTTTTTTTGGATTAATTATCCCAAAGCAGTATGGCGGACGTGGTTTTTCGGCACTGGCGCATTCCGAGATCGTCATGAAGATCGGTTCACGCAGTGGAACGGCAGCGGTAACAGTCATGGTGCCCAATTCGCTGGGTCCTGCTGAACTATTGATGCATTATGGTACGGACGAACAGAAAAATTATTATTTACCGCGTCTGGCCCAGGGATTAGAGGTTCCCTGTTTTGGCCTGACATCGCCGGATGCAGGATCGGATGCCGGCTCCATACCCGATTACGCCGTGGTATGTAAGGGAGAATTTGACGGCAAGCAGGATGTACTGGGCATGCGTGTCACCTGGGAAAAGCGTTATATTACACTGGGGCCCGTAGCAACCATTCTTGGACTGGCTTTTAAATTGTATGATCCCGATCACCTGCTTGGTAATCAGGAAGATCTGGGCATAACACTGGCGCTGATTCCGACCGATACACCGGGGCTGCATACCGGACGGCGCCATCTGCCGCTTGACGCGGCATTTCAAAACGGACCGAACTGGGGCGAAGATGTATTCATACCCATGGACTGGATCATCGGTGGCCGAAATGGTGTCGGGCAGGGATGGCGCATGCTGATGAACTGTCTGGCGGTCGGACGTTCGATTTCATTACCGGCCACCAGTACCGGCAGCGCAAAACTTGCCGCGAGAACAAGCGGCGCGTACAGCCGGGTACGTGTACAGTTCAACCTGCCCATCGGGTATTTTGAAGGAATTGAAGAAGCGCTGGCGCGCATCGGTGGCAATACCTATATGATGGATGCAGCGCGTATCATGACAGCCGGTGCTGTAGATCTGGGTGAAAAGCCATCAGTGATTTCCGCAATCGTCAAGTATCATCTGACAGAACGGGCACGCCAAATCATTAATGATGCGATGGATATACACGGCGGTAAAGGTATCTGTATCGGGCCGCGCAACTATCTCGGACGAACCTATCAGCATATGCCTGTCAGTATTACGGTCGAGGGCGCCAACATTTTGACGCGTAACATGATTATTTTTGGACAAGGCGCGATCCGCTGCCATCCGTATATACTTCAGGAAATCACCGCAGCACACGACACAGACAAAAAACGTGCTTCCAAAGCATTCGACTCAGCTCTGGTCGGTCATGTTTTATTCAGTATGCGCAATGCAGTCAAGTGTCCGGTGCATGGCTTGTTTGGCAAATATATTAAAAGCAATGTTCCTGAAAACTCCAGTCCGGAGACAGCGCCGTATTTTCTACAATTAAGCCGGTTTGCCGTGAATTTCGCATTTCTTGCCGATGTTGCCATGATAAAGCTGGGCGGCGCCTTAAAACGAAAGGAGCGTTTATCCGCGCGCCTGGGAGATATTCTCAGTCTGTTATATCTTGCATCGGCAACGCTGAAACGATTTGAAGACAATGGCCGGCCACAAGCCGATTTACCGTTGCTGCACTGGTCTGTTCAGGATGCCATATACCGCATTCAACAGGCCTTTGACGAATTACTGAGTAATTTTCACGGTAACAAGGTATTTGTCTGGCTGTTGAGAAAATGTATTTTCCCGCTGGGAAAACCGTATCTGCCACCAACCGATAAGCTTGGACATGAAGTATCCCAGTTATTGCTCGAACCGAATAAAGCGCGTGACAGGCTGACAGCGGGTATTTATCTGCCAGCCCGATCGGGCGAACCGATGTCTGACCTGGAGCAGGCACTGGAGTGCGCGATCGAAAGCGCACCACTCGAGGCAAAAGTGCGTAATGCCGTGAAATCAGGCAAGATTACCGCGCAGCAGAGTGAAAAACAGATTACGCAGGCATACCATCTTAACGTGATAAGCGTAACTGAGGCGGACTTGCTGCACAAGATGCGGGATTTGCGCAGCAGGGTTATCAAAGTAGATGATTTTTCGCAGGACTTTTCCTATGAAGTGCCTGGGTCAACTGACCGTACAGAATCGCCGCCGCCAGCTACATCTTCGGTTGCAGCGACAGAGTCGACTATCGCGGCAACAACTGCAACCGCACTTACATCTTCCGAACCGGAACATTCCGATGTTCCCGGGGCCGAAGACCAGGACGAGCAGTTGGCTACTGACATCGAACGCTCCAATGTTCTCGAATCCGGACAGTTAAGTGAAATCGCGTCATCTGATCTCTTTAAGGACGAAGCACCGGCGTCTGAACAGACACCAGAAAATAACGACACAAATACACAGCATGCCGCATCGAAGCAAGAACAACATTCCGGTTCCGCTGATCAGGAAGAGTGGCGGCAAACTGATGAATCGCCAACCGAGAAAACTGGATCCGGGCAGATGAAACAAGGTGAAGGTATTCATACAGAAGAAACCAAAAACCATTAGGCAATATAGTTATGAGCCAAACAATTTCTGTCGAGCAAGCGAAAACTCTGGATGGATTATTTAAGGAACGTGTCCACGCAACACCGCAAGGCGAGGCCTATCGTTATTACGATGAAAAGCAGAAAGCATGGTGTGTTCATACGTGGCAGGCCATGTATACGCATATCGCTCAGTGGCAGGCGGCGCTGATCAGAGAATCATTGACACCCGGTGACCGTGTTGCTGTAATGATGCGTAATCGACCGGAATGGGTCATGTTTGACCAAGCGGCACTTGGGCTTGGTCTTGTTGTCGTGCCATTTTATACCGAAGACAGGGCGGATAATGTCGCCTATATGCTTGCGGATGCCAAGGTGAAACTACTGCTGCTGGAAAAATCCGCGCAATGGCTTGAAGTGTTTGAGGCCGGCAGTAAGGTTGACAGTCTGCAGCGTGTTGTGCTGATTGACCCGGTCAACGTTGAAGATTCCGATTTGGGGCCCGAAGCGACAGCGGCAGATAGCCAGCACCTGACTGTGTTATCAGACTGGTTGCCGGAAAATACTGAAGCTGTTCAGCATATCAATGATGATCCCAACACGCTGGCCACTATTATTTACACGTCCGGGACAACCGGACGCCCCAAAGGCGTGATGCTGAATCATCACAACATCCTGTCAAATGCTCATGGCAGTCTTCAGGCCGTACAGGTGAATCCCGATGATCTGCTGCTGTCTTTTTTGCCGCTGTCGCACACGTTTGAACGAACCGTTGGCTACTATCTGCCTATAATGTGCGGTGCGACTGTCGCCTATGCACGTTCGATTCCGTTATTGCAGGAAGACCTGCAGAACGTACGTCCGACCATACTGATTTCTGTACCTCGGATTTACGAGCGCATTTACGCGGGCGTCCAGACTAAGCTTGATGAAGGTTCAGCTTTTGCCCGCTGGTTGTTTAATTTCACTGTTGAGGTTGGATACAGCCGTTTTGAATACCGGCAGAATCGTGCGGGCTGGCGTCCGGCATTCTTGATATGGCCGTTGTTAGACAAGCTGGTGGCTGCCAAACTGATTAATAAGCTTGGCGGACGATTGCGCCATGCCATGAGTGGCGGGGCAGCATTATCGGCTGAAATCTCTCGCGTTTTTATCGGGCTTGGGCTTCCGATATTGCAGGGTTACGGCATGACTGAAAGCAGTCCGGTTGTCAGTGTTAACCGGCATAGTGATAATGTGCCATCCAGCGTAGGTGTGCCGATCGCAGGTGTGGATGTCAGAATTGGAGATGATGGTGCGTTGCTGATTCGTGGACCGAATGTGATGATGGGATACTGGAACAACTCACAGGCGACAGAGGCCGTTCTCTCTGCTGACGGCTGGTTAAATTCAGGCGATATCGCCACGATTGATTTGCAGGGCCATATTACGATTACCGGTCGATTAAAGGATATCATCGTGCTGTCAACCGGTGAGAAAATACCGCCTGGCGATATGGAAGCAGCTATTATGCGCGACCTCATATTCGACCAGGCACTGGTCATCGGTGAAGCGCGTCCCTATCTGTGCGCACTCGTTGTATTAAACCCCGAAAACTGGAAAAAATTTGCCCGCCAAAATAACATTGACACAGACATAACTGGCAACGAACAAATAAAACACATTGAAGAGATTCTTCTTGAAAAAGTCACGCAACAAACGCACGAATTTCCGGGTTATGCGCGTATCCGAAAAGTTCTTGTCATTCCTGAATCCTGGTCCATTGAAAACGAAATGATGACCCCGACGCTAAAACTGCGGCGAGCCAAGATCCTGGAGCAGCATAAAGTCGAAATTGAAAAACTGTATGCGGGCCATTGATGTTATGTAAATAAATACTCAGTGTTTAAATATTATAACGCGACTCCTGCCACATACAGCGCCTGTATAGAGCACTGATGTAGGAATAATTTGTTGTTTATACAAAATAATTTCCACAAAATCAGGGGTGACACTTTACACTTTATTTAAATGCAAAGTGTAAATATGTGGCTGCTTTTTTAATGTCGAATAGCACATGCTTGTTTTTGATTTCTCTCGATTGGCAGCAAGTTTTTATTCACCTGATATCTTTTTGGTAAACCCATCGTCAATATTTATTTTGGTTGCGTTTGCCAGATGATTATAAAAAACACCCATACCTGACATTGCAATAATTTCCATAATCTCCTCGTCATCAAACCCCAACTTTCTCAATGACTCAAAATCCTGTTCACTTGATGAATGAGAATCTTTCGCGAGCCTCACTGCAAAATCAATTGCGGCTTTTTCTTTTGGATCGGCAGTGTCTGTTGTGTAGTTTTTAATCAAGCTTTCAATTTGATCTGGTGTAACACCTATACTCAGACAGAAGGCGTGATGAGCGGCCTCACAGTAGTGACAGTCCTTTAGTGAAGATATTGCTACGAAAATCATTTCCTTGAGTCGGCGGCTTACACGACCACTTGTCAGTATATGGTTCATTACCGGCCATATGCCTTTGAGTGATTCAGGCGATACCGCCCATACCCGGAAAAAATTCGGGGTAAAAGGTGCTTTAAGCGCTTTTCGTATCTTGACAAAGGTCTCATCAATTTCAGGTGAAACTTGACCGTCATCTATAATTCCGCTAATTGTTCGCATTTAAATTTCCTTATTAAGTTTTTTGGAGGAAGTACAAACCATTCAATGGTCGAATATGTAAGATATTGATCTAATTCTGGTTTCTTTCGCTTATTAATTCCATAAATTATCTGGGTAAATTTAAGGCCACCCAAATCATGGCAACCCAAGGACCCTGACCATATCAGAATACGCACATAGAGAATGTTATGCATATAACAATGGATGTCGATAATCTTGCCATTGTCGTTTCTCATTTAATAAATAATGCGGAAAAATGATTTTTTAATTTTCTGTAAGAAAACAACACAGTATATGCGTTATGGTTAATTCGCTAAAAGCGCCATTTTTATAGACGTTATTTTAATTTTCCAATAAATAATTGCTGATTAAAATTTAATTTTAGTCTCTCGGATATTAAAACAATGCCTTTAAGAAAACTTGTCAGAGAATTCAATATGTATCTAAAAAATAATGAATCCTTACTAGAGCGCGATTTCAAACATGTTGCGGAAAAGATTGAATTGCACTGGGGATATCCGGAATTTTATCCTTTCATAAATAAATTGCTGGTCAACGATCATGACCGAAAAAGAAATGGTTTTCCTCAGGAAGTAATGGAAGAGATACATACTCTTTATGAAATCCATTGTGAAAAATATCCTGAATTACGCTCAGCTTTAAAGACAGACAGTCAACGCTACCAATAAAAACGGATTTCGTTCACCATGAGCCACGCCACCCTGCGGCGCGGCTCGTGTGATGACTATAAATAACTGTTTAAATAAATCTTTTACAAATAAAGATTATTTATATCAATAAGGGGTTTATTTTTCATGAAACAGGACGTTAATAAAGTTTTAGGTCAGAGGAGACTGTTAAATGGAAACTATGGATGTGGTATTAACTCGACTGGATCATGATTTTACGATGATCTTTATTACGACATTCCTGTTGCTGTTTTTTTTCTCAACTTTAGTCAAATCCATTAAGGCAAAACAAGCCAATATTACATATCGATCGGTATCCAACCTTTTTACGCCCGCTGAATTATCTTTTTATCATGTATTGAAAAAGGCTGTTTCAGAACAATTCGAAATATTTGGGAAAGTACGAATCGCCGATGTGATACAGCCTGGAAAGCATTTGAATCAGAAATCATGGCGAATAGCCGTTAACCGAATCCAGTCGAAACATTTTGATTATGTTATTTGCGATCCGGAAACATTGACCATTATGGCTGTTATAGAACTGGATGACGCAAATCATAACGCTGAAAACAATTCAAACCGAGATCGCCTGGTAAATGAGATCTGCCAGAGCGCCAACATCCAGCTTATACGTTTCGATACAAAATCAGCGTACCAGGTCGGGTATGTTCGTGAAGCGATTAATGATGTTTTAAGCAGCAGATCTTAAGACGATTAGAGAAAAATGGCATTCGCACGTTTAGACCTCAGTGCTGAAAGATGATCACAAACCAAGCAAGATAATCCAAATAAAAATTATTTAGCAAATACCCCATTTATTTATGTAATTGCTAATAATTTATATTATGTAAAATTAACCGTAGACGTTACAATAGAAGGCTTACGGACAAAATACAAAACTTCTTTTTCAATCTGTGGCTTACTATCCATCCATTCCACCCTTCAAGCTAGATTCAAATCCATTATTTTATTTTTCAGCATTGCATTTCCAGAAAACCTGATTTCTGACAAGTGATAACAACTTTTAAATTAGTAAGTTATATCACTTTTGTTTGATATTTCGTCTGGTTTCTGAATTTGCAATGATTTCTGTTTAAAAATAACCAACAAAAAATCATGAACGAACTTATTCAAGGTATCAGCGTTCCAGCCATTGAGGAAATCACCGGAGAAAGCCCGAGAATTATCAGGCAATGGAAAAAAGGTACAAGAAAAATTCCTGAATCTGCTATTCGTTTACTTCGCTTGTATTTGAATGGTGATGCCAGCGCGATCCTCGGCAAAGACTGGGAAGGACATTTTTTTAACGTGAAAGAAACCGCTAATCAGGCGCACATAATCCTGACCAGCTAAGGTCATCGCAGAATTGGCATTTTTAAACTTGATCTGGTTTGATAA
>NZ_FOIA01000064.1 GCF_900111605.1 Nitrosomonas marina | reverse complement strand
CGCGCTAAGCGCTTCTGGAAGCCCCTGAAGGGCAAATTGGAGTGACCGTTTAGTATTTTCACGACATGATCGTGATTAATAGTTATTAAACAAAGTGTTACTATACAATAAATCATTGCCGCAGAGAAGGCCTTCTAATCTGACAAAGTAGAACTAAGCTGTATTGATTAATTGCTACACGATAGCAAAGTATTTATGCTGTGATCATCGTGTTGTCCAGAGGAACTTTCCCTCCGGCTCACGCAGAATCGTACGCGAGACTCTCGCCTCATGCGGCAGTTCATGTCCCTTGCATTCTTTTCCAAGTTAGTAAAATCATTCGTTTATCCCAACACTGGTTGATTAAAAGCTTTCGGGCAGCAGCGCTGCCAGAGTGCAACAGGATTCTGTTCTCACTTGATCCAGATGGGTGGCTGGTGCGATTTGCATCACCAATAATATGGTGCAAGGGATTCAACAATAACAGTTTTGCAATGGTGTTATTAAGGATTAATGTATCTTGAAAGGCGATAATTTTGTTCGGGCCATTGACTCAGGGCGGCAAATGGGCGACATTTTTGCGCATTTACTTCAAGGCAACCATCAGTTCAAATTATCCTGATGAAATACAGGTAGACGCACAGAAGCCGCTTTTCCTTGCGTCAGCGTTTTAATTACAACAATTTTGAGAGAAACCGGAAAGGAAAATGTACACTAAAATAGCAATCATCGGCAGCTCCGGAGCCATAGGATCATCATTTGTAAAACTTCTGGCCCGGCTATACCCACAAGCTGAAATCCACACTTTTTCAAGAAAAGCTGTCGCGGACGGGCCTAAAAATTTCAAGCACCATATAATCGATTATTCCGATGAACAGACAATCGAAAGCGCCTCCAAATCCGCGTATGAAAATATGCCATTTGACATGGTGATTGTGACAACAGGAATTTTACACGATGGCGCGGATATTCAGCCTGAAAAATCCCTGCGTGACTTGTCGGCGGATAAATTTCGGGCGATTTTTAACGCCAACACCATTTTTCCGGCGCTTGCTGCCAAGCATTTCCTGCCTCTGCTGAACAAAGATAAACGATCCGTTTTCGCAGCGCTCTCGGCGCGTGTGGGAAGCATATCCGATAACCAGCTGGGCGGATGGTATGCTTACCGCGCTTCTAAAGCCGCGTTGAATATGATTATCAAAAACGCCGCGATTGAAATGGGACGACGTTATAAACATGCGATTATCGTAGGACTGCACCCCGGAACAGTTGATAGTAATTTATCAAAGCCTTTTCGAAGCCGTGTACCAGAAGGAAAGCTATTCACCCCTGATTTTGCCGTTAAAAAGCTGGTTTCTGTTATAGAGAACTTATCCCCGCAGGACAGCGGCAAATGCTTCGACTGGGACGGACAAGAAATTTTGCCCTGAATAAAAGCAGCAATTAAAAGGAACCATCGTATCGATCAGCAAACGCTTATCGATACGTTTCCACGATTGCCTTCGCCAGGCTGTGCCCAACAGGAACATCAATGGGTGGATCGGTTCATCAGATGAATCAATCGCAATTAATGACCCACTGTTTCGCGGCCTCGAGTTCGCTCGCAGGAAAATGTTTAATTTCAGCCGACACAAAGTGCGATGCCAGATGCTCTGCGACATCGCCGATGGAAGAATCGGTAACAAGGCCTACTTTTTTGATTTTTTTGTGATGTTCCTGCACAAAATTAAAATGCTGTACCATCGCGCCAAGACTTTTCCATCCGGGAAATGTCGGGTTTTGTATGATAAGGCCGGCGAGATTTCCATTTTTCTCAATGTATGGGTCAACTGTTTTTGCAAGCTGCTCAAAATCGCCCTCTTCAAGGGAAGTTTTAGGGCGCACATAGAGTATGGCGTGTACGGTATCAAGAGTATGTTCAATCATGTTCCTAGTCTCTCTCTTATGTAGTACCTAGTGTTAATACTAACATACCTTATTTATTCTTGCGTTTTAGAATCAACAGAATAATGATGAATTCCTGGTAGACCAATCGGTGTGCTAACGGGCTATTGTGCTGCTGTGGATATGCTAATAAGTTGTCGGGTGCCCGATGGCACAGCCTTTTCCCTGTTACAGTGCCTGAATCATTTGGAAAATACTTTAAATCCGAATGAATTGAAGTCGCGCATTAAAACACTAGTGCTCTTTCAATATGATAGAGTACTAATTACCTAAAGCTTCGTTTCGTTCTTTTTCATATTGATCATACGGTTTATTTACCCTTTCCATGCATTCATCATATTGCGATCCTGGCAGTTTCATACATTCGTTTCTTTGATTGTATTGAACAGAGTCGTAAATTTGCCTTGAACTACACCCGGTTATCGCCAGCACGGTTAACGCAATCATTAAAATACGATTTTTCATGTTGTAACACTAAATAATTTGTAAAGAATACCCTTGCCTCCGGTGATATGTTCTTTCAGTTTTTTGCGATCAAATAGGTGCCTGCGCCAACCATGAGAACACCGGGGATAAGTCTGATTTTATTTTCAACAGCCAGCTTTTTGCCCATAAGCATGGCTTTCGCAGCCCCGATAGCGTAAACCAGTTTGACTCCACCGACAGTCACAACCGTGACAATGAAAATAATCGATATATCCGATAAAGTCAGTGCAGTCACATCGACAAATGCCGGAAACAGGCTGGCATAAAAGACTATCGCTTTAACGTCGCCAAGCGTGACAAACAGTCCCGCAAGAAAACTGGCTGGAATTCCACTACCCGTGCTGGAATATTCGCTGGTTAATCTTTTTGTTCTGCTCCTGATCAGAGTTATACCGAACCAAATCAGGTAAATGCCGGCCATGAATTTGACCACCAGAAAAAATCCACCCATCATTTCAGACAGGGTAGCTAACCCCAGTATTGCCAGCATAACAAAGATCAAATCACCAAGCACAATACCCACCAAAACAGCAACACCGTTAGCCAGATTCATCGTAGCGGAGCGGGTAACGACAAGGGCCACGCTTGCGCTGGGAATGGCTGCGAGCGTTATCATGATGACAAAAAGTGCCGAAGCATCAACAAGGCTCATTGGAAATCAAATAACATACGTAATCGAAAACTTCATTTTCAGCCACATCATACAACCGAGTGGATTGTTATGAAAGCAGCACAAGCATGAGAGCTGCAACCCGGGTTTTCGCTTTCGCGGCTGTCCAGATGAACCATTGGCATATCAATCCGGAAGTTGATCCAGTGTGGACATAGGTATATTCAATCACTGCTGCGCTTCAATCAATACAGCATGTTGCAGCGAATAGCTTATGAAGCTGCCATCCGGGGTAAGCCATGGCTTTGCGCCGTAAACAATGTTGCTTCTTCAAACGGCTGCGTATCTCGTCTGCAAACCCGCACTTCTTTCATTAACACTTTTATCAGCAGCACTGCCACAGTTAAAGGAACAGCCCCCTTTTATCATCGACCGCTCAGTAAACGGTTTTTTTGTATGTAATATGCGATTAACTTTTTTCTTGCTTTTTTCCGTTACTGTGTGTATAAGCATTCCGGGCTTTTACTACTCATGCATTTGACGTCACGCCAAAACAGCCATTTCAGTGAATATGCGCTTTCAAAGCGCTTTCCGGTATGCCGATCCAAAGCGTTTGAATAAAAATGATCACATCGAGCACTGCAGAGTGCGGCTCATGTGGGTAATGGTTATTTATTATTAACGCCAGGAAGAATAGAAATGGCAGTTTCAGAAGTCAAAAATTTCATCCAGCAGGCAGGCAATTCACTCTCGGCACCTTTGCCATTAAAAAGCAAGCGCCGATTGCCAATTTACAGTTTACGGCGACTGTTATAACCCAATCTGCCCGAACCAGATTCATTTTGTAACTAACCTTGTGCGTTACCGCATTACTCGAAAGCGCGGTCATGACACTTGCCATCAATAAGAGAATCCATGAAACATTTTAATTTGCTGGGGCTTCCTGAAGCCCTGAATCATTCGCTGCATCAAATGCAGTTTACCGAGCCGACTCCCATTCAGGCCCAAACCATTCCTCGTGCGCTGGA
>NZ_FOIA01000002.1 GCF_900111605.1 Nitrosomonas marina | reverse complement strand
GTGACTGATATATTTTATTGATCTGCTGCTCCAAGTTCATACTTGAAGCATAGCCTTATACGCTTAGTTGTTCAAGTTATTTTTGCTAGCCTCCTTAGTCCACGTTTGTTGCTTGAATAATTCGATTAATTCTGGCTTTCAACCGATCAGTGTCCTGTTGTAATACTTTTATTTGTTCAGAAGCTTTCCTGGCAGCATCGGATTTTACTAATAACGGCTGTTCCTCCTGCCAATACTCGCCCATTGCTTCTGACACGTTTCTGGTCAAGTTAATATGCCATTGAAAAATGTCATTGCCGGCTTGTACGACCCGGTGTGCGGGGATGTCTCCTATGATTTTGCCAAGGTTCTGCTCAATGCCCGGCCTGATATGTTTGCCGATAGCGATCAATTCATTTGCGAAACCAGAATCACCCGAAATATCAATTTTGTCGTAAACCGATTCATCGCGTGCAATTAGTCCTGGCAACAGGGCGGGCATGATCAAGAGCGTGACATCCGCTTCAGGTTGATCATGACTATGCAATAATTCACCGTTCTCCTGAACAATCAGTCTTAAATCAAGTATCGGCGGTAGTCGAAAATGGATTGTTTTCCCTTTAAAAGGTTGTAACCGCTTAAGCGGCCAGCCTTCCTGACGCAAAATATGATTAAACTGATCTACTGCGAATACTGTTAACATAATCAATATTCAGATAGTTTTCGGTCGGTAAAAAAATACATGCCATCGGGATCCGTATAAGGTTTTATAGCAGAATGGATTTTATAGAACCTGAACCGGTAATGGCAATTCATTATGCAGACCGTAAATGAATAGTAACTCAATCCTGTGACTCAGCGTTTGTCATCCCGATATTGTATCGCTAATTTGAAGGTTGGATTGAGAAATTCGTCCCGGAATCAGTTTCAATGAGTTCAATAACGACCCAACCGATAAAGGTATACATGAAAAAGTGTGAAGCCTGTTCACTGTTCAATTTCCAGATTGGGCCGGTGAAGAAACTGTCGCAGTATTATGGAATCAAATGAATTAAATCGATAACCATAAAATCTGAACGGGGCTGAACGGTTTATCCGGGTATAGTAAAACCGGCACGAATTGTATATATGCTATATAAGCATTTCTATGCTTAGCTGAGTTTACAAAAGCGTTTTTCAATGCCTGTAATTAACAGGCAATTACTTGTATATCGGGTTCGATTGTTCTCAGCATATGTTCAATGCCTCGCAAAGTACCGGTTATAGAGCTTGGACAGGTACCGCAGGCACCTTGGTAGTGGATCCTGAGTATGTTGCCTTCCAGCCCCAGTATATGCAAATCACCACCATCATGCTGGAGATAAGGGCGTACTTCTTCGTCAAGCATTATATTGATTCTCTCAAGGCGTTTTTGATCTTCAGGGCCAAGCTGATCGAGCAGATCGTTAGCAGATGCAACCACTTCTTCAGATTGTTTGCTTGCAGCGGGTGCTGCACGTATTGGATCGGCTATTTCACGTGCAAGGTCCTGCCAGTTGGCCTCACCATCCTGTGTAACTGTTATCCAGTGATCAATATAAAATACGTTTGTTACATGGTCGATTTCAAACAGCGAAGCAGCCAATGGATCATCTTTGGCGGCTTCTGCATTGTCAAATGAACGCGCAACGCCCCAGGTCAGCGGTTCCTTGAGAATAAACTTTAGTGCGTTTTTATTGGGCGTGCCTTCGATATCAGCTATTTTCGGCATAATTTCTTATTGTACTGTTGAATTTTATTTCGCGACGATTCGTAATATTGAATGGTGTCATTCCGATTAACGTGATTGCTAAGCTATACGCTATCCGACGCATTTTCTGAAATGTTTTGAACTGGATCATTTGTCGCCTCTGTTGAAACATCGGTCAAATCATTTAATGCAGCATGCAAAGTGTGCCAAGGCAGGATTGCACATTTGACCCGTGTTGGCAGATCGCGTATTCCGGAAAAAACAGTAAGGCGTCCAAGGTGATGCGGACTTTCTAAATCAAGCTCACCCAAAGTCATTTCGCGAAATTCCTGAATAAGGGTTTCTGCGTCAGAACGGGTTTTTCCTTTGACCGCTGTCGTCATCATGGAAGCCGAGGCCTTGCAGATGGCACAGGACTCACCATGAAATGCAATCTGGTTGATATGATCGTCCTTGAGTTGCAGTGTAATGTCGAGGTGGTCACCGCATAGAGGGTTATGGCCGACAGCCTTGTGGCTGGCATGTTCTAGCGTTCCGTAGTTGCGGGGTTTGCGGTTATGATCGAGAATAACTTCCTGGTAAAGTGATTTTGTACTCATTATAGAAAGATCTTTTGCACGTTCTGGATACCTTCAATCAGGACATCCACTTCAGATAAGTCGTTGTAGAAAGCAAACGAGGCGCGCGATGTTGCGGGAACGTTATATCGTTGCATGACAGGTTGTGCGCAGTGATGTCCAGTGCGCACGGCAATGCCATCCTGACTCAGGATGGTGCCGATATCATGCGGATGGACGCCATCAAGTACAAAGGATATGACAGCTGTTTTTTCAGCGGCAGTCCCGAGAATTCTTGCGCCCTTGATTGCATTAATGCGTTCTGTTGCATAATGCAGCAATTTTGTTTCGTGTGCGGCGATCTGGTCCATGCCGATAGAACACAGATAATCAACTGCCGCACCAAAACCGATAACAGCCGCGATTGGCGGTGTGCCGGCCTCAAATTTATGAGGGATATCGGCATAGGTTGTCTTTTCGAAGGTGACCGAGGCAATCATGTCACCGCCGCCTTTGAAAGGTTGCATAGCTTCAAGTAACGATGCCTTGCCGTAGAGCATGCCAACACCGGTTGGGCCGCATAGCTTATGCGCAGAGAAAGCATAAAAATCACAGTCAAGTGCTTGCACGTCTATCGGGATATGTGGAGCAGCCTGGGCGCCGTCAATTAACACGGGAACATTATGTTGGTGTGCATAATCGATCATCTGTTTAACTGGGTTGATCGTCCCGAGCGCATTGGAAACATGAATAAGGCCGACAAATTTGGTGCGTTCATTAAACAGTTTTTCATACGCATCAATGTCGAGTTCACCGGCGTCGTTGATGGGTACGACTCGAATTACAGCGCCTTTTTCCTTGGCAAGCATTTGCCAGGGTACAATATTGGAATGGTGTTCCAGTGTCGTTAGAATGATCTCATCTCCAGCCTGGATAAACCGACGGCCATAGCCGTGCATCACCAGATTGATTGAATCCGTGGTGCCACTGGTAAAGATAATTTCCCGTTGTTCACGGGCATTCACAAATTGCTGTATCTTGTGACGGGCTTTCTCATATTCATCTGTAGCCACTTCCGAAAGATAGTGCACAGCACGATTGATATTGGCGTGTTGGGCAGTCTGGTAGTGCACAAGACGATCGATAACCTGCTGTGGCATCTGACTGGAGGCGGCATTGTCAAGATACACCAGTGGCTTGCCTTCAACTTCAATGCTCAGAATTGGGAAATCCGCACGGATTCTTTCCACGTCGAATTCTGCGCTTGTATGCAGCGCTGCTAATACATTATTTTGGGCCATAATCTAACAGCTTTGAGTTTGGTTAAGTACAATCTGCTCGAGTGTGTGCTTAAGCGAAGCTACAGGAACACTGTCCAGAATTTCAGCGCCGAATGCATATGTGAGGAGATTGCGGGCTGTTAATTCTGATAGGCCGCGGCTTTTCAAATAAAAAATTTCTTCTTTATCCAATTGACCCACGGTTGCACCATGTGCACATTTGACGTCGTCGGCAAAAATCTCGAGTTGGGGTTTTGTATCAATTCGGGCTTTGTCGCTAAGCAACAGGTTGCGGCTTGACTGGGAAGAATTCGTTTTTTGGGTATTGGGCCGAACAATGATTTTTCCATTAAAAACCGCGTGTGCGTTATCGTCAGCGATACATTTATGTTTCTGATGACTGGTGCAGTTTGGTTTCAAATGATCAATGCAGGTATGCGTATCAGCCAGTTGCTGATCTGTAATTAATGCTAAACCGTTAATGATGGACTCGGCAGTTTCTGCTTCTAGCCTGACATCCAGATTGTAGCGTGAAATTTTTGCGCCCAGCGAAACGCTTACTGCCTGATATCGACTGGCATGGTCAAGAGATACAGCGCAGTTTGCCAGATGAAAAGCATTCTGATTTTCACGTTGCATACGAACATGTTGGATCTGCGCATTGGCAGCAAGTTTGAATTCAGCAACAGAATTAGTGATATATGCATCTTCGGCGTTATTCTGAAGAGCGACATAATCTTCAATTACAGTTATTTTGCTGTTGGCCTCCCCGACAATCAGGCAACGCGGATAATGAGTCGTTTCCACCTGCGTGGCGATGAACAATAAATGGACAGGCAGGTCGACAACATTGTTTTGCGGCACGACTATGACTGCACCATCATGTAAAAATGCAGTGTTCAACGCTGCAAACAGATTGTTCTGGTGCTTAACATACTGCCCTAAATGCGACATGATGGTATTGGCATGTTGCGTTGCCAACGCTGACAGGTTGCCGATACACATTTGGTTTTCAGATGTAATACTGGAAAGCTCCGGTGCAAAAAAACCGTCGACGAATACCAGGCGATTGACTGCTTCCTTAATCAAATAGGGCTGAATGTCTGATAAGGCTGGTACTTGTCCAGGCTGTGCCGGTTTGAAAGGCAGTTTCGCTAATGAAGAAATATCAGTAAAACGCCATTCCTCGTCTTTTATTGTAGGCCATTTAAGCTGCCCAGCATTTTCAATTGCCTGTGCACGTAATTGTTTTAACCATGACTGTGGATTCTCAGGCGATGTGTCCGCGTTTATCTTGCCATCAGCTTTTGCATCCAGCGACTTGAACAGGCATGAAAGGTAATCCACATTTGCCGGCTCACTCATGCTGATACCCCTACATTGTTGTGACGATCATCATGAAGCCAGTCATATCCGTGTTTTTCCAATTCCAGCGCCAGTTCTTTTCCACCCGTTTTAACAATGCGGCCTGCTTCCATGACATGGACATAGTCCGGCACAATATGATCCAGCAAACGTTGGTAATGGGTAATCAGGATCATGGCATTCTGTGCATTACTGAGATGATTAACGCCTTTTGCGACTATTTTAAGCGCATCAATATCCAGACCGGAGTCGGTTTCGTCAAGAATTCCAAGTGTTGGTTCAAGCAGCGCCATTTGTAAAATTTCATTGCGTTTCTTTTCACCACCTGAAAATCCTTCGTTGACGCTGCGATCAAGAAAGTCAGGATTCATTTCCAACAGCTTCATTTTTTCACGAACAAAGTCGTCAAACTCTAACGGATCAAGCTCGTCATTACCCCGTTTTGACTGAATGGTATTGTAAGCCAGGCGCAGAAACTGGCTGTTGGCTACACCGGGGATTTCAATAGGGTATTGAAACGCCAGAAATATACCCGCTTGTGCACGTTCTTCTGGGGACAGGGCCAATAAATCCTGTTGCTCGAATTGAATATTACCCTGTGTAACCGTATAGTCCGGATGTCCGGCTAATACCTTGGCAAAGGTGCTCTTTCCTGAACCATTCAACCCCATGATGGCGTGTATCTCACCGGATTTAACAGTCAGATTTATTCCTTTGAGGATCTCGGTTGATTGCGTGTTTGCATGCAAATTCTGTACATCAAGAATTGTTTTGTTGTTCTGGTTTTTCATCCTACACTGCCCTCAAGTTTGAAACTCAGCAATTTCGTAGCTTCTACAGCAAATTCCATAGGAAGCTGTTGAAATACTTCTTTACAAAAACCGTTTACGATCATTGAAACGGCTTCTTCTGAATCGATACCGCGCTGTGCAAAATAAAACAGTTGATCCTCGCCAATCTTCGATGTAGATGCTTCATGCTCAACTTTTGCACTGCTGTTCTGTACTTGTATGTATGGGAAAGTATGCGCGCCGCACTGATCTCCCACCAGCATGGAATCGCATTGTGAAAAATTACGCGCATTTGATGCATTGGGCGTGATACGTACAAGTCCACGATAGCTGCTGTTTGATTTGCCGGCTGAAATACCTTTGCTGATGATAGTGCTGCGTGTATTTTTTCCAAGATGTATCATTTTGGTGCCGGTATCTGCCTGCTGGAGATTATTGGTGAGTGCGACAGAATAAAATTCACCGATTGAGTTATCACCACGTAAAATACACGAAGGATATTTCCAGGTAATTGCTGATCCGGTTTCAACCTGTGTCCATGAAATTCTGGAATTGACGCCTTTGGCGAGTCCCCGTTTTGTGACAAAATTGTAAATCCCGCCAACGCCATTTTCATCGCCGGCATACCAGTTTTGTACGGTTGAGTATTTGATGTCCGCGTTATCAAGGGCAACCAGTTCAACAACTGCGGCATGCAATTGATTGGTATCAAATTGCGGTGCAGTACAGCCCTCCAGATAAGATACGGATGCACCTTCCTCTGCAATTACTAGGGTACGTTCAAACTGACCGGAACCTTCGGTATTAATTCGGAAATACGTGGACAGATCCATCGGACACTTAACACCTTTGGGTATATAACAGAAAGATCCGTCGGTGAATACCGCAGAATTAAGTGCTGCAAAAAAATTATCGCCGACAGGCACTACGGTACCGAGATATTGCCTGACCAGGTCCGGGTGCTTTTGAACTGCTTCTGAAATTGAGCAGAAAATAATACCGACTTCGGCAAGCTTTTCTTTATAGGTTGTGGCAACAGAAACACTGTCAAAAACAACATCAACCGCAACGCCAGCAAGCGCAGCTCTTTCATGCATTGGTACACCCAGTTTTTCAAAAGTGCGTAACAACTCGGGATCAACTTCATCCATGCTGGACAGCTTTTCCTTCGGTTTCGGTGCCGCATAGTAGCTGATTGCCTGAAAGTCAATTTTTGAATAATGAACGTTCTGCCAGTCTGGTTCTGACATGGTAAGCCATTTCTGATAGGCTTTCAGACGGAAATCCAAAAGCCATTCAGGCTCATTCTTTTTTGCTGAAATTAATCGTATCGTTTCTTCTGTGAGTCCTTTTGGTGCAATTTCAGACTCGATATTCGTGACGAAGCCATGTTTGTATGGTTGATTAACCAAATTTTGTAATACAGCACTCATAGAGTTTATTCCTTTGTCAATTTATCTATTAGCTTGGGCTATCTAGAATTTAATTTGCTGTAGTAACAGAATATTATTTATTATAATTAATTGATTTTATTAATTAAATTATCTTTCTACCGATTCATTTAGGCTAAAACTTTCACCACAGCCACAAGTGTTGTCGATATTGGGATTACTGAGCTTGTAAAAGCTGTTCAGGCCCTCTTGAACAAAATCAATCTTTGAACCGTTTAGGAAAGGCAAATCATTGGTATTGACAACAATGTTTGTGTCTTCAGATATAAATAATCGATCATCTTTTTTAATTTCATCGGCGAGATCGTACGTATAGGAATATCCGGAGCAACCCGATTTCTGTATACCGATACGCAATGCAATACCGTGACCCTGTTTGGCAATTTGTTGCTTGATGTGCTTAGCAGCATTTTCAGTTAAAGTAAGAGACATAATATATTTAGGTTTCCTTTTATCTATCATTAAACAACGCATCGTGCAGCCCAGAAAATACGTTTATAAAGACCATTTGATAGAGCTGTTTTGATTGCTTCAAAGTCTGGTCGAGGCTCAAACCTGATTTGTTTATGACATGATTTAACTCTAACCGTTCTGAAATATCCACCAATCCTTTTGTCTGGTCGCTGGCAATTGCTGGTAATGCCGTTGAACTTGTTATACTGAATTGCGTCCGTTCAAGCAGCTGTTGACCTGCGCATATCAAACAGGGGAACAACTTCCTGATCTTTCCTGATGTTTTCCTGATGATCGACAAGTTCTTTCAGAGTGACAGCGCCCAGATAATCAAAAATCAGATCGTTGAGCTTTGCCCACAAGTCATGTGTCATGCATTTACTGTCGTTATGGCAGTTCTCTTTGCCGCCGCATTGAGTGGCATCAATTGGCTCATCGACAGCCAGGATGATATCCGCTACAGAAACTTGTTCCAGTTCTTTAGCAAGACAGTAGCCGCCACCGGGGCCGCGAACACTGTCAACAAGCTCGGACTGGCGAAGCTTGGCAAATAACTGCTCGAGGTAGGACAGCGAAATTTTCTGGCGCTGACTGATATCAGCCAATGTTACCGGATTACTGCTTTGTTGCATGGCAAGATCTAAAAGTGCTGTTACTGCAAATCTGCCTTTTGTAGTCAATCTCATGTCTAAACACTCCTTGATGATTTGTAATTAACAATAAAAAAGCATTACTTCAAATAAGGAATACTTGATTATTTTAGTCAACTATACAATTCCTGATTGAATTAGTCAACAATAATTTGAACTGGGATGTGGTGTGAGAAGACAGCGTATCGGAGTTGCCGTCAGAACCCGGATCAAGTTAAATATGAGGCGAGCAAAACATATGAACTACAACATCAACATATTGTTCTGTTTCAAAAAATAAATTATGTGCTATTTTTCTCGCCCCAGCGGGGTATCAGCCGGTGCTCTATTCTTAGGTGGTCCAGTATGCGAGCTACGACAAAATCGATTACATCCTGAGTCGTTTGGGGGTGATGATAAAAACCAGGGTTGGCCGGTAAAATGACTGCACCAGAATTTGAAAGCTTGAGCATATTTTCTAGATGCAACGAAGAGAATGGTGTTTCCCGGGGTACCAGTATCAATTGACGTTTTTCCTTTAACATGACATCAGCCGCTCGTTCAATCAGATTCTGACTCAAGCCTGAAGCAATAGCAGCTAGCGTTCCCATAGTACATGGGCAGATGACCATTGCATCGGCGGGATTGGTGCCTGAGGCAACAGATGAGAACCAGGCTTCGCGACCAAATACTTCTAATTGACCTGAGGCGGGGCTAAGGAGCTGTTTGAAGAAGGCTTCAGCTTCTTTTGGTTGGGAGGGGAGCGCCATATTCATCTCCTGTTGAGCAACAATTTGCGCAACCTTGGAGTAGAGCAGGTAAACATGTTGCCCACTTTGCAGCAGCAATTCAAGCAACCGTACGCCATAGGCCATACCAGAAGCGCCGGTCAGTGCTAGTGTAACGGTGCGGGGCTTGAACATTTTATGGCTTTCCGGTCAAGTGTATCAACTCGAATTCGCTGTTCTGATTTTTATATTGATTGCCTCGTTATTGGCGACGATAGAAGTTTCCGCTACTGTTTACTCTGATTTTCAGGTGAATTGGCCATTTTCTGTTCATGGCGTTCGATAAAATCCTTGGTGCTGTCTATACCACGTAGTTGGAGAACATAATTGCGTACTGCCGCTTCGACCAGTACAGCAAGATTGCGGCCTGCTGCTACTGGTATTATGACCTTGGGAATATCCACATTCATGATAGTTTCGTTCAGATTACTAATTGGTAATCTTTCCAGTTGATATGTTTCAGAACCGGTTGTGTTTTGCAAATGTACAATCAGTTTCATGTTCTTGTGGCGACGAACAGCAGTTTCACCGAAAATGGTGCGAATATTCAGCATGCCAAGACCGCGAACTTCCAGATAGTCGCGCAGAATTTCCGGGCATCTTCCTTCCAGTGTCTCTGGCGCGATTCTGCGTAGCTCGACTACATCATCGGCGACAAGTCCGTGTCCTCTACTTATAAGTTCAAGCGCCAGTTCGCTTTTGCCGACACCGCTTTCACCGGTGATCAACACACCCAAGCCAAGCACATCCAGGAGAACGCCGTGTAAACAGCACGAAGGTGCAAGAACCCGACCAAGGTAAGAACGCAGCAACCAGATAACTTCAACACTGGGAAAGGGTGACCCAAGTAACGGAATGTGGACTGCATCAGCCATTTGGCACATCGAATCGGGTGCATTTGCACCGTCGGCTACGATTATGCAGGCGAGGTGGCTTTGTTTAAGCAGGTCAAATTTTTTGTGAAGGTTTTGAACATCCAGTTTATTGATATAGTCGACTTCATTGCGACTGAGAACCTGTATCCAGTTAGGATGGATAAAATTCAAATGGCCGATCAAACCCTGGTTAGACTGTGCGATCCAGTCATCGCTGAGTATCTTATTCTTGGCAGCCATTCCGGCTACCCAAATCAGTTTCAACTTCTCCTGTTTGTTTTCGTAAAGATCAGAAATGCTAATTTGAGACATGGGGCGTCCAATCTGCAATCAGTTGATGAATTTCAGCAGCATTCTTGCTGTGTAGAATTTTTTCACGAAATTTTTTGTCGCTGAACATTTGGGCCAGTTCACTCAAAATCTGAAGATGGGTATCGGTTGCTTTTTCAGGAACCAGAAGTATACAGGCGATACTGACAGGCTGACCGTCAGGAGCATCAAAGGGAATGGCTTCTTTCATTGTTACTAAAGCTGCCACAGCTTCACGCAGCCCTTTTATGCGTCCATGCGGAATTGCCACACCTTGCCCAAGACCGGTAGAACCAAGTTTTTCCCGCGCGAATAAGCTGTCAAATACCTGACTTCGGGCAATCTGGATTGTATTTTCAAATAATAAGCCCGCCTGCTCAAACACACGCTTTTTGCTTGCTACATCCAGATCGATAATAACATTCGATTCGGGTAATAATTGTGAAATTAGATTCATGGATTTCCAACGTTAGATGAAATCTTCAGTCGCAAGAGTTTGCGACCGCATCAATCAAATTCTTGATCTTTCAATGCTTGATGATTTCGTTTCTCAAGGTTCTTTTCTTTGTGTTTGAGAACCTGACGGTCGAGTTTGTCTACCAGGCTGTCGATAGATGCATACATATCAGTGCTGTCAGCTTCAACAAATATATCCTTGCCGCGGATATGTAAATTCGCTTCGGCTTTTTGTTTATGTTTTTCAACAGACAGGATAACGCTGACATCGATTACATGATCGAAATGACGAGTAACTTTGCTGATTTTGGTGTTGACATAATCGCGCAGAGCTGGAGTTATCTCAACATGATTGCCTGTTAGTTTTAAATTCATAGTTTTTCCTTTTAATGATTAAAATGTCTTGCGTAGATTTGCGGGAAGAATCTGCATGGATTCCCGGTATTTGGCTATTGTTCTGCGAGCAACTACAATACCCTGTTCTTCAAGGATACCTGCTATCTTATTGTCACTCAGCGGTTTTTTTGGGTTTTCCTTTTGTATGAGTTGTTTGATTAATGCCCGTATAGCTATGGCCGAACAGGAACCGCCCGTGTCTGTGGTGACATGACTGCCAAAAAAATATTTAAGTTCAAAAATACCGCGAGGTGTATGCATGAATTTCTGGGTCGTAACACGGGAAACGGTCGATTCATGAAGCTCCAAAGAGTCTGCAATTTCACGGAGAATTAGCGGCCTCATAGCGATCTCACCGTGCTCAAAAAATTGTTGCTGTTTTTCAACGATTGCATTTGATACTTTGAGTATAGTACTGGAACGCTGTTCCAGATTCTTAATCAGCCACTTTGCTTCAATTAGCTGATTCGACATGATTTTTGAAGATTCGTCGTGTTTTTGTCTGACAATATTCGCGTAATAATGATTAATGTTTAATCTCGGAAGGGCGTTGATATTCAGATTGGCAACCCAAACGCCATTAACTTTGCTTACAATAATGTCGGGTATGATATAGCGCGTATCCGTCGCATTAAAATCCGAACCTGGCCTTGGGTTCAAATTAACGATCAGTTTCTGGACCGCGCGTAAACTCTTGTCGTCGCATTTTAATAACTTTTTTATTAATACATAATCATGGGAGGCCAGAATGTCCAGGTACTGCGTTACTACGCGGATAGCCTGCTTCTTGTGTGCAGTATTCTCAGGCAGGCTTTCCAGTTGTAATAAGAGGCATTCCTGTAGGTTTCTCGCGCCTACACCTGGAGGGTCCAGATGTTGAAGACAGGTGAGTGCCTGATTCAAATCGTCAATTTCAATACCTAGTTCGTCGGGCAGAATGGATAACAATTCATCGAGGTCCTGTGTCAAATAACCGTCATCATTTAAACTGTCAACCAACAGGCCGACAATTTTTTTTTCTCGTTCCGGCACCTGGCTGAGCGATAATTGCTGTGTCAGGTAATTTCTGAGAGTTGCCGGTTCGGCAGCCAGCTGAGGTATTTCATAATCCTCATTCTGGGTAAAATTCGATGTTGAACTGTTTTCAAGCCATTCGGTGTCCTGCTCGGTTTGTGTTGTATTCTTTTCGTCAAGATCATGATCGGGGTGAGTATCATCTTCAGCTTTCTGGATTTCAAATGGTTTGATATCCCAGTTTTCATTTAATTCTAATAGTGGATTCTCTTGAATGATGCGATCAAGCTCCTGATTTAGTTCGAGCGTGGATAACTGCAGTAATCGAATTGATTGCTGTAATTGAGGGGTGAGATTTAACTGTTGCGATAGTTTTAGCTGGAGCGTGGGCTTCATAATTCCAAAAGACAGTTAGGCGTTTATCGAACTATAAAAATTATATGAGGCTTGTCACAACTGAAAATGCTCACCTAAATAAACCTTCCTGACATGCTCATTATAAATGATTTCATCTGGTGCACCTTGTGCTAACACTTTTCCATCATTGATGATATAGGCACGGTCACAAATACCCAGTGTCTCGCGAACGTTGTGATCGGTGATTAAAACTCCGATATCACGGTCTTTCAGAAAATTAATGACTTTTTGGATATCCATGACTGCAATTGGGTCGACACCAGCGAATGGTTCGTCCAGTAAGATAAATCTTGGATGAGAAGCCAGTGCGCGCGCTATCTCTACACGTCTTCGTTCGCCACCGGACAGACTCATCGCGGTATTGTTGCGAATATGACTAATATGCAGGTCATGTAATAACTCATCAAGTTGTTGCTGTAATTGGTCGTCGTTCAAGCGGTGTAATTCCAGGATGGCTAAAATATTTTCTTCAACTGTCAGTCGTCTGAATATTGAGGCCTCCTGAGGCAGGTAACTCAATCCCAGGCGTGCTCTTTCATGGACAGGAAGCTGAGTTAAGCCACGATTATCAAGAAATATATCACCGTGATCGAGTGGTACAAGCCCCACAATCATGTAAAAGCAGGTTGTTTTTCCTGCGCCGTTGGGACCTAACAGGCCAATGACTTCTCCACTATTCAAGGAAAAAGAGACATCATGAACGACAGTACGTGATTTGTAGCGTTTCTTTAAATTTTGGGCTTTTAATATACTCATGGGCGCCTATAACACAGTTTTTAAACGCTTATTCTGAACTGGACTCGGCGGATTTGTTTTTGGGCTGGATGATGATGCGTACACGGTTATCGGTATCTGTTTGCTCCCCGCGTTCATGACTGCCGATGACCTGAAAAAATTCGCTATTCATGTTGTATGAAATATAATCGCCGTTCACTTCGTCTTCTCCACGTCTGAGGCGCGCCTGTTTGAATAATTCAATTTTGTCGATTTTATTATCATATTCGACACGTTTGCTCCAACCTTCAACATATTCATCAACACCATCACGTTTCTGACGGAAACTGACCAGGTTGCCCGTTGCTGTCGCATGACGGAATCCATTGATGTCCTCTTTGATAACTATTTTATCTGCACTGATGCGTAAAGTGCCCTGTGTCAAAATAACATTGCCGGTGAAAACACTTACACGTGTGGAATCCTTGCGATTAATGTCTTCAACTGTTGCACGGTCAGCTTCGAGATAAATTGGTTTGTCACGATCTGAACGTTCGGCAAAGGCGCTGAAAGGAATGATAAAAAATAACAGATAAACAAAGGAATGTTTCTTCATGAGTGCTCGCGTTATCGGTCGACCGCGCGCACGCGGGACAATAGTTCGATTTTGTTGGTATTGTTATTAAATTCCAGGCCTGTTCCATGAACGGTCGTATTAAGCCTTGTGATTACGACTTCCTGGTCTGTCTGAACAAGTTCCCTACCCGGAATAAGATGAAGCGTTTTTGTTTCCATGATTATTTTTTTTTCGTCATCATCATTTCCGCGTATAACGTTAACGTCGCCTGCTAAGTAAATATCTTCACCATTGTTATGAATTTCAGCTTGATTGGCAGACACACGAAATGGAGGTGTGTCCGGTTTGAGGTGCATGAAATGGATGTCACTGAGTTTTGTAAAATCATGATTTATAAAGTGTAACATTTTTTTTGCATGAAATACGTGCTGGATTGATTGCGCGTGCTCCATGCGCAATCCGGATACATTCTCAACGATGTAGTCCGGTTGCTGGTACGGTTCGTTATCAACACCCGGTGTGAATGGCTCAGTAATATTATCAAGCCATAACGCCAGTGCTGCCAGGCCAATCAATGCGATAAAAGAAAAATTGAAGTTTGAACGCCGAAACATGAATATAAACTCAAATGACAATTGGTGTCATAAATCTCATAGAAGATTCACATAGCTAAATGCAAATTCAGATGTGCTAATTTGTGCGGGTGAGTATTCGCTGAGTTACCATGCTTTATTGATAATAAATTATATCAGAACTATCTGTAGTAATAGCATGTCATTATGACTGGAAACTAACACATTCTGTTTTATGTTGTGCAGGGAGCGCGGCTGTGACGTTGCTTGCGTGTCTTGATTTTGTATTTGTCTCGTGCAAGTATCATGCTATGGTTCTAACATGAATGAGTATTGTTTGTTATTTAAAGACGAATATACCGTACCGGCGCGTGATTTCGTTTATCTCTGTATATTAATGTGGATATTTTTTATTAATTAATTAGAAAAAAAGAATAAATTTGTATGCGGGCAGAAGCGATAGAATTTGAAAATTTCGATCACATGCAGGATGAAGCATGTGCGCAGCGTATAGAAACTGCAAAAAAGACTTTGGGCAAACAGGTCGTCTTGCTGGCACATCATTACCAGCGGGCGGATGTATATCGACATGCTGATTTGACTGGCGATTCGTTGAAATTGGCCTATCAGGCTGCTCAAACGGATGCAGATTACCTGGTTTTTTGTGGCGTACATTTCATGGCAGAAGTGGCGGATATATTGTCCAGTGATGAGCAGACTGTGATTTTGCCGGATATGGCCGCGGGCTGTTCGATGGCCGACATGGCAAGCTTGACAAAGGTAGAGCGTGCGTGGCGGGAGCTTGCAGAAGTTTTGTCACCGGATGAGACGGTAACGCCAGTCACATATATTAATTCTGCCGCTGACCTGAAAGCCTTTTGCGGAGAGCATGGCGGTATCGTCTGTACTTCCAGCAACGCAGGTAAGATTCTTGAGTGGTCCTTTCAGCAGCGTGAAAAGGTTTTGTTTTTTCCTGATCAACATTTAGGACGCTGGAGTGGCTATCAGCTTGGCATACCGCTGGATGAAATGGCCGTATGGGATTTTGATGAGCCGATGGGCGGCCTGACACCTGAACAGATCAAACGAGCCAAGATTTTATTATGGAAAGGGCACTGTTCAGTGCATCAAATGTTCCAGCCGCAGCATATTCTCCGTTTTCGTAACCAGCATCCGGATGGTATCGTTATATCCCACCCCGAGTGCAGTTTTGAAGTGTGCAGCGCATCTGATTACGTTGGTTCAACTGAATACATTATCAAGACGATTGCAGCGGCAGAGGAGGGTACGCGCTGGCTGGTGGGTACAGAGTTGAACCTGGTCAGCAGGATCGCTGAAGAATTCAAATCCCAAAATAAAATCGTACAATTTATGTCACCTCTGGTTTGCATGTGTTCGACGATGGCGCGTATCGATCCACAACACTTGACTTGGGCTTTGGAGAATCTGGCCAATGGAACTGTTGTAAACCGTATACAGGTGCCACAAACCGATGCCGGACTTGCGAAACTGGCGCTGGAACGGATGCTTTCCATCTCATAATCATGAAATACAGCTTAATCGTATCCATGCCATTTATACATATTGACCGTATGTATATCAAAGTAATCGGCTGTCACAGTGGCTGATTCAGTGTCGCCAGTATTGTCATCAATTGAAGCGCGTGTGCTGGGCGTATTGGTTGAGAAGCAGCATACCGTACCAGATAGTTATCCGCTTTCATTAAACGCTCTGGTTTCAGGCTGTAATCAAAAGTCGAATCGGTTTCCGGTAATGCAGGTCTCTCAAACAGATGTTCTCGAAGCAATTGAAAAACTGGAACAAGTGTCCCTGGTTTCAGAATCAAGTGGTGGGCGTGTAACACGCTATGCGCATCATTTTGAGGAGGTATTTAATATACCGGTGCAATCTGTTGCGCTGATTGCCATGCTCTTATTGAGAGGACCGCAAACTGCCGGAGAACTTCGCATCCATTGTGAGCGGTTGCACAAATTCGCTGATATCTCGTCGGTCGAAGCTTTCCTTGAAGAGATGGCTGTGCGTTCGAGTGGAAGTCTGGTTGTGAAACTGCCGCGGAAAACGGGTGCGCGTGAGAATCGCTGGTTTCATTTACTTTCAGAAGATTCAGACAATGAAGCTTATATCGATACATGTGCTTTGTCTGACAGACATGATTCCGTGTCGTTTGACGACTTTCATGCGCTTAAGTCCGATTTTATCAAACTCGAGGCCGAAGTGGCGGTTTTGCGCAAAGCCGTTGATCAGTTGAAGGCTCAAATCCTGCTACAGGAAAAACACATGGAAGAATAAAACTTGTAGTACCTGGAGTCTCATAGTAACGCCCGACAAACCAAAAAACCCGTGCAGAACGGGTTTTTATACATCAAAATACTTTAAGAAACTTATATTTATTTTAATTTGGTTTCTTTGTATTTGACATGTTTGCGTGCGACCGGATCAAATTTCATAATTTCCAGCTTTTCAGGATTTGCACGTTTATTCTTAGTTGTTGTATAAAAATGCCCGGTGCCAGCCGAAGACTCAAGCTTGATTTTATCACGCATTGGTAGTTTCCTTTTTTATAGCTTCAGATTAAATGTTTTTACCGAGCGAGCGCATTTCAGCAACAACCACGTCGATCCCTTTTTTATCGATTGTTCGTAATGCTGCATTTGATAATCGCATGCTGATCCAGCGTTTTTCACTTTCCAGCCAAAATCTGCGTCTTTGTAAATTTGGTAAAAAGCGCCTTTTAGTCTTGTTGTTTGCGTGAGACACATTGTTTCCGGTCAGCGGCTTCTTTCCAGTAACTTCGCATACTCGTGCCATATTCGTACACCCCAAAATTGCAAAAACGTAGATTATATCTCTTTTTTTATTTTTTTATCAAATATATAACAACCAAATCGAATTTCTTCCAATTTGTCGGAATTAAATTTATTATGTGACGGGTGGAAACATATTGTAACTATGGCGGTTTATTCAGGATCAATAACTTTACATCAAATTCTGTTCCGCGAATGACAGTACTTCATTTTTACCGATGATAAAGTGATCGAGCACCTTGACATCAACTAGATCAAGCGCTTTTTTTAGTGTAAGCGTCAGCGTCTTGTCGGCCTGGCTAGGTTCGGCACTGCCGGAGGGGTGATTATGGGCGAAAATAATCGCAGCAGCATTGTGATATAAGGCACGTTTAACGACTTCACGTGGATAGACGCTGGCCTGTGTGAGCGTTCCCGTGAATAGTTCATCCGTTGCAATCATATGATGTTTTGCATCCAGAAAGATAGCCATAAAAATTTCGTGTTGTTTATTAGCGAGGCTCAGGTTCAGGAAATCCCTGACGAGTTGAGGTGTGTTCATCACATGGCCGCGTTCCAGTCGTTCGCTTAATGTGCGACGTGACATTTCAAGAATTGCCTGCAGTTGTGCATATTTTGCTGTTCCAACACCATGAAAATTACAAAGGGTTGTTTTATCCGCAGAAAAAAGATTGCCGAGACTGCCAAAATGGTTTATCAGATTTCTAGCAAGTTCAACGGCACTTTTACCTGTTGTACCGGTGCGCAGAAAAATGGCAAGTAACTCCGTGTCAGACAGATTCCTGGCGCCAAATCTCAGTAGTTTTTCGCGTGGACGTTCATAGACAGGCCAGTCGGTAATTGTCATAGATTTCAAATGTGCAGTGAATTTTTATTTGATACGGCATCGGAATGAATACGATTGAGTTAAAATTCAGCTGATCCGCAATTATTTTTCATGTGATTATAAAAAGGTTTTGAATGTGATTTTCGGTTTTCATGGTCAACAATTACGCAGAATTATCTTTGACGGGTAAACGCCTGTTGCTAGGGGTGACAGGGGGAGTGGCGGCATACAAGGCTGCTGAGCTTGCTCGCCTGTTAACGCAAGCCGGATGCCTGGTGCAACCCGTGATGACAGAATCAGCGTGCCGGTTTGTCGGCCCTGTTACTTTCCAGTCATTGACCGGTCAATCTGTATTTACCGATTTGTGGGAAGCAGACAAATCAAACTCAATGGCGCATATTGATCTGTCCAGAAATGCTGATTTGATCGTGATCGCGCCGGCAAGTGCTGATTTTATTGCAAAATTGGCATGTGGTATGGCGAATGATTTACTGTCGACGCTTTGTCTGGCGCGCGATTGTCCATTATTGATTGCGCCAGCGATGAATCGGAAAATGTGGGAAAATCCGGCCACGCAGCGGAATATCACACGTTTGCAGGAAGATGGCGTAGTCATTGCAGGCCCCGATACCGGCGAACAGGCGTGTGGAGAAATTGGGGTGGGACGTATGCAGGCTGTCGATGTGCTGCTGGCTGTAATACAGCAAAAGCTGAGTGACGGTGTGATGCGAGGTATAGATGTCCTGATGACTGCGGGACCGACATATGAGGCGATTGATGCCGTGCGCGGTATTACCAATAGCAGTTCTGGTAAAATGGGGTATGCGCTTGCGCAGGCTGCGCTGGATGCCGGTGCGACAGTGACGCTGGTTACCGGCCCAAGCTGCCTGCGCGTACCCGCGGTAAACAGATTGATCAGAGTGATGAGTGCGCGAGAAATGTTGGGCGCTGTAGAGGAAGTCATTGACGGAAAAAAACCGGATATATTTATTAGCGTTGCCGCTGTTGCTGATTACCATGCAATAAATGTTGAGCCTGGGAAAATCAAGAAAACAGACCAAAAGCTGGTTCTTGAACTGACGCCGAACCCGGATATATTGTCAAAAGTCGCGCATTTGCCAAAAGCTCCTTTTTGCGTTGGCTTTGCCGCGGAAACGGATCATCTCGAAAAAAATGCATTACGCAAGCGCCGCCATAAAAAACTGCCTTTACTGGTTGCCAATTGGGTACAGGAAGCCATGGGTTCTGATCAAACGGCACTGATTTTGTACGATGACGCAGGTAAGCATATTCTGGAAAAAGCATCCAAGCAGATTCAGGCAGAGCGGTTGATCAGACATATTGCGCAGTTATATGCTCTGCAAAAACATGATAATAATCCGGACACGACATGACACAAATAGATTTGAAAATTCTTGATGAGCGCCTGTATGAATGCATTCCGTCGTACGCCACGCCGGGTTCAGCAGGTCTTGATTTACGGGCATGTATTGATCAACGTGAAATAATACACGCAGGAAAGGCAATTTTGGTTCCAACCGGGATCGCAATTCACATTGACGATTCAAGTCTGGCCGCTATGGTGTTGCCTCGCTCAGGACTCGGTCACAAACATGGGATTGTACTAGGGAACCTGGTCGGTCTCATTGATTCGGACTATCAGGGACAGATATTCGTTTCCTGCTGGAATCGAGGCCAGACATCATTCGAGTTGAACCCGATGGACCGCATTGCACAGCTGGTTGTTTTTCCCATCGTTCAGGTCGGTTTTAATGTTGTTAAAGAGTTCGGCATCAGCCAGCGTGGAGAAAATGGTTTTGGCAGTACCGGGAAATACTGACTATGCGTTTAATGTCACTTGTTTGTTGTGGTTGTCTGTTTCTGCTGACATTCAGTCAGACGGTTGCGTCCACCAATCTGCAGTATGTCTCGCTGCAGATAGCAGGTTACACATTGTCAGCAGAAGTTGCCGATACACATGCTTCCCGTGCGCGAGGGCTGATGTTTCGTGAATCTCTGAATGCTAATACCGGTATGTTATTTGTGTTTCCAAAAAGCGCATATCTGAGCATGTGGATGAAGAACACAGTGATACCGTTAAGTGTGGCCTTCATCGATGAAGAAGGGATTATCATTAATATTGCCGACATGCAGCCCAATACGCATACTGCACACTATTCAACTAATCTAGCGAAATATGCTCTTGAGATGAATATCGGCTGGTTTTCTCACAGAAAAATAGATGCGGGTGATCGGGTGATCGGGCTCGAGCTGATTTCGGCAACAAACTGAAGTGCATTGCAACTTATGTGTCAGGGTTGAAACTAACGCATGCGTGGAAGCATCCCCTTCAAACCACGCATCATTTTTGACATGCCACCTTTGTTCATCATTTTCATCATTTTCCTTGCCTGATCGAATTGCGACAACAAACGGTTGACTTCCTGAACGGACACGCCCGAGCCTGCTGCGATACGTCTTTTACGCGAAGCCTTGAGAATTTCAGGCTTAACGCGCTCCTGTGGCGTCATTGAGTTGATAATGGCTTCTGTCCGGCCGATTACTTTATCATCTACATTGACGTTTTGCGCGGCCTGACTTAATTGAGCAGGCAGCTTGTCGAGCATGGCGCTCATACCGCCCATTTTTTTCATTTGTTGAAACTGCGCCTTGAAGTCATTTAAATCAAATCCTTTGCCTGATTTGACTTTCTTTAACAGTTTTTTTGCTTCACGCTCATCGGTGCTGCGCTGTGCTTCCTCAATCAATCCCAGCACATCACCCATGCCAAGAATGCGCGAGGCCATGCGGTCAGGGTAAAAAGCCTCTATGCCGGTCAGCTTCTCCGCTATGCCGGTAAACTTAATTGGTTTTCCGGTTATATGTTTGACTGATAATGCGGCGCCACCGCGTGCGTCGCCGTCCAGTTTGGTCAAGACGACACCTGTCAACGGTAACGCTTCTGAGAAAGCTTTGGCGGTATTGACGGCATCCTGTCCCTGCATTGCATCGACGACAAACAGCGTTTCAATTGGATTCAGCAAACGTTCAAGTTCACTGATTTCCTGCATCATTGCTTCATCGATACCTAATCGGCCTGCCGTATCAACTATCATGACATCATGGTGATGTTTGCGCGCATAATCCAGTGCTGCGGTTCCGATTTCACCAGGTTTTTGATTACTCTGAACTGGAAAAAAATCAGCGCCTGTTTGATTTGCCAGTAATTCCAGTTGATGGATGGCGGCGGGACGGTAAATGTCGCAGGAAACCAACAGAACTTTTTTCTTTTTATGCTCCATGAGCCATTTTGCGAGCTTGCCGCTGCTGGTTGTTTTACCGGCCCCTTGCAGGCCTGCCATTAATATGACGGCTGGCGGCGTTGTCGAGAGATTCAGATCCGCTTTGTCACCACCCATTATCGCGATAAGTTCCTGCTGGACAACGCCCACCAATGCCTGGCCCGGTGTCAAGCTGCTCATGACTTCATGTCCGACTGCTTTTTCCTTAACACGCGCGATGAATTCTTTTACGACAGGTAAAGCAACATCGGCTTCGAGCAATGCCAGCCGGACTTCACGTAGTGCCTTCTGGATATTGTTTTCTGTGAGCCTCGCTTCGCCTTTCAGTGTTTTAATAACATCAGAAAGCCGGCCAGTTAGATTTTCAAACATACAAGAACCTCAGTGAATAAATAGATATAGGAAATGCTGTTGTGTAAAATTCATGTATTGTGCAGGCTTGCACTATGAATTTCTCAGAGTGCCATGTAGACTAAATAACTGTTTGTGTATTTAATTAATTAATGATCGCACCAATGATTGACATTTTAACTTATCTTGCAGCTTTTTTGCTCTATTGTCTGTCTGGCTGGCTGATCTGGCGCAATTTATATGGGCGTTCCACGTCGCCCGTAAAGCACGACGAAGAAAGCGCGCCTGCGACTTTCGGTTACATCCATTATGTTATGCTTTTGCCGTTGATGCTTCATGCATTGTTGCTTTACAGGACGATATTCGCTGGCACGGGACTGAATCTTGGCGTAAGTAGTGCCGTCTCATTAATAGTCTGGCTGACTGCTTTTATATACTGGTTTTCTGGTTTTTTCAGCCGGTATCAGGGAATGCGCACTTTGCTTGCGCCGATAGCGGCTGCCGCGGCTATTGCTGTTGTCTTGCCGCTTGTTTTCCCTTCGTTGAAGCCATTACAGAATACCGAATTACCTGCATTTAAGGCACACCTGGTTGTGGCAATGTCTGCGTACAGCCTACTGACAATCGCGGCATTGCATGCTGTTCTGATGACAGTCGTTGAATATCAGCTACATCATCCGGCGCAACATCCATTATTAACCAATTTGCCACCATTGCTGGCAATGGAGAAGCTGTTGTTTGCTGTGATCTGGGTCGGGTTTATATTATTGACACTGACGTTGCTAAGCGGTGTTGTTTTTTCAAAAGAAGTTTTTGGTCAGCCCCTGACATTTACACATAAAACACTATTTGGTTTTATTTCCTGGGGTACGTTTGCGGCCTTGCTGATTGGGCGACAGTTTTATGGTTGGCGCGGCAGGATAGCAATACGCTGGACTTTGGTTGGTTTTGTCATGCTCTTATTAGCTTATATTGGCAGTAAATTTGTCTTGGAAATTGTGTTGAATCGATAAGAGGCTGATTCGTATCGAATTCGCCTGATGTCTGTCCGCATGGGTCGTGCATAGATATCTAATATCTTTAAGCCTGATAAATACGGTACCTTACTTTACTCAGTACTGGACTCTGGCAAAAACAAAGAAATAAAAAATTCAAGCTAACTGAAAATGTACCGATTGTTATTTGCAAGAACTACATGTTGAAATCATTAATATCCGCAAATATGCTACTTCAATTGCAAATATCAAGTCGAATTCAATCCGCGTTTTCAGTCTTCTTTTTATCGGGTATTTTTTTATCTAGCTGTGCCATGATGAATGAGCCTGCTAAGACTGAGTTTTCGCATTTTGAGGAGCAGATGCCCGTTAGAGTCCATCAGCAGGAGCTCGAGAGTATGAAAATAAAAATTGAATACTTGGAAAAGCAGTTGGCTGATAAAGATGCACAAATAAAACGCATTTCAACACGCGAACAAGATCAAGCGCAGGTGATAAAAGCAGCTTCGAGTAAAGAAATAGCGCGAACCCAGGTCAGGCTGCACAGACTGGCAACAAAACCAAGTACTGCGTCGCTGATTTCGGAAGCCGAGGTTGCCATGGAATATCTCAAGATGCAGTTGACTGTGCAGTCTGATATTGAACTTCTCAAGGAAGCAGAGCTGTTGCTGGATGCTGCGGCTGTAAAATTTGCAGAAGGTGAATATGCAAATGCAACATATTATGCTTCGCAAGCGCTTGAGTTTATAAATATGCTTTCTGACAAGGAGAGGGAGTTTCCCAACCGGCCAACGGTAAGATTTAATACACCCATAATCATGCATACTACAACCGATGCAAATCTGCGACGTGAACCGGGTAGACATACACTGGTTGTCAGTGTGTTGAATGCGGGTACAGTTTTGACAGCAAATGCCTATCAGGGGAATTGGCTAATGGTGCAAACAGATGCAAATTTGCAAGGCTGGGTGTTCAATTCATTGATTAGTGTAGTCGCTGACGATTCGCATTAGACAAAATCTTTTTGATCTCAAGATCAAGCAGACTAATGGGGTGAAGACCTTTTACGATGTCAAGACAGAAACAGGTTGAACTGCATATGCCTGGTTTCTGCCCGCATGTTTGGCTTTGTATAGCGCATGATCAGCGCGAGAAATAATGGTTGTGGGAGATTTGTCATTCGGCTCGGACTGGATTATACCAATACTTAATGTTACCTTGATGTTGCTATCTGTCGATTTGCACTTTATTTCTGAAGTTCTCGAGCGTATGCGTTCGGCAGTAATGCTGGCTTCTCGAACGTTGGTTTCAGTCAAAATGATGATAAATTCATCACCTCCGTACCGGGCGGCGAAATCGATATTGCGTATGGATTGCGATAAATTTTTGGCAACTGCGGCCAGAATTTCGTCGCCTGCAACATGGCCCAGTCTGTCATTTAGCTCCTTAAAATAATCTACGTCAATCATGAGTACAGAAAAAGGCCGTTTATTGCGCTGATATCTATGCAGTTGTTCCTTGATAATCAGGGCAAGCTTGTTTCGATTATATAATCCGGTTAATCCATCTGTAATGGATAATTTTTCCAGTAACTGGTTTTTTTCATGCATTGCCTTGTTGGCGGCTAATATTTTGGACTGGCTATGACGTAATTTTTCCGTCATCAGGTTAAACATGTGGGCCAGTTTCCCAACCTCGTCTTTTTGGGTTACATCCGTTATTGGAATGTCCAAATTACCTTTTACAATTTGTCCGGTTGCGTCAATGAGCCGGTGTAATGGTGTCACGATCGAGTGACCCAGATAGATTGCAACCACTGCTACTATAAAAATGGATATTCCAACCAGAATAATGAACAGGTTGCGCTGTTCCAGCCAGGCTGCATAAACATCACGGTGATTCTTTTCGGCAATGACTGTAATGGGCAGCGTTTTTGCTGAATAGGCGAGCGCGATTACCTGTTCCTGTAGAAAATTCCTGAAGGTGGCGAATTCACCCGGATGCTTGTACAGATAGTCAAAAACGGAAGGTACTATAACCGTCGGGTGTGTGATATCGGTGTGGCTGGCAAGCAGCAAATGACCATCTGAATCAGCTAAAAGTATTTCTCCGCGTGGTGATTTGATTGTGCTTTTCAATACAGATTTGACATTATTCAAGTCATACGTGATTGCCAGTTGACCCAGAATATAATCATCGTAAGAAACAACGGGTAGAATAATACTTACCGTAATGGTGCCAAAGTAATCATGTAACTGTGGTGGAGAAATGACGGGTTTATGCGTTATTTTTTCCCCTAGCCAGTCGCTTTGGAATGGTTCTTTAGGCACATATCGAGATGAACTGCTGGCAATAACATGCCGGTTTGTATCGAGTACTGTAAGCTCCATAATTGTATCAAGCTTATTTTGTACCGAAACAAGATACTGTTTCAGGATTTCCGGTGAGTTTTTCAGTTGATTGCTCTGCTGATTGACAACATTTGATAACGAATCAATGATGATTTTAGCCGAGGTCAGTGAATTGGCTTCATGAACATTTAGATTAATCCAGGCATCGACCTCCCGACTTGCATGGCTGGCTAAAATCCGCAGTTCCCGCTTGACATTATCGTTGATGAGTTCTTCATTCTGGCGAAATGAAAGGAGCCCCAGCACAAGCGAGGGCACCAGTGTCGATAATAAAGCGAAAAAAAAGATTTTACTTTTGATGCTTTTCAATAGATTTCTCTGTTATATGAAAACTTGTTAAACCTAATAACTTTAAATCTTAAGTTTGAATTTTCAATCCAGGAAAAAGCGTAAAAAAATCGCTCTGTTCTTTCGTTAATTATTTCTGATCACACAGCACCCAGTTCAACTGCTTGTTTGTCAGGATAATGACTCATTTGATATCCTTGCCAAAGCCTGTTTGCAATAAATGTCGCGATCATGTTGGCGTGCTGTTCCAGTCCGGAATTACCCAATTCCTCTGTTGTTTGCTTGAACAATGCGAGCCAGCGTTCAAACAGGTTGGCAGATAATTCAGGCAAAGCGATATGCTTTGGCATTGGTGCACCACGAAAACGACTTGTTCCGCGTAATTGAGCGGACCAGAAATTGGTCATCTGGATAAAATGAGCATCCCAGTCGATAACATGCTCTTCAAATATTGGCCCAAGTAGTGGGTCTTTTCGTGCTTTGGCATAAAATTCGTGAACAAGTCTTGAAATTTCATCCTCAGTATACAAATCAGGGTTGGGTGTAGGAAAAGGTGATTGTCTCATACTTGAAATCCTATATTAGTTAATAAGATAAAAAATAAAACGCCGTATTGTTACAACTGTATTTAGCCTGTAAAAATGATATAAAACAATAAGCTATTTAGGGGTAAGCTTTCTGCGCTTAGGATATAGTGCAAATTTTATGACAGTTAAATTGATTATACTGTTTTCGCATCATTTCCGCATGTTTGCATCATTCATTGTAAATGGCTAGGATGGATATGCAGTATCGAGTGTAAAATATAGGTTTAGTTCAATATCAAGCAGGTCGGGCCGCTCAGCATGATGGACTGATCAGAACCAAGTAAACCCTCGACTGTATAAGCTCCGGGTGTCCTTGGTAATTCACAGGGATTGTATAAAGATCATGATGGGGTCGCGGTTTCCAACAGAATCGGCGGCTGTTCAATACTATGTCCATACAATAACAATCTGACGGAATAGGTGTATTCCCTTCTTCAGGGCGATCATCAAATCGATCAAAACAGAGGAGGCATCATGAAAAATTTATTCGGAAAAGCATTGCTGGATGATCCGGCCTGTACCAAATCAACCGCATTCACGCGCGAAGAACGTAAACGGTATGGCTTGCGTGGATTGCTACCCTATGACGTGGCAAGTATCGGCAAACAAAAAGAGCGTGCGCTTGAGAACATGCGGCGTAAAAACAGCGCTATTGAGAAATATATTTTTTTGAGTGCTTTGCTGGATCGTAACCAGAGACTGTTCTACCGTCTCATGATTGATCATATGGAAGAAATCATGCCGCTGGTCTATACGCCAACAGTCGGTGAAGCCTGTAAGGAGTTCGCACATATATTCAGGCGGCCTCAGGGGCTTTACATCACGCCGGAAGACCGTGGTGAAATAGAATCCGTTCTTGGTAACTGGCCGGAGCAAGATGTGCGGGTCATTGTAGTGACCGATGGAGAACGTGTGCTCGGTTTGGGTGACCTGGGTGCAAACGGAATGGGAATATCAATCGGAAAAACAGCGCTGTATGTTGCCTGTGCGGGTATTTATCCGGCTCGTTGCATGCCCGTGATGCTTGACGTGGGAACAAACAACCAGACTTTACGTGAAGACCCGTTGTATCTGGGCTATCCATATGCCCGACTGCAAGGTGATGCGTATTTATCCATGGTCGACGAATTTGTCAATGCAGTGCAAAAACGATTTCCAAAAGCCTTGATTCAGTTCGAGGATTTTGCAACACCCAATGCATTTAATTTTCTGGACCGATATGGCGACAAGGTTTGTTGCTTTAATGACGACATACAGGGAACGGCAGCGGTCACATTGGCGGGTGTTTATACTTCATGCCGAATTACACAAAAGAAATTTTCCGATTTGACCATTATGTTTCTTGGAACGGGATCCGCTGCAGGCGGGACAGCAGAGTTAATGGTGGCTGCATTTGGTGCAGCAGGTCTGAGCTTGCAACAGGCTCGTGAGAGGTTATGGTTTGTGGACCGGAAAGGGCTGGTAGTATCCACCAATGATACCGTCAAGCCACGTATCAAGCCGTTTGCACACAACCATTTTCCCTGTAATTTCGTCGATGCGATCGCAGATATCAAGCCCGATGTGCTCATTGGTGCTACAGGTGTGCCCAATACATTTACAGAATCAGTTGTGCGACAAATGGCCGCAGTCAATGACAGGCCGGTAATAATTGCGTTGTCAAATCCAACATCACATACGGAATGTACTGCTGAAGAAGCTTACGGGTGGAGCGACGGGCATGTAGTTTTTGCCAGTGGCAGTCCATTCGAACCGGTTCAGTTCCAGGATAAACGTTTCGAGCCGGGGCAGGGTAATAACGCCTACATTTTTCCAGGAATCGGTCTGGGTATTACAGCCTGCTCTGCGCATCGCATTACGCAAACAATGTTTTTGGCTGCAGCGAAAACTTTATCAGAACGCGTGACCGATGATGAAATTGCCAAAGGCGCGGTGTATCCATCGCTCAATCGTGTCCGCGAGGTATCCCGTTCGATAGCGGTAGCAGTTTGTCAGGCGGCGATGCATGACAACCTGGCACGAGGAGAGATACCCGAAAACCTGGATGAATATGTTCTATCCCTCATGTACGATCCCTTGTATTAGTCATACAATTGTCACAAGAATTTTACTGATTAAACAGATTGATGACACCGTCCAGTCCGACATGGTTAAGTGAAAAGGTTGCCTGTTGCTGTACCACGGGTTTGGCGTGGTAAGCAATGCTGACCCCGGCGGCAGCAAGCATGTCCAGATCATTGGCGCCGTCACCGATGGCAATGACCTGGCTACGGGAAATTCCTAATTTGTCGCAGACATTACTTAACGCTTCAGCTTTGCCTTCTCGTCCGAGTATTTTTCCCAGTACTTTGCCGGTGAGCCTGTTTTCCTGAACTTCGAAAGTGTTTGCGGTTGCAAAATCCAGTTGGAGCTTTTCCTTGATACGGTCTGTAAAAAAAGTGAATCCACCTGAAATAACCATCGTTTTCAGGCCGGCTGTTTTCGCTTTCTTAAGCATGATCTCTGCACCCGGGCTCAACCGCATGCGTTCTTCATAAACCTTTTGCAAGGCGTCTATGTGCACGCCGCGAAGAAGCGCGGTACGCTGCGTCAGGCTCTCCTCGAAGCTGATTTCTCCACGCATGGTTTTGAGAGTAATTTCTGCAACCTGCTGTTTGGTGTGATGGATGTCTGCTATTTCATCGATAGACTCAATTGCAAGCAGCGTTGAATCCATATCCATCGCAATCAGTTTGAAATCTGTTAAATTTAAATCGGGTTCGACTACTGCATAGTCAAGTTGGGTCTCTTCGCAATAGTCGCTGATACCGTCCTGTTGCTGAATATTTTTCAATCTGAATGCCTGGCCGGAAACTTTTTCAATTTCATCAGCGCCTGCAAGTTTTGCAAGCGCTCTCAAGTCATAATTTCCAACGTCAAGACCCTGAATAATAAGATGCATAAAGTAATTAGTTGTTGTTTTGATTGATAAGGTTACGTGTTTTGCCATTCAACAATTTGGTTACGCCCTTCACTTTTTGCCGCGTACAGTGCGGAATCAGCAGCTTTTACCAGATCTGCCGGTTGTTTGAACTGGTTGATGTCCTGCATGTAGGATGCAACACCAATTGAAGCCGTTATGCTAATCGTTGAATTATTTTCAGAATGATACGATATGGCTGCAATTGCTTCTTTCAGACGGTGTGTAACTTGTCGTGAAACGGCCAGCGTCGTACCAGGCAATATCAGCGCAAATTCCTCTCCGCCGTAACGGCAAAGTGTATCATCCTGGCGTATCTGTCCCAGGATTGTTCTGGTTACAGTCACCAGTATGCCGTCGCCAGCAATATGGCCGTAAGTATCGTTTATTCTTTTAAAATGATCAAGGTCAATCATGGCGATAGTAAGTGGCAACTGGTGTTGAATGGATAGTTCAAATTCCCGTTTGAGCGATTCGTCAAAGAATCCTCTGTTATATGCCCCCGTCAAACCATCCCGATACGATTTTTCTTCCAGTTCCTTAACTTTAGACAGGGAATGAATAGTCAGCAGTTCTTTGGCTGCGGTGAGAATCCCTGATGCCTCGGAAGGCTGATGAATGGTTACGTCAAACAGATCCTCAACTGCGCGCAAGCCTTCCTTCATGATGTCGATTACGTCAATCAGAATTGACTCATCAATATCCAGCCATGAACGGGCCGCTTGTGACAATTGCCCGAGTTTTTCGGGCGCATGTGGATTTAGAAAATAGTCTGCCAGGTATCTTGATGTTGCGGCACACGCCTGCAATGTGGGCTCGAGTGCTTTGGGTTCGGGCTGACCATGGCTGGACAAACAGACCATTGCGATATAGTCAGGTATATGCCATTGCTTAAGCAGCGTATAGCCCAGTTCGTCATGTCCGGTCCCGAACATTTCACGTTCTCTCATCAATAGTGTGTCGTGGTCATTTGTAGATGAGAAGACGGGTGCATATTCTTCCGGCATAACTGTACAAAAAACAAGGATGCCGATTTCCTGCAGTAATCCAACTAAAAATAAATCATCCAGACAGGTTTTTTTTAATTTCTCTCCTAATGCCCGGCAAGCCAGAGCTGTTGCAATTGAACGGCGCCAGAACAGGTGACTGTCAAGTACTGGCAGATTACCGGATTTTTTTACCAGCGAGTCCGTCAGAGAGAAAGACAGTGAGACAACGATGACCGTGTGTGTGCCCAGTAGGCTGACCGCCTGTCGAATATTGGTAGCGGAACGGCGGGATTTGTAGAGCGGAGAATTGGCTATTTTGAGAATTTTTGCTGAAAGCGCTGCATCATAGACGATATGTTCGCACAAAGTGTTGATATCTGTGTTGGGGTCGTTTGCCAAGTCTATAATTTTTAAAGCAATAGCCGGGAGACTGGGGAGTGTAGTACAGAAGCGTACGCGTTTGGCTAAGTCGGCATTCACAGAGTAATCTCTTTTGGTTCAGGTTCTTGCTTTAAACAGGGCTGCTTGAATATGTTTCACTATATGACAGTAAAAAGTCTGGTAGTTCGAACTTACTGCTTAGATATTGCATTATTCATCCTTACACTGGCAAACGCCATGTTATATTAACCGATAAGCGGAGAATTTGATAGAAAGCAAGCATTATTATTGTTAAAAAACGTTTTAGCATTTAAGTTTTACAACTGTAAAGATATAAAGGAGTAGGGTGTGGAATTTGGAATCAAAGTAGCAACTACAGAGAAACAGCGAGGCGCCTGCGTAGTGGTAGGTATTTTTGAATCAAAAAAAATGACTGATGCTGCAAAAGAGCTGGATCGCTTATCAAATGGTTATATCAAGGAAATTGTTGATCAGGGTGATCTGGAAGGAAAAACCAATACTGCACTGTTGCTGCATAAAATTCCTAACCTGCAATGCAAACGCGTGCTTCTTGTCGGTCTGGGCAAGGAAGACGATTTTAACGGCAATGCTTTTATAGCCGCTGTTCAGACAACATTCCGCACGCTGCAGAATACCGGGACTACAGACTGCGCGCTTTTTTTATCGGATTTGCCAGTTCAGAAGCGGGACTCTGCCTGGAAGGTAATGCAGATTGCAAAGCTTGCAGTTGAAAGCAATTACCGTTTTGATCAGCTCAAAAGCAAACCGGAGACTACTAAAAGAGCATTGCGTAAAATCACCATTTGTATTGGTGACCGTGCTGATCTTGCGACTGGTGAAGAAGCGCTCAACCAGGGAGCTGCAATAGCGCACGGAATGAGCCTGACCAAAGACCTGGGAAATCTGGCTCCCAATATCTGTACGCCCACCTATCTTGCAGAACAGGCAAAAGAACTGGCCAAGACATATAAACTCAAAGTGACCATTCTCGACAAGAAAGATATGGAAAAGCAGGGTATGGGTGCCCTGTTGGCGGTGGCACGCGGCAGCCACCAGCCGGCAAAGTTGATCGTGCTGGAATATCAGGGGAAGGGCAAGAAAGAAAAACCGGTCGTGCTTGTAGGTAAAGGCGTGACTTTCGATACCGGCGGCATTTCATTGAAACCGGCTCCTGAAATGGATGAAATGAAATACGACATGAGTGGTGCGGCCAGTGTACTGGGCACACTTAAGGCTGTTGCCGAAATCAATTTGCCGGTTAATGTCGTCGGGATCATACCGGCAACAGAAAACATGCCGGGTGGTGGTGCAACCAAACCGGGAGATGTGGTGACCAGCATGTCCGGGCAGACGATTGAGGTGTTAAATACCGATGCGGAGGGGCGCCTGATTCTGTGTGACGCATTAACGTACGCGGAACGCTACAATCCGAAGGCTGTGATTGATATCGCGACACTGACAGGTGCTTGTGTCATCGCACTGGGTCATGTGGCGACAGGTCTGTTAAGTAATAATGAAGCATTGGCGCAGGCGCTGACCAAGGCTGGTGAACAGGCAGCCGATCAGGTCTGGCAGTTGCCCTTATGGGAAGATTATCAGGATTTATTAAAAAGTAATTTTGCGGACATGGCTAATATTGGTGGCAGGGCAGCCGGGACAATAACCGCTGCATGCTTTTTATCCAGATTCACCCAAAAATACCACTGGGCGCATCTGGATATTGCGGGTACGGCCTGGAAATCCGGTAAGGAAAAAGGTTCTACCGGTAGACCGGTGCCATTGCTGACCACTTATTTGATTGCGCAGGCGGGACCCACAAGCTAGCGGATTTGTATGAGACAGAATCAGGTGCGGCATGACTGACATCTATTTTTATTCTGGTGCTGAGGATAAATTGCTGGTGGCCTGCAGATTATGCGCCAAGGCATTAAGCCAGAATGCGCGAATCGTCGTTTTTACCTCGAATCAAAGCATGCTGGAAAAGCTCGACAAGATGCTCTGGACATTTCAGCCAACGAGCTTTTTGCCCCATTGTTTCATACATGACGAAGCGGCGCTGGTCAGATCAACCCCCGTTGTTTTGAGTAATCGAGTGACCCAGGAAAACGGCAGCAGCATATTGTTGAATCTGCACGATCAATGTCCGCCTGATTTTGCGAAATTCGAACGCATAATTGAAATTGCGAGTTTGTCGCCCGAAGACAGGTCTTCAGCGCGTAAACGTTACCGATTTTACCAGCAGGCTGGATATGCATTGCATCATCATCAGCTTCAGCCCAGCTAGTACTCTATCAATATGATATTGCCGGGTTCAGTGATCTTGTCAGTGTTCATGGCAAGGCGTGTTTTGCAGGAAATAGTCGTTCTATTACCAAAAGACACAACGCAGCCCTGGACGCTGACAAGCTCATCCACAGGGCGTTACCGTGGTGTCCTGCAGCCGCGTTACAGTACTCGAAAAGGGAACAGCCCTTTCCCGCGTACTGTGCCTTGCTCCATAACACCACGGCAACGCTGTACCTGACAATATCAAATTGATAGAGTACTAGGTTATTTACAGCATATATACACTATGAACGATACAGTCGAAACAGAAGTGGATGCGGATAACGATAGAATCCTGAAGAAATTTGATTTTCTGATTGACAAATATCACCACAGTGCTAGAACGGAGGTTGTTCCCGAGAACATCGAAGACATCGACAAAGTTCCTGTTCTTACCGAATGTGTGGTTTTAAGATCCAAACACATGCAGCCCCAGTTTGATGAATTGTCTCCTTTGCGCCTGTTACTGGACGCAGCGCTAATCGACGCCGGGATTGAGCTTAATCAGGCTGACAGGCAGGCCCTGGTGCACGCTCTGGAGAATCGTATTATTGTTCAGGAGAAGGCGTTGCTGGAGCAGCAAGACTGAGGGCAGCGTTCAAACTGATCTGCGTTGATGTGTGCAGCTGATTGCAAATTGTCAAGACTTGGCGTCGTATTTGATTATCCAATACGCCAATATGCAAATACGCAATTCAACGACTCTTACATTATAATAAAAATTTTTTATTTCCTTTTAAAAATATACTAACCATCTTCAAATTTAAAAATTTCATGGAGCTTGAGAAAAGTTTTGATCCCAAACTGATAGAGAATCAGTGGTATTCAATATGGGAATCCGCCGGGTATTTCAAACCAGATCATGCAGACAATACAGCTGCCTATTGTATTATGCTGCCACCGCCGAATGTAACCGGCACGTTGCATATGGGTCATGCTTTTCAGCATACCTTGATGGATGCGCTGACACGGTATCACCGTATGAAAGGCGACAATACCCTCTGGCAACCGGGTACCGATCATGCCGGAATCGCAACACAAATTGTCGTTGAACGGCAGCTTGATCAAAAAAATATCGACCGGCGCGATCTCGGACGCGAGGCTTTTTTAGCGCGTGTATGGCAATGGAAAGAAGAATCAGGTTCAACGATTACCCGCCAGATGCGGCGTTTGGGTACATCGTGTGACTGGACGCGCGAACGGTTTACCATGGATGCCGAGCTGTCTCGCGCCGTGACTGAAGTGTTTGTCCGTCTTTATCGTGAAGGGCTGATATATCGTGGCAAGCGGCTGGTGAACTGGGACCCTGTTTTACAGACTGCGGTGTCCGATCTAGAGGTGATTTCGACAGAAGAAAACGGTTTTCTATGGCATATCCGATATCCCCTCGAACAGCCAGACGGCAGCCTTTCCGCCGATGAAGCGGTGGTTGTCGCGACCACTCGACCGGAAACCATGCTTGGTGATGTCGCGGTTGCTGTGCATCCGGAAGACGCACGCTATCAGCATCTGATCGGAAGGCATGTGCGCCTGCCATTGTGTGAGCGCAGTATTCCGGTCATTGCCGACAGCTATGTTGATCCGGAATTCGGCACAGGCTGCGTCAAAATTACGCCGGCACATGATTTTAATGACTATCAGATGGGACAGCGGCATCAACTGGTGCCGATCAGCATATTCACACTGGACGGCAAAATCAGTGAGCTGGCGCCGACCCAATATCAGGGCATGGATCGTTTCGATGCAAGAAAAAAGATTGTATCCGATCTTGAAAGTCATGGTTATCTGATTGAAACAAAACCGCACAAGTTGATGGCGCCTCGCGGTGACCGTACCAACACAATCATCGAACCCATGCTGACAGATCAGTGGTATGTGTCCATGGAAGGAATGGCCAGGCGTGGTCTGGAGGTCGTCGCGAATGGCGAAGTCAGGTTTACGCCCGACAACTGGACGCATGTTTATAACCAGTGGCTGGAGAATATTCAGGACTGGTGTATTTCACGTCAACTCTGGTGGGGGCATCGCATACCTGCCTGGTATGACGAGGACGGTAATATTACAGTTGCCCATAACCTTGAAGAGGCGCAACAGCTTTCGGGTAAAACCGAGCTCAGGCAGGATGATGATGTGCTGGATACCTGGTTTTCTTCAGCATTGTGGCCTTTCTCAACATTGGGCTGGCCGGAGGATACCCGGGAATTAAATACGTTCTTGCCAACTTCGGTGCTCATTACCGGTTTTGATATTATATTTTTCTGGGTTGCGCGAATGGTAATGATGTCACTGCATTTCACCGGTAAGGTACCATTCAGGGAGGTATATATCACCGGATTGATCCGTGATGCCGAAGGCCAGAAAATGAGCAAGTCCAAAGGCAATGTATTGGATCCACTGGACCTGATCGACGGCATTTCTCTGGACGATCTCATTGCCAAGCGAACAACAGGACTGATGAATCCGAAAACCGCACCGGCAATCGAGAAAAACACCCGCAAGCATTTTCCCAAGGGAATTCCGGCCTTCGGCACAGATGCCCTGCGGTTTACATTTGCCAGCCTGGCTTCGCATGGACGGGATATTAAATTCGATCTGCAGCGTTGCGAGGGCTATCGTAATTTCTGTAATAAGCTGTGGAATGCCACTCGCTATGTATTGATGAATTGCGAGGGCAGGGATACCGGTCTGGATACGCAGCAGGCATGTACATATTCGAATGCGGACCGATGGATTATCAGTCGTTTGCAACAGTCCGAAAGCGCAATTGAGAAATATTTCGCCAGTTATCGTTTCGACCTGGCTGCAAGAGAAATCTATGAACTGGTATGGGATGAATATTGCGACTGGTACGTTGAACTGGCAAAAGTACGCCTGAACAGTCCCGATGAATCCGAACAACGGGCAACACGCCGAACGCTTGTTCGCGTACTCGAGGCAATGCTGCGTCTGGCGCACCCGATCATTCCGTTTATTACCGAGGAACTTTGGCAGAAAGTAGCACCGCTTGCTGGAAAAAAAGGTACCAGTATCATGTGCCAACCGTATCCGGTAGCCGATCTGAAAAAAATTGATCAGACATCGATTGAGAAAATACAATTGCTCAAGGAAATGGTCAACGCCTGTCGTACACTGCGTGGTGAAATGAATATATCCCCGGCGCAGAAAGTGCCGCTGCAGGCCGTGGGCGATCTAGCGGTGTTGACTGACAACAGGGCCTATCTGATGACTTTGGCCAGATTGTCCGAGGTTGAGATTCTGGATCAACTGCCTGATGCAGACGCACCGGTTTCCATCGTAGGTGATTTCAGACTGATGCTGAAAGTCGAGATCAATGCCGGTGCCGAACGTGAGCGTCTGAATAAGGAAATAACGCGAATCGCGGCAGAAATATCCAAAGCAGAAACAAAACTGGCAAATCCGAATTTTGTTGATCGCGCTCCGGAAGCTGTGGTGGCGCAGGAAAAAGACCGCCTGGCTGGATTTAATGCACGGCTGGACAGTTTGAACGAACAGCTGCAAAAATTGCGTTAATCAGCATTGAGATATCCGTATCGCCATTATGATCAGCAGTTGTCGCTGCCCCATTGGCGATGCGGATAATTTATTGGTATTGCAGCTAAATCGTATATTCGATTCCAGTATTCGATAACCCGACCAGATCGATGTTTGCTGCGTTTAAATCGGTTTCCGCAGCCAGTACGCCCAGCTCACCGGTTGTCATCCCGTTATTGAGCGCATCAATAAAAGGCTGCGCCTGTTCCGTTGTCGGCGGTGATCCAACAACGTTGGTCCAGAGCCGTGTAACAATTGCCTGCGAGGTGTCAAGACCGGCTGCCTGGATCGCCAGTTCTGCCAGTTCCTCATAGGTCATGCCGTCATCGGCGAATTCCAGGCCGATACCGACAATGCCGGAATTGCGAACCTGCGCTGCGCCGAAAACCGCGCCGATCAATTTAGCTACCTGGCCAGCACTGCTGTCCAGATCAAACGCAATACCCATATCGGAGAATTGTAAACGCTCGATACTGGTGAGTGTGTCCTGGCCATCATCGTTGACCGTATCAGTAATTTCAATGCCACTGTCACTGCGAGTGAACGTATAGTTAGCACTTGTATACGAGAAGACCGCCGTGTCTGAGCCACCCTGTCCGTCAATAACGTCATTGCCCTGTTTTCCTTCAAAGACATTAACCCCGTCATCGCCGTCAAAGCGATCGTCGCCGGTCGAGCCGACCAGCGTGGCGGCACCTGCAATAAACTGCTCAATACTGTTGAATGTACCGCTAACCGATTGAGTCTCGGTAATGAAATCAATTGCCAGATCTGTGTCAGTATCGGTCTCTGTTTCAGGTGAGTTAAGAACGGCATTCAGCGCAAGGTCCTCGGTAGAATTCGAAAATGCCACATCCGCTTCCAGGACATCCCGCGGCGTGAATTCAATTCCGTTTGAAATGCGTGGTGCAGTCCCGGAATCGCTTTTCCAGACCGGTTTGTCAAATTCCAGCTCGGCTTCGTAAGTGCCCGAAGACGTATCGATCCGTATGGTTCCTTTCAGTGTGCCGAAATCGAGCGTATCGATACCATCGCCACCATCAATCGTCATATCACCCAGACCTATGACAAAGCGGTCGTCGCCCGCGCCGCCGTTGGCTGTATCATTACCGTCCAGTACCAGTACGTCATTGCCGCCACGTCCTTCGAGCAGATCATCGCCTGCACCGCCTGCCAGCATATTATCGAAATTATCGCCGCGGAGAGTGTCATTGCCGTCGCCGCCAATGATGTTCTCAATATTGATCAATGTATTATTCTCCTGGCCGCCGGAGAATAATCTGAATACCGCGTTGCCAGAATCCAGATCGGCTTCCAGATGGCCGAAGCTGCTGCTTTCGACTTCGCCCTGCTGCGGACCCGGGGCCGCAAATGCCCATGATGCTGTATCGACCCCGCTGCCGCCGTCTATGACATCGCTGCCGGCACCACCATGCAACAGATCATCGTCATCGCCACCAAACAGATTATCGTTTCCTGGGCCACCATACAGCGAATCCTGCCCGCCGCGACCGCGCAGGGTATCGTTGCCCCCGCCGCCGATGAATCGCTCTCCGATGTTGCCGCCCTGCAGTAAATCGGGATAATCATTGGCGCCGATAAGCTCTTCGACATTATTAACGGTGCCGGAGAATCGTTCTCTGTCGTCAAATGTTCGAATTGTTCCAGACTGCAGATCAACATCGAGCCCGGCAAAAATACTGCGCTGGTTAGCGGACAGGACATCCCGACCCGCGCCGCCGTCGATACTGACATCGCCACTCCGCAGAATGAAAATATCATCGCCTTCATCACCCGAGGCCTGCACGATTTGACTTAGGCCGGCGTCGATTTCGATTGTGTCGTCGCCGTCTCCGCCAGAAGCAAGTCCGGCTTCCTTGATCACAATTTCATCATCACCGGATTCGCCATAGAGCTCAAACGATGGGTTGTTGCTTCCCCCGTTGTTACCCAGTACGTAATCATCGCCGTCGCCCGCATGAATGGTGATTTGGCCCCGGTCGCTGATATCAAAGTAATCGTCCAGATCGCCACCGTAGTAAACGTCAAAATTCTCTACGTTGCCTGACGCGATTACTGAAGGACCGCTTTCATTTTGCAGACTGCCGCCCGGCGTGGCCAGTTCATTGCCCTCGAGTGCATTGAATACGCGCAGTGAGGAGCCGATAGAGCCGTCTATGCGAACGAGCCAGCGAACATCCGGAATTTCTGTCAGGTACAGCGTATCGAAACCGCCGCCACCGTCATATCTGGCACCGCCTGTGCCCGCATAGACGGTATCGTCGCCTTCACCACCGCCGACGTAGCGACCTGCCTGCTCGCCGTATAACGTATCATTGCCCTGTCCACCGTCAATTTCTGTGTAGTTCCCGGTGCCACCGTATAATGTGTCATTGAAGTCGGAGCCTGAAAATTGCTCGATATTGACCGCGGTGTCTGTAACAATAACGGTGTTGCCGTCAGCGGATAATCGTTCGATTTTTCCTGTTTCAGCGAATATGCGTACCGGACCAGAGGCTTCCTGAGATCGGGCTTTTAAGCGGATGCCATCATTAATATATTCCCGCTGCAGAACATCGCGAATGTCGGAGGCGTACGTCAAGGCATCAAAATCGCCTTCGCCGCCGTCGTAGAAATTGGAACTCCCTGGCGTAGCCAGGTCCCCCGCAACCAGGGTATCGTTCCCTTCACCACCGAACAACGCGTCACTTCCAGGACCACCGATCAGGATATCCTGACCGCCGCCGCCATCGAGATAATCGTTTCCGGCGCGGCCGTCGAGCACGTCCCGATCGCTCGAAGCGACCAGACGGTTGGCTGCTGAATCTCCAAATTGAAAAGACTGGCGATGGTCTTCAACTACGATATTTTCTATGGAAGAAAGAGTAGAAGTATTATTACTGCCTGCAAAAATTGTACCGCGCTCGATGTCGGCGTCGATAGTAGGGTTGCCGGATTCATTGTTAATCGGGAATCGCCAGGTATCGCTTCCAGAACCGCCGGAGAACGTATCCTCACCGCCAGTGAATACAAGCAGATCATCGCCGGCGCCGCCATTCAGAAAATCCCCGCTGGCAGGACTGCCGGCCAGCATGTCATTGCCGCCGAATGCATTAATGGTGATGGCCGTAGAACCACCAAACAGAATATCCCGGTTTTCAGTGCCATCCAGCACGTTTTGTCCGGTTATAGCCCTGAATACGCTGTTCAACAGGATGTCAGGCGTCAGGGCGATATCGGCAAATACATACAATTCGATGTTTTGAGTTTCATCTGTGCCGTCGATAAGATTCGGGTTGACAGGATACAGATGATTGAAGGTTATCGATTCGCCATCTTCGGACTGGGAATAGTTGTATTCAAGGAAGCTGCCACGAAAAACAGCGATATCGGTGCCGGTACCGCCATCCAGAAAATCGTTGCCGGCAGCGCCGACCAGAATATCGGTACCCGCTTCCCCAACGAGCGTGTCGTCACCTTCGCCGCCGTACAGCAGATTATGGTCACCGGTGCCTGTCAGCGGGTCGTTCAAAGGTGTGCCGATGCCGATCGGGCCGGTCTGTGCGTCGCCTACGGGTTCAGCGACTTTCTGGTTCAGTTCGTCCAGCCAGTTCGATACACCGAGATAGTCGTCCAGTTGACCCAGCGGATCGATTTCCAGGAATGCAGTGTCAAAATCTTCCAGAATATTGTCGAAAATACCGGGATCAGGCAGCAGTTTATTGATTTTTTCAGAAACAGAGTTGATGACACGGTTGATCCCGAGCGTTTCCAGAATGTAATCAATAATCGGCTCGACCGTTACCTTGAAGATAAATCCGACTGCATCGAGGATGCCCTCGACCGGTTTGAGCACTTTTGAAACCGCATTGAGCGGGCCGCGTAAAAAACTCAGTGAAGATGAGATGCCGTCAAATGCAATCCGTACACTGAGCACCGGCAGGAACGTCGCGCTGGGCACAGCATTATCCAGAATCTGCGTTTTTTCCTTGACTTCGGCAAACAGCGTATTAATGGCTGCTACGGCATCATTCGGAGGTGCTACCAGGGTATCGGCACCTGCTGCGGCAGGTGCAGCGGGGTCGCCGTCCGGATCGAATTCATCAATTTTGTCCAGTGCATTAATCAGCTGGTCAACAGCAGTGATATTTTTGAGCAGCAGACTTTGTGTACCGGCAAGTTTCAGGTCATAGTTTTCCAGTTTTTCCTGCGCCGCGTCGAGTTTATCTTCCAGCTTGCTGTCGTCAATTTTTTTAGCCAGTTGTTTGGCCTTGTCCCGCACTTTATTAGTGACGTTTTGTACGCTGTCGAGTACTTTGCCAGCTACTTTGGCCAGAAACTTCAAGGGACCGGCCTTGTCCATCAGTTTCAGATTGAGTTTCAGTTTGGATATGGTGTCGCTGAATTCATCAGCCTTACTCTCGACGGCATCCACGGCATCTATGGCCATTTCAACCCTGTCGATTTTTTCGTCAATATTATCAATTAAGCCGCGTATGTCACGGACATTCGTGTTGGCCTGTGTTAAGTTGCTGCTGTATGAGCGCAGCTCGGGACCTGCAGACATGTTTTTTTCTCCGTATGTTAATACGGCGCACCCATTAGACTGAACCGGTTGTGGTGGTGTTGAATGGACGTGCTAACGCGCTGTATTTTGTTGTTTATTTATATCGTTATCAATACGTGGTGTATGGAATATGGTGATGAAACCGCATCGTCGAGCACCTTCTTATCGTCATCTCTACTATGAAAGCAAAATATATGCCAAGAATATAATAGCATGAATTATAGTTAATTTTATGCGGCTGGCATACGTTCAGGCAATGCAGTGTAAAATATTTTTACACTATTAGGCCGCCAGGATGCTGTTCAATACGCGATGCTGTCAATGTTTTGCCGTTCATGGTGATACGAACGCGGATTTTATGAACAGCGGCGAGAGGTGTTTACCTTTGTTATCTTCCGGTAGATTTTTTCCATGATCGCATTATTGTGCGCCTGCACGATAACCTGCGATCTGAACAGTGCGTACAGTTCAATGGCACTGATAAACACCATGATCAGAATACCGACCAGGACAAGCGGTGTAAACAGCATAATTATCCCGGTGATAAATATACTGATATTCAGCAGTCCGCGAATCCATTTTCCCAGATAGAAATGGTGCAGGCCGGCGATAAAGATATAGTTTAACGTTGCATAGGTGTCGGGATCCTTCAGCTGTTTTTCCGCTTGCTGGTGAAAGGCAAACCGTTTGTCGTCTGGCAGAGCGCGGACGTATTTACGCAGACGTTCTTCTTCGTCAAGTACGTCCTGCTCAGATAGTTTTGCTGTCATGATTGAACAAAACTTCAGCGGCCGAGCGTAATGATCACGGCCTCGCGTTTCCAGAATAACATGAAGCGCTTTTGTTCTACGAGCTGAAATACCAGCTGCCAGCCGTCTGCTGCTTCCTTATTGAGAACCGACTCCAGTTTTTTGAGCGGTAAACCCGAGGCGCCCAAAAAGATCGTACCCAGCCCACCTTCGGCAATATGCAGTATTTTATATTCCGAGAAAGCCATCAATTGTTCTTCCTTTATCAATATTCATGCGATAGTGCTGAAAACAGCGCAACAGATTGTAACAAACCAGGAGTCGGGCAGTGCAAATGTATACAGCCGGGGACATCGTTGGATGAACTATTTGCGGATGTTTCAACAATCGAATCAATCCGGCTGCTTCGCTGCCCAATATTCGGCGATTGTAATATATTCTTCAACGGTCAGGTTTTCCGCGCGTAAAACAGGGTCAATCTCCATGTGTCGAAAATCTTCTGCGCTAAGATAGCCGGACAGCGTGTTACGCAGTGTTTTGCGCCGCTGCGAAAATGCAGCCGCGACAATACGGAAAAGTGCTGCTTCAATGGGCAAGGCCAGTGCCGGTTGTCTGATCGGACGCATGCGAACGATTGCCGATTCGACTTTGGGTGCCGGTCGAAAGGATGCGGCTGAGATGGTCAGCAGGTAATCCATTTCAAACCGGTATTGCAGCATGACCGACAAACGGCCATAGTCTGCAGTGGAGGGCAATGCAACCATACGTTTGACTACTTCCTTTTGCAGCATGAAGTGCATGTCTTGAATCGATTCTGAAAATCGGGCAAGATGAAACAGCAGCGGCGTCGAAATGTTATAGGGGAGGTTGCCAATGACGCGCAGCTTTTTGCCCAGCGAGAAAAAATCAAACTTCAGCGCATCGGCAGAATGAATCGTCAGTTTGTCCTGAGGGTGATCGTGCCTGAGTCTTTCGACAATATCCCGGTCCAGTTCAATGACAGTCAGGTGCTTCAGCGTTTCCAACAGCGGAATAGTCAATGCACCGAGTCCGGGGCCTATTTCTACCATGCGGTCATCCGGCTGCGGCTCAATGCATTCAATTATTTCCGAGATAACCTGGGAATTGACCAGAAAATTCTGGCCAAAACGTTTTCGCGCCCTGTGAGCCGTATGTGCTGTCTGTTTCATGGCGTCTGTACGGCTTGTTTGTCTGTCGCTGCCTTTGTGTTTTGCGACAGTTCAATCGCCAGTTCAATTGCGGAAAGCAGGCTGCCGGGATTGGCCTTGCCAGTTCCGGCCAGGTCAAGTGCAGTGCCGTGATCTACCGACGTGCGTATAATTGGCAGTCCCAGCGTCACATTAACACCTGTACCGAAGCTTGCATGCTTGAGTACGGGCAGGCCCTGATCATGGTACATGGTAAAAATGCAGTCGTAATTGGCAAGCTGAACCGGGTTAAACAGCGTGTCTGCAGGCAATGGTCCGTCAAGCCGTAAACCTTCTTGGCGCAATGTGTCCAGCGCCGGAATGATTGTGTCTATCTCTTCCGTGCCCAGATAACCTGATTCACCTGCGTGCGGATTCAGGCCTGCGACGGCGATGCGCGGACGGGGAATATTGAATCGATTGATCAAATCAAGCTGAATGATTCGCAGCTTGGCTTCCAGGCTCTGCCGTGTGATTGCCGCCGGTACGTCTTTAAGCGGCAGATGGGTTGTCGCCAGCGTGATACGCATACCGCCGCCGACAAGCATCATAACGGTCCGGCTGCGCGTCAATTCCGCCAGATATTCGGTATGTCCGGTAAATGAGATGCCGGCATCATTAATCGCCCCTTTGTGAACGGGTGCGGTGACCATGGCGGTGTACAGTCCGTCGCGACAACCGGTAACGGCATGCTGCAGCGTGTCCAGAACATACGCTGCATTCGCGGAATTCAATACGCCAGGCTGGACGGATTGTTGAATCGGCCGGTGAAAAACCTGCAGATAACCTGTGCGGTGCGGTGCGGGCGGGGCAGTGGTGATGTCAGTGAATTCGACAGCTATGCCGAGTTGCTGCGCACGGGCTGCCAGTAAATCACGGTCGGCGATGATCACCAGGTTGCAGGATAACGAGTACTGCGCCATTTGCAGGCAGATATCCGGTCCGATGCCGGCCGGCTCGCCTGCTGTCAGTGCAATGGACGATAGCGATTCAGCGGTCATTAGATATCGTCTGCCCGGTATTCGACATAGGCCTGATCGCGAAGCTGGCGAAGCATTTCCTGAACGACGACTTCTGCTTTACGGGACCGGATCGCCTGCCGTGCATTTTCGCGCTGATGATCGTCGCTGACATCCTGTTCGCGACGCTCGATGACCTGAATCAAATGCCAGCCAAACTGGGTTTTTACGGGGTCACTGATTTGCCCGGGCAGCAGCTGATTCATCGCTTTTTCAAATGGCGGCACTGTATTGCCCGGAGACAACCAGCCAAGATCACCGCCGGATGAAGCGCTGCCGTCCTCGGAATGCAGTTTGGCCATTTCGGCAAAATTGGCGCCCTGTTCGATACGCGATTTCAACTGCAGGATTTCCTCTCTGGCATCGTTGTCCGAGGTTAATTCATTGACTTTGATCAGAATATGACGGGCATGGATCTGGTCGATCACAACGGCACTATTTTCCTGCTCCCGCCGGTCGATGAGTTTGAAAATGTGAAATCCGTTCGGGCTCTGCACGACAGGTGTGATTTCTCCGGTGTCGAGCGGCGAGAGCAGTTGCGCAAATGTCGGTCCCATTTGTGTGATGGGCCGCCAGTCAAGCATGCCGCCGCTCATTGCATCCGGCGCATCGGAAAATTCGGCGGCGACGTGTGCAAAATCGGCGCCTTCCTGAATTTTTTTCAGCGCCTGTTCAGCGCGCTGACTGCGTTCGTGGATTTGCGCGGGGTCCATGTGTTCGGTAACGGAAATCAGAATATGCGCAAGCAGGAATTCTTCGTTGCCGGCAGCCGAAGCTTCCTGCGTGCGCAGGAAGTTGTCGATTTCGCCATCGGTGACATTGACCTGGCTGTTAATCTGCCGCTCTCTCAAACGGGCAAGAATAATTTCGTCGCGGATTTCCTTGCGGAATTTATTGAAACTGATGCCGTCCTGTTCAAGCACCGAGTAAAACTCCTGCAGCGACAGTTTGTTTTCATCGGCGATGCGGCGGATGGTGTCGTCAAGTTCGCTATCGCTGACGGACATGCCGATTTCCCTGGCATGCTGCAGCTGTATCGATTTAATCACCAGCGTTTCCAGTACCTGACTCTGCATTGAACTCAGTTCCGGCGGTTCAATGCCTTGCTGCCTGAGGTTTCGGGTTGCAGTGACAACCGCGTTGTCAAGCTCCCGTTGCGTGATGACATCTTCGTTCACAATTGCCGCGATACGGTCAAGCAGGTTGTTATCGGCTGCGAGACTGCCGGCTGGATCGGCTGTTTCGGATTCAGGGTCGACAGATGTCTCGTCGTCACCGATAAGCGGCATATCGATCGATAAATTATCAGTAGACAGGCTGATATCATCGGTTTCGGCTGCCGTTTGAAACGGCGACAAAATCATTAAACCAATAATAAGTGTAGACAATATTTTTTTTGGCATAAGCATATATGAATCACACTGGGTTCAAAATTAATACCGACGGGTTTTCTCAATAAATACTTGCATAACCCGGAATGCTTTGTTCCAGTACACGTAACGGATTGGAACCGATATTCATCAATCCGTTCAATTCAAGCTGTACGAACACTGCCGTCGTGCTTCGGCTTGTTGCCGTCGTCAATTTCTGGACCACGACACGGAATTTATAGCAGCAGGAGATATATTCAAATCCGGCCAGGCCCGCAAGCAGCCGGTCGTCGCGCAACGAATAGTTCACGCGGGCGACAGTATGCCAGTTGGAAAAAAACGGCCATTGAATCGAGGTGTCCACCTGCTTGATCGCGGTATTGAGCTGATTGTCCGGTATATCGAGACGCTCCTGTACATCACGCGTATACCGGTAGCCCAGATTAATGACCTTGCCCAGTTCAGGCTGGTAACTGATACCGGCGCGGATTTTTTCCGTACGCAGCGACTGCTGGTCAAGCTGAATGTTGACGTCCGTGCTGATTTCACGGGTAATGCGACCGGCCAGCGCCGCAATAAAATCGGCTCTGCGACTGGTGACCTGCGATGAATCCAGAATGACGCGGCGGTCGATGAAACGGAACTGTTGACCCACTGCGGCTCTGAGCCGTTCGATTCCCGTCGATGGTTCCAGCAGGCGGGAGGTCAGCGCCAGCGTGATCTGATTGGCATCGTTGATACGGTCATGACCGCTGAAACGGTTTTCCGTGAGCATTTGCGCAAAACTGAAGTCCGATTCCGCGGAATCGAAATTGGGCAGAAAACTCTGGTCCTTGAAAGGGGCGTAAACATAAAACGCACGCGGTTCCAGCGTCTGAATATAGTTATTGCCGCCGATGGATACGTTGCGGTCGAATATCACGCCACTGTCGAGGCTGACGATCGGTACCACCCGGTCGGTATTGCTGCCGACCGTGCCGACATTATCGGACAATGCGTATTGGGTGTAGTGCAATCCGAATTTGGGTGTGATGAAACCGTAGGAATTTCGAAACGGGACGCTGACTGTAGGGTAAAGCGTCAACCGCCTGCCTTCAGTGCGGTCCGCGCTTGAATGCGCGAAATTGGTCCAGGTTGCGTTCAAGCCGAAATCCATGCCGGCAACATTACGCTTGATGGCGTTCATCGTCAGTTGCGGTAAACGCTTGTAGGGCGAGATGATCAGCAGGTTTGAATTCTGCGGCAGAAACGGGTCCTGCAATGTCTGGAAGCGCTGCGCTATTGCGGAAAAACTGACCGTGCCGTCAAGACCCAGATCGCCATGGTAAAACAGACCGGCCTGCTGCAGCAGGTTTGTCCGGCTGGTTTGCGACAGATTGTTGGACAAATCGCGCAAAAAGCGGTCGTCAGATACCCGGTTATAGTCCAGCTGGCCGCGCCAGCCGTGTCCCAGGTACTGCCCATGCTGAAAGGAGATTCCGTAACGCGTTTTGTGTGTGTCGAAATCGTCGGGCAGCACGTCGGCCTGAACGCGGCCATGCACGCCATGGCCGATGTAACGTGCTTCATTACTGAGCATGAATCCGCGTTCCGACATGACGCGCGGTGCGATGGTCGCGTCCATGTTCGGAGCGATGTTGATGTAATATGGTATAGCCAGATCGGCGCCACTGCGTTTTGTATGGCCGACAACCGGCGCCAGAAATCCGCTTTTGCGCTGGCCGGTGTATGAAAAATCAAGCCAGGGGGTATACAGGATGGGCACGCCTTTGAAAACAACACTGACGTTGCGTGCTACCCCGACTTCTTTTTCGCTGTCGATTTTCAGATCGCTTGCCCGAATGTACCAGTCTTCGTCGTCGACGGGGCAGGTGGTGTATTCGCCTTTTTTCAGGCGGTACTGGTTTTTGCCTTCAAAAAAAAGCCGCTCTCCTGTGCCGCGTCCGTCGCCTTCTTTCATGGTATAGCGGGGTTCGGTTAGAAAACCGACCTGGGTGTCGAGATTCAGCTTGAGATAGTCGCCTTCGATAAAATCTTTTTTCCTGTCCAGGTGAAGATTACCGGTGACTTCGGCATCCTTGGACTGCGGAAAATACTTCATGCGGTCGGCTGTCAGCGTCATACCGGCGTGGCACAGCGTGGCATTCCCGATCGCTTCCATTTCCTGCTCGTAAATGCCCTCCACGCGGTCGGCCTTGATCGTTACGGTGTCCGGTCCGGTTTTGACGGTTGTGTCATTGCCTGTTGAAACCGTTGCCGATGATGCGGGTTTCTGGCGGGGTTTGACGATGGTGTCTTCCGCCAGCAAAGCCGAGGACAGGCAGCAGCCGAGTATCAGGTAAAAGATTGAACGGATAGCGTGTTTTTTTTCTTTTTTCATGCTTGTGTTTTCAACACCGGCTGCTGCGCGTCTGCCTATATCAGGTATATCAGATCAACACGCTTTTGAACGATTGACAGTATCATAGCGATTCCAGGTGAATTCCAGCCTGCCGTGCCATACAGTGAATCATACGAATCTGAGCCTTTTCTTTTATTGTTGCAGCGCTGCTTGCAAGTTTTCCCTGCGTTCTGCCAAAGCCTCGCTGTCTGTTTGTTGTCGTTTGGTTTATGGTGACTCCGGTTGAAGGCATCGAAGCCCAACGCCTGTTAATTCAAACACGCAATTATATGATAAAGCCGGTGAATAACACAGATATGCAGTGAAATTAACGATGAATCAGGGTGCGGTCATGTTTTTCGCCTATATGAAAACTGTGGTTGATACGAATGGAGAGTGATTGGCATGGGTTTATAAGCAGCAATGCTGAATGATGGCGTCTATAATCGCGCGTATACTCTATCGTAGACATTGTATTTCATTCAATTGTCATCATGCCGGTTTATTATCGATGGATTTGTGTGTACGCTAATGCCCTGGAGCAGGGTAGACAGTTACCGTGCGAACGTTAAACAGCACATTTTAACAGGATACGTTGAAAACCAGTTGAGGTTGCCATGTTAAATCCCAGAGAGGTCAGAACCATTGAGGACGCGCGGCAGATTGTTACTGAACGCAATCTGTCGCATGTCAAAATCGGCATCTTCGATATCGACGGTGTGATGCGCGGCAAATATCTCAGTGCGGACAAGTTTCTCGCGTCGCTGGAAGACGGGCTTGCGTTCTGCGACGTGGTGCTGGGCTGGGATTCAAAGGACCAGCTCTACGACAACACTGCCTATACGGGCTGGCACACCGGTTACCCCGATGCGCCGGTGCGTATTGTCGTTGACAGCTGCCGCGAGATTCCGTTTGAAGAAAACACGTTGTTGTTTATCTGTGAATTTGCAGGGGAGGCAGCGTCGATTTGCCCGCGCAATCTGTTGCAGCGCGTGATTCAGCGTGCAAGCGACATGGGGTTTGATGTGTTTGCCGCGTTTGAATATGAGTTTTTCATGTTCAGGGAAACATCCGATAGCGTACGCGAAAAAAACTTCAGAAATCTGCAACCGTTGACGCAAGGGTGGTTCGGGTACTCGGTGCTGCGCAGTTCGGTCTACGCCGGCTTTATGGAACAGATTCTGTATATGGCAGAGACGATGGACTTTCCGATTGAAGGACTGCACGATGAAACCGGCCCGGGTGTGCTCGAGGCGGCATTGGCGGTGGACAGTGCCGGCGATGCGGCGGACAAGGCGGCGCTGTTTAAGACATTCATGAAAGCGCTGGCACAGCGAAATGACCTGATGGCAACTTTCATGGCCAAATGGTCGCCGGACTATCCCGGCCAGAGCGGCCATATCCATCTGTCGCTGCGACATTGCAAAGACGGCCGCTCGGCGTTTTACGACGCAGACCAGGCGCATCATATGAGCGCAACCCAGCGTCATTTTCTCGCCGGTCAGCAGCGCCTGATGCCTGAGTTTCTGGCCATGGTCGCACCAACGGTGAACAGCTATACACGGTTGGTTCCGGGCGCCTGGGCGCCGACCGGTGCGACCTGCGGCGTGGAAAACCGTACTACGGCCCTGCGGGTGATTCCCGGCAGCGACAAGTCGCAGCGTATCGAATATCGTATCGGTGCGGCTGACGGCAATCCGTATATAGCGCTGGCGGCGGCGCTGGCTTCCGGCCTGTACGGCGTCATGCATCGATGGGAACACGATCCGTTTGTCAAAGGCGATGCGTATCAGCATCCTTTGCCGCCGCATCTGGCGCTGCCTGCGACTTTATGGGACGCGGCGCAGCAGCTCAGGCAGTCCACCGCTGCGCGCGAGCTGTTTGGCGATGCATTTGTCGACCACTTTGTGGCGACACGCGAATGGGAAGAGCGCCAGTTTCGCAAACATATTACCGAGTGGGAACTTGAGCGGTATTTCGAAATCATCTGAGACTATGACAGAGACACAACAAACCATCAGCCCCATCGACGGTTCAGTATATGTCGAGCGCAGGCTGGCAAGTAACGAACAGGTTCATGCAGCATTGGCAAAGGCGAAACATGCGCAAACAGGCTGGCGTGATACGCCGCTGGAACAACGCAAGGCGATATGCAGCCGTGCTGTCGAAGCAGTTGTCGCCAATAAAGCGGCGATTGCCGAGGAACTGTGCTGGCAGATGGGGAGGCCGATCCGTTTTGCTGCTAATGAAATCGCAAGCTTTGCAGAACGGTCGCGTTATATGATCTCTATTGCGGATGACGCACTGGCGCCAGTGCAGACCAGTGACAGGCCCGGTTTCATCCGTTACATCAGTCGTGAGCCTGTGGGTACTGTACTGGTAATCGCGCCGTGGAATTACCCGCTGCACACGCCGATTAATTCGATTATTCCGGCATTGCTGGCGGGAAATGCGGTCATACTCAAGCATTCCGCGCAAACACCGTTGTGTGCCGAGCGGATTTTTGAGGGGTTTCAGCAGGCCGGTATTCCGGAAGGAGTTTTCCAGTATTTACATATGTCGCATGCGGCTGCAGAAGATGTCATTCAGTCGGGACAGGTTGATTTCATCGCTTTTACCGGCTCGGTATCGGTCGGTGCGCGGATTGAACAACTGGCTGCAGGGCGTTTCATCGGCGTCGGACTGGAACTGGGCGGCAAGGACCCGGGTTATATCCGCGCAGATGCAGACCTGGATTATGCCGTAGAGAATACCGTCGACGGCGCTTTTTTCAATTCCGGCCAGTCCTGCTGCGGGATCGAGCGTATTTATGTACATGCATCTGTGTATGAGTCTTATGTCGGCAAATTCGTGAATCTGGTACAACAATACCGGCTGGGCCGCCCCGACGACCCTGAAACCACGCTGGGACCGCTCGTCAGTGCCCGGGCGGCTGCACTCGTGCGCGACCAGGTCAACGAGGCCGTTGCGCAGGGTGCCGTGGCGCACATCAATTCACTGGATTTTCCGCTGGACAGTATTGATACGCCGTATATGGCACCACAGGTGCTTACAGAGGTGAATCACAGCATGCGTGTGATGACCGAGGAGACTTTCGGGCCGGTCGTCGGAATAATGAAAGTGGACTCCGATGCGCAGGCGGTAAAGCTGATGAACGATAGTCCTTACGGGTTGACCGCATCGGTCTTTACCCGGGATATCGAAGCGGCCGAGGCACTGGGGCGGCAGATCGATACCGGCACTTTTTTTGTCAATCGCTGCGATTATCTCGATCCCGAGCTTGCCTGGACCGGCGTTAAAAATACCGGGCGCGGCTGTACGCTGTCGAAACTGGGTTTTAATGCGTTTACCCGCCCCAAGTCTTTTCATATCAAAATCATACCGTAAGAGGCGCATCATGCCTGATTTTCATGCCAACTGGAATTATCCCACTGCAATCAGTCTGGGCAGCGGACGCATTGGTGTGTTACCCGAAGCCTGTAAACAACAGGGCATGGATGCGCCGCTGCTGGTTACCGATCCAGGGCTGGCGGCGTTACCGTTTGTTCAGGAAACCGTCGACCGCTGTCATACAGCCGGTGTACGATGCGCGGTATTCAGCGGCATTCGGGGAAATCCGACCGGCCAGAATGTCACTGATGGTGTGGCTGCTTATCATGCAGGCGGTCACGACGGTGTCATTGCGCTGGGTGGCGGTTCGGCGCTTGATGCCGGAAAAGCGGTCGCATTGATGGCCGGGCAACAGCGTCCGTTGTGGGATTTTGAAGATTGTGGCGATAACTGGCAGCGTGTGGACGAAGCGGGCATGGCGCCAGTGATTGCCATACCCACCACCGCCGGAACCGGCTCAGAAGTGGGCCGCGCGTCCGTGATCACCGATACCGAACAGCAGCGAAAACGTATCATTTTTCACCCAAAAATGCTGCCCGTTCAGGTGATTCTCGATCCTGCGCTGACTGTGTCGCTGCCCGCCAGAATAACTGCCGCAACCGGCATGGATGCCCTGTCGCATAATCTGGAAGCGTATTGTGCGCCGTTTTACCATCCGATGGCGGACGGCATAGCCATGGAAGGCATGCGTCTGGTAAAGCAATACCTGCCGACCGCTTTTACGAACGGACAGGATCTGGAAGCACGCACGCACATGCTGTCCGCGTCAATGATGGGCGCGACCGCGTTTCAAAAAGGACTGGGCGGCATGCACGCTATCGCACACTCGCTGGGCGCGTTATACGATGCGCACCACGGACTGCTCAACGCCATTTTGATGCCGTACATTCTAAAGGCAAACCAGGCGGCAATCGAAAACCGGATCGTACGCTTAGCCCGTTTTTTAGCGCTGGATACGAATTCTTTTAAAGGTTTTATGGACTGGGTGCTGGCATTACGCGACCAGCTGGGCATACCGCACAACCTGTCCGCGATCGGCATCGATACGTCGCAGGCTGATCGGATTGGAGAAATGGCTGTTGCCGATCCATCTGCAAGCGGTAATCCGGTCGGCCTAAGCGCTGAACGTTACAGCGCAATTTTTATCGATGCCGTCAATGGCAGGCTTTAATGTTGGTTTTTAATTTGATTACGATACGCTACAGAGCATGAAAATAGGTATTTTGCAGTGCGACCATGTGCGTGAGGAGTTGCAGCCGAGATTCGGCGATTATCCGCAGATGATTGCCGATTTGTTTGCCGGTGTAGCGCCGGACTGCAGGTTCCGGGTGTTTCGCGTGCAGGCGTTCGAGTATCCCGACAGCCTGGATGAATGCGATGCCTATATCACCACCGGCAGTCGTCACGGCGTCAACGACGGTCATACGTGGATTCAGCGTCTGGAAGATTTTATTCATCAGCTGCACCAGGTGAAAAAGCGATACGTGGGTATCTGCTTCGGTCACCAGCTAATGATCAAGGCGCTTGGCGGCGAAGTCAGAAAGTCCGACAAAGGCTGGGGAATCGGCGTGACGGTCAATCAGGTGCTGCACACCAGATCCTGGATGCAACCGGCGCAACCGGTGTTGAATCTGATCGCCAGCCATCAGGACCAGGTCGTCTCGCTGCCGCCGACTGTCGATATCGACGTGCTTGCCGGCAGTTCGTTTTGCCCCTATTACATGCTGGCCTGTGGCGATCATTTTTTCAGCGTCCAGGGGCACCCGGAGTTTATCAAGGCGTACTCCAACGCACTGATGGAAATCCGCCGCGCCATCATTCCGGCAGAGCGCATTGAGCAGGGGATTGCATCGCTGCAGAAAACGCTTGATGATCAGTTGTTCGCGCGCTGGGCGGTCAACTTTTTCAATGCGCCGGGTCGCTGATGCCTGTAACTTTATACAAATACTGCTTGTTCGACCGGCCGGCTTTGCCGGTCGGGTTAATCCATGAATAACACTGGAGGTGTTGTATGCAGAACCCTGTTGGCTGGTTTGAAATTTATGTGGACGACATGTCCAGAGCAAAATCCTTTTATGAAGCGGTGTTTGAATGCGAACTGGAGCAGCTGAGTAGTCCGGACGTCGAGTTATGGTGTTTTTCCGGGGATCAGAATGCATACGGCGCCATGGGTGCGCTGGTCAAAATGGAAGGCTTTTCGGCAGGCGGCAACAGCACGATCGTGTATTTTGCCTGCGACGACTGCGCAGTCCAGCAGGCCCGTTCAGCCGAGCATGGCGGCAAGGTGCTTAAGGAAAAATTTTCAATCGGTGAATACGGCTTTATTGCGTTGGTGGCAGACACCGAAGGCAACATGATCGGTCTGCATTCGATGAAGTGATGCTTGTAAATTGACCAAATATGCTGTTTGGGACTCGATGGTTATCGTTGTGATATAAAGCGCAGCGTGCTTTTTATTTGCACTGAGTTTCTTTGGTGGAGAAACTCTATTCTTTCAAGAAACAGAGAACAGAGTTTTCAGTAAACCCGGAAAAACTTTGTAGAAAATCACCCAGGTTGGTATTGCAATCTTTCCTTTCACATTTAAGAAAGCATTTATGTACTTACTGATTACACGATCCAGTATTTGTAACCGGGTCGCGCAGCTCAAAAACCAGCTTATTGCCAGACGATAATGAGGGAACATATTGTAGCGTTGCCCAATATTTGGTGTCGTCGCCTTGCGTTAGAACACTTAATCTAGGAATGTGCAAGTGGCCGTCAGTTCCAAATGTTGGTTGAGAAGAATTGCATTTGTTTTCCGTTTCCTTGGATGCAACCATCTCTAACTGGCTGCACTGATCTTCTTTTGATCCACGGACCGTATTAGCGCCACCGGTTGGCGCCGGCGCATTCTCCTTGCATTGCAGATTGCCGTCTATTGTATTTTGGGATATTTCAACTCCACCGTTGTTTTGGAAAATTTGAACATTGCCGCCAACAATATTACGCTGGGCCTGGAAGAAATCTGAATTACTTTCGAACTGTATGTCACTGTCTATTGTACTGTCGCTGATAATGGCCCCGCCACCTTGGTTGATTTGTACAGAACCTCCAATTCTCGAATTTTCAAGTATATTAATCTGTCGTGCATTCTCGGCTTGTACATTGCCGATAACTACTATATTTCGTGAAGTAATGGTTGCGTTAATCGCTATCTGTATAGTTCCCATTACACGTACATTACTCAAATCGCACTCGCTGTTACTGGGTACAAGCAAATTATCGACCGTAGTATTTTCTATAAACCCGGCACAGACAGTCTCTTCGGCCGTGGCATGAAATGGCAGTATTAACAACAGAGCAGCTGCAATAGTTTTGTAAATGGTATGTTGTTTCATATTTATCTCCTAAAAATAATTTGGGGAGTAAGTGTTACCGCAGTGACGGTATTCCACAAAGTTATTATTCTTATATCCTGTCGTATTGGAAACTTGTGCAAGTTTAAGCTTAACCAAAGAAACACCTGTAAAATCCGCACCGGAGAAATCTGCACCTATCAGTGATGCTCCGACAAAGTTCGCATTGGTGAGGTCAGCATTTGAAAAAACCGAGAGATCAGCGGATGTTCCCATTAATCCGGCGTCTATGAATATGCCGCTGGTAAAATCAGATCTCGTCAAGTCTGCATTGGAAAAATCGGTTTTTAAAGGCTTGCGCTGACGAAGATGGCATTGCGAAGATTGGCTCCGATATTGATACAATAGGAAAAATAAATGTAACAAAAAATTAACAATTTTATCGTAATATTCTAATCTGTGAGGATTCTATTCAAATGGAATTGTCAGGTGTAGGGTTGCTATGATGTTATGCAATAAGGCATAGAAAGCGGGAAAAAATTATCTATTTATTAACCCTATAACGCGGTTAGAGAGCGCCACGATAATGCCTTGTGGTGAACTTATCGTGCTCTAGAGTTGCATCGTTCAATAGAAATTTTTTAAGAACAGCTGGTTATGTACAGCAACAAACTCACCGAACCTGGTCATATCGTATATATAAGATTAGACCGTGGCTCTTTCCTCGCGCGATCTGATCTTATCTTCTTAGGCCTCAAAAATTGAATGAGCTGAACCGCCGTCAACTGACCAGTTGCTGATAGATTAACGGCAGCACCTGGGACAGGCGGTCGGGCCGGTTTACGATGGCGTATCCGCCCTTGCCGAACAGATAGGGAAAATAATCCTGCGCCTTGCGGTCGACGGTGATGCCGAATACGGACAGTCCCGACTGACGGGCTTCGAGAATGGCGTGCCGGGTATCTTCAATACCGTACCGGCCTTCATAATAGTCCAGATCGTTGGGCTTGCCGTCACTGAGCAGCAGCATCAGGCGATTGCGTTCGGGACGACTGTTTAGTAATTGTTGTGTGTGCCGCAGAGCGGCACCCATGCGAGTGTAATAACCGGGACGCAATGAGGCGATGCGGCGCAGCGTTTTGTCGTTGTAGGCTTCGTTGAAATCCTTGACGGCGGCAATGCGCACGAAATCTCTTTTGCGCGAGGTGAAGGTATAGATGGCAAATGTGTCACGGCAGGCCGACAGTCCGGTTGCCAGTGTAACCAGCGCTTCTTTTTCAACATCGAGAATGCGCCTGCCGCTGATCCAGCTATCGGTGGATAACGAAACATCCACCAGGATGGCGACAGCAAGATCGCGGGCCTGCCGCTGCGATTTCATGTAGACCTGGTCCGAGCAGTTGCCGTTGGCAAGCAGATCGCTTTGCGAGCGTACCAGCGCGTCCATGTCCAGTTCGACGCCATCCAGCTGGTTGCGTAAAATCTCGCGTCTGGGACGGATCGCTTCAAATTGACGACGAACTTTGCGAAAGCGCCGTCTGGCCTGGAGATCCGGCGTCCACGTTTCTCCTTTTTCTTCGGCCTGCTGAAAAATGATCCGGCATTGGCTGGCGTGATAGCTGGCGCGTCGGTAGTCCCATTCCGGGTAGATTAATTCATCAATCAATAACAATGGGTTAACATCGCCAGGCGCCAGATCGAGATCGAATTTCAGTCTGGTTGCGGCTGGGCGCTGATGCGTGCTGAGCGCGATTTCTTCCATGTCTTTGGCGGCGTTTTGCGCGGCATCCGCATCGTCGTCCTGGACGGCGCGATTGATATTGAGCATTTCGGACCAGCTGAAGAGTTTCTCAAACCGGTTTAACAGCAGCGGATCGTCACGCTCGCTTTGTTCGAACCGCTCCCTGCGGCCTTTTTTTCTCTGGTTGTCATGCATGTCCTGACTGCCGCCGTCCTGGTCGGCATGATCCTTTTCTGTAGCAGGTGACAGGGCGGATGAACGGATTTTTCCCCAGAGCGGGACTGGTAGAAATGGCTGGTAGTGTTTTGCCGCTTGCCAGTGGCTGAAATCGGGTGTGGACTGTTGGATTGACTGTAACATTGCATGCGCTAATGGATCGCTACACGGTTTTCCCAACAACGCTCGAACCACAGTCTCGACAGCCTGTTCCTGCCCGGGCAGCGGGCGCTGTGGCCGCTGTGCGATCAATGCGTCGCAAAGCTGTTGATAATCGCTGGCAAGAACAGGAAACCGTTCGCTGATTTGAGCACACGTCCGGTAAGCGTGGTGCAGAAAAGCAAGATCGGCCTGCAACGGATCATGCGGCGTAGAAGCGGCCGGTTGTCCGGATACGGCGAAATAGCCAGCCAGCCAGAAATAAAGACGCCGGTTCAGCTCGCGGCTAGGGAAGTATGCTACCGTTTCAGGCAGTAAAATTCTTTCCGAATCGCCTTCGACGAGCGACATGGATTCTTTCTCGATACCAAGACGCTGTGTCAGTTTAAGACGGTGTCCTGACGATTGCCGGGCGGCAACAGCAAATGTAATGCCGGGTGCGCCCCCCAGTCCATGAAAAAAAACACTCAGCGGCGTGCGAATTGAATCAAGCGTGACGGCCGCATCCGCATAGTACGGATAACTGCCGGCTTTGCCGACAAGCCGATGCCAGCAGCGGCCGACCAGTTCTTCAAGTTCAAGAAAATCCCAGTGACTCACGTACGCTAGCCGTATGTCGCGCGTACCAGTTCAAGCAATCCCTGCTTGACATCCTGATCATCACAAAGCGGTTCGACCAGCGCGGTTTCGGCTGCCTGACAGGGGGGCAGTCCGTTTTTTATCAGTATCGCGCAATAGACCAGCAAACGCGTTGACACGACTTCTTCCAGATCTACTTCTTTCAGTTCGCGCAGTTGCCTGGCGAGATTGACCAAAGGAACACACTGTTCTTCGGGGAGACCGCTTTCGCAGGCGATAATACCGGTTTCGATTTCCGGCGGTGGAAAATCAAAGCTCAGGGAAATGAAGCGCTGGCGCGTGCTGGGTTTTAATGATTTGAGAATATTCTGGTATCCCGGATTGTAGGATATGACCAGCATGAACGTGTCGGGCGCGTGCAGTATTTCTCCGGTTCTTTCCAGTGGCAGTATGCGCCTGTCGTCTGTCAGCGGATGCAGGACCACGGTGACATCCTTGCGTGCTTCGACCACTTCATCGAGATAACAGATGCTCCCTTCGCGCACAGCGCGAGTGAGCGGACCATCCATCCACGCCGTCTCGCCTCCTTTGAGCAGATAACGTCCGGTCAGGTCCGCCGCTGTCAGGTCGTCGTGACAGGAAACGGTATGCAGATTACGATCCAGCCGGGCGGCCATGTGGGCGATAAACCGGGTTTTGCCACAGCCCGTGGGACCCTTGACCAGTAGTGGCAGCCGTTGCCGGTATGCCATTTCAAATACCGTACATTCATGACCGACCGGCCTGTAAAACGGCAAGGCATTCTGTGTTGACAGACTGTGTATATCCTGCGGTTGCATTCGGCTCATACGAATCTGTCACGACCGTCGGGCAACTGCGGCCTGCTCCCGTACCGACCCGAGAGCAGAATAGAGATACAGTATTGCGCCAATCAGGAAAAACAGGCCCGATCCTAGACGGAACCAGTAAAACAGTTCGATCTGCGACTGGATCTCCATAAAACCCATTGCAAGAACGCGCTGCAGATGTGTTTGCAATACGCCTGCAAAGGCCAGCGTGAATGTCATGATCGTCATTGAGCCGGTCATCAGCCAGAAGCTCCACATATTCATAACCTGATTGTAAGGCTGCAGTTTTCGCAAAGCGGGCAAGGCATAAGTGAAAAACGCAAGATTCAGCATGACATAAGCGCCATAAAAAGCGAGATGGCCATGGGCCGCAGTTAGCTGGGTGCCGTGCGTGTAAAAATTAATCGAAGGAAAACTGTGCAGAAGGCCGAGTACGCCAGCGCCAAAAAAAGCCATCACCGGGCAGCCCAGGCTCCACAGCATGGCCGCCTTGTTAGGATGTTCGCGTCCGCTTTGATATACAAGGTAAAAAGCCCATAGAACCATGGCGAAGAAGGGCACTACCTCAAGAATCGAGAACAGCGCACCGATCCAGTGCCAGTACTGGGGCGTGCCGATCCAGTAGTAGTGGTGCCCCGTTCCCAGCAGCCCGCTGAACAGGGAGAAACCAACGATGACGTACAGCCATTTTTCGATGATTTCGCGATCGACGCCGGTCAGTTTGATTAACAGGAACGCCAGCATGGCGGCCATGATCAATTCCCACACGCCTTCAACCCAGACATGTACGACCCACCACCAGTAAAGTTTGTCGAGCGCAAGATTGTCGGGATTGTAGAATGCAAACAGGAAAAACAGCAGTGCGCCCCACAGGCCCAGCAGCAAAACGATGGAAACCACCGTCTTGCGCCCCTTCAGCACGGTCAGGGTTATATTATAGATAAATACGATAAAGGCGATGGCCATCAGAATTTTGACCCATAATGGCTGTTCCAGAAATTCACGACCCTCGTGTATGCCGAAAAGATATGAGACGACCGCCGCCAGCGCGGCGAACACAAACAGACCAAGCTGCAGCCAGGCCAGTTTGGGACTGTGAATGTCACGCTCGCATTCTTCGGGAATCAGAAAGTAGCTGGCGCCAAAATAGCCTAGCAGCAGCCATACCAGCAGCGCATTGGTATGAATCATCCGAATGATATGAAACGGAACGGTTTCTGATAAAAAATTGGGAAAAACGTATACGGTGCCGGCCAGTACGCCTGCAAGTACCTGAACGAGAAACAATGCAAGTGCGGCAATAAAATAGGGATAGGCAAGTGCCTGGGTATGATATTTCATGTATGCGTCTCCTCAGTAAAATCAGCGGTGAGCGGTTGTGATGCGGAGTACCCTTTGTGGCCATCAGCCGGCATCGTTGGGCGGCCATCCCAACGTGTCGATACGACTTGTCCATTCGAGAAAATCTATCAGGTCATCCAGCTCCTGTTCGGTCAGATTAAACTGGGGCATTTGACGCCGTCCCGGCACACCGGTCGGTTGCGCGCGCATCCAGGCTTTTAAACCCATACGTGCGCCTTCAGCGCTTTCACGACCGCCATAGCGCACCCATACGTTCCCTAATTCCGGTGCAAAATAAGCGCCTTCACCCAGCAGTGTATGGCAGTTAATACAGGAGTTACGCTCCCATACATGCTTGCCGCGCGCTACTGATTCGGTGAGCGTGGATGCATCCGTTGAAACATTCTGAATATAGTAATGACTGTGCAGCGTGAGAATTGTGAAAAGCACCAGAAAAAAAATTGTGCCGCCATAGAAAATATTGCGTGCCGCCGATTTGGTCAAATACTCTGCCATACTTCCCCCTTTTGTTTACAAATGGTTAGCAAACGTACAACAGAAGATGTCTTCAATTACCCTAATAATCAGATGGATATATGGTATTCTTGAAGATTTATATGGATTCTAGCGCATCTTCCCCTGTTTGAGAAGGGTGCTGGTGATTCGCACCGGAAACAACGCTGGCAGGTAATGTCGGGCCAACGAATAGTATTGTCGAGTACGCAGGTTTATTATTGAATTGTCTTTACCAGTATGAGGTGTGAACAATCCATGGCTGTTTGGAATAACGCTTAATCAGTCAACAGGAATATTTTGCGCAACAACAGAAACTCATGAATGTGCTGATCATAGAAGACAACCAGGACATTGCCGCCAGTATTTATGATTATCTGGAGTCGCTGGGCTATACAGTCGATGCGGCAGGCGATGGCGTAACAGGGCTGCACCTGGCAATCACAAAAAATTACGATGTGATTATTCTGGATCTGGGTTTGCCTGGAATAGACGGTATTGAGCTGTGCCAGCGGCTTCGCCAGGACGCGCATCGAACAGTACCAGTAATCATGCTTACAGCAAGAGATACACTGGACAATAAACTGGAAGGTTTTCAATCGGGCACGGATGATTATCTGATAAAACCGTTTGCCCTGAAAGAGCTGGCAGCACGGGTAAAGGTTCTTTCGGAACGTGCCCGGCATGCGGCGGTTTCCAAATTGCAGGTTGGGGATTTGTGCCTGGATCTGGAAACACACGAAGTGTCACGGGCCGGCAAGTATATTTCGCTGAATCCAACACTGTTCCGTTTGCTTGCGTTTCTGATGCAGAACCCGCATCGCGTAATTAAGCGGGAAGAACTGGAGCACGCTGTATGGCAAGAAAATCCACCGGACAGTGATGCTTTGCGCACACATTTGTCGAATTTGCGCCAGATGATCGACAAACCGTTTGGTTACTCGCTCATACACACAGTGCGCGGTTTTGGTTACAGGCTAACGGACCGGTATGCAGAAGACTAAGCGACTCAGACATCGCATCATGTTTGCTTTTTTATTTTTCGGCGCGACAATAACGCTGATGTTCGGCGTTAGTCTGGTGATTGCCCTGAAATCTGTCGAAACGAATGTGCTGGACGATATACTGTATTCCGAATACTTCGGCTTTCGACAGCAAACTGATAGCAGCGAACAGGTATCTGATTCGTTTCGTTCGCACTCAACAATTATGATTCATACAGTGTCACAGGATGATTACCCGTCTGGTATGCCGGCGCATGTCCGCGGTCTACCGCCGGGTATACATGATGTTACCTACAAAAACAGAGATTACCGGGTTTTGATCGTGCATGCTGATAACCTGCGCTATATTGTGCAATTCGACGATACCAGTATCCATCAGCGCGAGAGAGACTTTATCCGACTGGTATGGTTGTGCGCACTGATCACACTGATCATCGCGTTTGTGATAGGGCTGGGTGTCGCCAATCATGTGTTCCAGCCTATTAAGAAGCTTGCATATCAGGTCATGGCGTTTAAGAATCAGCCGGGCGAGTCTTTGGATATGACGGAGTTTGGAGATGACGAAGTCGGTGTGCTGGCTCGCAAGCTGCAGCATTATCATGAACAATTGCAGCAATTGCTGGTTCGGGAAAAAGAGTTTGCGAGCAACGTCAGTCACGAGTTGCGAACACCCATTACCAGTATCAGCATGGCGGCAGAAGTACTGGCCAGTAAAACCGGGGTGTCGGCCCCGGAATATGCCAGAATTCAACGGATCCAGCGCGCTGTCGGCGAAATTTCAGAATTGATCGATACGTTTCTGATACTTGCACAAATCAATGATGACTCGACAAAATCGCACATCAGCTGTGACATGGGCCCGATAATTGACAAGGTAATTGAGCAGCAACGTGTTTGGCTGGGAAATAAGCCGGTTGAGGTCATCGTGCAAGCGAAGGAAGTATTGAATGTAGTGGCGCATCCGGGGATTCTCAGCGTACTGGTGGCCAATCTGGTACGGAACGCATTTCGCTATACCGAACAGGGTATGATAGAAATGGTGTTAACAAAAAAACAGCTTATAGTCAGCGATACCGGTGTTGGCATCGACTTGCCTACGCAGGCGCAAATTTTCAAGGGACATGTAATAAGCAATACAGGAAAAACTGACAGAATCGGATTAGGTCTGGCGATTGTACAACGTATCTGTGAACGTTATGGTTGGCGCGTTTCCTTTCAAAGCAAGAAAAACCAGGGTTCGCAGTTCACGGTCACTTTCTCGGATTAGGAAACCGTCCAGTCTCCTTTGAGACTGGCGGGATGGACTATATACGGTGCATATAAATCCGCGTCTTTTTTTTATGTAGACTGAGGACGCACCAGAAGTATGGATGCGCTGACTTTGGCAACAAGCTGTTCTGCGACAGAACCCACAAAAAAACGTTCCAGTCCGCGGCGATTGGCTGTGCCGACGACCAGTAAATCCGCTTCCCAGTCAGCCGCAGCGTCGGCAATAGCTTCGGCAATGCCATTTAAACCATATTCAATATTGGCTTGCACCAGACGGGTTTCAATTTTCTTTGTGCCAGCCGATGATTTGGCTTTTTCCAGCATGTCAGTGCCAGCCTGTTTGTCCGCCTCCGTATCTCCCTGGACTGCATGAGCAATACAAAGTATTGCGTCATACGTATTGGCAATATTTTCTGCTTCTGCCAGCGCCTGATTGGCCGTTTCACTGCCGTCGACTGCTACCATAACTTTTTTGTACATATCTGAACTCCTAAACGCGAAATGAAATCACCGAAATCTAAGCTATCAAAAATTTACGTGCAAAACAATAACCTGTAATGGATAATGGAATAAAAAAAGACTATGTCAGCAGTTTGCAGTTGAATCGGAATTGGGGATTGTTAACCGATGGGCTGATCAGGCAATTTTAACTGAGTATCTGCGTATTCTTATCATTACGGTACGCTTTCTCACAGTGCATTGTACTGGTCGGTTCCACCGGTCAGGAGTAAACAACAGCTACATATGACATAGTCTTGAAAGTATGCAGCAACTTCTATTGCAGGTTGCTGCTGTCATTCTTCAGGTTGTCAAAATAACGTTTGACAACCGCTCTGCCTGGCATCTTGTCATGCTTGGTATAGACCATGAAATGAACGCCGCCATGGACGGCCATAGCGATCAGCAGGCCTTCGAAAATACCCACCAGATATACCAGCCCTGCGGTAATAAATGAAAGCATTAACGCGTATGGGCCATAGTGCGTGACATGGGCCAGCCCGGCCACCATTTTGTATCCGGTAAACATCATGATCGCTGCAAGCGCGAATTTAGGTAGGAAATCCAGGTACTGCGTATTGAATGTAAAAAAGCACACCACAAAGCCAATAACCAGCACAGAAAATTTCGTCATGGCGCCGGCCAGTTTATTGGTTGTACTTTTTGCCAAACCGTCCAGATTGGTCATGCCATGAAAAAAACTGGAACCCATATTCGCGATCCAGATAGCAAGCAGGCTGTTGTTACTGTTGGTTTTGCGATTGAGCGGATCAATCTTCTCGATTGCGGCATTGCTCATTACCTGCTCGATGACGTCAACGATGGCCAGCATCGCGCAAAACAAAAACATCATGATCAGCAGCGTTATAGTGACGTCCGATTCAGGCAGTGGCAGTTTGATATGCAGATCGATATCTTCTACGAATATCATCGGTACATTGACAAACTGGGCCAGCAACACGCCGCCGATAATCAATACAAAGTAAGGAATTGCCGGTTGGGTATCCTTGAATTTTGAGAAGAGATACAGGAACAGACCCAATCCAACAGCTGAAATCATGACCATCTGAATTCGCGCACCATTCCAGAATTCCGCTGCAACAGCTTCTTCGGGTATTTCGTAGGTGAATTCAGAAAACTTCAACAGGATTTTCAAACCCACGCCGGCCAGCAAGCCTTCAACCAGGTAAACGGGTACGGCAATAAGCAGATATCGCTGCCAGTTGAATTTCCAGATAATGGCTTGCATGAAGGCCGTCAGAAAAATACAGAATGCCATATTTTCCCAGCCAAAAGTTGCAACACCCAACGCCAGTACAGGTGCCAGGCCGGCTGCAATTCCGGGAGCGCCGATAAAATTGCCTGGTTTGAACCATGCATTGATCCAGCCAACAAGGCAGGCAAAGGCGACGGTCGCCAGGCCAACCTTGATCGGATAATCGGACATGATTGCAATACCGATAGACAGTGGTATTGCCATTGCGCCGGTAATCAGACCGGCGGCGGTATCGCGCAGAAAATATTGTGCTTGAAAAGCTGCTGCCCCTTTTGATGTTACAGGTGCAGCCTCAGGTATTTTTTGGCCACTCGCAGATGGCCTGCTTTCAGTTTGCGTATTCATATTTGACTCTTTCTCCAGTTTGGTAAAGATTGAAAATTGCTTTATTCAAGCAATCAACTTTTAACCAACTATTAACATAGTCAACGTTAAAGCAATGCAAACTGAATGTTAACGTTTTGTTAAACTTTTTAATTATCAATTAATTATATTTGCATAAAATTTGATCTTTAAGAGCTTATGGAACCAGTTGCCAGCCCGATTGACAGTTGGAAAATCATATCAGCATGGGCTGTTTTTGCGTCTTTAACCGCAATTTAATCCATCGGGTATCGGGTTGTAGTGCCGGTTTTATCAGTCCGGTATCTTGTACATTCAATCCCGGCACTGATTGCCCGGCGCGCTCAGTATGCAGCAGTTTCGTTTTTACGGGAATAATTGCGCTGGGTCCAGTCATGGTCTCTGGATTAAATTTAATAAGCTGTTCAGGCTGTTTATAGCTGAATCAGCAAGGGCAGGAGCGTGGATTGAAGAGCGATTTCGGTTACAGACCAGCGGTACGGCAACTTTTGTTGCAATACCACTGGTTTCAGCTACGTGCGCAGGTTTGCGCGGTTCATCTTCTGCAATTCAACATTCAGCAGATGCGAAAGGAATGCTTTTGCAGTGCATTAAACGTTTTCTTCCTTTGTTTTTCTTTTTCCCAGCGCAATCATTCTGATAAATAACGGCGCACAGACTATACCGAATAGCAAGCCAATGAGTGACATCCCTGAAAGCGGAACGTTTTCATCGTAAAAATCGGTAACCTGTTTTGTAAAGGAATCTTTCTTTTTGCCATTATCCTCGTCCGAGACTTGAGGTAAATCTTCCGCTTCGTACTTGTCGTTGATGATATAAGGTGTCAACCCGGGAATACTTGGAATATCCTCTCCGCCCTTTCCGACGACGAGTTGAGCTTTCATGCCCTTTTCCATGTGCTGTGCGATGTCGCAATGCACCAAATAGGTTTCATCCGCTGCGGGCACAATCATGGTGCCAGAGACTTTTCTTGGCCCTGTATTTTCAAGGTGAAACATACCAAGCGGGTATAGATACCGAGGTAATCCGTGCATCATGAACTGATGGCGGATGTTGTCTTCGTTGACAAAATGCCAGGTGATCTTGGAGCAAGGTTTGACGTGCCATTCCTGCTGGTCGAAAGCGAATGCGGTTCCCGGGAATTTCCTGGCATATTTGGTACCTGCACGCACGGTAATTTCGATTTCTTCCGAAATGCTGGTACAACTGCTGGGCAACTTGTCAAAATTCTGTCCCATAATATGGGTGCCTTCGTGGTCCATGATATGGCCGTCATGATGATGATGATGGTCTCCGTGATGTCCCGCATGCCCGTCACCATCGCCATGAAGCTCCGAATGGTCGCCGGGAGCATCCATCATATGATCATCCCCATGCGTCATACCGCTGTGGTCGCCCATGTGATCGTGCCCGCCGTGATCATGTGCACTGTGATCCATGTCATGACCGCTGTGATCTTGGGTGCTATGGTCATGCGCGCTATGGTCCATTTCATCTTGGTCGCTGTGATCATGCTCGTGCGCGCTGTGGTCCACTTTGTCATGGTCGCTGTGATCATGCTCATGAGCACTGTGATCCATTTCTTGATCGCTGAGGCCACTGTGATCATTCTGTTGTTCATGTTCATGCTGACTGTGATCGGTTTCATCCTGCTGCGCATACGCGTGAGATGAGAACGCAATCATACAGGCTAGTATGGTAAGAAACTGCTTATTCATTGGTTTTACTCCCTTTAGAGCCTTTTAGCTTCGATACAATAACCGCTGCGGCTCCCTTGATGTGCTGCTTTCTGGCAAAGACTATATAAATCAACAGACCAATAATGAATCCAATTATCAGGTTTGTGACGGTCTCCTGTGTTTCGGCATCCATACCTGAACGTACACCGGGTGCGCCCAGGCTACCCGCTTCATCTAAATCCTGCCAGATAGGAAGTCTCCTCTCGTAATATTCCTTGGTAAAGTAAACTGATAAATCGATCCCGTGTGCGACTTTCGGCAATCCGATGTCGTCAAGATAGGACTTGTAAGCAATCATACTCATGCTGCCGCCTTCGCTCATGCCGTCGGTTGTAATGCCTTTTTCACGATGGTCGTGAAAAAGCCATGCACCGGCACCATAACTGTGCAGTCCGTCGTTCGCTGTGTTCAGTAGCAGATCAAGGCGCTGGGCAGGTGCCATGTCAAAAACATCGCGTGTTATCTGGGCTGCCGGGTTCTGTTCGACACCGTCATAATGAGTGATGGTTGCTTTATGGCCGTGCGTATGTACCGCCATGAACTCGCCGCCGCTGTTTAGCATGCGCAGCTTGATTTTCTGATCGGGTTCGACGATGATCATGGATTCTCGCAGGGTATACGGAAAAGACAGCCCGTTCAGTGTGTAATAATCCTCGGTAGAATCGGTCAGATCATAGCGTCTGTTCATTTCGCGCGCTATCAGCCGGGGATCGTTGTATTTTTGAATAATGCTGGTCAACTCCTTATCCATGGCGTGGTAATGCAAGTCGTATTCCATATCGTATTGCTCTTTCACGGCAACGGATGGATGTCTTACATGGCCTCCGCCGACATTCAGCGTTTGCAGCCAGTTATTCGGTCGGTTTTCCTCTACGATAATCATACCGGCCAGTCCCATGGCCAAGTGCGTGTGGGTTTGAACATGACAATGGTAGAACATTGTGCCGGCCTGGCGCGGCTGAAATTCATAGACACGTCTTTCGCCGGGCATCAGATTGATTTCGCTGGTTTGCGTTACACCGTCATTGCCGTGTTTCCCGCTGCCGTATTCATGGTGGGAAAACGGATGGTCCACGCCGTGCAGATGGATGGTATGAGGGAAATAATGCGTATTCTCCAGCACAATTTGAACAATGTCGCCAACTTCGACACGTATCACGGGTGAAGGCAGCCGCAGCAACGAATTGGCTCTGATGCTTTCAAAATTTTCCGTCGACATGCCGCTCGTCTTGGGAGCGAACACCCAGGCGCCGGGTTGAATACCCGGTGCAATATCAAATGTCGGAATGACACCTTCAAAATCGGGTGTGCGTCCGTTTAACTCAATTACTTCGAGCTTGATAACAATACGGTCCGGGTCTCCGTCGCCATCGATGTCATCGGTTTTAATGATCGTGTCGGGTGACAGGTCGGTTTCCATTAATGTGGCCATGGAAATATTGTTGGTTCCTTTAACAACCGCCGCAATCAGATGTGGATTGTCCGGACTGCAGATTTCAGAGGCCTCTATTTTAACGCCTTCTATGACCTGTGCCTTGCGCCAGGAAGGTGAAATTTTCGGGTCGCATATGGGTTCTGCATCCAATGCTGCAGGATTGACTTTTATAGTTTCAGGCAACTTCAGCGAGGCCAGCACATTCACCGGTAAAACGATGCAGCAGGCTGCCAGAACGGCCATCAAATTACGGATTGGCATTTTTTTAAGCACCTTTTCTTTGAATTAATTTTATCTAAAAACTATTACGTTTTTTTATATAAACTCTCAATCTGCGTTATCCCGAACCGAACGCGACACAATCTTTATTGATATTAGTAACGATCTGTTGTTTTACCAGGATCCACCGATTGATTAAAATTCCCCAGATTTCCTTTTAATTTTTTTAGATACCTTATTTGCTAAAAGGTTTTTAAGATTTTACTTTCTATGTATGAATTATGTTTAATATTTGTATCATTCTGTTTGCTGCAGAAATTTGATATTGTGTGCATCCGTGCATGCAAGAGCAATACCCCTACCCAATGCAAATTTTTTTATTATACAGAACCCATTCGGCCATGTAAGCTTTTCTTGGAATGCCATTTGCCACTGATGTATTCTTGTCGCTGATTCGGCATGCCGGCTCAAATTCTGTTTTTTAGATGTATTGATCAAATAAGAATTGAACAATAAAATTTTGATAATGAGAATAATTTTTGTTTCTTTAGCGGTGGTTGCTGCATTGCTGTTACTTTCCGCCTGCAGCAATGATACCGTTGACACTGAATCATCCGTTGAACCTCTGGTAGTTGGTGTACTGCAAGTAGAGCCGGTCAATATGCGTTTGAGTGCAGAGACAATCGCTCAGACGGAAGGTGCCAAAGAGATTGAAATTCGCCCCAGAGTCGGCGGTATTGTACTTAAACGTCACTATCATGAAGGAATGGCCGTTCGGGCCAATGAACCGTTGTACTTGATTGATCCGGATCCGTTCCAAAAAAACCTGGCCGAGGTGCAGGCGGAATTTCTTGAACAGAGCATTCGAGCCATGAAAGCCAAAACCGAAAAAGAGCGGCAGGAAAAACTGGTTGCCGAAAATTTTGTCAGCCAGCGGTCATACGATAATGCAGTAGCCGACCTGATGATTACCGAGGCGGCATTGCACGCGTTGAAAGCGCGTGTGCAGCAGGCTGAACTGGATTTGTCATACACTACGGTCAAAGCGCCCATTGATGGTATTACCGGGCGCTCACTGATTTCCGAGGGGGCGCTGGTGGCTGCAAACAGCAGCGTACTGACAACGATGACGCAGATATCACCAATCTGGGTGCGATTCAGCTTTTCCGATAATGAACTTGCCCGCTTTAACGGCCGGCTCAGTGAAGATAATGTTGAGGAAGTTATTTTAATTTTGCCTGATGGTACCGAGTATCCCATTAGCGGCACCATCAATTTTGCCGCGAGCGAAATCGATCCGTTGATTGGGACGCAGCAGCTCAGAGCAACATTTGAAAACCCGGACCGTCGGCTATTGCCTGGCCAGTTTGTGCGTGTTCGCGTCATTTCTGGAAGAACAGACGATGTGTTTCTGTTGCCTCAAGTGGCGGTTATGACGTCCGATCTGGGGCGATACGTTTACGTGATCGAGAATGACAATGTCGTTGCTGCGCGACAGATAACCATTGGCGAGTGGATTGGCAAGGACTGGATCATTTTGGATGGTTTGCACCCGGGTGATCAGGTTGTCATCAACAATCTAATACGGCTGAGTCCGGGGATGGTCGTCAGCCCGGAGCGGCTCGACGCCTCAGCTGTGTTGTCTTCCGGACACTATTGAAAGCAGCCACCTGGTATGCACGCATAAACGATCCTAAGAATAATGACCAAGTTTTTTATAACACGTCCCATTTTTGCGTCCGTGCTGTCGATAATTATCGTACTTGCCGGTATCGCAGCGGCATTTCAATTACCCATCGCACAATATCCACAAATTACACCGCCTGTTGTTCAGGTAACTGCGAGATTTCCCGGTGCCAGCGCCGAGACGCTGATAAAAACAGTTGCCGCACCGATAGAGGAACAGTTAAGCGGTGTCGATGACTTGCTGTATTTTAATTCGAGTGCTGATTCGAGTGGTCAATTGACCATCACCGTAACGTTCGAGATCGGGACAGATATCGATCTTGCGACTTTCAATATCAGCAACCGGGTCAATATCGCGCTGCCACGTCTGCCTGATGAAGTCAGGCGTTCAGGCATCACCATTCAGAAACGTGCCAATGATTTGCTGCTTGTATTTGCAGTTACCTCGACTGACGAAGCCCACACACCGCTGTTTTTGAGCAACTATATCACCAATCATTTTCTTGATGAACTCAAACGTACAGCTGGTGTCGGCGAAGCGCGAATTTTTGGATCGCAGGACTATTCTATGCGCATCTGGTTGCAGCCGGACAAAATGGCGCAACTGGGGATTACCACCAGCGATATTGCCGCGGCGATTCGCACTCAAAACGCGCAATATGCAGCAGGTAAAATCGGTCAGGAGCCGGCTCTTGCTGATCAGCAGCTGGTTTATACTGTGACTGCTAAAGGCAGACTCCTAGAAACGGAGGATTTTGGCAATATTATTCTGCGTGCCGACGGGCAGCGTGGTATTTTATACCTTAAGGATGTCGCACGTATCGAGTTGGGTGCGCAGGAATACAATATTCAAAATCTGCTGAATGGCGAACCGGGCGTCGGTATCGGTATTTTTTTACAAACCGGCGCAAATGCGCTGGATACGGCTGCCGCGATCAAGGCCAAAATGGCAGCGCTACAGCCGACGTTCCCGGAAGGCATGCAATATGTTTTGCCGTATGACACCAGCGAATTCGTCAAGGCGTCGATATGGGAAGTTGTCAAGACACTGCTGGAAGCGATGTTGCTGGTTGTGCTTGTTGTCTATATCTTTTTGCAAAGCTGGCGTGCGACGATCATTCCGATCATAGCCGTACCGATTTCACTTATCGGGACGTTTGCCGGATTATGGCTGCTGGGTTATTCAATTAATACCATGACGCTGTTTGCCATGGTGCTGTCTATCGGAATTGTCGTTGATGATGCGATCGTGGTCCTGGAAAATATTGAGCGGCTGATTTCCGAGGAAAAACTCGCGCCGATAAATGCTGCCATTAAGGCCATGCAGCAGGTGTCCAGCGCCGTGGTTGCAATGACGCTGGTTCTGGTGGCGGTTTTTGTTCCGGTCGCGTTTCTGGGTGGTATGGCTGGCGAGTTATACCGTCAGTTTGCCGTAACGGTTGCGGTGGCGGGTGTGATTTCCGGAGTTGTAGCGTTGACACTGACGCCAACCTTGTGTGCCATGCTGCTACATGCCACCCAACGGCGTGCGGTATTTTTTGATTGGTTCAACCGTGCGTTCAACCGGCTGCGCAATTTTTACGTCAGCATGGTCGATGCCGCAATACGACATGTTCTGGTCAGCGTATTGATATTTGCCGCGTTCATCGGTGGCGTGAGTTTGCTGTTGAAGATCATACCGGGCAGCCTTGTTCCATCGGAGGACCAGGGTTATGTGATTACTGCGGTTATTCTTCCTGACAGTGCGTCGCTGTCGCGTACGATTGCGACCAGTGATGCGATTCGTACCGAAATTGCGAAAAACCCGGATGTTGCTTTTCAATTCGCTGTAAACGGTCTGGATTTTATCGGTGGTGGCAACAAGACCAATGTGGCGACGGTTTTTACACGATTGACAGACTGGTCGGACCGGGAAACGACTGCCGATGATCTGGTAAATCAGTTATTTGCCGTGGGCGCGCAGCAAACCGACGGCCTGGCCGTGGCATTCAATCCGCCTGCAATCCGTGGACTGGGTAGCACTGGGGGCTTTGAACTTTATGTGCAAAGCCGAACAAACACTGATCCGCAGCAACTTGCCAGGGTTGTGGATGACTTTATGCAGGCTTTGAAACAGGAACCCAAACTGGCAACTGCCAATACCTTCTATCGATCCAGGGTACCGCAGTTTTTTGTGTCGGTCGACGAAGCCAAGGCGGTTTCACAGGGTGTGCCCATAGCACACATTTACGAGACGCTGCAAAGCACGATGGGGTCGCTTTATGTGAACGATTTTAATCGTGCCGGCCGAACCTATCGTGTGCAGTTACAGGCCGAAGCTGCCTATCGCATGAAACCCGAAGATATCGGCAAGGTGTATGTGCGTTCAAACTCGGGTCTTATGATACCGCTGTCTGCACTGGTGCAGGTCAAACATATCGTTGGTGCCGAACAACTGGAGCGTTTTAACGGTTTGCTGTCAGCCAAGGTTATAGGCAGCGGTGTGCCGGGCTCAAGTTCGGGGGATACAATTGCATTAATTGAACAGGTGGCAGAACGGGTTTTGCCTGACGGCTATCAGATTGCATGGACCGGTAAGGATTTTCAGGAAAAAAGAACGGGAGCGGCGGCAGTATTTGCGTTCAGCCTGGCGATTATCATGGTGTTTTTGATTCTGGCGGCCCAGTTTGAAACCTGGGCGCTGCCGCTGGCAGTGATCATGGCGGTGCCCTTTGCCATGGCTGGTGCGTTGATAGCCGTACTGTTGCGGGATATGCCGAACGATATTTATTTTCAGATTGGCATGGTAACGTTGATCGGATTGGCGGCGAAAAATGCGATATTATTAGTTGAATTCGCCAACCAGAAAATGAAAACGGGCATGGATGCCAAGCGTGCGGCGATAGAGTCCGCTCATCTGCGTTTTCGTCCCATTGTGATGACTTCAATGGCGTTTATTCTGGGTGTGGTGCCATTGGTCATTGCGACCGGCGCGGGTTCGGCCGCACGGCAATCCATGGGAACAGGCGTTTTTGGAGGTATGATTCTGGCAGCGTTTGTTGCTACTGTGTTTGTACCATTGTTTTTTTCGTGGTTTGTTTCAAAACATGAACCGCCTCGATCAAGCATGCGCTGGAAAAAGTTTGAATCGGATAATGCAGATGGTTTGCACTATAACACCCTACGGACATCAACTGGAAACGGCAAAGCTGAATAGACTGAAGTTGGATTCATGGTTTAACTACAATGTCTGAGTTACCGACAGTTTTCCGTGGCAGGCTTGATATAATCCGACTATGAATACACGTAATAAAGCTACTGTTTCGGACAGAAAGCTCGTACAGTCTCTAAACAACCGTAATATCATTTTGATTGGCATGATGGGGGCCGGGAAAACGACCATAGGAAAAGCGCTGGCCAGCTATACAGGCAAGCAGTTTTTCGATTGCGATCATGAAATTCAAAAATGCACCGGTGTAAAGATTCCGGTTATATTCGAAATCGAAGGAGAAGAGGGCTTTCGCAGGCGGGAATCACAGGCGTTGAAAAAACTAGTCTGCAGAAACAACATTGTTTTGGCGACCGGCGGTGGTGCTGTACTTAGTCAGGAAAACAGGGATGTATTGAGACAAAGCGGAATCGTGGTGTATTTAAGAGCATCGATTAATGATTTATATCGCCGGACGCGACACGATAAAAACCGGCCATTGCTGCAGACAAGCAATCTGCGCGATAAACTGACTCAACTGTATCAGCAGCGGGACAGGTTCTATCAGCAAACGGCCCATATTATCATAGACACAGCCAGGCAAAATATCCGTTTTCTGGTCAAGGAACTGGTCAAGCGACTGGCAGCTTTCCAATTAACTCAACCCATTTCATATACAGATCAATCTATGCGAACCATAACGGTCGAATTTTCCTCATCCTCCGAGACACGGAATTATCCAATCCATATCGGTAACGGTATTCTGGGCCAGGCAGAACTTGTCGTGTCCTGTCTCAAGCAGCAGCGCGTGGCCATTGTCAGCAATACCACAGTAGCGCCCTTGTATCTGGATAGACTCTCTGCTGCACTGGAACAAAAAGGTGTTCAGTCGATCCCCATCATATTGCCCGATGGCGAGGCCTACAAGAACTGGGATACGTTGAATCAAATCTTTGATGCCCTGTTAAAGAATCATTGTGAACGTACTACAACTATCCTGGCACTGGGCGGGGGAGTGATTGGCGACCTGACCGGATTCGCCGCAGCCACCTACCTGCGCGGCGTGCCGTTTATTCAGATACCGACCACATTGCTGGCGCAGGTCGACTCCTCTGTCGGCGGTAAAACCGGAATCAATCACGCGCTGGGGAAAAACATGATCGGCGCATTTTATCAGCCGCGCATGGTGCTTGCCGACAGTGCGACGCTGGATACGCTGCCGGACAGGGAATTGCGGGCAGGCATTGCGGAGATCATAAAATATGGTTTGATTCGCGATCCGGCATTTTTTGAATGGCTTGAAAAAAACATGCAAAGGTTGCTTTCACGCGATCCGGCGATATTGAATGAGGCAATTCAACGCAGTTGCGAAAACAAAGCTGAAATTGTCGCAGCAGACGAAAAGGAAAGTGGAGTACGCGCCCTGCTGAATCTCGGCCACACTTTCGGTCATGCGATCGAAAATGGTATGGGTTATGGTGTCTGGCTGCATGGCGAAGCCGTTGCAGCCGGAACCGTGCTGGCTGCAGATTTGTCACGGCGCATGAAATTAATCAACGAAGCTGATGTCGCTCGTATACATGCTATTTTTCAGCAGGCCGGTCTGCCGGTTAAAGCTCCAAGACTCAAACCGGAAAGATATCTTGAGCTGATGGCGCTGGATAAAAAGGTATCCGCCGGAAAAACCCGCTTTATTCTGCTCAACCGTATCGGCGAAGCCGTAATGCGTGCGGATATTCCACCCGAGCTGATTATTGATACACTGAATACCTGTATGACGCATGAATGAACTTGCACCGTATGCTGTATCCGAAAAAAACTCCCGCGGTAGAACGTTTAGCGAACCACCACCTGCGGGTCGCGGTGAGTTCCAGCGCGACCGTGACCGTATAATTCATTCAAAAGCTTTTCGGCGGCTTGAATATAAAACCCAGGTATTCGTCAACCATGAAGGCGACCTGTTTCGCACGCGCTTGACGCACAGTCTTGAAGTGGCGCAAATTGGTCGTTCGATCGCACGCAATCTGTATCTGAACGAGGATCTGGTGGAAGCGATCACGCTTGCACATGATCTGGGGCATACTCCGTTCGGTCACGCCGGGCAGGACGCATTGAACGCGTGTATGAAGGAATATGGCGGTTTTGAACATAATCTGCAGTCATTGCGGGTGGTTGATATTCTGGAAGAGCGTTATGCCGCGTTTGACGGGTTAAATCTGTGTTTTGAGACCCGTGCGGGCATCCTGAAACGTGCGTCAAAAAATAATGCCCGCAAGCTGGGTGCTGTGGGAGAGCGTTTTATTCAGAGTACAAGGCCGTCGCTTGAAGCGCAGCTGGCCAATTTTGCCGATGAAATCGCTTATAATAATCATGATGTTGATGACGGGCTGCGTTCAGGACTGATTTCACTTGAGCAGTTGCTGGAGGTCAGTATCTTCTCCCGGCATCTGAATGAAGTCAGGAAAACGCATCCCGGACTGACAGAACGGCGATTGGTTTATGAAACCGTGCGCAGCATGATCAACACCCTGGCCATCGATTTGACGACACAAAGCAGACAGAATATAGCCAAGACGCAATTGCATTGTCTGGATGATGTATACCTGGCGCCGCCGCTGATCGGTTTCAGTGAGCCCGTCAAAAAGGAACAGCAACAGCTGAAAAAATTCCTGTATGACAATTTGTACCTGCATTATCGTGTGACGCGTATGAGCAATAAGGCGTCGCATACGATCAGGCGGCTGTTTGAAGCCTTCAATTCCAATGTGCGCCTGCTTCCCGTCAAATATCAACACAAATTCGAGCGGGAAGGCCATCAGGCCATCGCTGATTATATCGCAGGCATGACCGACCGTTACGCCATTCGCGAATATCAGCGGCTGTTCGCAATCACACAGGATTAACTGCAGATATTGGGATCTGAAATCCTGTACTTTCAAATCTGGTAGAGAATCTGCAACCTATTCGCTAAAATATGTTCCTAATCTGAAAAAGACAATGTTGTTTTTATGACATGTGACTTCCAGTTTAGCCGTTTTTGAGGGAAACACAATGCGAGATACATCACTTCATACCATAAAACATGGATGGGCTGCAGTGATAGCCTGTCTGGTGTTTTTCGTTTATACAACAACTGCACTTGCTGCAGAGCGAGTGATTCACGAAATTGACTTTACCGGAAAGGACGAAGGCAGCGCACTGGCCTGGCTTGAACAGCAGGGGTTCGAATTCGAACTGGACGCCGAAGCGCTGGCCCCGCGATTTGAAAACGATGCTCTGGTCATCAGTACACAAATGGAGACGGCGGGTTTATTTGGTCTGAGATTAGCAGAGCAGGATTTTATTCACAACGTCAAGCGTGTGGAAATTGTGTGGGGTGTCAATCAATATCCCGAGGGTGCGGACTGGAATAATGGTGTCAACAGCGTGCCGATTGCGGTCATGCTGTCGTTTGGTACGGAAAAACTGTCAAGTGGGTTGCCGTTGGGTATCAAATCCGCGCCTTACTTTCTAAGTCCGTTTATCGGCAAGGAAGAAGAGCAGGGCAAAATGTATCTCGGCAAACTCTGGCGCGAAGGCGGCCGCTATTTTTGCGTGGCTTCGGGTGATCAGTCGGGTAAAACCATTACCACGGATTTTGAAGTAGACGAGCGATTTAAAACGGTTTTTAATCAGGCGAAAACACCCCCGATTACCGCGTTCGCTTTTCAGAAGAATACCAGTAAAACACAAGGTGTATCGGAAGCGTTTATCAAGAAAATCACATTTCTGTCTGAATGACTGCCAATGGGCGGAACTTTGATAGGCATAAATTTGTTCAATATTTAACTGTGAATTATCGGTGAAAAAGATCAGCTTTTATGTGACCGGCAATGTCCAGAATGTCATGTTCAGGCAGACGTTTATTCGCGGTGCACAACAGCGCAAACTCGCGGGTGGCGCCTCAAACGATGCTGCCGATACGAACCGCGTGCATTGTTCGCTTGTAGGCGATGCCGCCGTGATCGATGAAATGATCGGGAAACTGCAGGCTGGAAAACCCATCAATTCGTGGCAGGCACGCGTTGAATCGCTGCATGTCTACGACCATTTTATCGAGTTATTCGAACATCAGGTGACCACCGACAACGTCAGCCGGTTTAACTGGTCGCCCAATGTGGAATTTTATCTGTGATGCTTACGGCAGCACGACCAGCGAATCAAACCAGGCGTTGCCGCTGAGCAGCGCCGGAATTGCACAGTCCGAGTGCCCTCCGAGAAACAGTGTTTCCAGGCTGACATCAGCGCCCACGGTGTTAAAGTAATCCATGGCCACCAGGGCGTTGGCGTAGGGCACATGTTCATCATCCAGGCAATGATACAGGCGCATTGGTGAAACCGGCGTCCAGCGGTACACGTCGTTGTGCGCCAGCGCCGCTCTGAGCGGATGATAACCATTGTTTTCCAGTGCGGCAATCAGAACGGGTGAAAACAGTTCTCGTGCCGTTGCTGGCAGCGCGTCATCGATCATGTCGCCATCGTTTGAGCCGTCAAACAGACCGGGTACCGCAGTGGCAATATTTTCATTTAAAAGATTTTCGAGATCGCCGTCAAAACCGTAAATCTGGTTGTAAGCGAGCAGCAGATACGGAAAATACATCGGCCTGGGTAAAGGGTTGCCAGACAGTGCCTGCTGGAGCATGGTGCCGGACAAGTCGTAGGCGCCCGCCATCGGTGCTGAAGCGGTAATGATAAGCTCGTCGGCATGATGGGTTTCGATTTCGCGCTGTGCTGCCATGGTGGCATAACCGCCTTCGGAATAACCAGCCAGAAACAATTGTCCGTTTAACGGAAAACCGATATCTGCTGCCAGGGAACGCACGGCGCGGATCAGGTCGATCGTCGACCAGGCCAGTGTTTTGGCGTGCATGAACGGGTGCAGGCCTGTATTGTCGCCAAATCCCAGATAGTCCGGCACCGCGACTGCATAACCGCGCGCGGCCATCAGATACAGTGCCAGATCGGCGCCCGTTTCCTCAGGATTGATGCTTGGCGCGTGGTCGCTGCGGGTAATGGTGCCATGCTGGAAGCTCAGCAGCGGCGCACCTGCCGGTATGCCCAACGGCACGCCGACAACGCCGGATGCTGAAACAAGATTGCCAAATGCATCCTGTGTCTGGTATCCGATCCGGTATACCGAGACATCATAACGCAATTCTATCCCTGCGAAGGCGGCTATCGGATATTCCAGCGCAATCTGTTCGACTGTTCTGGTCTCCATCAGTGTCGCCGAAAGCGGAACGCCCCTGCCAGTTGTGGCGGATACAGGCGCGGCATTCGTAACCCGGAATACATCGCCGCCGTCATGATTCAGCGTTGCGCGGTAAAGTTCGCCACGGAACCCAACCACCGGAATTGCTACCGTCAGGTCATCGTCGACAATTGCAAGCACGGATTCAAACGTACTGACGTCGCGCGTTGTCGTACTGTTCAGTCGGAATGCATGTACGCTACCGGCTGCTGGATTCATTTGTACGGAATAGGTCTGTCCGCGGTAGTGCGTCCAGGGCAGATAGAGTTCCAGTTTGTCGGAGAGCAATGCGACGGCATGCAGTGGTGTGCAAGTCGTAACTACCATCAATGCGGTAAAAAAACGTAACAGACTCTTTAACCGGAGCAGATAATGTGTGCAAATGTCGTGATTCATACCGGTTTTTCCATACGCAGGTTTGTTTTGATAGTTCTGTATTTTGCAGTTTTTGTGAAAAAAATCATAAATCTCACGTTAACATAAAAAACGTCAATCAATCTGTTCTTTTGAAACCGTTTTGCATCGCGCCAGTGTGCACTGGCTTTGCACCGGGCGCAATGCAGGAGGCGGTTGATTGGCGGGACTGAAACAACAGCGTTAACGGGTGTTAAAATATATCGCTAGTTTTAACAGTTCTTGAATATCAATAAAATCAATCAATCAATTGTTTATGGAGGCTATGATGTTTGTTCAATTGAAAATGCCGTTGCTGGTTCCGGTCGCTGGATTGGTTTTTCTGCTGGCCGGTCAGCCAGTGGTGGCCGAAACGCCCGATTCCAAAAAGGCCGGACCGATTTTGCTATTGCTAGGCAAGGAACAGGATTTGACGGGCTGCAAGCTGCTTGGCAAAGTCACAGGTGCATCAGAGGCCGAGGACAGCGATATAACCTATCCGGAACGTCTGATTATCGCTCGCGACAGGTTGCGTGCGGAAACAGCAAAGCTGGGCGGTAATACCGTGCATGTACTGCAGACCTATAATACTGCGCGTTATGCAATTCCCGGAGTCGAACAAAGGATTATGTTTACGGGAAACGCGTACGTGTGCGAATGATTCGAATGAAATATTGTTGCAGAAAAATACCGGCAGCGATTTCGTAAATGACGCAGATTGAACATTAAAAAGACAGCAAAATGCGTGTTCGTAATTTTCGGCAATGAGTGTGTGATGTATATAATGAGGGCAGAATGGGCGAGGCATCGGTTAACGTATATTGCCTGGCCTGCCAGATCCGGTATTTGGCAAGACAAGTACAACGATGCGGTCGAGACTTATATGGCGCTGGCCAGAGAAATAGCGCGTTTTGAACCGGTGCGCCTGTTGGTACCACCGGCGGACCATCAATCTATTGTTAATCGGCTGGATGTGCAGGAACCGAATGTTACCGTTATCCCGGTACAGATTGACGACGGCTGGGTGCGGGACAGCGGACCGGTCTATGTCAGCGATGATAACAGCAATGCGCAGAAAATTCTGAAATGGAAGTTCAATGCATGGGGCGGGAAGTACACCCCTTTTCATAACGACGCCCGGCTTCCTGACTATATTTCACTGCTGGATAACATGGATTTGATTGAAGCGCCGCTATATTTCGAGGGAGGCGGTTTTAGCGTTGACGGCGAAGGAACATTGCTCACCACCGAAAGCGTCGTGCTGAATAATAACCGCAATCCCGGTTTGGACAAGGTTGAAGCAGAGGTGTATTTTCAGGATTTGCTTGGCGTGACAAAAGTGATCTGGCTGCCGCAGGGTCTCTGCGACGATGAAACGGATGGTCATAGTGATAATGTCGCAGCGTTCATTCAGCCAGGCATGATCGCAGCTTTATGCAGCGATGATACTACCGACCCGAATTACGAGATTTTGCAAGAGAACCTGGCTATTCTGAATCGGGAGACGGATGCGCGGGGGCGCAGCCTGCAGGTGGTGCCAATTAATCAGCCGTTGCCGATGTATGCTGGTGAAAGACGCCTTGCAGCTTCATATATCAATTTTTATTTTGTCAACGATGCGTTGTTGTTTCCGATTTTTGGACAAAAAAATGATATCGCTGCCGTCGATGCTATCAAACGGGCTCTTCCTGGCAGGAAAATTGTTCCGTTTGACGCAAGCAATCTGGTTGTCGGAGGCGGGGGCATTCATTGTGTGACTCAACAGTGGCCGGTCTGACGTGTAGTTGAAGTGCTGTTGATTTAGCCACAGCCCCGTTACTGGAACGGGCATAAGCCAGTTTTTTCAGTATAGGCTATATGGATTGGGCCAGATAATTGTGTTCCCGGCATGCATGGCGAGTGAGAAAATTTGCGCTATACTGGCGGGCATTATTCAAATTTCCAATCTTTATCAGAATCCGTGTTATGAAAATTCATGAATATCAGGCCAAGGAAATTCTGCGGCAATATGGGGTGGCAACGTCACGCGGTATTGCCTGTTTCAACGTCGATGAGGCTGTAAACGCCGCGCAGCAACTCGGTGGCGACACCTGGGTTGTAAAGGCGCAGATATATGCCGGCGGGCGAGGCAAGGGTGGTGGCGTCAAGATCGCACAATCGATTGAGGAAGTTCGTGAATTGGCCGGTAACATGTTTGGCATGCAGCTGGTAACGCATCAGACCGGTCCGGATGGGCAGACTGTTCACCGGTTGTTTATAGAAGAAGGCGTGAGTATCGTCACTGAATATTATGTCGGTATGGTAGTCGACCGTGACAGCCAGCGTGTATGCTTGATGACGAGCGCTGAAGGCGGCATGGATATTGAGCAGGTGGCGGCGGAAACGCCGGAAAAAATCCACAAGCTGATGATTGATCCAATTGCCGGGATATCGGATGATGAGGCGTTGGACATGGCGGCGAAAACCGGTATTCCTGATGCGGGTCGTGATGAAGCCGCAGCGTTGCTGAAAGGACTGTACAAGGCATTTGACGACAAGGACGCATCGCTTGCCGAGATTAATCCGCTGGTGTTGACGGCAGACAACCACATACTCGCACTCGATGCAAAAATGAATTTTGATGATAATGCGCTGTTTCGTCATCCAGAAATCGCTTCTCTGCGTGATCTGGATGAAGAGGAACCGCTTGAAATCGAGGCTTCTGAACACGATTTGTCGTATATTCCACTCGACGGTAATATCGGTTGCCTGGTTAACGGCGCCGGACTTGCGATGGCAACGATGGATATCATAAAGTTATATGGCGGTAACCCGGCCAATTTTCTGGATGTTGGTGGCGGTGCAACAGCTGAGAAAGTGACCGAGGCATTCAAGTTGATGTTGAAAAATCCAAAGCTTGAAGCGATTCTGGTCAATATTTTCGGTGGCATTATGCGTTGTGACGTGATCGCGGAAGGTGTGGTACAGGCGGCGCGTGAGGTCCGGTTGACAGTGCCGCTGGTAGTCCGTCTGGAAGGGACTAATGTGAAGCTTGGCAAACAGATACTTGCAGATTCAGGTCTTTCCGTTATTGCTGCCGGGAATATGGCCGATGCGGCGCAGAAAGTTGTCAGGGCGGCTGAAAACGCCTGATTTGTTATGTATTCGATTTATCTATTGAAGGAGCTGTGATTCATGTCCATCCTTATCAATCAGAACAGCCGTGTAATGACTCAGGGAATAACCGGCAAAACAGGTCAGTTCCATACCCGAATGTGTCGTGAATACGCGAATGGTCAGTCATGTTTTGTGGCAGGCGTCAATCCGCGCAAGCCGGGCGAAAACTTCGAAGGTATACCGGTTTTCGGTACAGTCAGGGAAGCGAGGGAAGCCACGGGCGCTACTGTCTCGGTAATATATGTACCACCGCCGTATGCCGCTGCAGCGATTGATGAAGCAGTGGAAGCGGAACTTGATCTGGTAATTTGTATCACCGAAGGTATCCCGGTACGTGACATGATCCGTACGCGCTATAAAATGCGAGGCAAAAAAACCCGCCTGATCGGTCCGAATTGTCCCGGTATTATTACACCTGATGAAATCAAGATTGGCATTATGCCCGGCTATATTCATAAAAAAGGGCGTATCGGTGTGGTTTCACGATCAGGCACACTGACCTATGAAGCGGTAGCTCAGTTGATGGAGCAAGGACTTGGGCAATCAACCTGTATCGGTATCGGTGGAGATCCGGTCAATGGATTGAAACATCTTGATGTGATGCGGTTATTCAATGATGACGATGAAACCGATGCAGTGCTGATGGTCGGCGAGATAGGTGGTACCGATGAAGAAGAATGCGCGCGCTGGGTCAAGGATAATATGCGCAAACCTGTCGTTGGGTTTATTGCCGGTGTTACGGCACCGCCAGGAAAGCGGATGGGGCATGCCGGCGCGATCATTTCGGGAGGCAAGGGCACGGCACAGGAAAAGCTTGCGGTTATGGAAGAATGTGGAATACAGGTAACGCGCAATCCCGCTGAGATGGGAAAATTGCTGAAGTCGGCGCTGGGTTGATTGCGGTGAGTACTTTATCCACGTGATTTTGTCGGGTTCGGTAAGCAGTACCTAAAAAGGAAAGCATCTTTCGTGCGTGCTGTACCTTCCGGCATGACAGCGTGGTAACGTTATACCTGACAATAACGCACGGATAGAGTTCTGGATTCATTTTTTCATCTGTTTCGCGTACGGGGATAGTAGATGCAAACAAAGAACCATTTTAAATACTGTGTTGCTGCGTGTGTTTTTTTGACGGTGTCAGGCTGCGCACTGCTGGAACCGGCCTCGCAAACCCCGAAACCACCCAAACCGGCCGCCAAACCCTCTATAGAACGCCCGGCAGGCCCACTGCCACCAAGTACCCGGCCAACCTATAACCTGATGGGTTATCCGCCCGGCTCTCAAGAAGGTTATATAGACGGTTGCGAAAGCGCCAAAGGATCCAAGTGGGGCTTTAAAGACCGTGAGCGGTATGAAAGCGATGGTCAATACCGGACCGGTTGGGATGACGGCTATGCTATATGCGGTAAAATGATATAATTGTCAAAACGTATTGGCGGATTGAAACTGTTTCCATGAAATACATGCAATTGGGCATACTGACGGGATTCTTGTTGCTGGTCTGTATGCCGTTATCGCTGGTCGCCGAACAAAAAGCTGATTCCGCAGCGATTGATCAACTTCCTGCAACAATCCAGCAAAAACTGGACAAAGCCGGTATCCCGCTATCAGCTGTCGGCATTTATGTGCATAAAATTGGAGCGCCGCACCCCGTTCTGGCATTGAATGCTGATGCCGCCATGAATCCTGCGTCTGTTATGAAACTGATGACGACTTATGCCGGACTCGAAATTCTCGGGCCCGCATATGCCTGGCAAACGGTTTTGTCTGCGCACGGCAAAATATCCGATGGCACCCTGCATGGCGATCTGGTTATTAAGGGGTATGGCGATCCAAAGCTGGATCTGGAACATTTCTGGCTGTTGATTCACCGCCTGCGCCAGACTGGGTTGGCACAGATTACTGGCAATCTGATTCTGGATCATAGCTATTACGATATTCCACAAAGCGATCCCGGCGCGTTTGACGGTGAGCCCTACCGAACATATAACATTCTGCCCGAAGCGCTATTGGTCAATTATCGTTCCACGGCGCTTCATCTCATGCCAGATGTCGAAAAGAAAGGAATCAGAGTGGTTGCCGATCCGATACCCGATTCGTTGCACGTTGTGAACAATTTGAAGCTCACCGACAAAGCATGTGGGGGCGGTTGGCGCAATTATCTTGACGTTGAAATACAGCATGGTGAAACAATCAACAATTCGCTGCAGGTAATTCTAAATGGCAGTTTTTCCGCGCGCTGTGGCAGGCAGTCTATCATGCTGGGCCTGCACGACAGCGCAACATACACACGGGATTTGTTCAAGCGATTCTGGTCGCAGCAGGGCGGTGTTTTTGATGGCGATGTCATTACGGCAGAAGCGCCTGCAGGTTTGTTGCATATCAAGACCTATTACTCACCACCACTGGCTGAGGTAATACGCGGCATTAACAAATTCAGTAACAATATTGCTGCACGCCAGTTATTTTTGACACTTGGAACGGCCGGCTCGACAAATCGCACACGTTCCCCGGCTACACTCGACAAATCCGAGCATGCCCTGAAACGGTGGCTGGCTTCCAAACAGCTGTTTTTCCCCGAACTGGTTATCGAAAACGGTTCGGGTTTATCGCGAATAGAACGTATCAGTGCAAGGCACATGGGAAAATTACTGCTAACGGCCTTTAACAGTCCGGTGATGCCTGAATTTATTGCATCTTTACCGATTGCAGCGGTTGACGGTACCATGAGAGGCCGGCTTACCGGTACGGCGGTCAGTGGTCTTGCACATATGAAAACCGGGACACTAAATAACGTCAGGGCACTGGCCGGTTATATGCTTGATCAATCCGGACAGCGTATCGTTGTCGTCATTTTTGTTAATCACCCGCAAGCTGTACATTCCCGCGATGCAATGGATGCACTGCTGCAGTGGATTTATGACCGGTAGCATGTGTCAAGATACCGTCAAATAAGGAAATTAAATGATTAACCTGGCAATACAATTGCTGGCGGGACAACTCAATCAGCATTTGAAACGAACCTACGCAGTTAATGAAGATGTGGCGATTGTTTCCAATCTGTTGGAAATGGATGGCAGCGTTGTGCCAAATACACATAACAAACTTGTAATTTTCTTAACTAATATTGAAAAAGATGCTGTGTCGGCCTCACTGGGGGGAAGCCAGGGGTTTGGCGAAAGGGCCCTCCAACGCAACACCGCACTGCATTTCAATCTGTATGTCATGATGACTGCAAACTTTACCGGCAACAATTACGCCGAGGCTTTAAAGTTTTTATCCAGTACGATCAGTTTTTTTCAGCGAAACCCGATGTTTAGCCATCATACGGTACCAGAGATGGATAAACGAATCGAGAAACTGGTATTGGATATCGAAAATTTATCAGTACAGGACCAGAGCAATTTATGGAGTGCTTTAGGCGGGAAATACATGCCTTCAATACTGTACCGCGTGCGCATGGTTACATTCGATTCGGAAGACATTATCGGCCGTCAGCCGGTTGTGACTGTTTCAAAACCTACGGTTCCGCCCGTGGGTAGTAATTGACAGCTGACAACATTTGGATTTACAGTGTTGCCAAAATGATCTCAGAGGATGAGCCAAAGTTACAATGGAGCGTGAATCAAACCGATGAATGCCTACCAGTTGCTTTTTAATGTTTCTGTAGAGCATATGTATTTCACCGATCATGTCTGCAAGTCACTTAATTTTGTTCCAACGGTGAAAACGGTTCACCTTCTCAATCGCCCCGGGTTTCTGCTAAAAACAGCTGCCAATCGTCTTTCTGTTTTTTTTGAAACGGACAACATAGATCGCCTGCGTTTGTACGCTGAAGACGAATTGTTATTTACCTTCAAGGTGTTTTCGCGAGATCCAAGGTTTTTTTGGTATACAGCACCCGCCAGACCATCCTCGAACGCGTTATTGTTTTTTGACAATCACCAGCCCGCTATAAAAGCGGATGGTAAACAGCTGCTGCATCGTGAACGCTTTGTGTCCGAACGTGATTATGAAGATTCGGGTTCAGAGCGGATCAGGCAATGCCTTGAGTCGCGAGACTATCACGTGCCCCCATGCTTCATCGTTCAGTTTGCCATGCACAACGAAAGCCTATTATCAGCACCGGGCCAGGACTCCGAGGCCGTGCGTAATTTTGTTATTTTGTTTGCGAGCAACAAGACACTCTGGAAATATTATCTGATGGGAGACCTGTCCCGGCGCGGTCTGTACATTCGGGATCTGGACAGTAAATTAATGTTTGAGGAAATCGGAAAAACCGTCTTGCCCGGTAATCGCCCGGCCAGAATGCTGCAATCAACACAGGCAATACAGATGCACGAACTGCCGCAACAGCGGTTGCAGCTAAGAGAGACTCAGAATCGAGGGGACAAGGTACTGATTAATAGATTGCCGAATGCTTCAGTCAATCATTTGCATGGCGACTTGGTGAACGGCAAAATGCATCATATTTCAGAAATTTATGTACATTAAAAAAGCTTGAAAAGGCTAAATTCTCGACAGCAAGTAATTTTTTGAAGTTAGTTCAGGCAAACCAGTTTAAGGCATAGACAAAGGCGCAATTATCCAAACTAGAGGAGCAAATCATGGGGCAGTACAAGACACCTGGTGTTTACATTGTTGAAAAGAATGCGTTTCCTAATTCCGTAGTGGAGGTTGCGACTGCGGTGCCTGCTTTTATCGGGTATACGGAACGTGCTGACAATCAGGGAAAATCGTTGTTGAACAAAGCATGGCGTATTTCTTCGATGTCGGAGTTCATCAGTTATTTCGGCGGTGCACCCAAATCACAGTTCGAAATTCAGGAAGAAAAACCCGAGGATGAAACATCGGCAGAGGCGGATTTTTCCAGTAATGAAAAAGAATATTATCTGGTGCATCAGAAACAAAGGTTTTTGCTGTACTACAGCATGATACTTTTCTTTCAAAATGGCGGTGGGGCTTGCTATGTCATTTCAGTTGGCAAGTATGGTGAAGGTGCCATCGATAAGGCCAGGCTTGAAGGCGGCATCAAGGTGCTGCTGAAAGAGCAGGAACCAACCATGGTGGTCATTCCGGACGCCATGTCTATCAACAAGGAAGATGACTGTATAGCTTTGCAACAGGCGGTGCTTAAGCACTGCGGGTACGCGATGAAGAATCGATTCGCAATACTTGATGTCTACAACGGTTTCAAGGATCAACAGGATCCTGACGGCAACTGTATCGATAATTTTCGTAATAAGCTCGGGACCAGTTTTCTGGATTTTGCCGCAGCTTACTATCCCTGGCTGAACACGTCAATTGTCCAACCGGGTGAATTAAGTTTTACCAATATTGCCAACCCGGATACGCTAAAAGAGCTTTTGGATGCTGAAGTTGACAATAGCCAGTTGATCGATGCAAAAAAAGACGAAATCAAGGCGGAAATCAAAAAAATATCGACTGCAGACGATCCTGAATTACACAAAACCCTGAATGTTGTTAGTCCAATATACGGAAAAATTCTGCAGGCTGTCAGAAGCCGTTTGAATTTGCTGCCCCCTGCAGCTGCCATGGCGGGTATTTATTCAATGGTAGACAATTCCCGCGGCGTCTGGAAGGCACCGGCGAATGTCAGTATTAACAGCGTGGTTTCACCATCGGTGGAGATTACTCATGACGAGCAGGAAGATTTGAACGTTACCACGGCTGGTAAATCGATCAATGCCATTCGCTCGTTTATCGGTGAAGGAACACTGGTTTGGGGAGCGCGGACACTGGATGGCAATAGCCTGGATTGGCGTTATATCAATGTGCGCAGGACCATGATCATGCTGGAAGAATCGATCAAACTGGCCACCAAGGCTTATGTGTTCGAGCCAAATGTTTCCAATACATGGGTAACGATCAAGAGCATGGTTAACAATTTTTTGATCAGTATCTGGAAACGCGGCGGGTTGGCCGGCGCAACACCCGAAGACGCATTCGGTGTTTATGTTGGGCTTGGAGAAACCATGACGCCGCAGGATATACTCGACGGTATTCTGCGCGTTACAGTGCTGGTTGCTTTGAGTCGTCCGGCTGAGTTTATCGAGATTACGTTCCAGCAGCAAATGCAGAAATCATGATAGGCGTATTTACACAAATTGATTAAATAGCAGCGTACTTTATTTTAAATTTTAAAGACAGAGGTGAACTATGGCAGATGATGGATCAAGTCAGTCAACATCAGTTTGGCCCATGCCAAAATTTTATTTTCAGGTTAAGTGGGATTCGCAGGTCATGTCATTTCAGGAAGTCAGCGGTCTTGATATTCAATCCGAGGAAATCAAATACCGGCATGGCGACAGTCCAGAATTTTCAGTTATTAAAATGCCCGGTATGAAAAAAGTTGGCAATATCACCATGAAGAAAGGTGTATTCAAGGGTGATAATAAGTTCTGGGACTGGTTTACGCAGATTAAAATGAATACCATCAAACGGCTACCGATAACCATCAGTCTGCTGGATGAGGGTGGCAACGCTACAATGGTGTGGACATTGACAAATGCCTGGCCTACCAAAATCACAGGCACTGATCTGAAATCGGAAGGTAACGAAGTGGCGATTGAAACCATTGAGATTGTTCATGAAGGACTGACAATTGCCAATGGCTGATCAATCAACAGCACGCTTACCTGTTTTACGCCTGGCAAGGCGGATGAGCTGAAAAATGCAGGATGCATCTTCGAATACAATTTATCCGCCTTCTGCTTTTTATTTCAAAGTTATGTTCGGTGGCACGCATGAGAACGCAGATACTTCGTTTCAGGAGGTGTCCGGCATAACTACAGAAATAGATTTGGAAACAGTAGTCGAAGGCGGTGAAAACCGCTTTGCCTATCAATTGCCGAAAGGAATCAAACATCCCAGCCTGGAATTAAAGCGTGGCATTGCGCCAAAAGATTCGCCACTGGTGAAATGGTGTATCGCTGTTTTGGAGGGTGATTTTGTGTCGGCAATTGAAACGCAGGCTGTCCGTGTATTTTTAATGAACGAGAATAAAACACCAATACGCGGCTGGCTTTTTGATTCAGCTTTTCCCGTGAAATGGGAAATTGAAAATTTTGGTTCAACTAAAAACGAGGTGGCTATCGAAAAGATAGTACTGAATTATAATTTCTTAAAACGAATCGTCTGACGCGAGCCATAAAGATGCCGATAGAAATCAAACAATTACTTATTAAATCGAATATCGTGCAACGTACTGTAGACGAACCACAGGATATTGACGAGGAGCGCAGCGCATTAAAGGAAGAATTGATGGCTGAATGCCGTCATTTGGTCCAGGATATCATGCGCGAAAGAGAGGAGCGTTAAATGGCGAATCAGAAAAAAGCGCTGTTGACGATATCGCGCTGTATAGTCAGTTCAGATGGTAGGATCAGTGTTGACAGCTCCAAAAAAAAGTTTGAAGCAATGATCAATCCGTCCGGATATGAACATGTTTTAAGTCTGAGATACGCAAAGAACAAGGTACTGGGTCAGCCAGGAACTGAAACGAAATATGATGTCAGTCATCCGGAAAAAATTGTTCTAAGGGAATTGATATTTGATGGTACCGGTGTCATCAGGTCGTCGGATAACCAGCCTGTTTCAGTTAAAAACCAGATAGAGCTGTTACGTAATGTGATCTATACTTATGACGGCAGCAAACACGAAGCACCGATTGTTCAGTTGAAATGGGGCAGTTTTCTGTTTTACGGCCGGGTAGAATCTCTGAAGTTTGATTATACGCTTTTCAAACCCAGTGGCGTTCCGCTGCGCGCCAAAGTGACATTGACGTTTATCGAATATCAAAGCAGTGAGGAAATTGCCAAGGAAGCTGATAATCAGTCACCGGACCTGACGCACCAGGTAGAAGTCAAGGCAGGTGATACGCTGCCACTGCTCTGTTATCGGATTTATCAGAACAGTGCTTATTATCCGGAAGTTGCGCGTGTCAATAATCTGACTCATTTTCGAGACCTGAAGCCGGGAACGCTGTTACGGTTTCCGCCACTCAATTAAAACCTGCCATGGCCGATTCCCCATTGAAAGATAGTACGGGTATAGTTTCTCTATCGCTGACCAGCAACGGGAAAGCGGTTGCAGATGCAATCCAGATTGTTTCGGTAGAAATTGAGTATTGCGTTAATAAAATCCCAACGGCCAGAATTGTGATTCTCGATGGAGACATGCCCAATAATGAATTTCCGGTCAGCAGCCAGGACGTATTCAAACCAGGTGCTGTCGTTGAACTGGCATGCGGCTATGACAACAAGGAAACCAGAATCTTTAAAGGTATTGTCATCAGGCACAGTATCAAAATCGATGGCGATAACTATTCTCGACTGATCGTATACTGTAAGGATCAGGCCGTGGCGATGACAATTGGTCGCAAAAATGCTAACTATGTCAATGCCAAAGACAGCGATATCATGACACAGATGATTAATGGTCATCAAGATGTGTCGGCAGATGTTTCCGCAACCAGCACACAGTTCAAGGAAGTGGTTCAGTTTTACTGTACTGACTGGGATTTTTTACTGACACGGGCGGAAGTAAACGGCTGTCTGGTGACAGTCGATGCAGGTACCATCAGTGTCAAAGCACCACAGGTAACAGGGGAAGCCCAGTTGACACTGACTTATGGAGTCGATTTGATGGCATTTGATGCCGACCTCGATGCCTTTGCGCAGTACGGTACGGTTAAAGCGACAGCGTGGGATCCTGCTACGCAGGCAGTTACGGAAGCACAGTCCGGCCCGGTCAGCCTGAACAGCCAGGGAAATATCGACAGTGCAGAACTGGCCAAAATTGTCGGACCGGAGTATTTCCGTTTACAGACTGATACACCGCTCGACAATACTGCGCTTTCAGACTGGGTCAATGGTCAGCAGATCAAATCCGGACTTGCCAGAATTCGCGGCAGTGCCTCATTTCAGGGTAGTTCCAAAGCAAAGATCGGCGCACTGATCGAAATCAAGGGCATAAATGACCGGTTTAACGGCAATGTGCTTGTGACACAGGTCAGGCACAGGATTGTCAGTGGAAACTGGGTCAGTGAAATACAGTTTGGTCTTTCGGAAAAATGGTTTACCGAGCAATATTCTGTCGAAGCCCCAATGGCCGCCGGGCTTGTGCCGGGTGTTCGCGGTTTGCAGATAGGTGTTGTGAAAAAGCTGGATGCCGATCCGGAAGGTCAATACAGAATACAGGTATCGATACCGGTAATGCAGGCAGAGAATGAAGGTGTGTGGGCACGATTGGCTGGTTACTACAGCTCCACTGGTTTTGGCGCTTTCTTTATACCCGAGATTGGCGATGAGGTCATACTCGGTTACCTGAACAATGACCCGGCGTATCCGGTTATTCTAGGCAGCATGTACAGCAGCAATCGAAAACCGCCCTATGAGGTAACAGCGGAAAACAATATTAAGGCAGTTGTCACACGCAGCAAGCTAAAAATCGAGTTTGATGAAGAAAAGAAAATTATTACGCTGATTACACCGAATAATAACCAGATAGTGATCAGTGATGAACAGAAATCAATACTGCTGCAGGACCAGAACAGTAACAAAGTGGAGTTGAGTACCGGCGGTATCACTCTCGACAGTCCCAAAGACATAAAAATCAGCGCGAAAGGCAAGGTAACTATTGATGCCGTCAACAATGTCGAAGTGACTGCTCAGGCAGATATAAACAACACAGGGCTTAACATTAACCATCAGGCCAATGTCGGTCTTGTTGCTAAAGGCAATGCAACGGCAGAATTATCGGCAAGTGGTCAGACGACAGTTAAGGGTGCCATGGTAATGATTAACTGAAACAGAATATCAAGGTCAACTGAAATGCCACCGGCTGCAAGAATTACTGATATGCATACCTGTCCGATGCAAACACCGGGTTTGCCGCCCATTCCGCATGTGGGCGGGCCGATCAGTGGCCCTTGTGTTGCAAATGTATTGATTGGCAATTTGCCGGCGGCAGTGACGGGCGATATGTGTGTTTGCGTTGGTCCGCCGGATAGTATAGTCAAAGGATCAGCGACCGTAATGATCAGCGGCAGACCTGCTGCCAGGATGGGGGACACGACAGCCCATGGAGGCAGTATCGTATCAGGCCTGCCAACCGTAATGATAGGCGGTTAGCTTGCCGGATTAACGCGATACAACATCATTGCTCAGGCTTGTTGGTGCCTGAACAGCGTAATGCAGCGAGAACAAACATGGCGACAGACAAATCCTTTCTAGGTACAGGATGGGCTTTTCCTCCACAGTTCAATATCAATGGTAGAGTCAAACGGGTGTCTGCAGAAGAGGACATTCGTGAAAGCCTGTATATTTTATTATCAACGCATCCAGGCGAACGTATCATGCAGCCTACTTACGGGTGCGGGTTAAAAGCACATGTGTTTGAGGAAATCGACGAAACGGAGGTCACCGTGATAACCGACCTTGTCAGAAGAGCGATTTTATTTTTTGAACCACGTGTCATTGTTGAGCGAATAGACGTGGATAGTGAAAACGAGAACGATCGCGCAAATGGTCTGATTCAAATTCATATAACCTATATCGTTCGATCAACCAATAACCGACACAATATTGTGTATCCGTTCTATTTTACCGAAGGTACCAATGTACGCATCTAGGTACAAGGTTACAGGCGTTATTGACCAATTGGCAATCGACCAATATGCCCACTGGCCGTATCTTGTGCTTAGCGGCCTGTCCTGGTCCGGTATTTTCAATCCGAAAACACGTGGTTCATTGTATCAATGAGATATTGTTCTGATCTGGTGGCCGACATTCGTCTGCGTATCCGGGACGGGACAAGTCAATCCTGCCGTCTGTTGCAGGCGCTGGACCAGGATTATTTCCAGCTATTTGATTTGCGTTTTCATGCGTTGCTGGCTATGGCTGTCGATTACGCCGAAATGATGAAATTTTATCATTTGAATAATGAATCGGACGGCAATTGGAAAACTTTTTTCACAGCCGATGAGACTGTGATTATTGCGATAATTCTGTCAATCGATACGACCAGGCTGGGGTCAATGTACAGACCGAATCAGCTTCCAGCCAAAATGATGCAGAATCATGCGATAAATTCGATTTATACGGCATTGCCTGTAGCATATCGGTATCAGTTTATAATGGCTTACTACGCCACAGGATTGCTGGATCGTTGGCTGGTATCACTCAAATCGGCGCACAGCCGTATCGGTCATGAACTGTATCAACTGGTTGAAGGAATAGTCGCCGGGCTCAAAAATGACTTGCAATTATTGATACGGCATACTGCTTATTCATTGCCCGAAGAACCACTTGATCAATACTTCTCCAGTGATTTGATCAACCTGATGAATATTTCAGATGCCGATCATTATAGTTCGGATTCGAACTATATGATTGATGAATCGTCAATACCAGTCCGTCTGCGTTCAGGTTTCTTTTCAATAGTGAAAGCCATAGAAATGGTTCAGGATAGGGCGGCCGCTTTGCTGTCAGTTTCGTTGCACAGCCAGTGTCACGACCCGGCTGCAGGTCTGCTGATAACATTTTTGCAGTTATTTCAAAGATTGCAAAAAAAAATCAACCGGTTTACATCAAACTTTATCGATTTTTACTATGAGCAGATCCTTGGCGCACAGACACATCCGTTTGTGCCAGATCACACCTACGTCGTCGCCCGTTTGAATAGCCCCAAACATACAGTATTGATTCCCAAAGATACTGTTTTTCTCGCTGGTCTTGACCAGGATAAACGGCAAATACAGTACATCAGCAATCATGATGTCCGCATTCACGGTGCCCGAGTCAACGCTATTCATACTTTGTTTTTCGAGCGCGACTTACTTAGTTCACCCGAGAATGTTCTGCAGGAAGTCGTTGTTTTACCCCATGAGCGCAAACAAAAAACCAGACAACTGGCAACGGCATGCTGGCTGAATGCAATTCCTGCAAGCTGTGAAGAAACAGCCATATCGCTCGGCGATAAACTTGCTTACCCTATATTGGGCGCATCCAAAATAACTGAAACAGAAACTTTTTCTGCAACACATGCGCGTATCGGCTGTGCACTTGCAAGTAAAACGCTGTTGCTTAAGGAAGGAAAAAGAACGGTTTGCATCACGTTTAATTTCACCGAACCGGATGCCGGAATGAAACAGAATACACTCAGGCACTGGATCGACAATATTGCAAAGACGTTGAAATCACCGGGTTCCAAAGAGGTCGATACGGATTACAGCGACGCAGAAGTGCAGGATATTTTTTTTAAAGTATTTGGAAATCTTTTTGTCATTACTTTATCCGGTGAGGAAGGCTGGTTGCCGGTTGACGAATATATCCCGGTCTATTCAGGCGTTGACAGTACAATGAATGAAAACAGTCTGCGGATTATTTTCACGCTGACAGCGGATATGCCGGCCGTGTCGCCTTATTCTTCAGTGGTACATGGCGAGAATTATGGCACGGAGCTGCCTGTGATCAGACTGCTGCTCAATCCGCGAGGTTATCTGTATCCCTATAGTATCCTTAACAAGCTGTCGGTAGACTGGATAGACATTGATGTATCGGTCAGTGGCCACCGTACCCTGATATTGCACAATCAGCTTGGTCAGTTGTCAGCACAGGCATCTTTTAATCCATTTGGTCCGTTGCCGGAGGTCGGTTCTTACTGGCTGGTTGGTTGTGCCGAGGCCTCTGTCAAGCAGTTGACACATTTCAACATCGAATTCAAATGGGGAGGACTACCTGCCGGGATCGGCGGGTTTGAATCATATTATCAAGGCTATGACGGGCCTGACAAGCATACTGATTTTCTGGTAGGTATGACTGTCTTGACTGATAGCCAATGGCTTCCGGGTAACAGCGTTCCTGTTATTACCGATACGCTTTTCAGGGCTCAGGAAGCGCGTCAGGCATCAAATGCGCTGGATGATTCCAAACAGATTGTCTGTGATTCGCTGATACCTTACTGGAGCCCTATGGAATACCGCCAGGTGTTAACCCAGTTCAGTTATACACCTTCCAGTAAAAAAGGATTTTTTAAATTTACGCTGGTTTCACCAGCCGATGCTTTCGGTCATAAGAAATACCCGCAGGTGCTGGCACGTGTATTGACACACAACACTCGGCAGCGCGTTCCCAAACTGCTTAAAAAAGAACCTAATGCACCTTATACGCCTGTAATTACATCCATACTGGTCAACTATAAGGCGACAACGCGGCTGACCATTGACAATCCGGATGACGGTGCCTTGCCGGTGCACCAGGATAAGCTGATTCATCTGCATCCGTTGGGCTGGGAGGATTCAGGCGCTATACCGATGCAATTTGTCTCACTGTTACCGCAGTATGTCTATTCCGGTAACCTGTTAATCGGATTGGACGCATTTGAGCAGGGCGGCCTGCTGACGCTTTATTTTCATTTGCGTGAAAACTCGTTACCGTCAGGAAACAATTCAATCGGACAGCTGCAATGGTACGCTCTGTCTTCAAATCAATGGATCCCGTTAACGGTCCGGGACGTTGTTTCGGACACGACTTTCGGATTTATGACCTCCGGTATCGTTACCTTAAATGTGCCGGCAGAGATCAATACGAACAATACTGTTCTGCCAGCCGGCGTGTGCTGGTTACGCGTTTCAGCGGATCACGATCTGGAAAAATTCTGCAGCCTGTATTCGATACATGCGCAGGCAATCCAGGTAAACCGGCAGGTTGATTCCGCTGGTTCCCGGGAAATCATGACGTTCAGTCCGCTGCCAGTCGACAGCATTCAACAGACTAAACAGTCTATTCCCGGGCTTGAACGTGTCTGGCAGCTGCAATCTTCAGTTAACGGACGCTCGGCAGAAAGTAAAACTGATATGCGTACACGCCTGAGTGAACGGTTGCGTCACAAGAACCGTGCGTTGCTGCCAAAAGATTATGAACAACTGATACTGGCGAATTTTCCACAGATTTTCAAAGTAAAATGTTTTGCTAACTTGATGCCTGAATACGATTCCCGATATCGTCAAATCCGACCCTGTCTGAAAGCGGGTCACCTGACGATTGTAGCGCTACCTTTTTCGGTCAAACAGGCGCATTATGGCAGGCAGTTATGGCTGAGCGGTCACCGGGTAAATGAGATGAAGCGGTTTATTCAGCAGTATGTGCCGCCATTTGCCAGTATCCATTATGTCAATCCTGTATACGAAACCATACAGGTCCGGTGTACGGTCAAATTCAGAGACGGTCACGCAAGTGGTCTGCATCTTGCAAAACTGAATGAAGCAATTTCTGATTATATATCTCCATGGCATGATACAGTCGGATATACCAAGCATTTTGGGTGGTGTATCGGCAAGAATGATATGCAGTCTTATATACAGCAGCTTGAATACATTGACCGGGTTACGAATTTTTCCATGTTACGGATTACACCTGATGGCGATGCATTATTTGATTTGTTCGATAGTGCGGCAATGCCTGCGCCGCAGGATACGTCTGAAGGGATTGTGCCGAAATATCCCTGGAGTATTGCCGAGCCGATGCGACAGCACTATATCGAAGTCGATGACAGCTTTGTGGCTATAGAGCCGGAGGTTACCGGTATTGGTGAACTGGAAATCGGCAGTACATTCATTGTTCTGAACAGAGATGGCAAAACAAAACAGAAAAACACTTGAAGCCAAATTCAAGAACGGCAGCATGCCTTCAGAGACTGCGTTTGCCGACTTGATTGATTCGACACTCAATTTAATTGATGACGGTTTTGATAAAACGGTCAAGGACGGGTTGAGAATTTTTCAGCTTGGAGACGGAAAATTAATGAGTTTCTATCAGAAAATGGAGACGCTCAGTCCGTTATGGTTTGTGGGACTGGATAAAGCAACATCCAATCTCAGGATTGGCAATCAGTTCAACCCAAATGTGCTGACGTTGCGCAGCATTGGAGAAACGGAAGAAAACTCCGAGGCGGTTCGCGTAGGCGTCGGCATTAATACAGAGCGTCCTCGATATGAACTGGACGTGGCCGGTACAGTTGCTGCTCACGGCAGAGCAGGGAAAAAGGACGAATTTGCGGTGCCTGCTGACGGTGAATGGTACGATATCAGCGGTGTGCTGACAGGCTGTCAGGCATTTGAGGTTGTTGCGGGCGTCGGTGGTCGTGATGCAGATGGAAAATACGCCCTGATGCACGCATTTGCGCTGAGTACGTACCATGCCAAAAATCATATCAGTTATCATCAGGCGCATTACGGCGCCAAATGCAATCAACTGGAACTGCGTTGGGAACCTGTTTCTACTGAAAGTGACAACTTTGAATTCGTTTTGCAATTGCGCACAGGTATTTCCTATGGCAACGGTATTTGGGTCAGATATCATTTAACCCGACTTTGGGAAGATACAGCAATGTTCGAAAGTGAAGTGAAACCCGAAACATTACCTGTATCGACATCGAGAAAAAAACGATAGTATGATCAGGAAGATGACAGAACGGATTGTGTCGGTAAAAATCACGTTGGATGAAGGTAATCTGATACTGACGGCATTGGCAGAATATCCGTTCAAAACGGTTTTCGAACTAATCGGCAAACTGAATCAGCAGGCGCATCATCAATTCGCGGAGGCTACCGATAAAACAGTGCAAAAACCGTTTATGTTCACCGAGCAGGAGATGCTCTTGACGATCAAAGCGCTTGGAAAACTGCCTTACGAACACGTTCACCAGCTGCTGGACAAACTGAATACGGAAATGGAACACCAGCTTAGAAGACTCAATAAAGAAGCGGGCTCTGTTTCACATAGCTATGCAGACCGCTGAGCAGATTAATCGTAATCAAAGCGATCCGGATGCGCTTGATTTTGAAACGCTCAGAAAAGACGCGCTTACAATTATTCAGAATTTATGTGGCGACAACTGGACCGATTATAATCTTCACGATCCGGGCGTTACTATTCTGGAACAGCTGTGTTATGCGCTGACCGATTTATCCTACCGTTCTGAATTTCCTGTCGCGGACTATCTGACAGGCCGTGACGGTTCGATTGATTATGTACGGCAGTCACTTTTTCCGCCGTATGAGATCTTTCCCAGTTCAGCTGTAACCGAAAATGATTTTGAAAAGGTCTTGTATGACGCGGTACCCGAAATCGACCGCATCTGGTTTAAACCTGCACAATACGAACAAGAACCGATATCCGGACTGACAGGACTCTATACTGTATATGTGAAAATTGATCCTGCCATATTGCAGGTCAGGAGCGAAGGTGTTGTTCAACAAACATTAAAGAAGCTTGAGCCGATCATAGAACAGATTACTCGGCTGAAGGTCAGCGTAATGCACTGGCACAGCCTGACTAACCAGATCGGCATAGGCCTGCAGACAAGGTTAAACCTGTTGAAGCGGTTGTGTAAGCGGCTGAGTCGTACCGGTGATACATTCCATCGCGGTCAGAGTGAGTCAATCAAGGGTTATCTTGTTCAATCCGGTGAATTATTGCTGCGACTGGAAACGCAACTGACCAGTTGCCTGGTTATTCATGAGGAACTCGGCTTGGTTCACGGACTCTTGTACAGACAGGTCTTCAGTCCGGAAGGCATCAAACAGCTTGATTTGCAACTGTCAGCGCTTCAAAAGTATTTCGAAGCGCCGTTGCCGCGCCTGGAATATGAGCAGATCTATGCGATACTGGATATGCCGCTCAATAAACCGGACGATTTGATTTCCGTAATGCAAAACGTGTTGCCACGGCTGACTGTTACGCTTGCTGAAACAGAACGTATCCTGTGCGATGTGACGAATTGCCTTAAAAAAGTGCAGAACGACATCAAGGGTTTTTTTGAAGCGGGTGTGATGAAAAAGATACACGCAGTGTATTGCGCGCAACGCAGCCTTTGTGAGGACATACATACAATCCGGATGGTCGAAACAAAACCGTTTTTTTTAACGGGAGAAATCGAAGTCCATCCACAGCAACATCCGGCTAAAATTTATGCTGAAATTTTTTTCAGATGTTCGCGTTACATTTCATCGAATATACAGATCGAACATTACGGTGATGTGTTAACCAGTAATGAACATTATGAATCAATTTTTTCCGGACCATTGACGCATCACGGATATATCCGTGATGCGTCAATGACAATACCTCGCAATATCATCACAGTAGTTGATTTGATGACATGTATTCGTGAAATTAGCGGTGTTGTACAAATCCGCAATCTTGGCCTGTCAGATGAAGCCGGGAACCAGCTCACAGATCTGAATGACCAGCTGTCGCAACATGTTTTTCCGGTTCTGTATTATTCCCATGCAAACGTCAACAATCAGATCATGAATCTCGCGCTGCCGCACGATGAGACTGCCGGTCAATTAGCGTCGGCGAGCACATTCAATACTGCCGTTCACTGGAAAGATACAGTTTTTTTCGATGAGTTTCAGCGAGAGTTGAAAAAACTGGTCTTTGAATACCAAGCATTCAGGCGCAACGCTCAATCTGTTAAGCAATTTGTTCCACAGCCAAATGGCCGGTCAAGGCCACTCAGCCATTATTATTCGATACAGCATCAGTTTCCGGCCATTTACGGAATTAACAAAGAAGGCGTGCCACGTTCGCAACCGGCGGACGTTCATGCAAAAGCCAAACAACTTAAAGCCTATCTGTTTCCGTTCGAACAGCTCATGGCAAATTACCTGGAGGGTCTGCAGCAGATCCCGGTTTTGTTTTCTCCCGACCAGCGTGTCCCGAAGACTTATTTTCCCCAGTTTCTTGACAACAGCAAAGTGCCTGATATCGAACCGCTTTACACCGGGAAAACAGTCACCGGCGACGTGTCTCTATCGACGATCATTAATGATATTCAAAGTCAATATGATGACCCCATCGAACGCAAAAACCGCATACTCGATATTCTGCTGGCACTTTATGGTGAAGTCTATGAACACCAGCAGTTGCTTCGTTTCAATTATTACCGTCGGGAGGATTCATTTAGCTGGATTCTTGAGTTGAAAATAAGCTATCTGAAATCGATAGCCTTTATCAGTAAAGACAGATGCGTCGGATTTGATTATTCACACTCCGATTCAAAGGACTACACAACCGAGGTGTTGGAAAAATCATCCGCTTTGCATGTAAAAATTGGCTTGCTGTTAGGACTGCAGCTTGCCAAGAGTCCAGCATGGGTGTCCGATATTCTGGTTGATAGAAAGAGTCGCCTCGTAGCCGATCAAATTATGGCTGACAAAATCAAATCGGTAAGCGATACCGGACAAAGCGAGGTCGTTCCCGATAAGACAAACGATAATCCTGAAAAATTATCCGGTACGACACTGCCGTCACAGTTGCCCATTTTCAGTTATTCAATTTTCAAAGAGGGCATACAACTGGAAAATTACCGGCTGCTTCGACTGGAACAGGGCAGGACGGCTGTGTGTTTCAAATCCGGTCACGATGCCCGTCTTTGGATATTGACCAAGGAACCTTCTTTTGAAGAAGCAGTGATTTATGCGCACCGGTTTTGCAACACCATGCGGGTACTGAATCGGCAGTGCGAAAATTTTCATATCATCGAACACATACTGCTGCGCCCGCGCGAGAATCAATCATTCACCCGACCGGGTGTCGATGCCACTTTCTTTAATTGTCGTGTCAGCGTTGTTTTGCCATCCTGGACAGCATGTTTTTCTGATACCGCATTCAGGTGTTTTGCCGAGGAAATCATACAACAAAATTTACCTGCACATGTCTTTGCAGATTTTTACTGGTTAAATTTTCTGAACATGCGGAGTTTCGAGGAACGTTACAAAATCTGGCTGCAATGTCTGCAGCAGTATAGTCGTGACCAGGATGACGAAATTCTTTCCAGGCTCAACCAGGCATCGGATTCGTTGATTGCTTTTCTACTGAAATACAAACAGGAAAAAGATGGCGACTATTGGTTATGACAATACTTCAGTACATGTTATTGAACAGGTTATTTTCGACTTTTCGTTTGTTGCCGATACCGTAGAGCCTGAACATGAATCGCAATTGAGCGACTGGATCGTGAGTACACTATTGCCGGCCATGGAAGTCGTATTGAACGAGTATGATGAGGCAGACAAGGTATTGCGAATTAATCAGGTGACACTTGACCTCGGGATTGTTTCCGAAACCAATTTTTCAGACCAGACTGTACAAAGACTTCAGGAACAATTCGGTCTGCAGCTGAAACAGGCCAGGGAATCCAGTCATCATCACTTAGTGACGCTACCTTTTTTGCACACACCCACCACATCAGTATCAGATAAATCAGAAAATGTGGTGCCTGTCAGTTTGTTCCAGTCTGGCTTTGAGGAATTGAAACAATTTATGCTGACCGGAAGTCTTCCCTGGTATGTCGATGCTACCGATGTTCATTGGCATGAAAAAAGCATGGAACGCGTGCTGAAAGAAGCTTTATCAACGAGCGCATTGCGAGAGATGCTGATGCAAATGCCACAGCAAGATCGCATATTGTTTATATGGCGAATGGTTCAGCAGTTTTCCCCGGGAATGCTCGGGTCTGTGTTGCATCAAATCGACCCGCAACATAACAGGCTGCTGCTCGGTCTGATTGAATCGCTCCAAACGATGCTGTCTACATCAGCATTACCCGCTGAGCGATACAACAAATTAATGACGGTATTGTGGGCGTGGATCATTGATGATGTTACATGTCAGTCGCCTCTGCCTCGATCCGCGCGTTTCTCGCGGTTGATTCGGCAATATCTGAAAATGATCGTTGTACCAGTGTTACACGAAGAAGAAGGCCAGCTGCTAGACAGACTGATCGAGACCGCACGCGTTCATGGCGATTTCGAGCAGCTGTCGAAGATTCTGTTGAAAGCTGCAGATCACGATTTCCAGGAGGACTGCCCGTCTGCAATACAACGTGTGACAATTGAACATTTGACTCCATTCGAACAGATCGAAGCAACACAAACAGGCAATGGCCAGGATGAAGTATCCGGGCCTGGCAACGAAAAAGATAAATCAGTCGCCGAAAGCCTGTCACTGTCAAGATGGTTATATCGTCGTATTTTCACAGCGATGCAGCATGCCGGCATAAGCGCACCGTTTAGTGATTCGACAATTGAACAACCGCTGGATATGTTGGGCCTGCAACAACGACTGCAGGCCATTTTGCAGGATACCAAGGCTCGTGATCAGATAATAGCCAGACTGCCTCAGACAGCCCTGATGGATATATTATTTGCGCAGTCACCGCTAATTGCATTTATCGTTGGGCAGTTTGTTCTCAAAGCTGAACGGTTTTATCGATATGCTCAATGTCAAAGGCACAGCATCTCTGTTTCGTTTGACGACTGGATAAACTGCTTTTGGAAGAGTGTGCTGCGTTTTGTAGCCACGGTGTCTTCGGCAGGCACTTCAACAGATACGCTGGCTGCGGCTGGTATTGCGCGCGCATTGACGCAGTGTTTGTATGACGGGCCAGACAATACAACAATCCTGCAATCCTGGTATCAGGCGCTGGAGCCGACCCAATCCAGCGAAGACACATATTCTTTACGTATTCTGCAGATTATCGTTGCTGACGCCATGGCATATCCGGCATTTGAAAAACATTTTTTGCCAGACGGTCCGGCGGTACACCATCTGCACGATAAACTGCAGTCGAGACAGGCGCAAACTTCAACGGGTGCTGACAAGCATGTGTCAACATCAGCAGATATAGACCCAGTCAATTCCAGTTGGACAGGTGATACAGGTGATCACGTTACCAGTGGAATTGTTTCAGTCCTGGAGTCCGCAACAATCGTCGAAAAGGATCTGTCTGTTGCGCAATTCCGTTCCACTGATGTGTTGGCAAACCGGAAATGGATGCTGACACTGCTTTCCGATCAGTTGACTCGTGCCCGAATAGCTGCTGAGCTGCCTGAGCCTGCTCTGATTGACATGGTTTACAGAATATCGCCGTACGCCGCACAAATCCTGACACAGACACTGACCTGCGCCGATACGCTTTATCAATCGACCGTTAATCCTCGGGATGCTGATATTTCAGCCTGGAGACGGCGATTGTTCGACAATGTCCTGAATTTTATGCTGCTTACACAGGACCTTGATTTTCCGGACAGCGATTTTGACGCTGTAGACTTCTGTCTGGCAATGACAAGGGGAATGTCGCAGGATTGTAACGGTGCAGCGATATTGGCGTTCTGGCGAAACGGATTGCGCCGTCAACGAGAACAGCAAGGCGAACGTATTGCAGAAATGAGTCTTGATAACAGCCTGATTGATATTCTGTTCGTTGCATCGGCAGAGCGGCCGGCAATCACGGTAATTGAGGAAATGCACCAGATCGCGGTGCATCTTAAAGATGATTATACGCGGCAACTGCAGCGGCTTAGAACATTGTTTGAATGCGGCCGTTTACATACAGGAACAGTACCTGAAGGCGAACTTAAATCGATGATACACGGGATACTGGATCTGTATCCGGGATCTGCACGTGCGGACCGTCTTGCCTTCGTCGAAGCTATCGATAGCCATGCGCGGCATATCGATAACAGTGCCGGTTATTATTGCCAGGTTCTGAAAAAGCTTGTGTGTGATGAAAATATCGACCTGGAAGCTCTGGTTTCTACCGATGCCGAAAAAGAACCGGTAATTCAGCCGAATATTCCAAATACACCGGCTGAAGGTAAATTGTTTATACAAAAGCCGTTCGAAGAGACCCTGTTGTGCCGTCTGCTGATAACGCTGCGGCAAGCCGGAATTACAAGGCTGGATTTTGATCGGTTTGAGGTAAACCAGATCGCATACGCCAGACAGCAGCTGGTCGATTTATTGCTCGAACAGGATGAGCGGCAAAGGCTGATTGCCTGTTTACCCCAATCTACGCTTCTGGACATCAGCTATGTATTGTCACCCCGGGCTGCTTTCATCCTTGCGCAACTGATTCGTCACGCCGATACGCTGCTGCGGTATGATGAAAACGTACATTACAGAACGAATGCAGCGCGGCTGAATCAGCTATGGAATCACGCGTTACGTTGTCTGGCGGACATGTCGTTACATAGCAATTTTAATACGAATCTTTTTTTTCGGGCGCTGGCGCTGGGTCAGTCGCAAGGCCAGGATGCAGTAACCATTTTGTGTTCCTGGAGTGATGCGTTAAAAAAACTGCAGGATGAGCGGTATGCGTATGCAACGAATGTGCTTTATAACTTCGTGCTGGATGCTATTTCCACGCTTCGATCATCAGCACAGCGAAACTTCTCGGCAGATGAACAGATGGATCTGGTTCAGCAATTGCAGACGACCGATTCCCGTACCTTGAAGCGGCGCTTAAAATCTTCTCTGGAAGACGGCCGGCTCGTGATTGCCGCATTAACGGAGACCAGGGCCAGAGTTCTGGTGCAGGAGTTGCTGGAATGCAATTCTGAATTGAAAGATGAAGACCGCCGACTGTTCATTAATGCAATCGAATCGCATTTGCCCGAATCTGGAAACAGCGCTGTTTATTTTCAGCTGATACTTAAAAAACTGTTATTTGACGATACGGTCGATCTGGAAGCCGTTGTCGCACAGTCCGAAACGACAAACAGTGTCATATCAGCCGAGGCGGTATCTACAACTGCGAAAGAACATTTCATCGAACCAATCAATCAACGGATTCGTTTGGCACTTCAACAAGTTGGCATCGCTGGAACGGAACAGTATACCGGGCAATTCATAGGTTTAAGTAAAGCCGATGAAACACTGGCACTGCGCAAACAGTTACTGGCATTGGTGCACAATGCAGTGTCGCGTCAAAAGCTAATTGAAAAGCTGCCTGAATCTATCCTGATCGATATCGCATATACCGTCTTGCCGCAATCAGTCTTTATTCTGGCTGACTGGCTATCGCATGCGGAATTTCTCCGACAATATACGAAAAATATTAAACAGCCAGGGTCTGATGCATGGAGGCGGCAAATATGGGAAAGCGGGCTGAAGGCATTATCCGCAATTTCGCGTGTCGGTAAATCAGATGAAACGGTTGAAGAAACGGCGGTCACTTTTGAGTTTGTATATGCATTGTTACAGGATCTGGCTGGCGACGAAGATGCGTTGGGACTGGCACGAATATGGAATCAGGCGCTGTTAATCGAGCAGCAGGGACATGAACAGAAAAATGCGGTAAGACAAATACAGCACACAAGTGTACTTCAGCATTTATTACAGGGTGTTTTGATTCAGTACAGCGGCGTTTCGGGCAATCAAATCAAGAAACCCGAAAATTCACCTCGTTTGTCAACAAACTTCGCTCAGGATATTCAAGTCAAGCGACTTGCTGTGTTGGATTCGAACATTGGTAAATTAACAGATGAGTGCGGCGATGAATACTTTATTCAAAATGCCGGACTTGTGCTGGCGGCACCTTATCTGCCGCATCTTTTTGGAAGACTGGAATGGCTTGACAACGATGGGCTAATTAATAAGCCGGCAATAGAGCGCGCCGTTCATCTGTTGCAGTTTATAGTTAATGAGGCATCGCAGCCTCCTGAATATCAACTGGTTCTGAACAAGATTTTATGCGGCCTGCCTGTGGTCATGCCTGTCAGCCGTGACATTCAGTTGAACGCACAGGAACTGGAAACAGCAGAAAGTCTGCTGAACGGTATTATCCAGAACTGGAAGATACTGGGCAAAACTTCGATGAGCGGTTTACGAGAGACTTTTTTGCAGCGAAGAGGGCGATTAGTGCTGCAGGAGGATATGTGGTCCCTGACGATTGAGCCCGGGCCTTTTGATATGCTGCTTGATCAATTACCATGGAGTTTCTCGGTTATTAAGTACAAATGGATGACACGGGCGATTCAGGTTGCCTGGCGATAAGCATGGAAACGTCTTTGTCAATGTCGAATAAGTTAAACGCTGAATCGCTAGAAAGGGAGGTTAAGTGGTTCAAAGCCGTAGTTAAAGCACGCTTCGATCTTTATTTCGGTCGTGAAACCGACATCGATGAAATATACGCGATCAGCGCCCCTGACTTGTCGGCAGATCAGTCCGAGTTTGCGCAAATTATTCGGGAAACCGGTATGGGTTTCGAAGAACGACTGATTGTGATTCTGGCTTTGCTGCCGCATCTGCAGCCGCAGGCACTGGATTTTTTTATGATGAGCAACCAGGATCTTGCGCGCGGGTTTACAGAATTTGGGGGGTGGCGCGGCAAATTTCACAGTGGCTTTCTCCCAACGTGTGAAACCGCGGTCTTTCTACTTGCTGGCGAGGATCTTTCAACGCGGTTTGATGTATTGCAACTGTTTCAGGCCGATCACAGTTTGTCAAAAAAGGGAATTATCAAAATTGCCCAGGTGGCGAATGGAGAGCCTTTTTTAAGTGCAGCGCTAACGATCACGGCTGAATACCTTGGGCGCATGACAACCGGAAAAAATCAGAAGCCCGATTATACAATGCATTTTCCGGCGAAATTGATTACCACCTCATTGACCTGGCAGGATCTGGTTTTAAGTACAGAAGTGATGGATGAAATCGAAAATATTAACGCCTGGCTGCAGCATTCAGCAAAGATATTGCAGCAGTGGGACCTCGGGAGAAATATCAAGCCCGGTTATCGCGTATTGTTTTACGGTCCGCCGGGAACCGGAAAAACGCTGACTGCAACACTTATCGGTAAAGCGGCAGATATTGATGTGTACCGGATCGATCTGTCAATGGTCGTATCCAAGTATATCGGCGAGACAGAGAAAAATCTGGCGAATGTATTTGACCAGGCAGGTAACAAGCGCTGGATTCTTTTTTTTGACGAGGCAGATGCGCTGTTTGGAAAGCGGACGCAAACCAGTAACGCGAACGACCGTTATGCCAATCAGGAAATCGCCTATCTGTTACAGCGTATAGAAGATTATCCGGGCATTGTGATACTGGCGACCAATCAAAAAACGAATATGGACGAGGCCTTTGCGCGCCGTTTCCAGACTTCTGTTCATTTTGCGTTGCCGGATGGAGAACAGCGCCTGCGATTGTGGCAGGGTATGTTCACAGGGAACAGCCGCTTATCGGAAAACGTTGATTTAAATGAACTGGCGGATAAATACATACTTTCCGGGGGAGGTATTACCAATGCGGTACGGTACGCCGCAATTCAGGCGGTACGAATGAACCGGGAAACAATTTTCCATGATGATCTGATAAATGGCGTCAGAAAAGAACTGTTAAAAGAAGGAAGGACGCAATGAGATTGCAATTCTTCAGAATCTTGCTTTTCTGGTTACTGTTGATAACCGGCAGCAGCGTCACGCTTTACGCTTATGATGTACCCTATGTGCTGGATCGCGATCAGCACTTCGATCGGCTGCTGGATCGATCCAGATTCAACCAGCTCGAGCGTTCCGTCATTGTTAGCATGCAACAGAACCTCGCTGTTATTTATCAACAGGACCTGAACTGGAAAAGAGATGTCCAGTTAAGTAACCAGCCGCTGACAGACGGCCTCCTGGGTCCGGTGACATTATTCTGGCTGCAACGGTTTGCCTACGATTTCAAAATTGAACCGATCGGCAATTACGCCGATGAACTGATTGCCCGGCTTGAAACCATTGCTGAATTTGCCAATTTGTTTCCGCAAGAAACGGCGATTCTCCTGAGTACTGAGTTCGCAGACTGGAACGACAGACTGCCCGGATATCAAAGAGATCTGGATTATTACATCAGGCGACAGGGTTCCCACCAGGCATTGCTGGACCTTGTATATCGTTATCGATCATTAAGTGAACCATTTTCTATCGGGGTCAATCCCGATTATTCTGCATCGCCCATGTACTATTATCAGCTAACAGCCGATGATTTCGTGCTGTTGCAGAGCAAGGAACAGATAATGGCTGCGCTGCTCAAGCTGGAAAACAAACAGTACGAGAATTATGCATTACTTGAAGCGGCTGTTTCTGACGTACTTGCAGCCTATCCTGATTTGTTTCAGCGGTTGTCCCCATTGGTAAAACGTTACTACCGCAACAGAACGCTGGTGATTACACAGGATTTTATAAAATTTCTTGACCAGGCAATGATCGGCGATCCTTTCATGGCTTCCCTGAATCCCGTTCTTGCTGAATTGCTTGAAAACGAATTTGCCGGTACAGCTTATCCACGCCCGGAACTTTTTGACAAAGCGGCGCAGGCTAAAATTTTTGCGGGTATTGGAGTCTGTCAGGAAGCACTGTTGCATAACCAGTACACGCTGGGCATCAAAATCAGCGATGAAGCGTTTTTGGCACTGGAAACCGATCTGCTCAACAATCAGATGTACCATGGAATGCCAGAGATTCGCAAACATCTGAAATTAATAAATGCGTTACGTGAGCGATCCGGAACATGCAACGAAGCAGAGAAGCGCGATGTCGATGAATTTATCAGCAGTCTTTATGAACATGTTGTGCGTCCGGCAGTTGCTTTGTTATATAAAAAAAGACCGGTTTTTGATGCTTCCGTTACATTGAATTGGGACGGCGATGGCTGTGGATGTGTGCTGGACGAACTGTCCGGCACGGTTTACGGTCTTTATCCTTACTGGCTGGCAAATGATACCCAGCAAATAGTCAATTTCAGTGTTTTGTCACGGGTGGCTTATCATGGATTGTCTTTTGATGCCGGCGGGGCGATCAACCATGTCAATGATGATAATAATACATTCGACCTGAAACAGTTTCTTGATAAAAACTCATTTATCCAGACAACCCGCCGACACAACAGTAAAGTTGACTGGGTTATATACAAAGACCAGTCATACTGGGCAAAAGAATGGCAGTCACTCGACTCAAACCAAAAGGCGAATATCTTTGCCACACTTGCTGATGACATTTATCAATTACTCACGCAACCGTTGAATGATCTATATGCCAGACTGACATTTGGCGCAGTTCACCTGGCAACGCAAGGTGATGGCGTCACGCTCGATTTTAGAGGGTTCCCGAGCGATGCCGTGTCGATCGGCCTGTTTAACAGTTTTTACGATGCGTTGACAAAACGGTTACAGGCAACGGGGGATGATTATTTTGTCAATATTATGGTGTCGCAGTCCGAACTGGGAGATGGGTTTTATCAGTATTTTAATCTGCTTGAGCGTATTTCGGGCATTCAAGCCAATGATGCCGCCAGCTCGTATCAGCAGGTTGATATCCGCGACGATCTGAATGCCAAAATTCTGGTGCTGCTTGAAGAACCGACGACAAAGGCCAAGAAAGCACTGAGGCTAGATATTGAAAATAGCGGGTTGTATGGTATTTTACGTGGCCTGTTTTTGCGCAATATCATTCCGGTTATCGAATTTGACGGCCGAAACTGGGAGCAGCTGGAAGATGATATTGTTTATTTCAAGGATAATTTTGGTGGCGTGGGTTTCTGGCCGTTACCGCTGAATGAGCCGGTGCTGAAAACGGAAATGACTGGTCGGTGCGAGGAGATAAAGGGTATCAGCAGTTGCCTGGTCCGGCATTTTCAACATCCCGACCGTAACGGTCAGCCAGACACCGCACTTGACCGGTTTGTCTGTGAAAACCGGAGTTTTTTTTGGGTGGCTCTGGTTGTGCTGGGCGTGTTGTCGCTTATATTGCTGATCAGTTATCTGAACTCTTGCCGTTTTCACGGAAGGCACAAAAAGATTTTTATTATCAGCCTGTTCATAACAATGATCCCAGCTTTGGCTATTGCGTTACTGCTGTTACTGTTCGATCCCAATCTCGAAACGCTTGCAAAAGGCAACATTCCATTGATCACTGTGGTATTGCTTGGTGTGTTGCTCAGTATTATTGTTTATAGAAGGCAGCAATCAGCCGCCAAGAAACCCTCCAGGCCGATACGCAGAGTAGCGGTATAATTTGAAATCGCGGATTGAATAGATATCAACAGGACGTTCCACATTATTAATAACTGGTCTGGTTGTATTACGATCTAACGTTCATGTAAAGCTTTACCATTAGTGTCAGATTTAAAGGTGCATAATCGATTATCGTCAGGAACAGTATGACATAAAGGGAGGGCAGGGAACTGGATCTACCGATGAAATTGATACTGACCCGGGTTCAAAGTATGCACTGAAGTTTCTAAGTAAAATGTGGTTTATACTTGGAGGGTGTTCAATTTGAGTCTACCAACTGTTTTATCTTCACATACACTTACTTATCAGCTGTAGACGATGAATGTTATGTATCTCGGGTGAACCAGAGTAGTATCGAAACGCGTGTTGCCATCTATACTGCTCAGCCATTAATCCGTTGAATAGCTGACTGATGATCATCAAGCGTACCATGACGTTTGTCCATGAATACCACAGAGATCGTTGCGATGGACGAGCCTTATTGAATCTTTTCTGCCCTCTGACATTGATGATCAACAGAGGCATTCTGCCTGCAGTTTAAGTTTAAGCTGCCGACGCAACCTTCAGTCGTTTTTTGACCCTGGCGCGGCAGCAGCATCAATAACTGGAAACATTCATACACGTCAATTAAAATCTGAAAGATAATGTTCCTATTACAGTACGTTCGGTTCCAGGATATTGTCTGTTGAAGAAAGTCGTGGATACATATTTATTATTAAATATATTACTTGAATTGATAGTGAAAAGAATGGGCCCTTTTTCGTAGCGGAGCGTGGCATCAAATAACGTGAAGGATGGCGTTGTACTGGTATTGGCTTCATCATTGTAGACTCTGCCAACATGCCGGACGCCGAAGCCCAGCCCAAAATCACGCAACCAGTCGATTCCGAGGGCACCAAATGAATAATCCAGCCAGCCCGATGCGAGTATGTCAGGAACCTGTATCGGTGTGTTTCCTCTGAAATCGGTATCCTTGATATTTTCAACATCGTGATACGTAAAAGACGCGATCGCGTTCAGCCCGCGATACAATTCGGTACGTGCTTCCAGCTCGATACCGCGCGACCTTACCTTGCCGCTTTGCATAAGTGCAAAACCAGCTGGATCATTCGGATCCCGAGTCAGCACATTGGTTTTGGTCAAATCGAAGAATGCCACTGTGTACAGACTTCTCCCGCCAGCCGGCTGATATTTGACGCCAGCTTCAAACTGCGTGCCGCGTGTTGGATCAAACGGTTTTCCATCTGCGCTGATGCTGGTTTGCGGCAGAAAAGACTGTGAAAAACCAAAATAGGGTGCTATACCGTTTGAAAAGAGATAAGTCAGTCCTGCACGACCGGTAAATGCACTATCGCTTCTCTTGCTTGTTTCCTCGATCAGGAAATCTTTGTCCCTATTACGGATCCTGTCAAATCGTCCACTCAGGGTCAGAATCCAGTTTTCGTTATAACGCATTTGGTCCTGAATATAAAAACCGAGCTGATCGATTCTCTCTTTTGAATTAATTCCCAGGGCGTCAGGTGTCGCAATTGGTATGCCATACACAGGATTCAGAATATCGATAGCGGGTGCAAGAGATCCATCGTTATAACCTTCAAAGTATTTCAGGTTTAAATTGGTCTGATTCCAGTCTGCGCCGAGCAATACTGTATGGCTGACCGGCCCTGTGTCCAGTTTTGCCTGTAAATGGCTATCAAGAACGGTTTGCGTCAACCGCTCATTGGTACCGTAAGCCTGCCGGTCAAGCAGCGTGGGTTGTTCGATCGTATTGAAGCCGAGACCGAACATATCCCTGAAACGTCCTTTTTGCTGCGTGTAGCGAAAATTCTGCCGTACGGTAAAAATTTCATTGAAATGGTGTTCTATCTGATAACCAATGGACGACTGGTTTGCCGCATACCTGGTAAATTTTGGATCGCTTTGCAAGACTCTGGTCTGGCTGCCATCGGGTGCGACGATCTGGAATAGCGACGTTCCGCTGCGATTGTTCAGCACGTCACCCATTAGAGTGATAGTGGTGTTAACAGTCGGACGCCAGGTGATTGACGGTGCAATATAAAAACGCCTGATTTCTGCTCGTTCGCCCCCTGTATTGGGATATTTGACCTGAGTATCGGTGTCTAGCGCAGTCGTCACCAGTCTGAACATCAACTTTCCGTCCTCGGTTGCCGCACCCAGATCAGCGGCGATACGTTTGCGATCGAAATTTCCGTATTGTAACTGGATTTCTCGGATTGGCGCGGCATTGGGAAGTTTTGTCACACGATTGACAATACCGCCTGCATCACCTCGCCCAAATAACACTGAAGATGGACCGCGCAGCACATCTATGCGCTCCAGGCCATAGGGATCGGTAATAAAGGAAGAGAAAAAACCAAACGCTGCATTACTTAACCCGTCACGAAAATTTGCGTTATTTAACCCGTTAAATCCGCGTAACAATAAATATTCATAACCACGTCCTTCAAATCCAAATTGATCTACTGTTACGCCCGGCACATACCGTAGCGCCTCAGTAAAATTCTGTACACTACGCATGTCCATTTCATCGCGTGTCACCACGGAAATCGACTGGGGCGCCTCAATGATTGGCGTGTCGGTTTTGGTTGCAGTCTTTGTTCGTTTAGCCACATAACCGTCAGCTTTGCCGCCTGTAACGACCATTTCAGGCAGCTTGGTGATATTTGGATTTTCGGGACTCGTAACTAATGAATACACGCCGCGATCTGTTCGAATAAGCTCAAAACCGCTACCCTGCAGTAATTTTCTAAAACCTTCTTCGACAGTATAATTGCCGCGCAATCCTTCGCTGTTGCGGCTACCCAGTGGCGTCGGATCAAATGACAGCGATACCCCTGCTGCTGCAGCGAACTCCGTAAGTACATCTGACAGAAGTCCACCTGGTATGGCATAGTTTTTCTTTGTTATATCATTAGCTGCTTCTGCGTGAATTGAACCTGGAAACCATGTCGCTGCCAGTACGATACAGAATATTGCGCTGCAAATAATCCGTGGCGAGGGAATAAGCCCAACATACAAGAGATAATACCAATTAATGGGCAAAGAACGATGTTTTGAGGCCATGATATTATTTTTCCTTTTTTTTGTGATTAACAATTAAGCGTGCCGTTAGCACACACACATATTGCCTATACCGTACAAAGCAAAAAAAGGTATAAATAACCTCGAAAATTTTTTGAACTACCGAATCATTGGCGGTCGATAGTGACCCAGTAGCGGCTGAAGCTACTGACGTGCAGCGGTAGAGTTTCTTCCAGAAATTTAAGACTGGTATCGATATCCCGTATCGGGAATGTGCCCGATACCCGGATGTCTGCTACATCGGGATGACAGCGAATGATGCCGCTACGATAACGTCCCAACTCATTAACGAGATCAGCCAGCCGTACATGCTTGGCTATGAAAGTCCCTTGGGTCCATGATGCAGCCGAAGCTTCAACTGACTGTAACGATTGTATTCCATCGACCCGGTAATCAATCTGTTGTCCGGCATGCAACATCGCTGCAGACGCTTGAAAAGGCAGAATCTCGACAGCATCTTGAAAAACCGCAACTCGTGTGCATTCATCAAAACGCCGTACACTGAATTGAGTACCTATCGGCTTGACTGTCCCTTGTGGAGTTTGAACAATTAAAGGACGTGGCAATACTGCCGGATCATTCCCTGTAGTAACGTAGATCTCTCCACTATGCAATGTGAGAAGCCGGATTTCTTTACTAATTACAATATCGACGGCACTGGCTGTATTGAGTACAAGACGGGTCCCGTCAGCCAGATCCATTGTTTTCTGCTCACCGATTGCTGTTCGAACATCAGCTGTCCAATCTTTCCAAGGCAGATGGCGCCATGCCATCCAGCTAGAGAGAGGCAAAACCAAGATTAATAACCCTAGGGTTTTGACAGCCTGCCGACGGTCAAACTGCCCCGCTCGCTTAAATGTGGCGCAACCAATTTCCGGTTTCACCTGTTTAAAGGCATTCAGTACGGACTGAATTTGATGCCAGGCTGCTGTATGCGCAGCACTTTGCTTATGCCAGCTTTCAAATGTCAATCGGTCATTTTCATTGGCTTCGCCAGATTGAAATTTAATTGCCCAGTCTGCAGCCTCCTCAAGGATTTGTGGATCAATAGCGTGGGATTTATCAAAATCATTCATTATTTTCCGGCAAATCAAATTAGGGATGCGCACACAATAAATGCTTTTCGCATGTGCCATTTGACCGTTGCCACAGATATCGCGTTACGCTCGGAAATTTGACGGTAAGTCAGGCCTTCCAGTTGTGCCATAAAAAAAATTTTACGCGTTCGTGCAGGCAGGTTTTGCAACATTTCATCAATCTGATAGAGTGCCTCTAGAGTTGATAATTGGATCTCGGGCGATGGAGTGCAATGTGTTTGCAAGCTGGCAACAGTTTCCTGATAAGCTTTTCTAATTTCCTGACGACGCCAATGATCAATGACCAATCCTTTAGCGATACACGTAAGAAACGCCCTTGGGTTATCACCTAAGGTGTGCGTCCGTTGCTGTGAAACAATTAATCGAATAAACGTATCATGCGCCAAGTCTGCAGCATCATACGAATTTCCTAATTTATGTAGTAACCAGTTGTACAACCAGTTGTGATGATCATTATATAAAGAATGTATTTCATTCTGCTGAAAAACCTTAGAAGAAGACATGCAGTACTCCAAAGCAGAATAAGCAACAGAATTTGCAATCGCTAATATAAATAGAAATAATTATCATTATTATTACATTATAATATGAATTTATTTTGGTTCCATACATTTTTTTCTTTGCAATACCTTTGCTGTCTTGTTAACTTTCCTTTCAAAACAAGACCGGCGGGTCATTTCTTCGTAACATATAGCAGGCGACTTATTCTGCTTTGTCAGATTATCCCAAAGTTATTTTTCGCCTGGCAGAAGACTTTTTAGCGCCGAGCCGTCGCCGGTGTGGCTAATGAAATATCACAGCCAGATCCACGTTGTAAATTGTCTTTTCAGCAGCATGTGCGCTAATGCTGTCAATCAGCATTGCCATGCCGTGCAGTGTTTCTTCTTCAACACGGCGCATACGATTCAAATTGATCATCATTGTGAGCGTCTGTTAATGAGGGAAATTGTCGCGGTCAGTGCCGAGTTTGATTCTGATATTAAAATAATGAAAAGTGTCGTCAGGATTTGCCCGGGCGAAGGAAAGCACGGGGGTGTCGTAAAAAAAATTGCTGAATATCGGCAAGCACCGCATAACAGGTGGGTACCAGTATGAGCGTTGCAATCATGCCGAAGCTGAGTCCTGCTGCAAGCGACAATGTGACCGGTACCAGGAAGCGTGATTGCTCGCTGGTTTCAAACAGCATTGGCGCGAACCCGGCAATGCTGGTCAGGGCCACCAACAGAATCGGCCGGAAGCGGGAGACGCACGCGTCGACGATCAGGTCGGCCAGGTTTAAGAATTCGCTCCGTTTTCTTTGTATGAAATGTAACAGAACGACGCTGTCATTGACGACAACACCGCTAGCTGCCACCATGCCGATCAGCGACTGAAAAGAAAAATTCAGTCCTGCGGCCCAATGGATCAGTATCGCGCCCAGCCATGCAACCGGAACTGCCAGCAGGAAAAGCAGCGGCTGTGTATAGGAATTGAATGCTACAGCCAGCAGAGCATACATAATTGCCAGCGCTATGAATGTGTTGCGTTTCAGATCATCCATGATTTCATCCGCTTCTTCAGCTGCTTCACCACGGGAAACCTGGATTCCCGGATAATGACGCTCAAGCGCAGGAAAGAACTGTGACGTCAGGTCCTGATCGATTTTGTCAGCACTGATTGGCGGTGAATCTATCAATTGCACGTGCAGGGCTACCACGCCCATACGGTCGGCTCGTTTCAGCGCACCGAAACCTGGCGCAAAATCAATTTCGGCCACTGTGCCAAGCGGTGCCTGCCCACCGTTTGGCAGCTGTACGGGCATTGTCAGTAGATCTTCTATCGCTTCGCGTTCCAGACGCGGATGTCGCACCTGGATTTTAACTTCAAAGCGCCCGCGCATGAAACGCTGAGCTTCTTCACCCTGGTAAGCGTGCCGCACCTGCTCGGCAAGATCCTTGAGGCGTAGCCCAAGCCGCTCGCCTTCGGGTTTTAGCCTGAACCTGAGTTCGGGTTTTCCAGGTTTGCGCGAATCGGTGATATCGGCAATGCCCGGGTAATGCATCAGGTGAGTTTTTACCGTGTCGGCAGCAGCGTTCAGTATATCCGGATCCTGCGCCAGCAGTTCAATTTCCAGGTCGACCAGCTCCTTCTCGGTCGGTGTATGGAAATCGGGTTGGAAGTCCCCGAAATCGCCGATATGCTTATACCAGCTCGTGACGATTTCGCGTACATGAAAGCGTTTGCGCGCTTCGGTAGTAAATTCGACATAAATCTGGGGATCAATCTCGTCCAGCACCACTTCAATACCCTCGATAAGTCTGGGCATTTGCGGGGTAGGGCTCGGATTTAACTCTGCTTCAACGTCATGCAGCGCATCCAGAAACTGCTGCACTCGTTGTTCAATCGTTTTGTAGGGTGTCCCAAGCGGAGGATACAGATGGACATGAAATTCGGAGTAGCTGACATCCTCCTGCAGGTTGACACCGATATAACCGCCCTTGACGACGGCGTACCCGATGATCAGCGCTGCGATAAAAGCAGCCAGCGACGTGTAGCGCCAGTCTATCAGGCGATGCAGCAACGGCCGATAAACCCGGTTGATAAAAATATCCAGTTTTAGCTGGACAGCGCTGCGAATTCGGGTTAATAAATTATTTGTCGGAGGTTTATGAAGCGTTGTCAAATGGGCAGGCAGGATCAGCAGGGATTCAAACAGTGAAAATGCCAGCGTGAGAATCATGACAGTTGCGACGGGTTTCATAAACCGGGTGGCCCAGCTTGGCTCAACAAAATAACCGGGCAGGAATGCGATCAACGCGATGCATACGCCAACGGCAACGGGAACGGCAACTTCTTGCACACCCTGTATGGCCCCCGACAGTCCGGGATTGCCTTGTGTCTGAACAGCATGGATACGTTCGCTGACGATGATGGCATCGTCCACGAGTACACCCACTGCCAGTACAAAGCCAAACAAAGTCAGCATGTTCAGGTTGACGCCGGTCATCGGCAGCAGCCAGAATGCGCCGAAAAAGGCGACAGTAACACCCATTGCCGTCCAAAATGCGATATGTGTGCGCAGAAAAAGCATGAGTACCAGCATCACCAGCCCAAAGCCGGTGATGCCCACGGTCATCAGCCGCTCCAGCAACTCGTTGAAAGACCGGGCGTTATCGCGCCTGGTGATAATTTCGACACCTTCGGGCATTTGGGCGCTGAATGTATCGACGAATTCGTTGACATCGTTGGCCACCTCAACCAGATCGTGCTTGGGTATCACCCAGATACTCTCCGAAGGTATGCCATCGCTGGTATTCTGAAACTGCACATCGGCAAAGCCATCGGTTATCGTTGCAATATCACCGAGACGAATGACGCTGCCGTCAGGCCGGGTTAATAGAACCAGTGCAGCCATCCGTTCCTTATCGTAGGCCGTGTACTTGGAGCGCAGCTGCAGCCTGCCTGATTCTGCTTTCATCTCGCCGCCGGGCAGATCGAGTGACCCGCTACGGATGGCATCGGCGATATCGGCCAGCGTCAGCTGGTGCTGTTTTAATCGTGAAGCAGGTACTTCAACGGAAATTTCGTAGTCGACCCAACTCCAGAGCGTGGCGCGACGTACGCCGTCAAGCATGTTCAGCTCATCGCGCACTGTTTCAGCCAGCCGGCGCAGGGTGAGCTGATCTGTGTGCCCACGCAAGATCACGGTAATCGCAGGTGTTTCCCAGCTGAAATCGTCAATATCGATACGTTCAACTGCCTTAGGCAGATTACGCAGCGATTCGATACGCGCACGCAGGCTGCTGACCAGGTCCTTGACATCAAAATCCTGCTCAACAAGCACCTTGATACTGCATTTTCCATCGATGGCTGCTGTTTTTATCTGTTTAATACCGCTCAGATCATGAATTACTTCCTCAATCGGTATGCAGACACCTTCTTCAACCTCGGCTGGTCCAGCACCCGGATATTCAGCGGCAATATTGATGACAGGTGCATCGAACCGTGGAAACGCCTGTTTGTCTATCTGCAGCAGACTGATCGTGCCACCGAGAAACAAGATAATCATCATCAAGTTGGCAGCAACGGGATTTGCGGCAAACCAGGCCAGCAGGCCGGATGGCTGGGTCGTATTCATGGTTTCGCAATACCCGACAGTGAGACTGTATTATCTTGCTGGTGTTTTGTCACGGGTTCGACAAGCTTGAACTTGACTTTGATCCCCTCTCTTAATGACGTAATTGCCGATGCAACTACCAGGTCGTTGGCGTCAAGTCCTTCATTGACAAGTACATAGTCCGTTTCAATACGTAAAATGCCGATAGGTTGCATGTGAATCCTTTCATCCTCGTCAATCAATAATACCTGCCGGTTGGCATTGACTGCTTCGCGTGGTAGTCTGAAAATATTGTCAAGCCTGCGGCCCTCAATGTGTGCATTTACAAACAGACCCGGTAATAGTTGATGCTGGTTGTCATGGTTTTTTTGCGGATAGCGTATTTCAGCCACGGCATGGATTAATCCCGTTGTTTCATCGACTGCATTATCGATACGGACAATACGTCCTTCCCAGATCTGCTGTGTACCTGCGAGCCGGGCGGTCAGGAAAACACGCGGCCTGTTGTCGGTACCGGCTTGCTCGCTTTTGCGGTTATCGGAATAGTCTGGCCATTCAAGATAATTCAGCTGATCCATAGACAGCGGCAGGCGGACCTCAGCCGTATCCGTTGCAAAAAGCCTTGCAACAGGATTGCCGGACTGGACATATTGACCCTGACCGACGGTTCTGCTGCGAATTTTTCCGGTAAACGGAGCCCGCCAGTCACATCGGCTGCGTTGCAGGCGCGCCTGTTCTAGACTGGCTTTTGCTGCTTTCAGTTTTGCGCGCGCTTCGGCGAGTTGCGGTTCGCGTAACATCAAGGGAGTAGGCGAATGCTTGCCGCCCAGCGTTTTCCATTCATGATGTGCCTGTTCCGATTCGGCTTCTTCAAGTGCGAGCCGGTGCTTTGCTTCTGCTACTTGCGCCTCAGCATTGGTGATCGCCAGGTCGTAATCGCGCGGGTCGATGGTAATTAATATATCGCCTTTAATAAAGGTGTCGCCTGTAACAAATGCCGGATGCAGCCGGGTGATTCTGCCCGTAACTTCAGGTACCAGATCGATTTCTGTGCGGGGCATGATGATGCCCTGCGCATGTACGTTCAGGGTTATATGTTGTGGTACGGCACGGATAACATCGACAGGTGGTGCTGTTTTAGATGGCTCGGGCTGGCCGGGATCGGGCTGGATCGCAATGAGCGCCCAGGCAATTCCCATACCGCACAATAAGATGATGACAGGCAGAATGATTTTAAGCTTCAAATGCTTCCTCCCAAAGCGAGGTAAAGACTAATGCGATTGTTCAATAGCTGCCGTTGCACCGAAAGATGAGCGCTCTGTGCGTTCAGGTTGCTTCGGTAGCTGTCCAGCAATGTCAGGATCTGGATGAAGCCAAGGCGGTAATAATACAATGCGAGTTCATGGCTTGCGCGGGTTTGTTCAACGGCTTCGCGTAAAACCTTTTCCTGTTCGCGCAGCCATTCCTCTGCTGCCAGCGCCTGTTCAACTTCCCTGAAAGCATTGAGCGCCACGTCATGATAGCGGTTGAGTGCTTCCTCCACACGCGCTTCATTGAGCTGAATTCCTCCGCGAATCCTGCCACCGGTAAATATCGGATGCATTATCCCCGCAAAGAGGTTCCAGACTGCGGACCGTGGATCGGCAAGGTCAACCAGCGCGGTATCGCGTGTTCCGCCTGTACCTGTCAGTGTGATACGCGGCAGCATCAGCTTTTTCGCGCTGTTCAGCCGCGCGTCGGCAGCATGCAGCCGCCTGAATGCTGCAATCAGATCGGGCCGTCGGGCTAACAAATCCGATGGCAGCCCTGCGGGCAGCAATTCGGGTGGGTCGGGCAGGGCTGCCAGCACATTTGGGATAGATGCATCCGCCATCCCTTTTAATTCGGACATTGATTGGACGACTTTTTGCCAGTCATCGGACGGATATTCTCCCAATAATACTTCAAGCTGCCGGGTAATAACCTGTACACGGTTTTTTGTCTGTGCCAGTTGGGATTTTGCATTGGCCAGGTCGGTCCGCGCCAGCCGTACGTCAAGTCCCCGTACCAGGCCTTTTTCAAAGCGCCCCTGAGTGACAATGGCAATATTACTGCGATCGGCAACGGATTGTTCGGCAACCTGTGTCTGAAGCCGCGCCTCAAGCAGGGCAAAATAATTCTGCGCCACCCGAGCCGCCAGCGATAACCGCGCAGCGTTAAAATCCGCGCCCGCCGCTTCGGCGTCTTCGAGAGAAGCCGCTCTCAGAGATCGTATGCGCCCCCAGACGTCCAGTTCCCAGCTCAGATTGAACATGGCTTCAAATACGCTGAATTCCGCCGAACCAAAACCCGCGCTGCGCACCTGCGTATATTGATATGCCGGTGCAAACGACAACTGCGGCCACAAACCGGCACTGTCAATACGTGCCTGCGCTATGGCGGCGTCGACGCGGGCCGCAGCCGATTTCAGATTAAAGTTGTGCGTGAGCGCGCGTTCAACCAATGCACTTAACACAGGATCGCCAAACGACCGTACCCAGCTCTGGTCGGAAAAATCATCAATATCAAGCGAGACACTCCATTCCTGCGGCAGCTGTGGATGCAGATCGGGTGGTTGCCTATCGAGGATGTTCTGGCAGCCACTGGCAAGCAGTAGCAAGCACACTGAAAAGCATAACAGCAAAATTGACTTGATGAACCCGCGCATAAGAATTAATGATGACTGTGATGCAATGTGCAGCACAGTGCAGTCATCTTCTGTTGGCGCAATTGCTCGCATGTCGTTGTCGTGCTTTTTCGTGAACGGCATTTTCGAGACCAGATAATGATCCTGGAAACTATCGGAATAACGATAATGAATCCTGCTATACATACAAAAACTCGGTGTGTGGCAACCCAAAAATGTTACCCATTGCAGTGCGTACAGCCGACCTGTCACGGTATTGGCGTTAAAATTCCCGGGAGGAAGCGATAATCTGTCTATTCTGATATGCGGTTTCAGTAGAAACTGTTGAGTGCTAATTGCTCAGACGATCTGGAATCTTCTGTTGCCCTGGTTTTCTGATAAATTACTATAAAGTGACGATCCTAATATTCACCCCTATGAATTGGAGCTATACATGTTCTCGATGTGTAGCGATTCATGACCAATAAAATATATGAAATTTATGCATAAGATTAGCTTTCCGGGCACATTATATATGAGAATGATTTTTATTTGTATACAAAATCTGTACAATTATAATCGACTGGAAAGGGCTTGGTCGCGCGGACAAAACTATTAATATCAGTATGGGTTGTTTTCATTACAGAGTGGATAAGCGAAGCTCAAAATACAGCCATTACTAAGCCAAATGCAAGATTTTTATAACAAACTACAGAAAGATCGAACAACAGGAGAAAAAAACTATGCGAGTATTCTGGACAACAGTGCATCGCTGGATGGGTCTTATCACAGCAGCATTTCTCTTTGTGACAGGCTTTACCGGAGCCATAATCTCCTGGGATCATGAGCTGGATGACTGGCTGAATCCACATCTGGTTGAGACAAAATCCAGTGGCCCAAAACAATCACCATTATTGCTCGCACAGCAAGTAGAAGAACGCTATCCTGAAATTACTGTTCGATCAATTCCATTAATGGTAGAAGAAGGCGAATCGATCAGTTTTGGAGTCAGCGGTCGTGTTAATCCTGATACCAACAGACTGTTTGAACCCGGATTTAACCAGGTATTCGTTGATCCTGTATCAGGAGAAGAGCTCGGGAAACGGGAATGGGGCGCTGTTTGGCCAATCACAAAAGAAACGTTTGTTTCCTTTCTGTATAAACTGCATTTTACGTTACATTTACCCGAGATATGGGGAATAGACCGATGGGGTATCTGGCTGCTGGGTATTATTGCAGTTCTGTGGACACTGGATTGTTTCGTGGGTGCTTATCTTACGTTACCTGCCCGCAAGCGGAGCCGGCAAAAAGCTGGTGATTTACAGATTGATGATGCACCAGACTCAGAAGAAGCTCGTACTGTTACAAAAAGCTTCTGGCAGCGCTGGAAGCCTGCATGGAAAATTCGTACTAATGCGAGCACCTATAAATTAAATTTCGATTTGCATCGAGCAGTCAGTCTGTGGACATGGGGTATTTTATTTATTGTCGCGTTTACGGCATTCTCCATGAATTTGTATCGGGAGGTATTCTTTCCGATCATGAATAGCGTTTCCAAGGTAACACCCACACCGTTTGAAATTCGCGAACCAAATCCAAGACATGAACCGATCATGCCCGCTGTGACCTTTGCCGAAATTCTCACAGTTGCCGAGGGCGATGCAAAAGAAAAGAAATGGCAGGAGCCGGCGGGATCGATGTTTTATTCCCAAAGTTTTGGTATATACGGTGTGCGGTTTTTTTATCCGGAGGCAGACCATGGTGTCGGAGGGGCTGGTCACAAAAGCCTGTTTTACGATGGCATAGACGGGCGTTTTCTTGGTGAAAAATTACCTTGGGAAGGAACAGCGGCAGACATTTTTTTAGACGCCCAGTTTCCACTGCATTCAGGGCGTATTCTCGGATTACCAGGGCGTATTCTGATTTCATTGATGGGTCTGGTTGTCGCCATGCTCAGTGTCACGGGCGTCTATATCTGGTGGAAAAAAAGGACAGCTCGCAACAAACTGGCAGTACGCGATATATCACCCGGCAATCAACCTGTGGAAATCGAGATACGCTGAACGCAACAGCGTAATTGATGCGATTACGAGCCTTGCCTCTGAAGTTTTTGACAGTAGTGCAATCTGGTTGTTGAAGTTGAATCTATAGGTTCACTGATATGAGTTTGATTGGTTGATATTAAGTAGCAGGGAACGGAAACTTATTGCATCTCAGCATTTATTTCGAGATCACAAACTGGTCCATAGATATCAACCAATTTGACACGGTATGTTTTTCACCATTGGTACGTCAATATGACCGGAATCCACCCCGCGCACTTATTTATCGCTGGGTGGCAAAGATGAAGTGGCGGACCACCGTTGAATAGAATAAGCTAGTCTAGGCAGCCGCAGTATCAAACAGGTATTACTAAGCGATCAGCTGGTCTTATCACATTGATGCTCTACTTGTCGGCGGCAGGCCTTACAAGTCTGCTGGTTGGAAATTATCCCGTCTGACTTGCTGTTCCGCACTGTTTACATATGGTATCAGCGTCTTGGTGTGTCAATCAGTGTGAAAAGTGCGCTATTGTCAAAGTGCTTATATACGTTATGTTATGCTGGATAATTAATGAATTTTAAAAGGAGATGTCATGAACAAAATTATTGGGTTAATTATCATTCAGTTTTTTATGGTGGCATCCGCTGCTGCAGCGGACGATTCGCACGGTCACTTCAAAGGCAAGCCATCAGAGACGCTTGAGCAGGCGCTGGTCAATTTTTCCGAATATAACCAGAAACTCTCTGAAGTTTTGAAGCAGGAGACACTGAGTGCGCTTGATATGCAACAGATTCATGAACTGACATACACACTTGAAAATGCACTTGAAAAAATCAATGCCTCAATGCTGGAGCTGACAGAAACGCTTGAAGCAGTGCATGTCGGTTCAGAAACTGGCGACACTGAAACTACCCGAGCAGAAGGATTGCGCTATCTCGAAACGGCACGCCAAATCGTTAAGTGAGCCTGATCGGCCACAGCAGGTGCAGGGTGGCTGGTTACGGTCAGTGCGTATTGTGAGATAGGCATGAAGGGAGGCAAGTGGCGCCGCCAATTTACTCAGTTAATATTCTATCCGAATTGATCCAAGGAAAACGCGCGGCGTGCCTACTGTAATACGCATGCGGTTAAAGCCACCGCTGCTTGGGAAATATTCTTTATCAAACAGATTATTGACATTGAATTGCGCCGTTACCCGCGCTTTTCCCAGTTTTATCGCATAACTGGTCATCAGGTTAAATACTGCATAACCGGGCATCTGAAAATCATTATCCAGATTACCTTCGCGCTTGCCTCTCAACGTGACTCCACCACCGATTTTCAGGCCGCGCAGGGATTCATTCTGAAAAGCGTAGGTCGACCAGATATTTCCGGCGTGTTTGGGAACATTGGGGAAGCGATTACCCAGTGTTGCGTCATTAGCTCGAGTGATGTCCGAATCAATATAGGCATAGTTGGCTATGACATTCCAACCCGGCAGCAATTCGCCGTTAATGTCCAGTTCAACGCCTTCATTTCGCGCTTCACCGGTCAATACAGAGAAACCTTGTGCGGCCAGTTGCGGATCCGGGTGGCCAACAGCCATATTTTGCTTGGTCAACTGAAACCAGGCTGCAGTCGTACTCAAGCGTCCATCAAAAAATTCTGTTTTAATCCCGGCTTCCCACTGTTGCGCAGTTTCTGCTCTGAGTGATTGACCATTTATTCCAGTGGCAAATAAATTGGGAGCACCAAAATTTTCAACATAATTGCCGTAAAAAGAGACAAACCGTATCGGCTGCCATAGTACACCGACACGCGGTGATATCCTGTCTTGCTTGCTGTCTAGAAAAGTCGTTACACCACCAAACGTGTTGTCGGCCTCGATCCGTGCATTATCGTAGCGAAAACCTGCCAGTATATGAACGTTATAGGGTAATTTAATCTGGTCTTGAAAATACAGACCAAACCAGTCTTCACGTGTCTGAAAAAGAAAATCATCGAGTGGATCGCGAACTGCTGTTCCTCCATGTATTGGATTAAAAATATCAATGGATGGGAAATTAAAATTATCGATCAAGAGACCGCTGTTTTTAAAATTATAATAATCACCTCCCATCAATACCGTATGCTGGATGCCAAATGTTTCAAAATTCCCGGTAATGTCTACATTGGTTGTATAAGTTTCGACATCATTATTTCTGAATCCGGCAAAAAACCGGTCCAGTGTTCGATTGTCAACACGTAATCCTGACGGTATGACAGCATTGTCCTCTTCGTCAGTGCGTTGCAAATAAAAGCGGTGTTTAATTTCCCAGTTGTCATTCAATGCATGCGACCAATGGAAACCCGCTGTAATTTCATCATAATTACCTTTGCTAAAGGATTCCCCCAGGTTCCGGTTGATTGGTAAATTGGCCGGCCGGTTGCCGATTGCAGGGAAACCGTAATCCGGCGTGAATTTTCCTGTTTTATATTCCATTTCAGCGGTGATCTGCGTACGGTTTGATATCTGCCATTGAATCACCGGCGCGACAAAAAAATGATGATTGTCGACAAACTGACGGAATGAGCCTTTGTCTTCGTAAGCAAAATTCAGGCGATACAAGAGCGAATCATCCTGATTCAAACCACCGGTGGCATCCAGGGTTGTACGGTACAGGTTGTATGAACCGAATTGTTGTTGCAGCGAATAATATGACTTGGCTTGCGGTGCTTTCGGCACCAGATTGATCATGCCGCCTGGTTCAATCCTGCCGAATAAAATGGACGCGGGGCCTTTCAGTACTTCAATCCTTTCCAAGTTGGCGATTTCTCTATTGCCGGTTTGTGTCAGCGCTGATTGAAACCGCACACCGTTTCGATAGTAATCAAAGGTATCAAACCCCCGGATATTGAACGTTTCGACGCCGTTAAACCCGAGACCAGGGAAAACACCGCTGATATTGTTCAACGATTGCTCTAACGTAATGGCCTGTTGGTCGTTGAGTACCGATTTGGGCACCACTTGAATGCCCATCGGGGTTTCCATGATCGGTGTATTTGTTTTGGTTGCGGTCGTCGTACTGGGCACGTTATATCGTGTACTGTAAGGCGAGTCCGGGTCAATCACTCCCGTCACTTTGACTTCCGGCATCAGATGTGGCTTTTCTGCCGGAGCTGTTTTGATAACATATGTGTTTGTGCTGCTTGCCTCATACGTATAGGGCGTATCTGCAAGCAGGCGATCCAGCGCCATTTCGGAATTCATAGAACCTTTTACGGATCGGCTTTGCAGGTTTTTCATATCCTCGGCATCAAACAGCAACTGTACCCCTGTCTGACTGGACAGGCTGTACAAGGCATCCGGCAGGTTCTGCGCCGGGATATTTAATGCTGTACTTTGTGCAAGTGCTGGCCCGGCTAGCAGAAAATAAAACACGAGCGCCCTTGATACATTGTTCATTCTTTTTCTCCGTTATTCTATTTATAGTAAAACCGGTCAGACCGGTATATTGAGTAAAACGAAAAACGGATCAATCACCTGACATTCAAATGTTGAAAAATTTAAACGACAGGCAAGGGGTGTATCTGCAGCACAAATGAAACTGGATAGCGATTTGATCGAATTGGAATATCGCCCATGATTGTGACTGATATCCAGCTACCTGCTTATCGGTATTTGCCAGGTGTCCCGGTCGCTGATACGGAATCATTGTTGCTGCAGGAGCCGGAATGGGCTGCGCTCATATTGAAGCGTTTCAAGGAACGTAACATGCTGGCCTGGATTTGCGGCGAATATGTCTGAATTGGCGTCGTGTCAGGACAATTGACAAGGAGACCAAGAGCCAGATGGCGGGGAGTGAATTTGGCATCGATTCGGCGAGCTAATCGGTATTTACGCACGACAGTGATTGTTCGGCACATGAACGCGAATCGATGCGTTGATACAGTACCTTTGTTTGCCCGGTAACGGTGCTTGCCTTCGCAACACGTAATGCGGTATGGCATTCGGGTTTTAAGCTGTTATTTAGCGTAAAGTACTGTCATGTCATCCAGTTCGCTGGAATTCAATCCATACAATGTTTTTAAAGCGATGATCAGCCCGTCGCGATCTGTTGTATTGAACTCGCCGCTGACCTTATGGCCATGTAGCTGCGGTTCACCGAGTTTGACGGGACGGGTATGATAGCGGTTAATCTGGCGTACAACTTCGTTCAGTGGCGTGTCCCGAAATATCAGCCTGTTTTTGCGCCAGGCAGTTGCGGTTTCTGAGTCCGCGCGCGAGATATCCGATAGACCTTGCCCAGAGTAAGACAGCTGCTGTCCGCTATTAACGATCGCTTTGGCATTGTCCTGATCCTCCAAAGAAATCTCAACAGCGCCTTCCAGCACGGCAACGGTAGTTTCGCCATCCTCCGTGAAAACATTAAATTCTGTTCCGATATGCCGTATTACACCGCTTCCTGCGTTTACCGTAAAAGCGCGAAGGCGTTCGCTCCCTGTTTTGAACAATACTTCGCCGTGTTCAATGGTAACTGTGCGCGTGAACCCGAATAATGCCAGTCGCAGCTTTGTATTCGTATTGATGTCGATGGTTGTACCATCAGCCAGAACAATACGTTCGTGTTCCCCAACAGCGGTAACGATTACTTCTTCTATATGGAAGATCCACTGGAAAGTGCCGAATATCAATAACAGAACCAGTATTCCTGCAACTGTGGCACGGAGTTTTTTTCGGGGTTTCGGTTCCAGATGGTCAAGATTGTGCCAAAGCCGGACGTACTGCTGATATTCAGCACGATGCGCCTCGCTTTGTGACAGCCATGCCTCAAGGGCTTGCTGTTCGCTGTCACTGCGGTTACTTTGCTGCATACGCAGAAACCAGGCTGCCGCTTCTTCGGTCAGTGAATTATCTTTCTGCGTATGTCGTGTATGGTCGATAAATTTTGGCTTGGGCATTACTGCAATTATGCCAATACTCTTCGTAGCCGGACAAGCGCACGAATCAGCAGTTTTTCGACGGCATTACGGGTGATGCCCAATTGACTCGCTATGTCTGCATGGGACAAGCCATCAAATTTGTGCAACACAAACGCGCGATGGCATTGTGGTGGTAACTCCTCGATAACATGGCACAATTGTTCAAGGATCTGACGTGCGAATACAATTCGGGCGGGGTCGGAGGCGTCGCTGACAGGGATATCGTGTGGGGACAGTTCGTGGATGGTCGTATGGACAGGCTGTCTGACTTGCATACGGTGATAATCCACCGCCAGATTGCCGGCAATCTGGTAAAGTAATGCACGAATATTGTGTAAGGCTTCAGTGTGTTGATAATTCATCATCCGGAGAAAAGTTTCCTGTGCCAGTTCTGCAGCAATTTCACGGCATCCCACGCGCCTTAACAGAAAGGCGCGCAACTCAAAAATATGTTTTAAGTATACCTGGGTGAGAAAAACGCTGGAACTCATACAACGGGTTGAAAAACTTTGAGGTGTGCTGTTGATGATGTGCGCAGCATTATGCTTGAGCAGCCGACAAATGGGAATGCGGCATATTGTCGCATCAGCGGAAATCCAATCTTGCTTTACCAGTGAATAGATTGCTGTTTTGGGAATCATGCTTTTGTTGCACAAACTGTTTCAATTGGCCTGGTGCCAGGGCATTTATTCATAAAAAACGCCCGCTTTACAGAAGTATATGTAAAACGGGCGTGTGCAGCAGGAGGTTAAGTAATCTGAACGGATGTACTACTGGTGTTGAGTATGATGAGGGTTTATAACAATAAATTTAGTAAAACAGAGCATGAGAAAACAAGTGTTAAGAGTGAGTGATTGCGTTTGTATTTATTTGTATTGAATAAACGATAACTGCATTATCACAGCGAAACAGTTATTTGGGAATGTGACAAATTGTCGCGCCAGATAACGAGTCATTCCCTGCGGGGTCGACCAGATTCATGGTTTACCTGCATGAACACACCACCGGGCTTCTGATGCCAATCTTTCAGATAGATCTTTTTATTTGTTTTCGTGCTGATTCGGCATGGTATATTGATTCATTAACGGCTGGCAGTATCCGTGTTGCCTTTAACCCGGTTTGCGAAACTGGTGACTTACCCAGAGCGAAGCTGCGAATAATAAAACTGCCCCGCCCTGGTGCGTGGCTCCCAGATTAATCGGCACTGCATGCAGTAGGGTGGTAATACCAAGGCTGACCTGGACAGCGAGCATCAGCAAAAAGGCATGACACGCCAGGCGTGTGGTTCCGGGCAGGCTGGATTTGAAAATGGCTTTGAACCAGAGTAGGGGTACCGAAAAGATTAGCACCCAGGCAATCATACGGTGATTGAATTGCACTGTCGTCATGTTTTCAAAAAAATTACGGTACCAGGGTTCGAGCACGAAAAGATCCGGTGGAACAAGATGACCATTCATCAGTGGAAAAGTATTGTAAGCCAGACCCGCACGAATCCCCGCAACAAAACCGCCTGATAACACCATGATAAAAATGAGCCATGATAATCCATATGCAAAGCGACGAAGTCCTTTTAATGTGTCGGTATTCTGATTGGCAGCAGCTGTGTTCGCGTTTGGCGACAATATTCCCAGTGCCACCCAGAACAAAGCTGCAAAGATGATAAATGCCAGACCCAAATGCGCGGTAAGGCGGTACTGGCTGACACGCGGATTATCGACCAGACCGCTCATGACCATGTACCAGCCCATAAAACCCTGGAGTCCACCCAGAACGAAAATGCCGGCGAGTTTATAGCCAAGTGGTTTGTCTATTTTTTTCGTCACCAGAAAATAAATGAATGGTATGAAAAACACAAGGCCGATGAGCCGGCCGAGCAGGCGGTGAAAGTATTCCCACCAGAAAATGGTTTTGAATTCATCAACACTCATGCCTTTGTTGATCTGCTGGTATTGTGGCGATGAACGGTATTTTTCAAGCAGTTCGTCCCAGTCTTCCTGAGTAATCGGTGGTATGGTGCCTATCAGTGGCTGCCATTCAACAATAGAGAGGCCCGAGTCGGTCAATCGTGTGACGCCGCCGACTACAACCATGGCGAAAACAAGTGCGCAGCAGATCAACAGCCAGGCTGCGATGGGTTTTTTATCTGAGTTCATGGATAGTACAGTTATGAAAATTAAATATAAATCGAAGTTTTTTGTTTCTTATTTGGCACGAATGAGTCGCTGGCGTTCCCGTTCCCATTCTTTCTGCTTTTCTGTTTCCCGCTTGTCGTGCTGTTTTTTTCCTTTGGCAAGACCGATTTCAAGCTTGATACGACCGGTTTTATAGTGCATGTCCAATGGAATCAGCGTGTAGCCGGCCCGTTCGATCTTGCCGATAAGTCGCTTGATTTCTTCCAAATGCAGTAGTAATTTCCGCGTGCGGACTGGGTCGGGCAGAATATGCGTTGATGCCGTTTTCAGTGGACTGATATGGCAGCCGATCAGGTATAATTCACCGTTACGAATGATAATATAGGCTTCTTTTAATTGAACGCGTCCGGCTCGAATCGCTTTGACCTCCCAGCCTTCCAGCACGATGCCTGCTTCATACTTTTCCTCAATAAAATAATCGTGAAAGGCTTTTTTATTGTGAATAATACTCATGCAGTTAATTAAAAAAGGTGATTGTTCTTTAAATTTTGTGTATTTTATCAGTTTTTCAGTAATAGACCTCATATATGAAGAAGGAGAGGTGATTTACTTTTATGGCAGAGATAGAGAAAACCGTTTTAGTGGAGTACTCGGCAGAGCAGATGTTTAATCTGGTGGACAGAGTTGAACAGTATCCGGAATTTCTTCCGTGGTGCGGCGGTACTTTGGTTGATCCGCAGGATGATACGACGACCCATGCGACCGTTAAAATCAATTATCATCACGTTAAACACAGCTTTACTACTGAGAATAAACGAAAGCCACCGGAGCTTATCGAAATGACCTTGTTGGACGGACCGTTTGAGCATCTTGACGGGCATTGGCGTTTTATACCGTTATCCGATGAGGCTTGTAAAATAGAATTTCGCTTGCACTATACTTTTTCCCATAGAATTCTGGAGAAACTGGTTGGCCCGGTGTTTCATATGATAGCCAACAGTTTTGTTGAATCCTTTATTGAGCGCGCTCAAGCGATTTATGGCAGTCGATGATCAGATCATCGGGAAGATGGCAGAAAGCATTGAAGTCGAAATTGTGTATGCTTTGCCGGAAAGCCAATATCTTAGAACGTTACAGGTGCCCGTGGGTGCAACCGTTGAGCAAGTGATTCGGCTGTCCGGAATTACGGATCAGTTTCCTGATATTGATTTAAATAAAAACCGGTTAGGTATCTACAGTAAGTTTGTTGACCTTGACACTGTTTTGCGACCGTTTGACCGTATCGAAATTTATCGTTCTCTGCGGATTGATCCGAAAGAAGCAAGAAGACAGCGCATAAAGCGAAAACATCGATAGTTCATACCGTCTATGACATTTTGAATGAGGGTTGGATATGAGAGTATTGCGGATTACTGCGTTGATTTGTATTACAGCTTTGTTTTCAGCGAATAGTTTAGCGCAATCCATTTCCTATTCGGGTTTTGAATGTTTGAATGCTGTTAACGCAAACGATCCAACATCGACCGTTGCACGTGTCGAAAGCCGTTTTGATGTTATTGAGATACTCGATGATGGCATGCTGCGCCTCAACCTCACAGGTGGTTTGCCGAGGTTCATTGAGGGCGTTCAGGATATTTGCATAGACAGTGATACTGCCATTGGCTTTATCGGTACGCCAGATGCGGCAGGTGAATTGGGATTACCCGTAAAACTTGATCGTATCGATGCTACAGCGCACATTAGTGGAAAAAGCCTTGTTATTGTTGTGAATTCGATTTATACGGATTTAAGTGCGTCTCGGGGGGCATTTTCTTCATTCAGTACAAGCCGGGTCCAGCCGGTCTCAAACACGCTGTTTCTGGAGTATGATGCTCAGAGAATGTCTTTTATCCTGAAAAAAACAATTCACAATAGAGGTTTTGTTCAAACCACCGGATCAACCGCAATGTTTCCATTTATTGAGACGATTGTGCCGATTTTTCAGGAAACGGAATCCGAGGAGGTTCCGCGTATTTTAACGCCACCATCTGAAATACTGTATCGGTTGGATAATTAAATAAAATCGAATAAGGATAAACCGGAGACGGTTGAAAAAGTCTTTTGTGCGGCTTGCAGGTATACCTGCTGTCTATTGAAGTCCGAGATTGCCTTGGCGTAATCAACATCCCGTAATTCCGAGAGCCGTTGTTCGTATTGAATTTCAAGATCACCACCGAGTGATTCAAGTGCTTCCAGTTCCTGCAGCCGTGCACCAACCGATGCGCGTGTGGTCAGAATTTTTTCCAGGCCGTTGTCGAGGTTCTGCAACGCAGAATTCAGATCATTGGTTAATCTGGAGCCGGACTGTCCGCTTGCAGGTGTCTCCAGTGCCGTAATCAGGTTCTCAACCGTTTTAAAGATACTCTGATTCGAACTGGGTGATACTGTAAAAATATCTCCGTTTGCCGGATCACCGGTGATGCTGAGTTCGAGACCATCAAAGCTGATTGTGTTGGTATTTGAAAAAGGGTTGCCTGCCGAGAGTGTTGCGCCGGTCGTGGTGTCTACTACGTCATAGGTAGTTACCCCTGCGGTAACAGAAAACGAAATATCATATTGATGTCCGGTCAGACTGGCCGGTGAAGTAACAGAACCTGCATTGATAACCCCGCTGCCGGTATTGGCGGCATTAGCAGCGGTTGTAAAAATGCCGTTGCCATTTTTCACTCGTTCAAAAATATCTGTCCCGGAATCGCTGACGGCAATTTGACGAGTCGATCCCACCTGGCTGAGTCGTTGTCCCTGATCGCCGTTGTATTGTACGTTTAATCCCTGATGTGAAAATGGCCTGGTGCTTTCCTGAAAACCTGAAAACAGGTAATTACCTGAACCGTCTGTAATATTTGCCTGCCCGAGAAGGGCTTCAAAACGACCCCGTAACTCTGTGGCCAGACTTTTTCTGTCAGTATCGGTAAGCGAAGGATTGCCCGCATTAACAGCAATTTGACGGATATCCTGAAGATTTGATGTGATATTTTTTAATGTCGTTTCAGTGAGCCCTAGTGATGCCAGTGCATGGCCTCGATTGACAGAATACTGTGAATTAAGTGATGCGGACTGGGAGAGATTCAGTGCCTGGGCTGCTGCAATCGGATCATCTGCTGGCGTCAGGATGCGTCTGCCGGTGGAAATTTGTTGTTGTGTTTTAATCAACGCTTCTTGCTGTTGCAAGATAGCTGATGTTCCTGCTTCATAAATTCCATTTGTACTGACACGCATTTTCTTATCCTCTTTTACAAAAGCTTTTTAACCAATTCTTAAAATTGAATCAAAAAGCGTGCCGCTGATTTCGATTACTTTACTTGAAGCCTGAAATGCATGTTGATAGCGCAATAAGTTCGCTGCTTCTTCATCCAGGTTTACGCCTGATATTGCCTGAATAGATCGTTCGGTTTGTGTTACCAGGTTATTTTGTGCCTTGCTGGTGACTTCAAACTCCCGTGTTTTGTTGCCTACCATACTGACCATCTGACCATAGGCTTCCTGAAAAGATGCTGTACCCCCAGCCATGGTATTTTGTGTCTGCAAACCGGCAAGCTGCAATGCATTTCGATTGTCTGCGCTGCCATTAAGATTGGGCTTGATTGTAAACACGTCGCCCGCAGCAGGTTGACCGTTAATCTGTACAGTCCAGCCGTTAAAACTGATATCCGCCCCTTCTGTAAAGACCTGATTGGCTGCGGGTAATCCGGAACCAGTGCCGGTAACGTCAAATTGACCATCATAGGGCGAATGAAAAGTTATGGTGACGGGTTGCTGCAGATTTGAATCCAGTGGCAATGGATTGATGCTGCCCTGGCTGATAGTGGCATTGCTAGAATTTGCCAGCGCCGATTCGGTACGTACAGGTGTTGCAGCTGCAATTTTTGCGGTATCGGAAATACTGACCGCAATATTTTTTGCACCATTGATCGTCGGTTGAATTAGAAACTGTTCATTTGCATTAATCGTGGCGCCGCTGATTCTCAGACCATCCATAATCAGGGGCGAGCCGACCGATGGTGGAGCGACTGTACTGATTGACTGGTTGTCAGATAAACGCGTTAATGTATAGTTTGTACCATCGAATGAGAATTGATAATCACTAGTTGACAATGCACCGACATTGCTGATGTCGGCAGTAACGCTAGATGCCGGGTTATTCGATGCATGGGAAAAAATCTGTGGTTGAGGTACCGAAAAAAAATCAGCACCAAGATTTCCGTTAAGATCCATACCCAGCTTGTGTTGGTCGTTAAATCTTTGGGCAAGGTTGATGGCAATTCGTCCCAGTGAGTTTTGCGCTTCATTCAGTGACTCATTACGAAAGGCCAGTATGCCACCCAGACTGCCACCATGAATCAGATCTTCAGGCAAGAGTACGGTTTTATTACCACTGACCAGACCAATGGTCATTTTTTGTGGATCTTCTGGTGACATCATTGTTTTAAGTGACATCGACTGGTTGCCAACAACCAAAGCCTGGCCTGTGCCGATAAAAACATTTGCCGATCCGTCATTTTGTTTGACTACATCTGTATTGACTAGCTTGCTGAGTTGATTAATCAGATTATCTCGTTGATCCAGCAGATCATTTGCAGAATGACCACCCGCAGAACCTTCTGCTAACAATATATTCTGATTAAGTTCTGAAATCTGTTTTGCCAACGAATTGATTTCTTTAATACTGCTGCTGACTTCAGTATTGGCTGCCTGGTACATTTCCGACAGTCGTTGATCAAGGCTGTGGAAACGTGATACCAGTGCGTTGGCATTGCTGATCATAGCCTGACGGGAAGGAACAGATGAGGGGTTTGCCGCCACATCATTAACGCCGCCAAAAAAATCTTGCAGAGCGGGAGATAACCCCGAGACTGGGTCGGCCAGCAGATTGTCAATCTGCTTGATTTGATTGTAATGGTTTTCCAGTTGACTGCTTTGCGTTTGTACCTGCAATAATTGTGTTGTCAAAAATTGATTATGAATACGCTGTACGGTTGAGGAATTTACGCCGTTCCCAATAAAACCAGCCCCGGTAGACTGAGGAATGTTGGTGCTTTGTATTACTTTCTGGCGGGTATAACCGGGCGTATCGGCATTGGCGATGTTATGGCTCGTTGTCTGGAGATTGGCCTGTGCCGCATTTAAACCGGAAATGGCTGAGTTTAAAATACTTCCCATCGCTATATATTATAAGAACCTAAAAATTAAAAGAGTTATGTACTGATACGGCAAACCTGGTAATAAATTAAATAGACTCCTGGTTGTATAAAATCGACGTATTTAAAATGCGCAGCAGTTTGTCTGCATACTGTGGATCAGTTGCATAACCGGCGCGTTGTAAACCATGTGCAAAATCTGCGGCATTTTCGGAGTTAAGCACGTTTTCATACCGTGGATTATTGGACAGCAGATTTGCGTAATCGCGGAAACCTTCTTCGTATGAGCTATAAGCACGGAATTTTTCGATCGATTTTTGTGGTGCTCCATTGATATATTCAGTTGTTATGGTTTCAACCGTTGCGCCTTTCCAACTGCTTCCTGCTTTTATACCAAACAGATTATGACTGGGTGAGTTATCCGGGTGGCGTATTTCATATTTACCCCAGCCACTTTCCAGTGCTGCCTGTGCCAGCATAAAATGCGCTGGTATTCCTGTGGTTTCTGCAGCATTGTTAGCATGTGGCAACAGTGTATTGATAAAATCAGCCGTTCTATCAGATCCGGATTTTGCTGGTTCTGCATGAATTGCGGTTTTGCTCGTTGACATACTTACGTCAGGCGCTGCCGGCCAGAGAAGATCAGACTTGTCAACTGCAGGTGATGACTGTTCAGTGAACATATCTGAAATAGTTGCGGCTTTGGCAGCCGTATTAATATCAGACCCTTGATAAACGGCCGGTTCAACCGCCTTGCCGTTTTGAGGTTCATTCGGATTATTTAACTGGTCGTTTGGAACAAAACCCGTTCCACCTTGTGAAACAGTGCTCTCAGGCACTTGAGGGTTCTGACCGTTACTATTGGCCCTGGTGAGTTGCTCAACCATGATATCGGCAAGACCAATACCCTTTGTAGACATGGTTTGGGCCAGTTGCTGGTCGTACATCTCAGTATAAAACTGCGTCTGCTGGTTGTCGGTCAGGCCGCTTTTCAGCGTTGCATCCCGCATGCTTTTTATCAGCATTTGTAGAAACAATGCTTCAAATTGTTTTGCGGCTTCGTGCAATGCTGCTTTTGAGTCCTGTTTTGACAGTAGGTGAAGATGATCAACACTTTTACTGTCAATGGCAAGTCTGTTGCTTATGTCTGACGAATTCATAAGATATATTATCTGGTTTATATTATTTCCAGTTCTGCGCGTAGCGAACCCGCTGCTTTCAATGCTTGTAAAATAGATAGCAAATCCTGTGTTGTAGCACCTATCGCGGTAAGCGCATTTACGACTTCGCCAAGATCGGCTCCGGATGGCAGTAGCATCAGATTTCCTTCATCGCTGCGGATTTCTACCTGTGCACGTTGTGCGACGACTGTCTCACCACGCCGTGCAAAAGGGCCGGGTTGGCTGATGACTGGTTCATTGTTGATGATAATAGATAAATTTCCATGCGCAATGGCGCTGGATTCCAAGGTGACAGACTGGTTCATGGCAACAGAGCCGGTGCGCGAGTTGACAATGACCCTGGCGGCATCTTTGGCTGGCGTGATTTCCAGGCTCTCAATCTGTGAAATAAACATGACGCGCTGGTTACTGTCATGCGGCGCTCTGACCTGTATCATTCGGCCATCAATGGCGCTTGCTGAACCAGGGTAATAGCTGTTTATTGCATCGACGATACGCTTGACGGTGGTGAAATTGGTGGAGTTGAGTTCCAGATTGATATGTTCTGTCTGCCCAAGTGAGGCTGGGACAGCCCGTTCGACTGTGGCGCCGCCGGCAATTCTACCCGCATTTAAATGATTGACCTGTACGCTGCTGCCAGCTGCGGCAGCGCCTGCACCGCCCACCAAGACGTTGCCTTGCGCCATTGCGTAGATTTGATTATCAACGCCTTTCAGTGGCGTCATCAGTAAAGTTCCTCCACGCAGGCTTTTGGCGTTACCCATTGACGAGACAGTCACGTCGATAGCCTGGCCAGGTTTGGCAAAGGCCGGCAGGGTTGCTGTTACCATCACGGCGGCGACATTGCGTAATTGAAGATTGGTTCCAGGTGGCAGATTGATGCCCAGTTGTCCAAGCATATTGATTATGCTTTGGACGGTAAATGGCGTCTGTGTTGTCTGATCACCACTGCCATCAAGACCGACGACCAGTCCGTATCCAATTAACTGGTTGCTGCGAACACCCTGTATACTCGCCAGATCTTTGATGCGCTCGGCCTGACTGTACAAGGGCGAAAATAGCGTTGCTAATAAGCTAAGATAAATAAGTGTGCAGCGTATCATCATGGCGCAAATATCATTTAAATTGATTGTTCAGTCAGCTGGCCCTAGAACGGAGACACGTTAAGAAAAAATCGTGACAGCCAACCCATGGTTTGTGCTTCATCGATATAGCCATTAGCACGATATTCGATGCGAGCGTCAGCAACCTGGACCGACGAGACAGTGTTGTTGATAATATTAATCGGATTTACCATACCGGAAAGACGGATGAATTCGTGACCTTGATTAATGCCGATCTGTTTTTCTCCACTGACTAGTAAATTACCGTTAGGCATTACTTCTATGACAGTAACTGCAATCGTGCCGGTGAAATCATTATTGCTGGAACTGGCACCTTTGCCATCAAAAGTGTTGTTGGTGGCCGTTTCAACTTCAGTGCCGCCTAAAAAGTCTAACGGTATACCAAGGACAGCAGTGGGAATTGAGAAATCAAAACTGCCGGAACGATCGACGTTGCTACCTGATTGTTTTCTAGCGTTTGTTTTTTCATTCAAAGTGACGATGATCGTGTCGCCTATTCCCCGTGCACGTCGGTCTTCGAAAAGTGGTGTGTAGCGCGTGCCGGCTGCATGGCTGACACCCTGAAAAATCCCACCACTGATATCCGTAGTCACCTCAGTTTGCAGTGGCCTTGATGTAATCGGCTGGTGAATTGTTGTAGACGGTGTTAATGCACATCCTGAAGCCAGCATCACGCAGGCAATCAGCATCAGCAATAGTACCGAGGATTTGCTTTGCAAAAAGAGTTGTGTCACTGTTCGGTCCAATGGTCAGTCAGATCACAATTGTGCAAGTCTTTGCAGCATCTGGTCGGATGTTTCTATGGACTTGGAATTGATTTCATAAGCGCGCTGCGTTTGAATCATGCCTACTAGCTCTTCTACGACATTGACATTTGAGGTTTCGACAAAGCCCTGGTTTAATAATCCAAGCCCATTTGTTCCTGGTGCGTTGGGATTGGCCACGCCGCTGGATGCTGTGGGTAAATACAGATTCTCGCCAATTTTTTGCAGACCGGCCGGATTAATGAAACTTGCAATTTGAATATTGCCAACCTGTATTGGGGTTGCCGAACCGGGAACCAGCGCCGAAACTGTTCCATCACGCCCAACGGTAATGCTTAATGTGTTGGGTGGAATTGTAATGGAAGGTTGTATAACATAGCCGCTTGAGGTAACAAACTGGCCGTTTATGTCGGATTGAAATGCTCCATCTCTGGTATAGGCCGTTGTGCCGTCTGGCATTAATACTTGAAAGAAACCTTCACCTTGTATCGCAATATCACGTGGATTGCCTGTTTGCTGAAGGTTGCCCTGTGTGAAAATACTTTCGGTCGCAACAGGACGAACACCAACTCCAAGTTGTAATCCTGATGGTAATTGCGTTTGTTGGGAAGACTGTGCGCCGGGCTGACGAACGGTTTGGTAAAGCAGGTCTTCAAAGACTGCTCGAGCTCGCTTAAATCCATTTGTGCTGACGTTCGCAAGGTTATTGGAAATGACGTCCATCTTGGTTTGCTGTGCATCAAGTCCTGTTTTTGAAATCCATAGAGAACGTATCATGATTTACTCCATACAAGTTGATTAAACGGGTGAAATTGATGTTTATGTTCGAACAACCATAATTTCGCTGGCTTGCTGTGCATTACGCTCTGCGCTTTCAAGAATCTTGATGTGCATATCAAACTGGCGCGCCAGTGCAATCATACTGACCATTTCGTGCACCAGATTGACATTGCTTCCTTCCAGTGCGCCTTCGACAAGTGTTACATTGGCGTTAGCCTGCGGAACTATTTCATCTTTCATGCGGAATAACCCGTCTGCACCTTTGATCAGCTGGTTTTCTGGCGGATCAACCAGCTTGATCCGACCTACAATTGCGACAGTATTCGGCAGTGGTGTGATTGGTACGGCCGATACTGTTCCATCTTTCGCAATGGTGATGCGATTATCCTGAGGGACGGTAATGATCCCGGTGTCTCCTTTGACATTAAAACCATTATGAGTCTGCAATATCCCGTTCGGACTGATCTGCAGGCTGCCGTTGCGAGTATATGCCTCTTTACCATCCGGTAATTCGACTGTGATCCACCCTGACCCGCGAATCGCCACATCAAGATTACGATCAGTCTGTTGAATTGGGCCGGGTGTGAAATCTGCCCCGGTCGTTGAATCGACTACAAACGCGCGAGTCGGCAAACCGTCACCATAAACTGGTACAGCACGAAACGCATTATTTTCTGAACGGTAACCCGTCGTGGATGCGTTGGCCAGGTTATGTGAAACTGTTGCTTTTTGGTTCAGCGTATGTGCTGCCCCAGACATTGCTGTGTAAATCAGGCGGTCCATAATTGTTTACCTATTACAGGTTTACCAGTGTTTGTAAAACAGCATCCTGTGTTTCGATGGTTTTTGCGTTTGCCTGGTAGATGCGTTGTGTGGTTATCATATTAACCAGCTCGGCGGTAAGGTCTACATTAGACTCTTCAATAGCTGAAGATTGCAGTACACCCATAGTGCCGGACCCTGGTGCACCCACAAGCGGTTGGCCAGATGCTTTCGACTCCACCCACTGATTGTCTCCGATCGGTATTAAACCTTGCGGATTGGTAAAGTTGGCCAATACAACCTGACCTAGTTTCCGGGATTCGCCGTTTGTATAGTTACCGTTAATAAAACCTTCTTCATCAATGGAAAAACCGGCAATGGTACCTGATGAAAATCCATCCTGACTGATTGCATTGACACCAAACGCAGTGCCAAACTGTGTAGTACCGGTTAGATCCAAAGAGAAATCAAGTGGAGATGTTGCGCCTAATGCGGGATTAATTGTTGCAAGATCAACCGATACGTTAATTGGTACGGCTGGAGCGGTTAAATTGCCGTTGGTATCAAAAGTCAACGCTTGAGATGCACCGCCTCCGAGCGTTACACCAACCGGCACGCCGGCAGCTGTTGTCTGGCCATCAACAGTTGCGTACATGTCCCAGGAATTGGCGGCATTCTTCTGAAAGTACATAGAAAAAATATGCGAATTGCCCAGACTGTCATATATCGTTCCCGATGTGGTGCCATTGTATGTTGAAGGATCAGTTGCATCAAAAGTAGGCACCGGTGCTGGTACTGCTACTCTCGAATCAAGATTTAATTCTGTATTGAAGCTTGTCGTTGTATTGGGGGTCAGAGCAGCAGTCGATATTCTTAAATTTGTCGGGTCAGCTGTCAAAACCTGACCGTTGGCATCGGTTGCGTATCCAGTCAGATTTAAATTACTGTTGTTGACAATATACCCGTTGGCATCAACATGGAACTGACCATTTCGGCTGTATGTAGTGGCGCCGTTATCGTTCATGCGAAAGAACCCATTACCGTTAATTGCGATATCTAGTGGATTGTCTGTTACAGTGATATTCCCTTGTGTAAATTCCTGGGCTATATCAGCCACTTTAGCGCCTATACCGGTTTTATCCTTGAGTGCACCAGATAATGCGTTGGCATATACATCGCTAAACTGGGCCTGCCCCTGTTTAAATCCGATAGTGTTTGCATTTGCTATGTTGTTACCAATAACATCAAGGCTTTTTGATGCTACGTTTAATCCGCTTAATCCATGCTGGAATCCCATTTTTAACTCCTTCCTAGAATATCTGTTTGATGTCCGCCATATTAATCAGGCCAAGCCTGCCCATGTCGAGTATGGCATCATGTTCACCCGCCGATACGCTTTCGACCTGACCTAAAGCAAGCGGACTGGCCGTCATTTCCTGATCTCCTTGTACCGCTTTAATGGCGAAACTGTATTGGCCGTTTGCTGCATTTGCACCGCTATCAGCAATACCATCCCAAATAAAAGTATTGACACCAGAAGGTTGTGCGCCTAGTTCAAGTGTGCGTACTGCGATACCAGAGCTGTCGAGAATAGTGACGCTGAGTTTGTCTACGGATTGCGGCAACTCGAATCCGCCAATAGCCGCATTATTGTCGAGCGACAAAGTTGTGCCGGGTACCAGCGCTTTGTGGCCGATGAGATTGGTTGCTTCCAGCGTCCGGCTGTCTTCAATGCCATCAAGCAGCAGTTGTAACGTATCATTGAGTTTGTCTATACCGGTTACAGTGCTGATTTGAGCCAACTGGCTTGTTACTTCGGCGTTGTCAAGTGGATTAAGGGGATCTTGATTCTGCATCTGAGTAACCAGCAGCTTTAAAAAGCGATCTTGCGGGTTATCTACACTGTTTTTATTTTTATCTGCAGAGGTAGAGATGTTTGTCGTCGAATACGGTTGCTTATTGACTTCTTGGACGGTATTCATGTTTATCTAACTCCCTATTGACCGATTGTGAGCGTTTTTTGCAGTAAAGATTTAGTCGTGTTCAGGATATCTACATTGTTTTGATACGAACGCGATGCAGACATCATGTTGACCATTTCGTCAACAACATTGACATTTGGTTTGATGATGTAACCGTCTTCATCGGCGAGCGGGTGATTCGGTTCGAAGGTTTTTTTCATTGGTGAAGCATCATGAACCACACCGGCAACCTTAACACCGCTGGCACCGCTTTCATCCGCCAAAAGTGTGCTAAAAACAACCTGTCGTCCACGATAGGGTTCCCCCGATGAATCTGTGACACTATCGGCGTTCGCCAGATTACTCGCCACTACGTTTAGGCGTTGAGACTGCGCGGTCATTGCAGAACTTGCAATGTTGAATACTTTAAACAGTGACATGATTATCGCTCCTGGATAGCTGACAGCAGGTTTCTGAATTGCCCGCTGATAAAGGTTAAACTGGCATCATATTTGATTGAATTATCAGCAAACCGTGTACGCTCTGAATCCATATCTACCGTATTGCCGTCAGCGCTGGGCTGCAATGGAACGCGGTAAAGAACGCTGTTGCTGATGCCGCTACCTTTGTTGTTACTGATATGCATAGGTGAAGTTGTCGAAAGCGCTGTCGCAGGCGCAGTTGTCGCAAGTTTTTCCTTTAATACGTTCGAGAAATCAATATCTTTTGCCTTAAAATTTGGGGTGTCGGCATTTGCAATATTGCTTGCAAGCAGTTCCTGCCGCGCAGCTCTGAGGCCTAGCGCTTGCTGATGAAAGTTTACTGTTTTATCTAACTTGCTGATCATATGACTTCCTGATAAAAATGAGTTGATATCATTGAATGCATTTTTCATGCCATTTTTTCCATGTCGACTATGCTATTTCATTTCATGTATCAGCAATGGCTCAAAAAGAACGTAAAATAGCCGCTAACTCTAAACACCTGGGTTGTTAATTCGCATTAATATATTGTCCTGCCGGCAAAAACTGCCGGTTTATGGCGAACAAGCGGCAATATTATTGAGGCAATGTGTATGCGTAAAATTACAGTGTTAGGTTTTTTTTTAGTAATGGCTAGTCCAATTTGCCTGTTTGCAGAAAGTCCTCACACGCAATCGAGGTATCAGGAAATTTCGTTGATACAAAAGGCAGTTGAAGATTATGTTTCCAATCATGCAGTCAATCCTGCCGGCGATGTTCAGGTTGAAGTCGGCCAGATTGATCAGCGAATTACGCTGCCAAAATGTGAAAAATTGATACCGTTTATGCCATCGGGCAGCCGTTTGTGGGGAAAAACATCAATAGGTGTACGTTGTGACGATCAGGTGTCCTGGACAATTTATGTGCAGGTTGAAGTCAAGATCTTTGCAAATGTGCTGCATGTTACACAGCCGGTATCACGCGATCACACGATTACCCATGGCGATGTGGCGCCTCAGACTGTTAATCTGACGCAAATGCCTGAGGGTGTTTTGACAGATTATTCGCAAGCCGTTGGTAAAATAGTGGTTTCAAATCTGACCATGGGACAGCCCCTGCGGAAGAATATGCTGCGCGCTCCTAATGTGATATTGAGGGGACAAAACGTGAAATTAATGGTTAACGGGCGTGGGTTTAGTGTCAGTTCTGAAGGACACGCGTTGGCAGATGCGGCTGAGGGTCAGGTTGTTCAAGTACGCAATCCCTCCGGACGTATTATCAGTGGTCTGGCTAGGCAAAATGCAATTGTCGAAGTGAACCCTTAACATAAAAAATGATGTTGTAGAAAGTAAGTATCACAAAATTATTTAGTATCAGGATAAAATAATAAGCAGGGAATGTTTTCATGAGCAGGTGTATTTTGTTACAAAGTGTTGTGTGACTGAATAGTTAAAATTCTGGGAAATTCAATATGAGCCAAGACAAGGAAGCAATACTCGATCAGTTGAACTCTATTTTTCAAGATACGTTCACCGAGGATAATTATTCTTTCTCAATTAATACCACACGCGATGATATTGAAGAATGGGACAGTTTGAGTCATATCAGATTGTTGACTGCTATTGAAGCAAATTTTGGCGTTCAATTTGACCTGGATGAAATAGGTAATATGATCGACGTATCCACCATAGTCGATCTCTTACATGCAAAGCTCGCATAAAAACAGCTCATAAAGTATTCATGCACGATCTACCCTGGTTACTCGCTCCTTCCGATGATTTTAATGAACGCTGCATCCAGTTGGGGCGTCACCAGACTCCTGTCGCCGAAGTACATGCACTAGCGAAATATGCATTGTCCATTAATCAGGCCAATCGCTTGTATCAGGCCATTGGAAAGTTAACTGCTGAAACCCGTTCATTGCTGAGCCGTTCACTGACGCCTTTCAGATTGGGCATAGTCAGTAATGCGACCATGGATTTGATGATCCCGTCTATCGTAATTTCGGCAATTCGCAATGGCATAGATATTGAGGTGGTTTCAACAGATTTCGGTCAGGTAGCACAGGAGGCGTTTGATGCAGGTTCGAAACTTAATACGGCAAGACTGGATGCTGTACTGATAGCACTGGATTATCACGCCTATCCATTTCTTGCTGATCAATTAAGCACGTCTGGGGAGGTGTTGCCTAGTGATAAAGCTTTTGATTATCTGAAGCAAATCAGAGATTCCTTCAAACAGAGTGGCGGCATGATTTGCATAGCGCAAACACTAGCAGAACCACCTTACGAATTTGGGGGGAATTTTGATGCTCAGCTTGATGGTTTATTGCGTAAATCGCTGACTGAATTTAATCGTGCGCTGGTAGACGATATCAGAAGCAGTGTGGATGTGCTGTTCGATGTTGCAGCGTTGGTCAATATGGTTGGCGCCTGTCAGTGGTTTGATGAACGGCAATGGTATTTATCCAGGGTACCAATGGCAAATGTCTTTGTCCCGCTGTATGCCGAGTATTTAACTAAGCTGGTCGCCGCATTACGCGGAAAAAGTAAAAAATGTTTGGTACTGGATCTGGATAATACACTGTGGGGCGGCGTGGTCGGTGATGATGGATTGGAAGGAATACAGATAGGACAAGGAAATCCGGTTGGTGAATCGTTTCTTGCAATTCAACAGTGGGCGAAGACATTAAAAGATCTGGGTGTCATTTTGACGGTATGTTCAAAAAATGATGAAAATATTGCGTTGGAAGTGTTTCGAAAGCATTCCGGCATGCTGTTGAAAGAGAATGATTTTGCTGTTTTTGTGGCTAACTGGGAAGACAAGGCGACGAATATCAGATTTATAGCAGAAACATTGAATATTGGCCTGGATGCAATGGTGTTCGTTGACGATAATCCCGCTGAGCGTGAAATTGTCCGTACAATGCTGCCCGAATTAACTGTGCCTGAACTGCCCAAAGATTCATCGCAGTTCTTGCGGATATTGTGTGCTGGACGTTTTTTCGAGAAAATCGATTTCACCGAAGATGATGCACAGCGAAACGCGCAATATTTGAGCAACGCTCGACGCCAGGAAATTCAAAAAACTGCCGCAACCCTGGAAGACTATCTGGCTTCGCTTGAAATGTACATTAGCTTTTCACCGTTCAACGAACTGGGTCGTAAACGCATCGTACAGCTCATCAATAAAACCAATCAGTTCAATTTGACAACACGGCGTTATACCGAAACGGACGTGTTGCAGTTCGAGAATGATCAGCAGTATGTAACACTTCAGATAGAATTGCAGGATAAATTCGGTGATAACGGCATGATCAGTGTTGTTATTTGTAAAGTTCACCAGGACCGCTGGGATATCGATACCTGGCTCATGAGCTGTCGCGTTATAAAGCGCAGGGTTGAAGAGGCGGTTTGTGACCAACTGGTTGCACTTGCAAGAAAAAGCGGAATAAGCAAGCTGCGCGGATTTTATCGTCCAACTGAGAAAAACGGCCTTGTCAAAGAGCATTATCGTCAGCTCGGATTTGACTGTATTTGTTCAGATGAATCTGAAGATATCTGGGATCTGGCAGTTGAGCATTACCAAATGAAAAATCCACCCATCACAGTCAGAAAATCATCGGTGATTCAATAACATTCAAAAATACGAAGATGAACTGGCATAAAATAGGCGCGTTTCAGGTTGATCAGGAGACAAGTTGTCGGTTTGCGCAAGTATCGGGTGATTACAATCCCTTGCATGTTGACCCTGTACTTGCACGACGGTATCAATTCGGAAGCACAGTGATGCATGGCGTGAATGGTGTTCTTAAAGCGCTGGATTGTATGTTGAAGATGCATGGCTGTACGGTGTCGATCGACACCCTAAAGGTGCAGTTTGTTCGCCCGGTACTGCATGGCGACCGTGTCGATGTGTTCAGCCAGCAAATTACAGAACAGGATTTCAAGTTGCGATTGTCAGTACAAGAGCGCCGGGTTCAGGATATCGATCTGAAATTTGGAGATCAATCTGGTATAGAGCCGGAAATGGTTACGTATCACCCCGTGTCGAAAGAAACGCCACAGCCTGTAGACCTGCATTTTGAGAACACCAGAGATCTGGAAGGCATGCTGGATTTGGTCTGGATACCTGATACTGTTCAGGGATTGTTCCCTTACGTTATGAAATTTTTACCGGATAACCAGATTGCAGTAATACTGGGTTTAACTCAGATTGTTGGCATGCATTGTCCCGGACTTCACTCAGTTTTTACCGGATTGTCAGTACATTTTAAACAGAAGGCTACGGCCTGTGACAGGAATCTGAAGTTTACAGTTCTGCATCGTGACAATCGTTTTTCGCTGGTGACTATTGGAGTTACGCATAATACTGCAAATGGAGAAATTCACGCACTATTTCGGCCTGAACCGGTATCGCAGGAAACTTACACTGAATTACAGACATTTGTACCGAAAAACCAGTTTGTTGAACAGAAGGCACTGATAATAGGTGGCTCGCGTGGTATTGGCGAGGTGACCGCCAAATTGATAGCCGCCGGCGGCGGTTATTCTGTGATCACATACAACCAGGGAAAGCAGGATGCGCAAAAGATAGCCGACGATATTCGCTCGCACGGCGGACGCTGTGATGTTCTTTCATATAACGTTTTGTCCGGACAGGAAGTTAATATTACAAACTGTATTTCAAATGAGCGTATTTCGCATATTTATTATTTTGCGTCTCCTTTAATCGAAAAAGGAGATCGCTTGCTATGGGATAATACAGTCTTTCATAAATACTGTAATTTTTACCTGACGGGTTTTGCAGCGCTGATTGAAAAATTTTTATGCGATGCCGCATATGGCAAGCAGCCGATAACAGTTTTTGTTCCATCAACAATATTTCTTGAACAACCCCAGAATGGGTTCACTGAATATATTGCAGCCAAAGCTGCTGTAGAGGCTTTTGTTCAACAATTATCAGCAAAATATCCAAACTGGATATTTCATGTGCCCAGATTGCCAAGAATGCTGACTGATCAGACCAGCGGTTTAAATGTAAAGTGGGCGCAGACTACAGCTGCGACAATGCTGGATGTACTTTTATCGATAAACACATCAACACGGTAGAAAATGTCAAACAATCCAAAAAAGCATTCTGCAGTCGATGCAACAAATTTGACGCCAATCCTTGAAGAGGATCTGGATGACGTGGCGCTATTCCTGCATCATCATATGAATAACCGATTTACACAATCTGAATGGAAGCAGGGTATCAGTCAATCCTGGATGCCAGAAGTGCCGAATTATGGCTTTATGCTCAAAAATGATGCGCAGATTGTGGGTGTTCTATGTGCTATTTACTCCGAACAGTCTATTGCCGGAGAGCTGAAACGATTTTGCAACCCGCACAGCTGGTGTGTACTTGCCGAGTTTCGCAAGCGTAGTATTGAGCTTGTTCTGGCGTTGATACAACAGAAAGCCTATATATTCACTATGTTTTCACCCAACAAGGATGGACTTGAAATATTCAGGTATTTGAAATTCAAACCGTTGGATAATCATGTGTTAATTTTTTTGAACTGGCCGTCTGCGTTTGGTGCCGGCCAAATCCCTGAATTTCGGGATAATCAACAGTTATTACAGCACTTGCCGGAGCCAGTCGCTAAACAATATCAGGATCATGCTCATTTCTCATGGCTGAATTACTTGTTTTTTAAAGAAGGAAACAGGTATGGTTTTTTGATTTACAAACGACGGCTTTATAAAAGGCTGGGTAGCGCATGGATAATGTACATTAGCGACGCAGCTCTATTTCGCCAGTGTTGGCCGGCCATACGTGCGCATCTGCTCCTTAAACACGGACTGTTTACGAGTAAAATAGAAGCCCGATTGCTGGACCAACCGATTAAATCATGGTTTAAACCGGAGCAAGGAACTCAGAAGTTTTACTTAAGTGATGAAATATCAGCTGACAATATTCAGAATTTATATAGTGAACTGGTCGCTTTGGATTTGTAAATTTATCGTTTTTACTGGAATGTGTGAATGAAACTGGAAAATGAAATAATCAATATTGTGCGTGATGTACTGGTACTTGGTGATCGCGCAGATGATTTTAATGCCTCGACTGGTCTAATGGGTGATATCCCTGAATTTGACTCCATGTCAGTGGTTGCCATTATTACTGCACTGGAAGATGAATACGGTTGTGTTTTTGAAGATGATGAAATCACTGCGGAGGTGTTCAAAACAATTGGCAGTTTAACGCAACTGGTCGAATCCAAACTCTGAATTATGCGTTCGCAATTCAAAGTCGAGGCTGATTATATTCGTGGTGGAGCAGGGAAGTTATTTGCTTTACACTATGCACCACCCAATATCACTGATAAATCGGAGTGCATAGTTGTAGCAGCATCTTTTGCAGAAGAAATGAATCGCTGCCGCTATATGAGTACAATGTTCGCCCAGCAGATATCGCAGTTTGATTTCGGTTTTTTGTCGGTGGATGCTTACGGTACAGGCGACAGTGAAGGTGATTATAAAGATTCAAGTTGGAATCAAAGCTGTCAGGATTTACAGACAGCAATATCATATGCCGGAACGTTGGGTTATCAGAAAGTATCTATTCTGGGAGTGAGGCTAGGTGCACTACAAGCCATGCAGGCCGCTGGTACAACCGAGTGCTTGCAGCGTTTGATTTTCTGGCAGCCGGTTATAAACGGCCAGGCCGCTTTAACACAATTTCTGCGCATCAGAATTGCTGCATCCATGCAACGTGGAGAGCAACAGGAAACAATCCAGGAACTGGAGAACCTGATCAACAACGGTCGGCATATTAATGTATCAGGATACGATGTTGGACCTGATCTTTTTAAAGGTATAAAAGCTGCAAAATTTGATTCATTTATCAATTCACTTGCAGTACCTGTCGGCTGGTTTACCGTGATTGCCAGTTCAGACAGGAAAACACCAAAAGGCGATATGATGATGATTGAGAAGTTGCGGCAACATGACATACGAGTCGATCATCAGGAGATTATTGGACCACCGTTCTGGCTTGCGCATGAGCGCACGCTTGTACCAGAACTCGTTGAAGCCACAGTACGCTATGTCACCCATCCATACTGAAATTCCCGTTGTTTTTCCGTGTGAAAACGATCCGCTGGTCGGCATTATCAATAAACCGGAGAGTGCAGGCAAAGTTGGCGTGGTGATCGTGGTTGCTGGCGGACCGCAGTACCGTGTAGGTGCACACAGGCAGTTTGTGACACTTTCCAGATTGCTTGCCAGTCATGCCATTGCATCTATTCGTTTTGATCATCGTGGTACGGGCGATAGTGCTGGTGAATTGCGTGGTTTTATCGATATGGGTGCTGATATACAAAGTGCGGTGAATACTTTGCTCAGCCATGTACCTGAAATCGAGAAAATTGTTTTATGGGGGGAGTGCGAATCCGCAACCGCCAGTGCGTTTTATAGTTATTCAGATCCACGTATTCTAGGTATTTTTATGGTAAACCCTTGGATTCGGACCGAAGCGGGCTTAGCCAAGACCATGATCAGGTATTATTACTGGCATCGTCTGTTTGAGAAATCGTTCTGGACGAAGGTTATATCCGGTGATTTTTCATTAACAGCTTCGTTGCGTTCATGCATAGACATGATTAAATCGACGCTGTCGAGTTCGAAAAGAAATATCGATTCTGTTGACAATGATGCATTTGAGACATTACCTTTACCAGAACGTCTGGCGAAAAGCTGTCAGCAGTTTACAGGTGAGATGTTCATTTTAACGAGTGGACAGGACTATATTGCAAGGGAATTTAATGATTACGTCAAAGCCTCCTCGATCTGGCAGGAATTGGTTGCTTGCAAGCGTGTGACGTTGAAGAATATTCTCGAGGCGGATCATACATTTTCAAGGCCGGAGTGGCGTCATGAGTTGTTTGACTATACGATTAACTGGTTAAAACACGTTAAATCGTTTCAACAAGATTCAAAGCAATAAAAATACATCATCACATTTTGATTGGGCTGTCGCTGATATGAGCAGTTTCTCCGATTGTTTCTGTCAATGACGAAATGATTGCTCATAATAACATAGCGGCGCATGAATGATTTCGGTGGGAACCGTCATGTTGTTCCTGGAGTGCGTGCATTCCTTTGTCGATATGCTTTACAAAGCAGGTTGCGGCAACGAATTTTTACCTGACTCTTATCATTTGTCTGCCAACAGCAGTGTTTTTACCGCAATAAAATTTCAAGTATGGATCAAGCGGTGATTTCTTTGCAATGGTGTGGCATACCTGGGTAGTGCTAAAACTGTTGAACAGAATGTGGAATACGAGAGTTGCTATCGTGTCGGGAAGGATATGCAGGCTGTTTTGAAGTTGATTACTGATGCTTTCGAAACAGTTTCAAACATCCGTTTGTTTAATCTGACGCATTCTGACTATCAAACAAAATAAAAATATTGGTTTTTTCAGATCCTGTGTCTTTTTTGGTAAAATATGCGCTTATTTAAAACATATTATTGGAGTATTTGATGGCAATTGAAAGAACTTTTTCCATTATTAAGCCTGATGCAGTTGCTAAAAATGTAATTGGCCAGATTTATTCACGCTTTGAATCAAATGGATTAAAAATAATTGCCGCACGTATGACACAGCTTTCCAGAGCCGAGGCCGAGCAGTTTTATGCCGTACACCGCGAACGTCCTTTCTTTAAGGATCTGGTCGACTTTATGATATCCGGTCCAGTTATGGTACAAGTGCTTGAAGGAGATGATGCGATTCGTAAAAATAGGGAACTTATGGGCGCAACTGATCCACAAAAGGCGGAAAAAGGAACCATACGTGCTGATTTCGCCGACAGTATTGATGCCAACGCTGTGCATGGTTCGGATGGGCCTGAAACGGCTGCTGTTGAAATTGCCAGTTTCTTCCCTGCATTAGCGATTTATTCCCGTTGATTACAGTCTTTTTGTTGCATTCAATCAAACTGTGACAGTAAATTTACTTGACTACGACAGAGAAGGTCTCATCCATTTCCTCGCGGAAATGGATGAGAAGCCGTTTCGTGCCAGACAGTTACTGAAGTGGATTCACCAATCGAATCAGCCGGATTTTAATCAGATGAGTGATCTGGCAAAGAGCCTTAGAACCAAGCTTTCAGAGTCCTCTGTCATTACAGTACCTCAGGTGCTCCGTGATCATACTGCTGCAGATGGAACGCGTAAGTGGCTGTTATCTGTTGGTGCCGAAAACGGCATAGAAAGTGTTTTCATTCCCGAAGAAAATCGCGGTACGCTGTGTGTTTCCAGTCAGGTTGGCTGCGCCTTGGCCTGTGCATTTTGCGCGACGGGTAAACAGGGTTTTAACCGTAATCTATCGGTTGCTGAAATTATTGGACAACTTTGGCTGGCCAACAAGCTGCTGATGGAAGTTGCTGACAGTCAACCAGTGTTAAAGACACGGTCTGGGATTTCTCTTGTACAAATCGAGCAATCAGTCCGAAAAGTTACCAATATTGTCATGATGGGAATGGGTGAACCACTTGCCAATTTTGAGAATGTCGTGACTGCGCTAAATATCATGATCGATGATCATGCGTACGGATTGTCGCGACGGCGCGTAACGGTCAGTACTTCAGGAATTATCCCCGCGATGGACCGGTTGCGACAAAGATGTCCGGTGGCCCTGGCTGTGTCTTTGCATGCGCCAAATGACACACTGCGTGATCGTCTGGTGCCGATAAACCAGAAGTATCCCATCAGGGATCTGCTGGCGGCATGTCAGCGTTATCTGCAGGACGCGCCACGAGATTTTATTACATTTGAATACGTGATGCTTGACGGTATCAACGATAGCGCATCGCATGCACGCGAGTTAATCAAGCTTGTCAAGGATGTACCTTGCAAATTTAATTTGATTCCATTTAACGCTTTTCCAAATACCGAATTTAAACGTTCTTCGTCCGAATCGATTCGTATATTTCGTGATATGCTAATGCAGGCTGGTTTGGTGACAACGGTTCGTAAAACACGTGGTGATGATATTGCTGCTGCATGTGGCCAGTTGGCGGGACGCGTGTATGACAAAACCCGTCGAACTACCAGAGCAAACGTGGAGGTCAATTGAATTTTATGAACGCAATCCTGCGGAAAATCAAGCTTGTAAGTAATACAAAGCTGTCAGTATTCGTTGTGGTACTGAACATTTTTCTGAGTGGATGTGTCCATGAACCTGTAGAAGGACGGTTGACACCGGAACAAACCGCGGCGCGCCTAGAGAAAAGTGCGCGTATACATACCGAACTGGCTGCAGAGTATTATTATCGGGGACAATATAAAGTAGCTATGGAGGAAATTGATGCAGCCCTTGAGTCAAATCCAAATTATGCACCTGCTTTTAGCGTGCTTGGGTTAATTAATATGGCTTTAGGTGAAGACGATAAGGCGCAGTCCAATTTTAATCGTGCATTGAAAATCGATCCTAAGAATTCCGAGTTGCACAATAATTATGGCTGGTTCTTATGTGAGCGTTTTCCGGATCAGATTGACAGAGCAATAAATCATTTCATGACCGCGCTACGAGACCCACTGTATGAGACGCGCCATGTTGCTTATGCCAATGCCGGTATTTGCGAGCTGAAACGTAATAATTTTTCCGAAGCATCTTTATACTTTAATGAATCTTTGTCGTTACAGCCAAATTATCGCCCGGCTTTGGTTGGTCTGATCGAAATGGATTTTAATTCGGGAAAAAATGCGGTGGCTCAATCAAAATTATCAGATTTCATGCAAAAATACCAACCAACTGCTAGAAGTCTGTGGCTGGGGGTTCAAATAGAACGGAGAGCTGGAAATACCCGCGCTGCAAACAGCTATCTATTTCAGTTACAAAAAAACTTCCCAAACTCCAGTGAAACCAGAGCTTTGAGAGAGGGTGGCCTTTGAAATGGATGATAGTAACGACAAAAAACAGCAACATAATGAGTCCGGTCATTTGAATGATGCTTTAATGGAGAATCTCCAGAATAATGCGCGAACTCAGAGTGACGATGACGCTGAAACTGATCAGCATGTTCATGATAAATTGGAGCAGTCATCAAAGCCTGATAGCACACCCGGTTTAACAGGAGATGTATTGGCAAATACATCAACCGTAGAACAGGGGCCGGAAATCAGCCGTTTTCTAAAATCGGAGATTCACTCAGACACATCCGATCATCGGGTATTGGATTCCGCAAGTATTGTTCATGGTATAGGTCATATGCTCCAAAATGCGCGGGTATCAAGAAATATGAGTGTTGAGGAAGTATCACGTCAGCTCAGAATTTCTGTCCAGCAGGTAGAAGCAATCGAGAAAGAAAATTTCGATGAACTGCCAGGACGAACATTTGTTCGTGGTTTTGTTCGTAATTATGCCAATTTGATGCAGCTTGATTCTGCCGCTATTGTACAATTGCTGCCCGGTCCCACGACGACTGTTTCGCACATTGAGCATACGCCTTTCAAGGTCCAGGAGATGAAACCGTCTTCAAGGAATGGCAAAGGGATAGGCAGTACAGTTCCGATCATTGTTATTTTAGTGTTTCTGGCAGCGACCGGTTTTTTCTTATTTGAAAAATTTCCGTTCTGGCGCCAGGCAGTCCAGAGTTCCGATATGGCGATTCAAAACCAGAATGGCCAGGCATCTGTGGAATTGCAGTTGCCGTTATCTTCACTTAAATCATCAGATACCAAGAAGGTTGATATTGCCAAATTCAATAAGGACTCTGTATCTGGTATGGGTAGTGTTTCAACAATGAATACATTTGGTACCCTTACTTTGAATTTTTCAGCCGATGCGCATGTAAAAGTTACCGATGGTAACGATGATATTATATTTGAACAAGATAATACCAGCGGTACCCAACAGAGGATTAGCGGCAAAAAACCCTTGTCGATTATCATCAGCGATGCATCGGCGGTTGAAGTTACCTATAATGACCGGCTCATTGATATAAAACCATATACCAATACGCAAAACGGCAGTGCCCAGCTAATATTTGAATAGACATTTTATATTTGGTTAGCGCTGTTTCTGAAATTCTTCCATAATGAAAAAACACCTATGATGTCTCCAGATCGTTTCACTTTACAACGTCGCTCCAGCGTTGGTGTCAACATTGGAACTGTTCAAATCGGTGGTGGTGCACCGGTCGTCGTACAATCGATGACCAATACCGATACCGCCGATGAAATTGCCACAGCTGAACAGGTATCGCAACTCGCACGCGCCGGTTCTGAACTGGTGCGTATCACAGTGAATACAGCCGAAGCGGCAAAAGCAGTTCCCGGTATACGGCAGCGACTGGATGATATGGGTTGCCATGTTCCTCTAGTCGGTGATTTTCATTTTAACGGGCACAAGTTGTTGACTACTTATCCGGAATGTGCGCAATCTCTGGCAAAATTTCGAATTAATCCTGGAAACGTTGGTAAAGGTAAAAAGCGTGACGAACAATTTGCTACTTTAATCGAAACAGCCTGTCGATATGATAAACCTGTTCGCATCGGCGTGAACTGGGGTAGCCTCGACCAGGAAATGCTGACACGTATCATGGACGAAAATGCCCGCTCAAGCGATCCGAAAGATTCGGCATATGTGATGCGTGAGGCGTTAATTACCTCCGCGCTTGAGAGTGCAGCAAAAGCGGAAGAGATTGGTTTGCCTCGTAGCAAAATTGTTTTATCGTGCAAGGTCAGTGGTGTACAGGATTTGATCTCGGTTTATCGCGAACTCGCTGCCCGGTGTGATTATGCACTACACCTCGGTTTGACGGAGGCAGGAATGGGTTCCAAGGGGATTGTTGCGTCGACTGCTGCGCTTGCTGTACTTTTGCAGGAGGGTATTGGCGATACAATTCGCATTTCATTAACACCCGATCCGGGCGGTTCCCGTTCACGCGAGGTAATTGTTGCGCAAGAGATACTGCAGACAATGGGGTTGCGTGCGTTCGTTCCACTGGTTGCTGCATGCCCTGGGTGCGGGCGCACGACCAGCACGTATTTTCAGGAATTGGCTGAAAATATTCAGAGTTATGTGCGCGACGAAATGATTGTCTGGCGTGATCAGTATGAAGGTGTTGAAAACATGTCACTTGCTGTTATGGGATGTGTGGTAAATGGTCCCGGAGAGAGCAAGCATGCCAATATTGGTATCAGCTTGCCGGGCTCTGGTGAAAGTCCGGTGGCGCCAGTCTATGTAGATGGTGAAAAAACAATCACTTTAAAGGGTGATAATATTGCAGCAGAGTTTCGTCAGATCGTCGAGAACTATGTTCGGGAAAAATATCCCAGAAAAGCAGGATAATGGCTAAAGTTGTAAAAGCAGTGCGCGGGATGAATGATATTCTTCCCGAAGAAGCTCATTTATGGCATTTTTTTGAGCAGACAGTGCACAATTGGCTTGCATTATATGGCTATAGCAATATTAGAACGCCTGTTGTGGAACATACAGATTTATTTGTTCGTTCTATCGGTGAAGTGACAGATATTGTTGAAAAAGAGATGTACAGTTTTGTCGATCACCTCAATAACGACAGACTGGCATTGCGTCCTGAAGGTACTGCTTCATGTGTACGCGCTGCTATCGAACATAATCTGTTATACGGTGGTCCGCAACGCCTTGCATATTCCGGTCCGATGTTTCGACACGAGCGACCACAAAAAGGGCGTTATCGTCAGTTTAATCAGGTTGGTGTTGAAGCGCTGGGTTTTTCTGGTCCTGATATAGATGCAGAATTAATTGTCATGTGCACGCGTTTATGGCAAATGCTTGGTATCACAGGTCTGCGTTTGGAGATTGGTACGCTGGGCAGTGCAGAATCCAGGGCGATACACCGGGCGCGGTTAATTAAATATTTTGAGCAGCACGTCAAACACCTGGATGAGGATGCCAATAGACGTCTGCATGCAAATCCATTGAGAATACTGGACAGCAAGAATCCAGAGATGCAGCCAGTTATTGAGCAGGCACCCAGGTTAATTGATGATTTGGATGAATCTTCGCGTATTCACTTTGAAACATTACAGCAGTTGCTGCGCGAGCAGGGTGTTCAGTTTGAAATTAATCTGCGCTTAGTCAGAGGGTTGGATTATTACAATCGTACTGTCTTTGAGTGGATTACAGATAAGCTCGGAGCACAGGGTACAGTGTGTGCTGGCGGGCGCTATGACGGATTGATAGCACAAATAGGGGGCAGACCGGCACCGGCATGTGGATTTGCCATGGGCGTGGAGCGGCTAATGGCGTTGATGCACGAATGTGGCAAAGAAATCGCACGCTCAGTTCCTGATGTCTATATTGTACATCAGGGTGAGCAAGCCACGAGTTTTGCATGGAAAACTGCGGAATTGCTGCGCGAATCAGGCTGTCAGGTTATCCTGCATTGCGGTGGTGGCAGCTTTAAGTCACAAATGAAAAAAGCAGATGCCAGTGGAGCTCGTTTTGCAGTCATCATCGGTGATGACGAGGCTGTGATGCAGGTTGTCACGTTAAAGCCGTTACGTGAAGTAGCTGATCAAGTCAGAATTGACTTGAATACACTCAGTGATTTGATAAAAGCGAAAAACTGATAAGACGATGTTACAGCCAAGACACTAAAAATGTATTCAGTATAAATTTAGTTTCAATTTTGTTGAGAGCAGGGAATATTCGAGGTAATACGATGGCGACATATAATCGAGAAGAAGAAGAAAAAATTGAGGGCATAAAAGCTTGGTGGATCAAATACGGAACTATTATTACTATAGTTTTGGCGACAATGGTTGCAACCATTGGTGCTACTCAGGTTTGGAAATACTACCAGCAGCTCCAGGCACAGCAGGCGGCAGACCTGTATGCATTACTAAAGCAGGTGCAGGAAACTGGAGATTCAGAGAAAATCAATGATGCTGCATATTTATTAACCGAAGGTTACCCATCCAGCGGGTACGCGCCTCGTGCAGCGTTGATAGCTGCAAAAGCCAGTGTGGATGCCGGTGACTTGCAAAGCGCCAAACAACAACTACAGTGGATACTCGACCATGCCGAAGAACCGGAGATAAGAGACCTGGCGCGATTGAGGCTGTCAGGCATTTTGCTGGATGAAAATAATTACAATGAAGCTTTACGTCACTTGAACTCTGAACATCTTGATTCTTTTTCAGGTTTATATGCCGATTTGAAAGGCGACGTTTTGTTGGCATCGGGAAATAAAGAAGAAGCGCGTCTATCTTATCAAGCCGCTATCGACAAGCTGAACAAAAACAACAATTATTTCAATATCGTCCAGATGAAACTGGATGCCCTCGGTGAGTCAGAATAAATATTGTTATATCATTGAGAACCGACGTGCCAGAACGAAGTATATCAGTATGGGGGCTAGCACTGACGCTCCTTCTGGGCGGTTGCAGTAATCTGCCATTGCCGTTTGATCCCCGCATGTTTGATTCGCTGGGATATCAGATTGCTGAATTATTTGAAGGCGAAGAAAAGGAGATTATTGACGAAGCGGAACTCGAAGCATTAAATGCGCTTGATGAAATTCCCTTGTTATGGAAAACCCGTATTGGTGACAGCGATATGGCCAGCTTTCTTGTGGCTTTTGAAAATGATGCAGTTTATGTGGCAGACGAGGATGGTCAGTTGACAAGGCTGGATCCGCTGACAGGTGAAAAAGTTTGGGAGATCAAAACTAAAAACCCATTTTCAGCCGGTGTTGGAGCTGGTGAAGGAATGGTGTTGGTCGGATCGTCAAAAGGTGAAGTTTTTGCCTTCAATGAGTCTGGTCATACATTGTGGAAGTCACAGGTTAGTAGTGAAATACTGAGTCCTCCCCAGATTAAAGAGAATATGGTTGTTGTGCGCACAACCGATGGACGGGTTTACGGGCTTGATGCCCTGGATGGTAAACGCAAATGGTTTTTTCAAGGCGCAACACCGGCCCTGACAGTCCGTAGTTCTGCAGGTGTGGCGATTACACAAGGTGCGGTTTTTGCCGGATTCGCTGGTGGGAAATTGGTGGGGATGAGCCTCTTTACTGGAAATGTGGGGTGGGAAGCTGTAGTATCCCAGCCCCGAGGTGTGACCGAGCTGGAACGAATGACTGATATCACCAGTTCACCCGCAATTGATGATCGCTTGATTTGCGCCGTTGCCTATCAGGGACGAGTGGCTTGCTTTCAAATTATTGATGGAACACAGATTTGGGCACGTGAATCATCCAGCAGTGAGGGGCTGGCGATGGACAGTGATTATGTTTATGTTTCCGAGGAAAAAGGTGTATTGGCTGCTTACGATAAAAGAAGCGGTGCTGGTATGTGGAAGCAAGTCAAACTGGGAAGCAAGAATCTAACCGCTCCGCTGGTTACAAGTCAGTATGTCGTCATCGGCGATGATAAAGGCTATGTAAATATTCTAAGAAATTATGATGGCGTTGTTCTGGCGCGAGCAGCAACGGACGGCAGCGCCATTTTGTCACGCCCTCAGCGTATTCCTGAAGGTTTTGTAGTGCAGAGTGCAGAAGGTGGCGTTTTTGCCTTTAGTACACAGTTTTAAGATTATTCTGTTTCTTTTTTAAATAGAAAGTATATTTGTGATCTATAATCTCATTGTCGATTGTCATGCTAGGCAAATGTATTGACAATTCCGCTGTGTTTGCCTGACGAAGTCACTTCTTCCGGAATTGTGTCAGAAAAATTTTGTGCGTTAATCAAGCCTGCGTTATCGTTCGCATGGCGTGCATGCTGTTCGCTTTTTTCCTGCTGCTGAAACGACTCGGCACCGACCATTACATCACCAAGCTGAATGCCGCTTTCGGCCATTAATTCACGTAATCTTGGCAAAGCCGCCTCTATTGCCTCGCGAACTGCCAAATGTGGTGATACAAATTGGGCCGATGCCTGGGTTCCATTGTCGTTTGTTAGGCTTAACATAATTTCAACAGGACCGAGATGAGCTGGATTCAGGCGGAGTTCGGCAAACTGGTTTTGCTGATTAGCAAGCCAAACGATTTTTTGAGCAAATTCTCCATTCCACTTGGGCTGTCCGATTTGAACGTCAAGTTCGACATGCTGCGAAACTGTTGCTTGTGAAGCAGTTTGAGAAAATATTTGTGACGAATTGTTTAATCCGGGCTGAAATAATGTATCGGAATCTGTTTGTATCATTGCGCCGAATTCATTAAACCGTGCTAAAAAATCTTTACCGGTATCTAGGGAAAATTCCGTGGTTTTTTCGTTATCGGCAAAATTTGCCGCATGCAATAACTGCCACAGCTCTTTATTTTCGATCAGATTTTGTTTAACGTCCGCAGTAAAGAATTGCGGGAAGCTATCGTTCTTAGCTGTGTTTGTCAGGTTAACTGTTTTATTTAAATTGTTGCCACCAATTAAACCATGAGTATGACTGTTTAATAGTGGCAGACTTTTGTCAATACCGGCAAAACTGTCCGCATATGAAGATTGCCATGGGTTTTGATCTGGTAAATCGCTTTGTATAATTTGCTGTTGTGTTTCCGATTGAACCGTCAAGTGCACTGAAGTTATGCCAGATGTCTGTTTTAACCTGGTGTTATTTGCATGTATATCGGGTTGATCAGTGGAGTCAATACCGGCAAAACTGTCCGCATGTGAAGATTGCCATGGGTTTTGATGTGGTAAATCGCTTTGCATAATTTGCTGTTGTGTTTCCGATTGAACCGTCAAGTGCACTGAAGTTATGCCAGATGTCTGTTTTAACCTGGTGTTATTTGCATGTATATCGGGTTGATCAGTGGAGAATGCAGGCACAGGAACTCGTTGAGGTAACTGCGCGTGAACAATGCCGGAATTATCTGAAATTGGTCCGGTTTCAACTTCTTCGTCCTTTTGCCCTGATTTGTGCTCGTTATTTGAACCTGTTTTAACTGAAGAAGATTCAGTTGAGTTTTTCTCGGTATTGGAAGCATCATTTGTACTGGGTGTAGTGGTTTTGTCTTTTATGCTGCCGTTTGATTCCGTATCGCTGTTGTTTGTATTTGTTGTGTTACTTTCGGTTGATGTTGCTTGTTTTTTTTGTGCGACTTCACGCTCCAGAACCTTATCAAATGAGGTTCCTTCTGCTTTCCCTGACTCACCGGCATGCGTTAAATTGGTATTGTGAATAACGGGCTGTTTTGTTTGAATCTGTATTGGTAAGGGAAGGGGTGAATTCAGCATAGTTGTTCTCGCTTAAATAATTAATGTCTTTTATGTATAAAAGCAACGTTTGTGCCAGTAGCGAATAATCTTTCGTTTTTATTTGGTGGTATTCCTATTATCGCGAGCCACACGGTTGGCGGTAAATTCATCCAGAGTCTTCTGTTCTGTGATTTTTTGTTGTGCTTTTTCTGATTCCTGGTGACGCTGGGCCAGCGCAGAATAAGCATTGAGTTTGCGTTGACAGGACTGATAAGTATTGCTACCGGTCTGGCAGTTGGCTTCTGTGTGCTTCACTGCAAGCTTCTGTTCAGAAATGGCATTGTCAAGTTTATTCATAAACGTTACGAAATTCTGCCATTCAACATGCCCGATGCCATTTCGAGCTGCATTCTGTAGACGATCCTGATAGCTTTGTCGGTACTGTAATAGCAGATTTAGTTTTTTTTCAGCTTCCTTATGATGAAAATTCAATCTCCCCAATTGTCTGGCCGAATCGTCGCTTTGTTTCTGTGCGAGCTCGAGTAGTTTTTTTAAAGGCGTCAGGTTCGACATGTTTGATTCGATATGTTATTGACTGTCCTGATGATTGAACAGGGAAAACAGATTGTTAATGCTGTTACCATAATTTTCCTGTTGCGTCATGCCTTGCTGGAGAAAATGGCTAAGCGCCGGATAAATTTTAATTGCGCGATCCAACAATGGATCGGAGCCTGATACATAGGCACCGACACTGATCAAGTCATGGTTACGCTGGTAATGCGAATACATGCTTTTGAATTTTCTTGCTGCTTCGATATGTTCCGGCGATACAATGCTGGCCATGACACGACTGATGGATGCCTCAATATCGATTGCCGGGTAATGACCGGATTCCGCTATTCGGCGTGATAGCACAATATGTCCGTCTAAAATGGCGCGTGCGCTGTCGGCAATTGGATCGTTATGATCGTCTCCTTCGGTTAATACAGTGTAAAAAGCGGTAATGGAACCGCTGTCATGTTTGCCATTACCGGCACGTTCGACAAGTTGCGGCAATCGTGCAAATACTGATGGCGGATATCCTTTTGTAGCCGGTGGTTCTCCGATGGCCAGTGAAATTTCTCTTTGTGCCATAGCATAGCGTGTCAGTGAATCCATGATCAGCAATACATGTTTACCTTCATCACGGAAAAATTCCGCGATTGCAGTAGCATAGGCCGCACCCTGAAGTCGTATCAGTGGCGATGTATCAGCAGGCGCCGCAATCACGACTGAGCGCGATAATCCCTCGTTTCCCAGTATATTCTCAATGAATTCCTTCACCTCTCGTCCACGTTCCCCGATCAAACCGACAACGATGACGTCAGCAGCGGTGTAGCGCGCCATCATCCCCAAAAGTACGCTTTTGCCAACACCGCTGCCGGCAAAAAGACCCATGCGCTGCCCCCGACCAACAGTCAACAAGGTATTAATCGCACGCACACCCACGTCCAGTGGATGAGAAACCGGCGCTCGCTCCAACGGATTATATGGCCTGCTGTAAAGAGGAACGCTTTTTCCTGCTGCTATTAACCCCAAGTGATCAAGCGGTTCGCCGAGTCCATTCAGCACGCGTCCAAGCAATCCTTCGCCGACCCTAACATGCTTTGCCTGATCTGAGGCACGTCTTCGTGGATGCTGCTTCATTCCAATTTTTGGTGTTTCCACGGGCATTTCCGCCGGCATCACTTTTGCGCCGGGCGCCAGTCCAAAAATTTCACTGGTAGGCATTAAATAAAGGCGTTCATTCGAAAAGCCGACAACTTCTGCAGATACATTGTTTCCATTGGACAAAAAAATAGTGCAACTGCTGCCGATAGGCAGTTTAAGTCCGGCCGCTTCCATAACCAGACCGGTAACGCGTGTAACAGTACCATTTGTTACAACCGGCTCTGATGCCGAGATGAGCTGGTTGCAATTATCCAGATAGTTACGCCAGTTTTCATGATGGTTGTGCATTTGAAGATTATTTATCGATCCAGTCATCATTTTGACCTATAGCTGCCAGCACGCGGTGCCACCGCGTTCCCATACTGGCATCAATTTCACTTCCGCCTGCCGCTAGACGGCAACCGCCTCGTTCCTGTTGTGTATCCTCATGAATTTTCCAGTGAACCTGCGCCGACTGTTCGTTCTGGTACCGGCGAATGATTTCAGCATCGTCGGGATGAACAAAAATCTGTAAGTCATGTTCGGAACCGGAAAGCTGGCGGGCAGCTTCCTGAACAACCGGCAGGATCAGTTCAGGATGTATTGTAAGTGCCTGTGTAATCATTTTTTTGGCAAGACTGATCGCAAGCGTTAGCATATCTTGTGCAATATGTTGCTCAATAGACTGGATCTGCTGATTCAGGTTGCTGAATACTGAATTGATTTGACTAAGCTCAGCCTTGACTTCCGACTCGCCTTGCTGTTTTCCTTCCAGATAACCCTTATTACGGCCTTCTTCAATACCATTTTTATATCCTTCATCATAGCCTTTTTTGAGGCCATCTTCTTTTGCGGTTTGAACTATAATTTCTAATTCGTTTGTATTGACAGCCGCTGCTGTATTGCGGGCTGAATCATCAGATTGCGCGTGGTCTGCGGGTATTTCTGTTTTGGGCGTGTCAAAGGAATTCAGCTTCCAGCGTTCGCAGGATGTCAGCTTCGCTTTAGGAATTACCGTAGTGATAGTCATCTGTAAGGTTCTGAGTTGAATTTTTGATGATGACCTTGATCATCTTTAACAAAAAAATATTTCCACGTAAGGCTTTTGACAGTGGGTATATTGTGTTGCGCCGTATGTTAAACATAACTATCATCACCTTTGCCACCCAAAGCAATCTGACCGCTCTCGGCCAGTTGGCGCAACACCTTGAGTATTTCTTTCTGTTCCGCTTCAACTTCGGATACGCGGACGGGGCCTTTGCTTTCTATATCTTCCTTCAGTGATTCTACTGCCCGTTTGGACATGTTTTTGAAAATCTTATTGCGAATTTCTTCTTGCGCACCTTTCAGGGCAACGACCAGAGAATTCGACTGAACCTCTCTGAGCAGCAGTTGAATGCCCTGATCATCAATATCTACAAGATTATCGAACACGAACATTTCATCCATAATCTGCTGCGCCAATTCCTCATCATATTGCCTGATATTATCGATTACACTGGATTCCTGTACTGTTGGAACGAAGTTAAGTATCTCAGCAGCGGCACGGACACCACCCATGGGTGCTTTCCTAATGTTGTTACTGCCAGACAGTAATTTTGTCAGCACATCGTTGAGTTCCCGCAACGCATCGGGTTGAATACTGTCCAGTGTTGCAATCCGCAGCAATGTATCATTGCGCAGTCGTTCTGAAAAAAGACTGAGTATCTCGCTGGCATGATCGCGCTCAAGATGAACAAGAATTGTCGCGATAATCTGTGGATGCTCATTTTTGATAAGCTCTACGACGGAAGGCGCATCCATCCACTTCAACCCTTCAATGCCGCTGGTGTCCCCGCCATGCAAAATCCGATCGATAAGATTGGCTGCTTTTTCGTCACCCAAGGCATTTGTCAGTACCTTGCGAATGTAATCACTTGCACCCTGACCTAATGCAGTCTTGCCATTGGCTTGTCTATTAAATTCTTCAATTACGCTCTCAATCTCGTTTTGAGTAATATTATTCAAGCTGGACATGGCGCTACCGAGTTTTTGTACTTCTTTGGGAGATAAAAATTTGAAGACCGAAGCTGCCTCGTTTTCTCCAAGCGACATCAGCAATATCGCGCTCTTTTTTAAACCTGATTCATCCATTGCCATTGACCCATTCTTTTACAACATTGGCGACAATCGCCGGCTCGTCAATCGCCAGCTGTTTGGCTTTCTTAAGATTTTTGTCGAATAGTTCTTTTCTGGCAGATTCTTCTGAAAGCGTATCTTTTTTCAGCATCGGCGTTCCATCCTCTGCAAGTTGTACCGGCTTTCCTGATGGACTGGCTGCAGTATTGTTTGGCAACTCGCTGATTTTTTTATTTTCCTGTTCTGGATCGTGCGTCAGTGATTTGAGGAAAGGCCGAAGAATCTTAAGTAAAAAGAATAGAACTATAGCGGCAATTAATAGTTGTTTTCCGATTTCCTGGGCCAGTGAAATGATTTCAGGATCATTCCATACTGCGCCCTGTAACGCATGATCGGAATCGGTAAATAAATTATTGGTTACCGTTAACGTATCGCCACGTTCTTCATTAAAACCCATCGCATCTCTTACCAGTCTGGTAATTTCCTGAATTTCTTCGGTGGATAGCGGTGCGTGCTTGATGTTTCCTTCTTCATCGATTAGTTTGCGATAGTTGACAACGACGGCCGCTGACAACCGCTTAATATTACCGGTAGGCAGATGCGTGTGCTGAACGGTTTTATCCACCTCATAATTGATAGTTGATTCCTTGCGCTGATCAGTGGGTAACGGATCAGGTTTTTTGTCCTCGACATTTTCATCACCGTTTATTTCAATTGGAGCTGCTGCCGGTTCTGGCGGGCGATTGGTGAGCGCGCCTGGAATACCTCCGTCTATCTTGTTACCGGTTGAAACGGATTCCATGGTCTGTTTGCTGCGTACCGATGCTTTTTCAGTGTCGGGATTGTTGGGCCGGTAGATCTCTTCAGCGCGTTCGATTCTGGAAAAATCGAGATCTGCAGTAACCTGGGCGCGCACGTTCGCTGTGCCGGTGATCGGTGACAGGATAGCCTCGATGCGTCGTGTATAGCTTTTTTCCAGCTCGTGTATGTACTCCAGCTGTTTGGCATCAAATTTTGATTCGTTTTTAGAGTGTTCCTGGCCGCTAAGCAAATTTCCGTTTTGATCAACAACAGTGACGTTTTTTACGGGCAGATTGGGTATGCTGCTGGAGACAAGGTGGACTATGGCACTGACCTGTTCTTCACTGAGCATTCTTCCCGGATGCAAGTTCAGCAATACTGAAACACTTGGCTTCTGCCTCTCTCTTGCAAATACTGATGGTTTTGAAATAGCCAAATGGATGCGTGCACTTTGCACTGCTGAGAGAGATTGAACGGATCGGGACAGTTCGCCTTCCAGAGCTCGTTGATAATTGACCTGCTCAAGAAACTGGCTGATACCAAATTTTTGGTTTTCCATCAATTCGAAACCAACCAGACCGCCTTTTGGCAATCCCTGACCTGCCAGGCGGATGCGTGCTTCGTGTACCTGATCCGCAGGAACCAGAATTGCGCCACCATTATGTGAGAATTTATACGAAACATTTCCCTGTTGCAGCGCACTGATAATGTCGGCGCCATCCTGATCAGAGATATTTGAATAAAGCACCCGATAATCAGGTGACTGGCTCCACATCCATGCACCTGCGAGGATTGCGACGCTGGCTGCTGCTGCTAGCATGAACCCCAGCTTTTTCTGACTGGGTAGTTGATTGAATTTGTCTAATACAGAAGTTATACCTGATTGCGATTGCGGTATCTTGGTTGCATTGACTTCGTTCGGTACTGTGGCCACAAGTTTACTCCTGCCTGTTTTCAGTTCGTTGTTTTGGACTTCGTTTTAAGCACTACTAATGATTTGACTGGCTCATTTAATATGTAAGGCTTTTAGATTTCCCAATGGTTGGTCCGATTTCTTTCAATGATGGACAAAACGCATACCAATCTGGCAAATGTATTATCAGAAATTCTCAACCAGATTGAATGATCAAATAAAGTAAATTTGCTTGCCTTATTTCAACCATCACAGTGCACACCCTTAATGCTATGCTGCGCTTCAATATCAATAATTGTTATTAAATTCTTGAATATAGATACCAACCAAACAAAAAAATGAGATCGACCAAATCATCTCGAACAGTTGCGGATCGGGAACAGCTGAAACTGGCATTTGCCGCGTTTAATACGGCGTCTGAACAGTTATCAGACGTATATCAGGGTTTGCAATTACAGGTAGAACGTCTGACATATGAATTGTCACTGGCCAATGGGGAATTACATCGGCAATCGGCAGCAAAAGACGCTCTGTCCCGAAAACTGTCTTTATTGCTGAATGCATTACCCGGTGGCGTGATTGCGCTGGATCCTGATGATTGTATAGACCAGGTGAATCCTGCTGCTTTATTACTGCTGGGCGGTCCTTTAGAGGGCTTGTCCTGGCATAAAATCGTCCATGAACGGTTACTGCCTACCATCATTGCCAATGAATGGCTTGTTACCCACAATGCGGCTGATTCTTCACAGCGCCGTATTTGTATCGAAAGCAGTCCTGAGGACTCTGTTGGCAGACGCATTCTGTTGATCCATGATATAACCGATGCATATGCCTTACAGGAACAGGTCAGACGCAATCAACGCCTGGCCACAATGGGAGAGATGGCTTCAAATCTGGTCCATCAGCTGCGTACGCCGCTTTCAACAGCTCTGTTATATGCCGCTCATTTGGGTAATGAAGCATTGACATCGGAGGAGCGGCAAAGATTTGCTGCTAAATATAAAAGCGCTTGAACGCAAACATATTATGGACACACTTGCAGCGGTCAATGGTTCTCGTAAACTGGCTGTTCAAAGACTGGGCATATCTGAACGGACACTGCGATATAAGTTACAGCAGTACCGGGCGAATGGTTTCTAAGAAATCAAACCGCTGTTTATACAAAACAGTTTTACATTTTGTTGTATGATTCAAATCCGGCAGGCTGAATACTTTAATGTTTTCTGACTGCTGACTCCGGGAATTCTGATGACAGGGTTTAAAAGATGGATAGATCTGGAATTGATAATATACTTGAGCAATTAAATGCGGCTTCAGCACTTACCTCGGGTGTAAAAAAGCCAGTTGACAATAGTGCAGCAACGGAAGTTGACTTTGGTCAGACATTAAAAGCTGCGGTTGACAAGGTCAACGATGTGCAGCAAAAAGCGGGGCAATTGAGCAGGGATTTTGTCAGTGGCGAATCCAATGCAGATCTGCATGAAGTAATGGTTTCATTACAAAAAGCCAATGTTTCATTCCAGTCTATGGTTCAGGTTCGTAACAAGCTTGTAACGGCCTACCAGGAAATTATGAACATGCAGGTTTGAGCTTGTTCGCCCTAGCTTTAGACTCCTTTTCTATCAATCAATTATTCAGGTATGCCGCCCATTCTGTTTCCTACAGGAAGTTCTGATGTCGCAGCCAAAAGAAGATTTATTTACACACCAGGATACGCTTGCCCGATTACATGAGGACCTTCCCTTATCCGACAAGCTCAGTTTTATACACCAGATCATTCTCCAGGATTGCCCTTTTATCAACCGTCTGGCAATAGCGCTATATGATGAGCAGACGGATATACTTAAAACCTATGCACATAGTACCGAAGGTGATGATAATCCTGTTGTTACTTATGAAGCGCCGCTTGATGCCGCGCCTTCACTGAGGGAAATTATTGAACAGCGCCGACCACGGCTGGTTCAGGATCTGGATATTTTTGCCCAAGGTACAAACGTGCATACCAAGCGTATTGCCGCCAAAGGATATAAAGCCAGTTACACCATGCCGCTGTATCAGAGCGGTGCTTTTGTTGGTTTTCTCTTTTTCAATTCTTTTGAGTCGCATCCTTTTACATCTGCGGTGTTACGCCAGATCGATATTTATGGTCATTTGATCGCCCTGATGGTTATTAATGAACTGGCAGCCATTCGAACGCTTGTGGCTGCCGTGCAGGCAACGCGCAGTATGACGCATTATCGGGATATCGAAACGGGCAAGCATATTGACCGAACGGCCCATTATGCACGTTTGATTGCGCGTGAACTGGCCGCGGACTATAACATCAGCGATGAACAAATTGAGCATATTTTCCTGTTCTCGCCGCTCCATGATGTCGGCAAAATCGGTATTCCGGATAGTATCTTGCGTAAACCTGGAAAGCTGAATGATGAAGAATTCGATATTATGAAAACTCATCCCGGAAAAGGGCGGGAAATTATCGACGCCATTCTTGAAGACTTCAGCTTGTATGCGCTAAATTATGTCAACATTATGCGCAATATCGCTGAGTATCACCATGAAGCTGTGGATGGAAGCGGTTATCCCAAAGGACTCAAGGGCAACGAAATTCCAATTGAGGCGCGCATCAGTGCTGTTGCTGATGTATTTGACGCACTGACCTCCCGCCGTGCCTATAAAGTGCCCTGGAGTAATGAAAAAGCTTTTGCACTGCTAAGGGAATTGTCTAACACCAAACTGGATCGTGATTGTGTTGATGCGCTGTTAAGAAATCCGGACAAAATACTGGAGATCCAGCAACGCTTTCGTGATGAGGAAGCTGTTTGATCCAGCTTATTATATTTGGCTTATCATATGGCCTGTATCAAGTGAAGCCGATCAGGTGAATCAGAATTAGTCCATGTTTACTCACGGTGTGTCCATTTTTGTACAACCAGACTTCCGACCATATCGCCCTCGACATTTACCATGGTGCGCACCGTATCCAGTAAACGGTCTACCGGCAGCAAAATGGCAATCGCTTCAGCTGGCAACCCGACAGCCTGCAAGACGACGACCATGGTAACCATACCGGCACTGGGAATGCCCGGCGCGCCCATTGCGGCAAGCATGGCAGTGACGAATACAATCAGCTGCTGCATCAAACTCAGTTCCACACCAACCAGATTTGCGATGAACAGTGCAGCAACAGCTTCATATAACGCAGTGCCGTCCATATTCATTGTTGTACCCAGCGGAATAACAAACCCGGCGATATCCCGTTTGACGTGCAGGTGTTGTTCGGCACAGCGCAGCGTAACAGGTAACGTTGCTGCGCTGGAGCTGGTGGCAAGGGCGGTAATCAATGCTTCACGTGCGCCCCGCCAGAATTTGATCGGTGTCATGCCGGTAGTCAGATAAAGTATCAGCGGCAGCACCACCAGGCCATGCAGTATCGTCGTTCCCATGACGATGGCGACGAACTTAATCAGTGTATTCAGCAGGCCAGTGTCCTGTGTGGCAACCAGTTGCAGCAGTAATGCCATGATTCCAAACGGTGCAAGTCGCATGATCCAGCCAACCAGCATGAGTATCAGTTCCAGAAATTCCTGCATGAGTACCAGAATATTACGGTATCGTTCACCACCGATAACCAGTGCGATGCCGAGAAGCAGGGCAAAGACCACGACAGCCAGTACATTGCCTTGTGCAAGTGCCGCGATGGGGTTTTGAAACAATGAATGCAGAAAATGTGCAAAAAATTCGGCTAACGACATTTGTGTCGCCTGAAAATTCTGCAGGGAATCCTGGAACATGGCCAGTTGCAGTCCGCCACCAGGTTGCAGCCAGTTAGCAGCGGTAAGTCCCAGCAGCAGTGCAAGCCCCATGGTCAGGACAAAGAATCCGAGCGTTCCCTGCCATACCCGGTTCATCTGCCGGTGAGCGCGCAAATTGGCGACACCCACAATTATCGATGTGAAAACCAGCGGAATCAGTACCATTCTCAGCAAATCAATAAATAACGTGCCGATCAGTCCTGCAATATACAGACCGCCTTGTGTGATGTTTGATTCCTGCCCCAGCCCGGCGAACCACAGACCCAGTAATATACCCGCCAGGCTGCCCAGTATGATTTGCGTATTCAGTGATATTTTTTTCATTATTGTTTTGCCACTTCAGGTTTTAAGCGGATAACTGCTTATCAACAGTGTGCTTCTGCCAGCTCTTTCCATTCGGTCGTATAACAGGGTGACTTATGGTTTCGTTTCATATGCCAGTTTTTGACGGTGCCCGCACCCGCCAGCGCGAGCGTATCTTTTCCCATGCGCCGATTGACAAGGTCAAGTGTTGTCATGAGTGTTCGCGCTTTATCTGCCATGGTTGTGCCATGGGCAAACAATGCGGTTTGCCGAAGAGCATCCGCAGGGACCAGTTCCATCAGCATTATCCCGGCCTTGTTATAACGATAGCCCGTCCGGTAAATGCGTGCCAGTCCCCATAGTCCTGCACGTGTCAGTTTGATCGTATCACAGCTGGGCTCCGTTAATGTGACCGTAATGCCCTGCCGGTATTGCGCATCCCTTTTCCGGTGTGGATTTGTATGAATATACACATGGACGGCATGTGCCAGCAAAGACTGGCACCGCAGTTTTTCCGCCGCCCTGGTGATGTAACTGGTTACGGCCTCCTGAAGCTCGCTGTATAGCGTGACAGGCATGCCGAAGGATCGACTGCATAGAATTTGCTGCCTGGCTGGTGCGACTTCATCAAGCCGTAATGCAGGCATGCCTCGTAATTCCGTGACAGTACGTTTTGCCGTTATTGAAAACATGCGGCCGATCAAATCAGTATCTGCACATTTGAGCGCCAGGGCGGTACGAATATTCAGGTGGTGCAGCTTTTCCCGCAGGCGGCGGCCAATTCCCCAGACTTCGCCGACTTCAATGCCGGCCAGCAGGTTGTTGAGTGCTGTTTCGGGCAAAGTGCCCAGATTGCAGACGCCCTTCCAGTACGGTTGTTTTTTTGCGATATGGTTGGCAAGTTTTGCCAGGGTCTTGGTCGGGCCGATGCCAATACAGACCGGTAAGCCAAGCCAGTGTTTAATGCGCTGGCGAATTGTTTGACCATAGACAGTCAGATCCATTTGAAAGCCGTCAAAATACAGAAAACATTCGTCTATGGAATAGATTTCCTGTGGTGCAAATTGTCCAAGGAGAGACATCATGCGGTTGCTCATATCGGCATATAGCGTGTAGTTTGACGATAGCGCAATAACACCATGCTTCCGCGCCAGCGACTGTACCTGAAACCAGGGTACGCCCATTTTGATACCCAGTGCCTTGGCCTCCTCGGAACGTGCGACCGCGCAGCCGTCATTATTGGATAATACAACAACGGGCCTTCCCATCAGGCGCGGATTGAATACGCGTTCGCAGGACACATAGAAATTATTGCCGTCGATCAGCGCAAACATGGCTAAACGGATTTGATCACCCGGGTGACCACGCCCCATATCATCATTTCCTGCTCGCTTTTGAATTCGATGTCCGGATATTGCGGGTTTTCCGCAATCAGTTTAATAATACCGTTGCGCCGGTAAAAACGCTTGACGGTTAATTCGCCATCGACCGCAGCGACGACAATACGATTATGCTCGGGAGCAATGGCACGGTCGACAATCAGTTCGTCGCCGTCGTCAATGCCGGCATTAATCATCGAATGCCCTCTGACACGCAGAAAAAAAGTAGCCTCGCGGTGTTGAATCAATTCTTCGTTCAGGTCGATACGTTTTTCCACGTAATCATCTGCCGGTGAGGGAAAACCAGCGCGCACCGAATGACTCATGCGCGGAAATGACCGCGGTACGGCCTGCTGTTCGAGCCGGACAATGTCCATCCATGCAGGAATATATGCAGCAGACATTTTGTGTTGCCGTACCCATTGCAGAACAGTTTCTTTGCTGCTGACAGGCACGCGAACGGTGACTGTCGGCTCCGCAGAACGTTTTCTGCCCGCGCCGGCGCGTTGCCCACCCCAGTTTGACTGTTTCATGATAGCCGATTTTGATTAATGACACAAAAATCAAGATTAAATGAAATATCTGTTGCAGTCAAAAATTTTTATTGATCCGATATTGTTAATCCAGTGAGCAGCAAGCAGTACAAAAGTTTGCACCGGGCTGATGATAGTTTCATTAAAAATCTGCCTGATTGCATAATCGTTCAAGATTTTGCCGGTCAGGGTCGTTGCATGAGTATGACTGACTTTACGATGAAATAACGATGAACGAACCCGCAGAAATCAACGAACTCTCAGCCTTGCTGCGTGCCAGAGTGCCGCTGATCCTGATTGAGACACATGAAGAGCCGCGCATTTTAAAACTGCTGACACAGGCATCCAATCTGGAGAATCAATTAATGATGCGATGGAGCATCGTTGACGGACTTGGCCGGGTTGTCGGAACCGGTGGAGGTCTCGGCCAGTTTGCAGCCAGTTCAAACGACGATCACAGCAAAGCCATTTATCAGACAAATGAATTGATTGACTGTCTGAGGCATATCGATAAATCGTCTCAGAATGGTGTTTACGTCTTGTGCGACGCGCATCCCGGATTCAAGGATGCCGTAGCCGTGCGCCTGATACGCGAAATCGCCATGGATCATGCAAAATGTGCGCGTACACTGGTGTTTGTCAGCCCGACGCTGGAAGATGTACCTTCGGAATTGCTGCGGCTGGCCGGACATTTCAAACCGAAATTGCCGACACGTGACGATATCCGGTCGATTGTATTCAACGAAGCGAAACTGTATCACACACAAAACGGTGACAAAGTACGCGGTGACCGTCGTACGGTTGACTTGCTGATCATGCATCTACTCGGGCTTGAGTTTGAGGATGTGCGCCGTCTGGTGCGCCAGGCGCTGCGCGCGGATGGCGAGATTAATCAGGAGGATATTCGCCGCATTCTTGCTATCAAACACAGGGCATTGGGAGGAGAGGGTGTGCTGGGTTTCGAGGAATCATCATTCAAGTTTGACGCCATCGGCGGATTGGCACGTATGAAGCACTGGGTGACGCTGCGCCAGAAACCGTTTCTGGACTCCAGAACCGCAGCGCTTGACCGGCCCAAGGGAATATTATTACTCGGCGTCATGGGTGGCGGCAAAAGCCTTGCCGCGCGTGCGATTGCTGGCGAATGGAACATACCGTTAATGCGCCTGGATTTCGGCGCGGTATATAACAAATTTTATGGTGAAAGCGAGCGCAATATGCGCGCCGCGCTGGCGGCTGCAGAGGGTATGGCGCCGTGCGTGCTATGGATTGATGAACTTGAAAAAGGGTTGGGTGGAAACGGGGGCGAACAGGACGGTGGTGTATCGCGCCGCATACTGGGCACATTTCTGACCTGGCTGTCCGAACGCAGTAATGCGGCAAAACCGGTATTCCTCGTGGCAACGGCGAACGATATTTCGACACTCCCGCCCGAACTCATTCGCAAAGGGCGTTTTGACGAAATATTTTTCGTCGATTTTCCAAATACTGCGGCACGCGAGCAGATTTTTGCCATTCATTTAAAGAAACGGGGCTTGGATCCGGCGACTTTCGACCTGGCTGAACTGGCCGCAAATGCCAGCAGCTTTTCAGGTGCTGAAATAGAGCAGGCGGTGATTGCCGCCGTTTTTGAAGCGGCAGCGCGCAATGGTGATTGTGCGCTGACTTCTGCAGATATATTGCATGAGCTCGAACGCACGCGCCCGCTGTCTGTGGTGATGGCGGAACGGATTGGCAAGCTGCGCGCATGGGCGCATGACAGAGCGGTTCTGGCAGACGATCTGCACGATTGATTTGAATAAGTACAGCATAAAGAACTGACGAACAGGCAAGCAGTAAGTAAAGATCTGGTTACTTGTCCGTCAGTTTTCTGATGAATCGTTAGCCTGGTTTCGCGGCAGTTTAAACGGTTAACCTATGAGTCTGTTATTTATCTGCATGATAATAGAACAGAAAAGTCGGTCACATACCACCCGTTCCGGTATCGCCTGCCGCTTTTCCTGCGCGCAATACCGGATAGTATTGCGTAAAGACAAGATCGGTAGCTGCGTGACTTTGATGGCAACTGGCGCAATTTTCATGATCCTGCGCACTCGCGCGCTTGTGCAATTGCCGGCTGCCCTCGATGGTGAAACGGAAAAATCCCCAATGACCGGGTGCTTCAGGAAAAAGCTGTTTGTTCTTGACCATGGCCTCCAATCCGATAAATTCTCCCTGAAAATAACCGTTGCCGCTGACCGCTTCCTTGCTACCCACGTTAACGAGTTCTTTGACGATGATCGTGTCGTCCGGAAATTTGCCAGACACTTTCCAGTGTGTCCAGCTTATAGGATCAATATAAACATTGTGAAATTCAGGAAATGCTGCTTTGCCATCGTTCATGTCGTTTGGTGTCAAGGGACTGCCGATATAAATCCATTCGCGATAGCCCGTTGGTCTTTGCAGTTTGCCGTTTTCATTGAATACGGCGTAATTTTTAACGGCCGGGGTTGCGTCTTTTGCGGTTACCGGCGTGATGGCGTATACGAACACCATCGACAGCACAACAGCGGGAAAAAGGAATTTAAGGTTAAATCTGAATTGATACATAATCGTCTCCTTTAAAATCTAAACATAATGTTAAAAAAAGCATTAAAGTAAACAATTCTGTTTACTTCAGATAGAATGTATACCGATCTGTTTATCCTGTCAAGAATAAATAACACCTTTCTGTTTACTTTCTATAAAATATTGCTTTTTAATGAGTTATCAGTATAAAAAGCATCATGAGTGAAGCAATGGATGCGGCGGAGATAGAGTCGCCCAAAAAAAGAAAAATAGTGGAGACCGCGTATCATCTGTTTAAAACACGGGGTTTTTACGCAACAGGCGTTGATTTGATCATGCAGACAGCGAGTGTTTCGAAAAGAACGTTATATAAATACTTTCCGACGAAAAATGAATTGATCGTATCGGTGCTGAACTACTACAGAGCAGCTTACGCAGATTACTTCAACCAAATACTGGCACAGCAGGACAAATCCAGCCGTCAAAAAATCCTGAATATTTTTGAAGATGCCGAACAATGGTTTGAGGACATCAATTTCCATGGTTGCCTGGCAGTCAATGCCATGGGGGAATTTTCAGGCAAGGATCGTGCTATCGAGGATTCCTGCATCCGGTTTAAGCAATGGGAAATTGATATGCTGACAATGTTAACCAGGGATATCACCTCAAGACAGTCGGAGGAACTGGCCTACAAATTGTTTGTATTGCTGGAAGGCATGTCCGCCATCGCCCAGGTCGCCAAAGGGAAATGTCCTGTGAATATGACAGCGATGGCTGATGAAATGATAAAAAAATATTTGTAGATACGAACAGGCAATTTGTCTGTATAACACTCATAAAAGAAGAGACAGGATCAATGGCGCAATGCGCTTTGCTGATGGGCATTCTATATTAATCAAACCGGAACGTATAAAACAAATCGACAGCACTGTCTTCGCCGGCCTGCGTGACGACGGTGATTTTTGGCGTCAGGCTGTAAGTGAGCTTGGTGATACCCGTGGTGGTAGCGGTGATACCGCGCTCGTAGCTTAAGTATGCACGCGAAGAGAGGCGTTTGCCAACGGTGCCGATCTGGCCACCCAGGGTAGTGTTGGCAAGACTGGTCGGGTTGGAAAACAGGTTATTGGTACTGGACGCACCGGCCTGGGTACTGCCTGTTGTACTGCCTTGTCTGAAAGAGATTTCATCGACGCCGAACATGTCGCTAAGCTTGCTGGTGATACCGTTCGATCCACCGCCGAGGATTGCGCTGGCAGCGGTAATAAGCAGGGAGGTGTCCAGGCCACTGACATCGGGCGCACGGCCCAGCACGATCCAGGAAAGTTTCTCAGTGTCGGGTACATGCGGGGTCGAAACCAGTTTGATTTTTGGATGCCGTACCGAGCCAGCGACTTCGACACCGGCCTCGACTTCCAGGCCCTTGCGAACCGCCAGAATATTCAGGCCGGGATCGTCTAAAGGGCCATGAAAATTCACAATACCGCGCGTGACGGTGAGATCCTGGCCGTAGGCGGTATAGGTAGCTGATCGAGTGGCGATCGATCCGACGGCACTGAGCGTGTCATTCTCGTCATTGTGTAATTGCAGATTACCGTCGAGACGACCTTCGAGTCCGGCGACGCGCAAAAAAAACTGCTTACCGAGATCGAGCGTAACATGCAGATTGACGATTGTTTCTTGTTCTTCGGTTTCGGATTCATTTTGTTCAACTTCGCTAGCTTCGACTACGACAATATCATCAGCCAGTTGCGGCCGTGACGCAGGTGGTTGTGTCAGCAGGCCGGCATCAGCAGTAATTTCGCCTTTGAAATCCAGTACGTCATCGATGAACTGAGCAGTATTTTGGCCAGAAACAGCAATCCAGTAATGCGGCGGATTTATAAGGTAAAGATGATCGAGTGTGACAGTCAGGTCGTGGGTATTGTCGATGAAACCCAATGAACCATTGACGGTTACTGAACCAGGCTTGTTTTCCAGTTTCAGTTTTTTTAGTAAGCGGTCCTTGGGCGGTGACTGATAGGGCGATACGAAACTCAATTGATCAATGTGCAGCACAGATTCGTCAAAACGTGCCTTGAGTTCACCCTGATGTAAATTCAGACCGAGATCAAGTAATGCGATCATCAGCTGTTCGCCGCGGATATCGCCCTGTAGTATTGGTTTGTCGAACGTGCCAGCAATGCTGGCCTGGAGTTTGATCGCGCCGCCAGCCTGAAGTGCGGTGTCGGTCAATTGATCCAGCCAGGACAGATTGGGCACTGTCAGATTTAACTCGCCATTCAGCTGGGTATCGGGCGGCAGCAACTCTCCATTTTCGGCCTGCAGCGCTGGCAACTCCAGCCGCGCATTGATATTGCCGATCAACGCACTGCTTAAATCAAAATGAGCGGTCAGTGCACCGTTGCGTGCACTGGCCTTCATTGCCAAAGTTCGCAGTTCGACGGCCTGCGGCAATTCTCCGGGCAGATACCAGTCGCCTTTTTCCCGTGTGATTTCAATGTCGCCAGTAAGTCGGGACAGCGCAGCCGGCGCCTCAATATGCCACTTGCCGCCCAGATGGAGTAAATCCTCGCCGGGAATCACATCGCTGTCGGGATGTATTTTTACACCGGAAAAATAACCATCGCTTTGCCACTGTTGTGGCGACCATAAAATCCGGTTGATGCTGGCCTGACCACCTGCTATGTTCATGCGTGCATTGCGAAAGTCAACGCGTTCGCTGCTAAGTGTAAGTGGGGCTGGCGACTGCAGCGCGACAGGTATCTGCCCGGTGACGGACAACTCGGTTAACCGGCCCTGCCAGACTGGTGGCGTATTCGGCTTGTCAAGTCCGGTCAGGCCGCCATCGGCGTGTAAAACAACTGTGGTTTCATCGTTGACGCGTAAACGGGTCTGCAAGGTATGCGCCGATTCTTTTCCGGCGATTTTTAGATCGAGCTGCCTGAGTTGCGTTTCGCCATCCGTTTGCAATTCATCGGCTTTGAGCGTAAGTGAAAGCGTTTCTGGATGAAGGTAGCCTTCGGCATTAAGGCTGCCGATTGCAAAATCTTCGGACAACGCAAGCGCCTGGCTGTCTAGATTGAAATCAAACGCAGGCGAATCCACCGTGCCTTTCAGATCAACCCTTGCTTCGAGAGAGCCCGACAGTCCGAATCCAACCTGTGCAAGCGCGGGCGCGGTAATTCGCAGTGCCAGCGCGTCGCCGGGCCTGCCGAATTTTCCATGCATGCCGACCTGGTTTGAGCCGATTCGAAAATCGGTTTTGCTGTCGAGCAAAAACGGTGCTTCAAATGCAATCTTTCCGGTGCCGGTAACTGGTTGATGATTCAAATGACTTTTTTCAAATTGATAATCGAGTACGGCTGACAATTCGGGGGACAGACTGCCCGTGATATCAAGTTGGGTATTAAGATTGGATTCGACACCCTGTACAAAATCGGCAATATTGAACTGGCTGAGCTGGCCGGTAAATTGGAATTCCTGTGCGTCATTGTCGGTATCGCCATTACCGAGCTTCAATTCGCCATTACCGATCAGACGGGATTGACCGTGACGCAGATCAAGTTGCTCCAGCACAATTCGGTTGGCGGCGCGCACGACGGATGCATTCAGGTTCAAACGCTGATCGTCGTTTAAACTGATGGCGACACGCTGTGAATCCGTATCGCCCATAAACTGGACTGTGCCGCCGATTGTGGCTGGTTGCAGCTGTGTATCGATTGCGGCAGGATTCAGATTGCTGATATTCAGTTTGGCCTGGCCAGTCGATCGATTGATATGCCATTCCATGTTACCCGTAATCTGGCCCTGGCCAGTAAGCAGTATTTGCAGGTTGCCCAGCTTGAATGTGTCTTCGGTAAGCAATACCGCCGCAGAAAGACCATTGAGCGGCAGACCGTTTTCATCCAGTGGGGCAGTTGCACTGTTCTGTAATGCCATGCGACCGACGAGCCGGTCGCTGCCGTTTTGTTTTATAACTGCCTGTAGCGCCAGATTTGCTCCAGGAGTCCCGGATTCGTCAGAGAGAAAATCGGCAGGATTGAATCCGGTGACAGAGACATGCAATGATTTCAGCATGGCGGTAGCGCTTTGAGCGAACGGCTCTAGCCGAATAACGGCAGCTCCTCGCGTCGGCGCCTTCTGGTGAACGAGTTTTATATCCAGCAGTTCCAGCGAACCGGACAGGGCGGCGTGTGTAACACCCCGGTTTGCTGCATTGTCGAGTCGAATACTCGATTTCAGATTAAACGGATACGTCGTCAATATGTGACCGGATGCGTTGAGTGCGCCAAATTCTGAATTATTAAGCGATAAATGAGTCAATCGATGTCGCTGAGCATTACTATCCAGCTGCAGGGACAGACCGGTTATTGAAAGGTCGGGTTGCCGTTGCTGATCAGTTAAAACGTCATCGTGTGAATACAGGTGTATCTCGTCTACTGAAATAACCTGTATCGAGATATCAATTGGTGATGACAAATCACCGGGCAATGTCGCTGCTTCCGTATCTTCTTCCGAAGACGGTGCGGTATGCACATCAATTCGTTGAGCGCCGATGGCGCGCACGAACAGTTCGCCGTTAACCAACCGGCCCGGCGACCAGTCGAGTTTGAACTGATGCATGGCGAGTTTTAGAGTCTCATCGTGGTATTGCAGCCTGCCAATCTGCATATCGCTGAAAGTACCGCCAATATCCTCGATTTCCAGCGCGCCGCTACTCATGCGCGAGGCAGTTGACAGCAGCCATTGAAACCCGCTGGCGGTGTTTAATATCCAGTAACCGGAGCCAGCCAGCGCAGCCAGCATGCCGAATAGCACAATGACCAGCAAATTAAGACGCAAACCGCCGCAGATGCCTTTGAGGCCGGGTTGCGCTGAGTGATTGCTATGATGTTTCATCAGAAATTGACAACCATTGAGAAATGAACCCGGAACGTGCCGGTTTTGTGGCCTCTGGCCAGATCGAGCGCGAGCGGCCCCGCCGGGCTGCGCCAGCGCACGCCGGCGCCGTAACCGAGAAATAAATCCATGTCTTCAATCGTATCAGCCGCGCTGCCGGCATCGACAAAAGCAGCCGCTCCCCAGTTGCGCATAAACCAGTGAGTGTATTCAGCGGTGCCGGTCGCCAGAACACGGCCGCCGACAATGGCATTTCCTTCACGCACCCCGATGCTCAGAAAATCATAACCCCTGACCGACTGAATACCACCAGCGCGAAACAGATATTCCTGCGGAATGCCAAAGCGTGATGAAGCCAGGGTATACCCCGCTTCGCCGCGCAAATAAAACACATCCCGTTTACCTACCGGCCACCAGTTTTGCTGCCGCCCATACAGTCGCAGAAAATCCTGATCGGAAAAGACAGAATCGAGACCGCCGCCTATTCTAAGTTCGGAAACGTTGCCTCGGCGGATATTGACGGGATCATCCACGATGTGATAGCGGTAGCGCCAATCGAACGCTAACGCTTCAACAGTCTGGTTGATCGCGCCGTCGGGACGTTTTTCCTCTCTTTGCCAGTTCAGTGAGTATTGCCACTGCGTATTGTATGTCTGGTAAATGCGAGCGGCATCTACACGCTGCCTGACAGTTACCAGGTCCTCGATATCGGTTCTTTGCACGGTGGCACCCAGAGCATAATAAATGTTGTTTTCATTGGGCAGTGTGTTTACACCGGAAAAAAATGTCTGGCGCTTCTGCTCCAATCGTAACAATGTACTGAAATTCCATGCACGGTCAAGGAAATTGTGGTTACTGTAATTGACTTCAGCACGGGCGCCATTGTTCGAGCTGTAACCACCGCCTACAGCGATACGCTGGGATTTTGTTTCGGTCACAGTGACGTAAATCGGGCTGGCGTTATGTTTCGATACATCTGGATCAATGTTGACCGAGACGTTGCCAAAGTGCGGGATATTTTGCAGGGCAATCTGGAATCTGTGCATCAGTTCTTTGCTATAGGGTTCCCCTGTACGAAATGGCCGGTGATTTTCAATCATCTCCGGATCGTAACGCTCCAGTCCGTCGATCTCCAATTCGCCAAAGTAAAAAACCGGGCCGGAATCGATAACGATATACAGCGCCACCTGTGCGTTCTCTTTGTCCACAACTGCTTCGCTTTTCACAATTCTGGCGGCGGCGAATTTTTTGTAGGAAACTTGTGATAGCAATACCGCCTTGGCTTCTTCCCAATCCGCTGAGAGAAAGGGTTTGCCCACTTTAAGCGGCCAGGCTTTTCGCCATTTTTTTATTTCGTCCTGCTGCGTTTCATCATCAGCGATGCTGCCCTGGAATTCAATCTCGACAGACCGGATATTTGCCATTGGACCCGGGTCGATAACAATCACAGGAATTTCGACCTTATTTGAGATCCGCTTGTCAAAAGTGACGGTGGGCGAAAAATATCCCTGTGTCGAGAGCAGTTCTATGATTTCATGTTTGGTGCGACGAAGAAAGGTGCGTTGCGCCATATTATTGGCGAAAGGCTCTTCAGGAAGTTTGATGTGTTCCTTGAGAAACTTCTGCACATCGTCGGGCGCGGAAATCCGTGCAAACTCGGCTGGACCGGTAATGTTGGGTATCAACGCCGTTTCCGCTAAAATCGGGTTGCTGGAGACTGCAAGCATGCTGAAGCAAAGCGCGAATAGATTAATTACAAGCCGTTTTCTGAGCATCGATAGGGTATCCTGCATAGCACCGCATTCAGGATGCATTTAAAAATTCGGCAATAGCGATATGCATTTAGGAAAATCAGGGTACTGATGCTGTTAATAATTCATCGTTGTTTTTAATGTGATGACTATACATTCTACTACAAAAGCGGGATATCCTTTTGAGCCCGCCGATTGCAGACAATGCGCAAGGCTAGCAACATTTCTTGAAACGGTAAAGGAACGCCACCCCGAATATCACGCGCGCCCGGTCAGCGCATTTGGTGATGCCCGGGCACAGTTACTGATAGTCGGGCTGGCGCCCGGCATGCATGGTGCCAACCGTACAGGACGGCCTTTTACCGGTGACTATGCAGGCATTCTGCTGTACCAGACATTGTATAAATTCGGGCTGGCCAGCCGGAGTGAATCAATTTCACTGCAGGACGATTTGCAATTGATCAATTGCCGGATCACAAACGCGGTTAAATGCCTGCCACCGCAAAACAAGCCTAATCCGGACGAAATTCGGCAATGCGGACATTATCTCAAAATTGAGCTGGACGCATTCAGCAACCAAGGCGGACGAGTCGTGCTGGCGCTGGGCGCGATCGCGCACCGATCCGTATTACAGTGTCTGGACCTGCGCCAGAAAGATTATCCGTTTTCCCATGGGGCCGCACACAGACTGCCATGCGCAGAAACGAAAACAATCAAACTCTATGACAGTTATCATTGCAGCCGCTACAATACCCAGACAAAGCGTCTGACAGCTGAAATGTTCGAACAGGTATTTGCCGTTATTTCAGCTGATCTGTCAATAAAATAAGCGATCAGGAACATCAAAGTACAAAACAATAACCATAAAATCAGGAGAAGAAAATGCCATATGTTCATTTACGTGTTGCAGGCACGCTGAGCCAGGATCAGAAAGCGCAGATTGCCGAGGAGATTACCGATACCCTCTCGCGCGTTGCCAATAAATCGAAATCCTACACGTATATTACGTTTGAAGAAGTGCCGCATGACAACTGGGCAATTGGTGGTGCGCTGCTGGCCAAGAAAGACTGATATCGGCCGTTCTGTAAGAAAAAGCTGATCGAAGACCGGTGACACATTTGATCAATAGTTATATGCAGCTATGGCATTGTTTTCATGGCGTAGATCGGGAGCAGTGTTGAAACAGGCGGAAACCAGTAGCAGAGCGCAGGTAAAATTCGACGCGAAAGGCTATTGCCTGAATTTACCCGCACAGCCCGGTGTGTATAGAATGCTCAATGCCGATGGCGAAGTAATCTATGTCGGTAAGGCCGTGGATTTAAAAAAACGTGTCTCTTCCTATTTTCAGAAAACGGGGCTGGCGCCACGGACGCAGTTGATGGTGTCTCAGATCACCGGCATTGAAACGACGGTGACCCGCTCGGAAGCCGAAGCGCTGCTGCTGGAAAACAATTTAATCAAAAGCCTCAAGCCGCGCTTCAATATCCTGTTCAGGGACGACAAATCATATCCATATATCATTCTGAGTGGACATGAATTTCCTCGGCTGGGGTTTTATCGCGGGTTGCTGGATAAATCGCATCAGTATTTCGGCCCGTTTCCTAATGCCGGTGTCGTGCGCGAGAGCATTCAGTTGTTGCAGAAAGTTTTTCGCCTGCGTACCTGTGAAGACAGTGTATTCAATAATCGTACGCGTCCCTGCCTGCTGTACCAGATAAAACGCTGCAGTGGGCCGTGTGTTGGAAAAATTTCACCGGCCGAATACCGCGAGGATGTGGACGGTGCCGCGTTGTTTCTGCAGGGCAAGCAATCCGAAGTGATTGACGGTATTGCCGGCAAAATGCAGCAAGCCTCGGACAGGATGGATTACGAACAGGCGGCCGTTTTGCGCGACCAGATGCAGGCGCTGCGAAAAATCCGGGAAAAGCAGTTTGTAGACAGCGGCAAGGCGATGGACGCGGATATTGTGGCCTGTGCAGGTGACGCGGAAAGCAGCGACAGGGTATGCGTGACGCTGGCCATGGTCAGGGGTGGCCGCCATCTCGGCGACAAAAGTTTTTTTCCGCAGAACGCCGACGGCTATCAGCTGTCTTCGGTGATCGAGGCCTTTCTGGCGCAACATTACATCAATCGCAGTGTGCCGAGCCTGATTATTGTTGACCGCAAAATCCATCGGGAATTACTGGAGAATTTGCTGAGCGAGCAGGCAGGCCATAAAGTGACCATTAATCAGAACCCGATCGGTGAGCGGCGAATATGGTTGAAAATGGCGTCGGAAAATGCACAGCTTTCACTCAATCAAATGATGAACCGCAAAGCCAGCCAGGAAGAGCGGCTTGTCGCACTGCAGCAGGCTTTGAATCTGGACGGGCTGAATCGTATCGAGTGTTTTGACATCAGCCACACCATGGGTGAAGCGACGGTGGCATCCTGCGTGGTGTATGATCAATTTGCCATGCGCAACCATGAATACCGGCGTTTTAATATCAAAAATGTTACACCGGGCGATGATTATGCCGCGATACGCGACGCATTAAGCAGGCGTTATCAGAAGATTGTTCAAGGCGAGGGACGCATGCCTGATCTGATCATGATCGATGGCGGCAAGGGGCAGGTGAATGCAGCAAAAAAAGCGCTCGATGAACTCGGTATCGGCGATGCCAATCTGATGGGTGTTGCTAAAGGTGAGGGTCGAAAGCCGGGCCTTGAGCAATTGATTTTTCCCGAGCGACAAAAGCCGCTACAATTGCCTAATAACCATGCCGCTTTGCATCTGATTCAACAGATTCGGAATGAAGCGCATCGTTTTGCAATTCAGGGGCATCGTGGACGGCGTGGTAAATCACGCATGACCTCGAGCCTTGAAAGTATCAGCGGGATCGGCGCCAAACGACGTCAGTGCCTGCTGGGACGTTTTGGCGGCTTAAAAGGTGTGCAGACGGCCAGCATTGAAGAGCTGGCGCAGACTGAAGGAATCAGCCGCAAGCTTGCGGAGAAAATTTACCGGGAACTGCACTGATCGTTCGCCGGAAACTGTTGAAAATACAGTCGCGCACGACATATCTGCAGATTGCCGGCCCCTGGCCGTTACATGATTAATCTGATGAAATATTTTTTTGATACCTGTTTTTATAGATGCCTGACAAAGCAATCGCTTTTATGCCTTTGAACCTGCCAAATTTACTGACGTGGCTTAGAATACTGGCCATACCCATATTTGTTGGTATTTTTTATTTGCCAACCGGCTGGCTGACAGTCGAACAAAAAAACCTGGTTGCCACCCTGATTTTTGCCGGTGCTGCCATAACAGACTGGCTGGATGGCTTTCTGGCGCGTGCACTGAATCAAATGTCCGCCTTTGGCGCTTTTCTCGACCCGGTGGCAGACAAATTAATGGTCGCTGCGGCGCTGATCGTGCTCGTTTATCTCGACCGGCTCGGCGCGCCGATAGCGCTGGTTATTATCGGACGGGAGATTGCCGTTTCTGCATTGCGTGAATGGATGGCGCAGATCGGTCAATCCAAAAGTGTGGCGGTATCGTTTCTGGGTAAAATCAAGACAACCGCGCAAATGATAGCGATCCCGCTGCTGCTCTACCACGATGATCTGACTGATGGCCTTAATGCGCATCAGATCGGAACCTGGTTGATTTATGTGGCGGCGGTGCTTACATTATGGTCAATGATTTATTATTTGAAAGTAGCGATTCCGAAGGCCATTCGCGTTGACAGATAGCTGACCGGAATCGTGACACGACCGGGCGAAAAAAAAACCTGTCGTTCTACGAGCAGAAAGGAAACTTATGACACGGCTGTTTTTATTGTTTATTGCTTATATTATGCTTTCCATGTTACTGGCTGGTGCAGCTAACAGCAGCGCCAGTGAAGACCCGAGTGCGTTTGTTATCTGTGATCGCATCAAAAGGCTGAGTATCTGCGAGGAATACCGTCTGAGCACACTGTCCGCGACAGACCGCCAGTTGATTACCAAGCACTGTACTGTCGGTGAGCGTTGCCCTGATGAAAACAGAATCGGGCGCTGCATTCGTTTTACCGATCCGGACGGACTGGTTCTCGACAAACATTATTATCGTGGGTCGAAAAAAAAGCATGACTGGGATGCATCAACCATCGAGGAAACCTGTATTCAGAGCGGCGGAAAATTTGAAGATGGCTGACTGCGCCACTTGATGAAATAAACGCAGTAACTGATGGATATCGGCTGACAATAGCCGACTGCCAAATAATTGGCACTCAGAAAACAGACCAGATCTGGCAAAATCCGCTGTGGCAGCTTTTGGAGAGGGTTGGTCTGATTGATAACAACCCTAACCAAAGATAGTGAACTGAAAAATGATAAGACTATGGAATCTGTCCATGCCGGGTATGCTTGTTTTATCGCTGCTAGTCGGTATCAGCATGAACGCAGCAACGGTCTTTGCATCGTCACTGATCATCGACACCAAAGGCTATGCATCAGGCCAGTTAAGCCGGGTCGGGCGTGATGATACATTCGGTCGCGGCATGAGCGGCGCATATGCGGGTGAACTGTTACTGGGTCATGAGAGCGCATCGTTTATCAGCTTTGGCAGTCTGCCGCAAAATCTTGTGACCAATCCTTTCCGTTTTTGCTTTGACGAAGATGACTTCTACGATGTACTTGAGGAACTGATCGGCTACGATGTCGTAATCGAATATAAAACGCCACGCAGCAACACGCTGCTGGCCTGCTCCGCTGTCAATGAGCTGGTCGACATCCATCTGGTTGATAAAAACGGGCCGCTGTCGCAAACGCATCTGATCGGTGACATCCGCACATTTGAACCGGAAGTTTCCTACGGCGTTGAATTTGGGCGGATAACCAACGTCATCAAGAATAAAAACCTTGCGCGAAATTATTTCATGACCATGCAAATCGGTGCAAATGGCGACAAATTTCGTCATTTTGTGATAGATGATCATGATCTGTATTATTTCGCGATCGAAGGACTGAAAGCAGGCGTTCAGGTGAAAGTGCACTACAGTGAACGGCTTGCCAGCAGAAATATTTTCGGTCATCGCACACGATTGTTTGTGTCCGAAATAGAGATCGCAGGCCGGCAGGCTGGCATGGACTAGTTTTTAGCTACTGGTTTTTTTCCCGTAAAAGGTTGAAAATATCGGCATGACTTAAATTTGAGCAAAACCATGAAAATTTATCTGATCGTAATTAGCTTGCTGTTCAGCGCCTGCACAACGCTGCCGCCCGCTTTTGACAGTGCGGATATACAGGAGCTGACATATGCCCAGGTCAAAGCGGATACCGAGAAATATAAAGATGTCCAGGTAAAATGGGGCGGGGTGGTTACCGACCTCAAGGAGGTGGAAGACGGTAGTCTGATGCAGGTCATGCTTTATCCGCTGGATTATTACGATCGCCCCGATATTGACAAACCCAGCGAAGGGTATTTTCTGCTAAAAAGCGAGAAGAAGCTTGATTCAAAGATTTATTTTACGAGCCGGGAAATCGTTGCAATCGGGACAATTGAAGGCAAATCCGACTATGCGGCCACCTATGGCAGCGCCGGTTTGCCGCTGATCAACGCCGTTTCGATCCATCCCTGGCCGATCGCTTACCGCGAAAACTATTACTACTATTGCCCGACCTGCTACTTCAAACAGCTGTTCTGGTAAGATGCGCTCGTCCGTGTTAAGTGTTTTTATGCACGGCACGAAATTAATAAGATCCAATTGCAATGTTTATATTAAATATCGCTCATCAGTCGCTGGCTAACATTACTGATGAGACAACTGGTTAGTTGACTAAGCAATCTGTCTGTAAATTGAGGAAAAAATGCACACCAAATTGGCAATAAATAATTTCTTACTGGATTATAAATATACGATTGTTTAAGTGTATCGGACAACCTGCGATACTGAAAGAAGCCCAAGGTATGGGAATATGGGCACAGGCGGAATATGGAAATGGCATTCAAACCCTGTTGTTCGGTTTTGGCGACAAGATACATAAGTACGCCGATGCACCAATGGTTTTAACAATCTTTTAATGCTTACTACATTGAACTGGCTTGCAGAAACAAATGAGCAGCTGCAGCTGTTAGTAATCGACATAAAATTGCTATCGGGAGATACGGCTACACAGCGCCTGCTATCGCTCAAAGATAAATTATTCAATTGGGCGAATTAGTGTGTTTAGGGCTCTCTGAATTAATGACGACACATGCACGTTATTAGGATCAATTGCCGCTGTAGAATCCGATAACGGTATCCAGCGTACCTTTGAGTGCAAAACCAGCCGTTCCGATCCGGTACCGGAACCAGTTCTTCCAGATAATCCGATAAAATCCATGAATAACCAGACCCTCAAGCTGCGTCGCATCGCCATCGATACTTATCATGAAAACGTGGCGTATCTGCATCGTGAATGTGCGGTGTATCGTGCGGAAGGATTTCAGGCGTTGACAAAGATCCGTATCTGCGCCAACGGTCGCAGGATTCTGGCTGTGCTGAATGTAGTCGATGACGCGGCGATTGTGACGCCGTCGGAACTTGGACTGTCCGAACAGGCGTACGCGCAATTGAATGCGAGCGAAGATTGTGCGGTCAGCGTAGACCATGCGGAATACGCATTGTCGATGGATGCGGTGCGGCGCAAGATTAACGGCGAACGTCTGACACTGGCGGATTTTGAATCGATAACGCAAGACATCGCAGCCAGTCGCTACTCGAAAATGGAGATGGCTGCGTTTCTGGTAGCGACGGGGCAAAACAATCTGGACCGCGACGAGGTTTTGTATCTGACGCGTGCGATGCTGGAGACAGGGCAGCAGTTGAACTGGGGTGAGGCGCTGGTGGCGGACAAGCACTGTATCGGCGGCATCCCCGGTAACCGTACTTCGATGCTGGTGGTACCGATTGTCGCCGCACACGGTATGCTGATACCGAAAACATCGAGCCGGGCTATTACTTCTCCCGCCGGAACGGCGGATACCATGGAAATTCTCGCTGAAGTGAATCTCACGCCGAAAAAGCTCCACGACATTGTGCGCAGGCACCGCGGCTGCCTTGCATGGGGCGGTACTGCGAAACTGGCGCCGGTGGACGATATGCTGATCGCGGTCGAGCGTCCGCTCGGTATCGATTCGCAGGGGCAAATGGTGGCATCGATTCTGTCGAAAAAACTCGCTGCGGGCTCGACGCATCTGCTGATCGACATACCCGTAGGGCCGACGGCAAAGGTGCGGCACATGCGCGCAGCACTTGCACTCAGAAAACTGTTTGAGTTTGTCGGCGACCAGCTCAATATTCATCTTGAAGTGATTATCACCGACGGCCGCCAGCCTGTCGGCCGCGGCATCGGTCCAACACTGGAAGCCCGCGACGTGATGCAGGTGCTGGAAAACGATCCCGGTGCACCGCCGGATCTGCGCCAGAAATCGCTTGAACTGGCCGGCCGCATCATTGAATTTGATCCCGATGTACGCGGCGGCCAGGGATACGCGATTGCGCGTGACATTCTGGACTCGGGCCGCGCGCTGGGGAAAATGAATGCCATTATGGAAGGCCAGGGCGCGCATACGATTGATTTCACGCCCGGCAAATTCTGTTACGAAGTCAAAGCGGGCAGCGCTGGTGTTGTGGCGGGTATCGATAATCTGCAAATGGCCAATATCGCGCGTATTGCCGGTGCGCCGATGGATAAAAAGGCCGGCGTCGATCTGTTACGAAAAACCGGCGAAGCCGTCAAGACAGGTGATGTGCTGTATCGTGTTTATGCGGAATTTATGTCCGATTTTGAATTTGCCCGGAAACTGGTAGAGCAGGACAGCGGCTATACGCTGAGTAAAGCAGCGGCCGTTCAACAGCATGATGCCTTTTTATAGTTTGAGGGATTTATATGCACATAATGGGTTTTGAAGATTACCGAGCGCAGGCGTTGGCACTGAGCATCGCGCTGCAGACAGAATATCGGGAAATCCGGCTGCACAGTTTCCCGGACGGCGAGAGTCTGGTGCAGGTGCCGGTCAATCTGCCGGATCATGTGGTACTGGTCAGAAGTCTGAACCAGCCGAACAGCAAGCTCATCGAACTGTTGTTGAGCGTGTCCGTACTGCGGAAACACGGTGCCAGGCGAATTACGCTGGTTGCGCCGTATTTGTGTTATATGCGTCAGGATGCGGAGAACCACCCAGGCGAGGCGGTCAGCCAGCAGGTGATCGGCAGGCTGCTGGCGGATAATTTTGACGATGTGATTACAGTCGACCCACATCTGCACCGGGTGCAACGGCTGGTACAGGCAATACCTGCACGGCATGCGCTGGCGGTGACGGCAGGCGGTGAAATCGGACGGTTTTTACAGCAACAGTATGCTGATGCGCTGCTGGTGGGTCCTGACAGTGAATCCGAGCAGTGGGTGAGCGAGATTGCCATTACCATCGGTTTTTCGTATACAGTGGCAAGCAAGGTAAGAAGCGGGGACAAACAGGTCGCAATCACGTTGCCGGAACGCGATTATGCCGGTCAGCATGCGGTTCTGGTCGATGATATGGCCAGCACGGGCCACACACTTGCGCAGGCGGCTGAAAATCTGCTACATAATGGCGCCCGACAGGTCGATGCCGTGGTTACCCATCCGCTATTTTGCAGCGATGCGGAGCAGGTTATTCGTCAATCCGGCGTTACACGTATCTGGAGTTCGGACAGCATTACGCATTCGACGAATGCCATACAATTGGCTAATGTGCTGGCCGAAGCTGTCAGACAAATTGTCTGATCAAATTATCCACAGAGCACGTCAATATGCTGCACAACGCAGCGCCCCAGGGCATTCAGTGCGTAACCGCCCTCGAGTACGGAAACGATGCGCCCATTCGCATATTGTTCAGCCCATGCCGTAATTTGTTGCGTTATCCAGACGTAATCCACATCGTCGAGCATCAGATTCGCCATATCGTCTTCGCGATGTGCGTCAAACCCTGCGGAGATAAAGATCATCTCCGGTTTGAACGATTCCACGGCAGGCAGCCAGTGCGTAGTCACTGCTTGCCGGAAAGCATCGCCACCTGATGCTGCAGGCAATGGAACACTAATGCAATTGCTGTACCGGGTTTTCGCGCCCGAATGTGGATAAAAGGGATGCTGAAATGTGGAACAGAACAAAACTTTTTGATTGCCGCCAAAAATCTCTTCGGTACCGTTACCGTGATGCACGTCGAAATCCAGTATGGCAATGCGCTGCAGGCCATGCGTTGCCAGTGCGTGCGCGACACCAACGGCAATATTGTTGAAAATGCAGAAACCCATCGCACATGAGGATTCTGCATGATGGCCGGGTGGACGCACAGCGCAGAATGCACGGTTTGCCTTTTGTCCGACCACCAGATCGGTGGCAAATATTACTCCACCTGCAGCGCGCAGTGCTGCGTTCAGCGAGTGCGGGTTCATCGCGGTATCCGGGTCAAGATATGCCAGACCTTTTTGCGGCGATGCATCCCGAATACTGGTAATATAGTCGAGTGGATGCACCCGCATTAATTGCGCATCCGTGGCCAGCGGCGCTTCATAACAGCGAAGCTTCTCGATCAGACCGGTTGCTTCAAGTTGTTGCGCGATAGCTTTCAATCGTTGCGGGTTTTCGGGATGATATGGCCCCATGTCGTGCAAGAGGCAATCGGGATGGGTAATGTACGCAGTCATTGCAGGCTTGATCAGGACGTTCATGAATATGTCAGACTAAAATCATACCGGTTTTGGCGAAGTGAATGTGATGAACCGACCAAATTAATTTGTGTCTTGAATACGTTTCAGATAGAATCGTAGCCCTGCAGTTGAAGCCTAGGCTCAGTTGCGGTCGCAATTACAGTAGGCGTGTAGCTCAGTTGGTTAGAGCACCACCTTGACATGGTGGGGGTCGTTGGTTCGAATCCAGTCGCGCCTACCACGATATCTTTCGTTTTCTCCTTCACTGATTGCCATCTGCTCCCATAAATCTATCATTCGATACATTCTTTAGAATAACAGAAGTGAATGGTAGTCAGAGTTTTGTGGTTGCTGGATCGTGCTGTGCCGCCAATTGTCCGCGGACCACGTTGATGCGGGCCAGGATCAGCAGGCCGATAATGAAATAGCTGCCGGTAATCAGCATTGCGAGTCGGTGATCGCCCTGGGATATCCAGCTGACCCAGCCATAGGTAAGTGGTCCCAATATGGATGAGAGTTTGACAGCCAGCCCCCAGAGTCCGAAAAATTCGGCGCGGCGGGTAACCGGACTGAACAATCCGACCAGTGCGCGGCCGGCAGACTGGGATGCGCCCAGACAAAGTCCGGCAAGATTGGCAGCTGCCCAGAACATCGCGCGGTCTTCGGCGGCCCAGGCCATTAAAATCATAATAATCCAGCCGACGAGCGTCAGCGCAATAGTCAATAAATGTCCGAGTTTGTCCTGTATGTGGCCAAAGGCGAATGCGCCCAGCGCTGCGGTAATGTTGACCAGTAAAATAAGCAGTAATGTTTCCTGCGTATCGAATCCCATAGCCTGTTGCGCATAAATCGCAGCCAGTGCAATGACGGTCTGAATACCAGCTTGATAAAACACCAGGCAAACCAGAAAACGCATCAAGTCCTGGTAATGACGCACATGTTTGAGCGTGTCTCTCAGTCTGGAGAATGATTCGTAGACTATCCTGCGCCCATGCCGGTGCGGTTGTGGTTGTGCACGTTCTTTGAGATAAAGAAATGTCGGCAGGCTGGCAACGGCGAAAATGGCGGCTGTAATTATCATCGTAACCGGCACGTATTGGCTGGTTTCATGTCCTTGCGTCTGTGCCCAGGTGACATAAACAAGACAACAACCGAGTGTAAACAGCCCACCCAGATAACCCAGCCCCCAGCCCCAGCCGGATACTTTGCCGATCGACTGGTCTTTCGCCAGCTCCGGCAGGAATGCCGCGATCAGATTTTCGCCGCTGCCAAAAAAGAAATTAGTAAGAATAATCAGTATGATGGCCAACCATAAATCACCCGGTCCGGCATAATAGAGTAGGGCTGTAAACACGATGCAGCCTGCAGTTGTGGCAAGCAGTAACGGTTTCTTCACGGCGTATGCATCTGCATAGGCACCGAGTGCAGGTGCGGTCAGAATAATGAGCATATATGACACCGCGAGTGATGCTGTCCATGCAAATGTGCCCCAGTCTTCATTATTTGCAATCACCGCGACGAAATATGCATTGAAAATCGCTGTGATAATGACAGTGGTATATCCTGAATTGGCAAAATCAAACATTGCCCATGACCAGATTTCAAGCCGCGAAACACCGTCCGTAAAATACTGTGATTGTGTTTTGTTTTTCAAGTATATGTGTTCTGTGTGGTTTGCTATTTAAATTAACGTTTTGCCCATTTGGCTATAATATGCGGCACGCTGCTGACGATAGCAAGTAAATCTCCCCGGTTTTTTTTCATTTGATAACGTATACGGCTAACCTTTAATGCAGATTTTGGGTCGCAGAAATGCTACGTGCCGCAAAGGATGCGTGCTTTTCAAAGGATTGCCCAATTGTTTCACCACAGCCGTTAATACCTATATCTGTATCATGCCCAAAATATGCATGTGTCATCGAGAAATACCAGGAAAGTGTTGGATATGCTGATATTGTAATACAGCTCCGGTGCAACATACGATGCGAAAAAAATTACAGGCAAGCGGTTTATAGCAACGCCGCATTCGACAAATTAATTAACGCGACGGTTATTTATTCAGCTCGCTTCTCACTTTGTCAGCTTCAGCATTTACTCGATTGATTTCAGCCTGCAATCGAGCTTGTGCCTGATTGGCGGTATGGGTAATGAGCTCATTGTCTGCATTGGCTTCTTTGACCATGCAGGTATGATATTCCAGGGCACGATCCTGCCAGGCATTTATCGCATCAACACTGCGGTTGAAGTTTTCTATATTGGTTGTGTTGATAACAGGTGGTTCAGGTTCCGCGCCGCAATGTGCGGGTGTCCAATGACCATTGACGAGAGATCCCGCATGTCCTGATGCTTGTATCAGTATCAGACCACTCAGAATTGCAGCGATATATTTCATACGAAAAAAACTCCTGTTGAAAAATGAATATTTTGAACTGTATCGATTTGACCTGAACAATTAAACAAACCACAATTAAACAAACGTATTCATATGTTCAATACTGATTCATGTCATGTGATAGTACTGTTTTTGAATACAGCAAGAACGCATCCAGATGGTGCTCGATAATTGCAATGGTCGCTGCAAGTTGTGGCGATTGATAGCCATGCACTGCAATACTGCGAAATCCGACCATGTTTTGGAGTGTTGCAGCCATTGTGGCGGGTATCCAGCCGGCTTTTACCAGCAAGGTAAAAACATCATGCGCACTTTGGGGCGAACCCAGTTTTTCGCGCCGGACCAGGTGTTTCCCCAAATCCAGTACCGCCTCATTGGCGCGCTGTATATTGAGGATAGCTGTATCCTGCTGGATATCATCGTTCGAGAAACCGACTGGGTCGTGCAAATATGTTTCCCGGGCACGTGCGACACAATATTGAATTGCGGCTGTTTTCTTCAACAAAACATCATCTGCCATACACGCTGTTCTTCCATACAATTCCGGTCAATAAATACTGTCGCTGCATGTTAAATTCAGTTTTTTCACTCAGGATGATACTTTCATAAATTGCCGCCTGTGCGTCGCGCGTCCATATACGGCGACCAGTTGTAATAATCTGGTACTGCAAGACAACACCGAGCGAACGTAAATCTACAAGCATTATCTCATGACTAAAACGGTTCGCTAAGCACAGCTTCAACTTCGATAATTCAATCGTATCTATATTGCGGCTCATCAAAACCGCCAGTTCAATATTGCCCGGTGACGATGCCTTGTCTGCAGCATGATTGTCAAAAAGATACAATGCCAGCAAATCAGGCAAACGCGCACGAAATTCATTCGTGATAGCTGTCAATTCAGATGTCATAAAATGGTACTGTTCTAGGTCTGTTGTAAATATGAATGGTCTATTCCTATCTGCCAAATAGGGTTATTTTACGCCATCCCCGTTAAGGATTAAATCGACAGATATAAGCGGCAAATTTGCGTTTCCGGTTTAGCAAATTTTTTTGACAGGATTTGTAGAATGTAGAATTGTGCTGTATCAGTGGTGCTTTAACCAACCTGCTGCAGGAATGAAATGGATTGTTCTACTTGAAAGCGCACGATTCCGGCAGTCATTAACCAAAAATATCTTCCTGAAATTGTGATTGAATCTGTTCTACTTCAGCTTTGTTTTCTATCAATGCATTGACACAATCACTGTCAAGTTTCTCGCCTGCAAGCCGTTTGAGAAGATCAAAAGCCTTGTCATTGCTCCAGGCATCTTTATAAGGACGGCAGGATGTTAATGCATCAAATACGTCTGCGACAGCCACGATCCGCGCTTCAAGCGGTATTTCTGAATTTTTTTTGCCACTGGGATAGCCGCTGCCGTTGATCGCCTCATGATGGAATTCTGCGATGTTTTTCAATACAGCGATTTGCTCGATGCCGTCGAGCTTAAAGTTTGCAACAATACTGTCGATCATGGACCGGCCAATAGTGGTATGGGTATTCATCATTGCCCGCTCTTTTTCATCAAGCGGCCCGGGTTTCAAAAGAATCGTATCAGGGATGGCAATTTTGCCGATATCGTGTAAAGGTGAAAACATAAAAACATGTTCGATGTATTCGTCGTTCAGTTCATATTTATCGGCCAGCGACTGTGCGATAAGACGACTGTATCGCGACATGCGATCGAGATGACTGCCGGTTTCCGGGTCGCGTAAATGGGTAATGTCGCTCGTGGTTTTGATTGCCGCATCCATAACGCTGAGCGTGGACAGTTCGTTAATGACAATCAGTGAAATCAGGTGACCAAATACATCCAGGTCTTTGAGTGTTTTTTCATCGAACACATCAGGCTGGTATGAATTGAAAAACAAAAAACCGAAAAAGCTGCCACTGTGAAACATGGGCATGGTGTAGCTTGCGGCGTATCCCTGATGGCCAATGCGCCGAGTATGTTCATGTTCATTGTTATCAAATGTAACAAGATTGTTGACAACGCGTGGCCTTTCTCTGTCCAGAATTGCCTTCAGAGACCCGGCCTTGTCCAAAGAGGTTTCATAATGTTTGAGTGGCTGATCGCATCCGCTGCTATCGACGTAGGTTTTTATTATACGGGATTCGGGGTCGTATAATGTAATCGCAATGCGTGCGATGAAGTTGAATTTGTCCTTGATAACGCGATGAGCGCTGACAATTTTTTGTTTCAGGGGAAGGTGTCGATTCAGTGCTTCAAGTGAGTCTTGATGGTGAAACATAGACGGACATCAGGCCTGTTTGTTAATTATTGTAACCATGTTATAACAAAAAGCCGAATGTCATATTTCAGATAAAACATGCTTGTGTCCACTTTTTAGTAGATTGGGGTCATCCAAACTATCGCATTTAATCCAGATAAACAGATATGCGTGCTCGATTAGTACTCTATCACTATGATATTGAAAGAGCACTAGGTTCCCGCAGAGAGTTTCATCAAGTGCTTCTTGAATTTTTCTGCTGGCATTGGCTTGGCATAATAATATCCCTGACCGAATTTGCATTTCTCCATTTGTAAAAAATCATGCTGCTCACTGGATTCAACGCCTTCTGCAATGACTTCAAGTCCAAGTGATTTCCCCATACTCAGGATAGCTCGCGCAATTGCTACATCATTAGTATCGTCGGGCAGGTCCTGAACAAACGATTTATCTAATTTTAATTTAGTGACAGGCAGACGTTTTAAATAACTGAGCGATGAATATCCAGTACCAAAATCATCAATTGCGATCCCGAATCCCAAATCGCGTAATCGATTCAATGTGGAGCTTGCGCCATCGCTTTCCTTCATGATGACACTCTCGGTAATTTCAAGCGTAACAGTTTCAGGTGAGCATTTGGTAGTACTCAGGGCTTTATCTATAGTTGCCAGAAAATTGTTAGAGACCAGCTGCTTACCGGATACATTAACAGACAATATGCCGGGATTCAGGTTTGCTTCAGTCCATGCATTCATCTGTTGAAATGCCTGCTGTAATACCCATTCACCTAATGTAAAAATCAGATCGTTATCTTCAGCAACGGACACGAATTTATCCGGAGGAATCCAATCCAGGTCGACATGTTTCCACCTGAGTAAAGCCTCGGCGCCGACATAATCACCGGAACCGAAATCTATGATTGGCTGATAATAAAGCTGAAGTTGGTTTTTCTGCAACGTTTCCCGCAAATCAGTCGACAATCGCATGCGTTCCTGGACCCGTTTGGACATTTCGTGCGTATAAAAGTGAAAATGGTTACGCCCGGCTTCTTTTGAGCGATACATAGCGAGATCAGCCTGTTTAAGCAGGCTCTCGATATCGTCACCGTCATCAGGGTAAAGCGTAATCCCAATGCTGGCTGAAATGTAGATTGCGCCACTGTGCAACTCGAAAGGGCTTTCCATCGCTTTTAATATCTTCTCTGCAACCATCCGCGCTTTGTCTTCATTAACATTATCTTCGATCAGCACCGTAAATTCATCCCCGCTAAGCCGGGACACGGTATCTGTCGCCCGCATGATTGAAGTGAGTTTGTCAGCTACCTTGCATAGTAATTCATCGCCAATGTGATGGCCGTGCGTGTCATTAATTTGCTTGAAGTGGTCCAGATCAATAAACAACAGAGCAAGCTTTGTCTGGCTGCGTTTGGCTTGTGCCAGCGCATGTTTCAGCCGTTCAGTAAACAGGGCACGGTTAGGCAGTTGCGTCAATGCATCGTAATGCGCAAGGTGGTTAATGCGTTCGTGATAGTGCTTTTGCTCGCTGATATCATACATAACAGCAATATAATGGTCTGTTTTACCTGCCGGGTCCTTTAGTGCCGAAATACTTAGCCATACTGGAACAATATGGCCGTCTTTATGTCGATCCCAGATTTCACCGTGCCAGAATCCTTCTTTATGAATTTTCTGCCACATTGCACGGTAAAAATCATCGTCATGCCGGTGCGATCTTAAAATTCGGGTATGCTGGCCAACAACATCTTCGGATTTGTAACCCAGGATGTTTTCGAATGCTTTATTGACTTTTATGATGATAGCTTTATCATCGGTGATGATGATGCCGTCCAGGGCATTAGAAAAAACATTCGCGGCAAGACGCAATTCTTCTTCATATTTTTTACGTTCAGATATATCCTGAATCAACGCAATAAAATATTTTGGTGCGCCGGCGTAGTCCTTAATTGTTGCCTTATGCAAGGTTGTCCAGATAATATTTCCCTTCTTATGAATAAAACGTTTTTCCAGATAGTGGCTATCTATCTTTCCGGAAAGCATTTCATCGACGTAGCTTAATGTGGCCTGTAAATCGTCTGAATGGGTGACAGAATACACATCACGCCGCAGTAATTCTTCTCGAGGATAGCCAAGAATTTCGCATAATGCAGGATTAACATCCATAAACTGCCCTTCGGTTGACTGCAAACAGATGCCTATGGGAGCATGCTGCATTGCCTGGCTGAACTTGACTTCACTTTCATGAAACGCCGCCTCGGCGGTATGCTGCGCACTGATATTGTTGAACAGCAGAATAGCGCCCGCTATTTCATTCTGACTGTCGCAATATGGCATGACGTATAATTCAAAAACTTTGTCTGTTTCTGGGTGTGTGATTTTGTTCTCGAAACGGGCATTTTCCCGAATTACCTTGTGTACCTGGTTGTACAGCCCGGGAATTTCAATTAACCACTGGACACTGTTCAGTGAGCTGTTCTCCATGACGCTGTCCAGTGCAGCGACTTCGCTGCACGCGTTATTGGTCTGGGTAATCCGTAACTGTCTGTCGACGACTATTAATGGAAAATCCAGGCTTTGTTTCACGTTTACGAGGTCCGAACTGGTTTTTTCCAATTCGGCTGTTTTTACCTGCAGTTCCTCGTTGACTGTCAGCAGTTCTTCATTGGTTGATTGCAGCTCTTCATTCGAGGTTTGAAGCTCTTCATTGGTTGACTGCAACTCCTCGTTAGCTGACTGCATCTCTTCATTGAGCGATTGAAGCTCTTCATTGGATGTTTCCAGTTCCTCAACCACAATATTGAGGTGCGTGCGTGTATTTGTAAGTTCTTTTTCCAGTTCGTTGATTATCAGGCTGTCACGCTCTGCTTCGGCAAGCGTTTCAGTACCTGGGTTTGGCTTTTCATTCTGCTGTTCATTGATGGTAATGAAAGAGACAAGTAGCAATGATTCCTTTCCATGCTCTAATGGACGAACAACCAGTTTTACAGGGTAGGGCTTGTCGTAAATTTCAACCGTTCTGATGGAGCCTTCGGCAGGTTCTGACTTGCGGCGGCATCGGTACACCAGTGCTCTTAGCTCAGTGCGCAGGGAAGATGGAATCATGTCAAACAAATACATTTCAGCCCTGCCTTTGGGAAAATTCAGAAATGATTTCAGGTTGCCTTCGAAATGCACGATGCTGTTACTTTCGTCAATGACCAGCGAGGGAGGAGCATAACATTGCGCCAGCTCTTCAAGTGTCCTCATGGTGATGTAATCGGTACTTGTAGCGACGTTAATCAGGGATTTGTTCTTCTCCACAGATACGGTTGGCACTTCTTGAGAAATCGGTAGGGAGTAGTGTACAGCTCCGCCGCTCGGCATATATATGTGTGCTTTACCGTTAACCGTTTGGAACAGGTCTTTGTGTAAGTCCAGATTCTCGGATTTCCCGAGAAACAGGTAGCCGTCTTTATTTAATGCATAGTGAAATACCTGCAGCACCTTCTTTTGGGCTTCAGGCGTCAAATAGATCAGAAGATTTCGGCAACTGATCAGGTCCATTCGACCAAATGGCGGGTCTTCAATGACATTCTGACGTGTAAAGACAATCCGGTTACGGATGCTTTTCAGAATACGGCGATGGTCGCCCGCTTTTTCGGTGTATGCATCAAGTAGCGGTTTCGGCACAGTTTCAAGCTCGCTGATCGGGTAAAGGGCTACACGTGCACGTTCGACGGCCGCATCGTCCAGGTCTGATGCGAAGATCATGTATTGCAGGTCAGCTCGCTGTTGTTTTAGAATCGATTCCTCAAACAGCATTGCAATGCTGTAGACTTCTTCACCCGAGGCGCACCCCGGTATCCAGCAGCGTATGATGTTGTGATTAGCCTGGGAATTCACAATTTTGTCGATAATGAGTTCCAGTGCAGCAAAAGCCTCCTTGTCCCGGAAAAAATACGTCACACTGATAAATGTGTCACGTATGAGAAGATGCGCTTCTTCCTTGTTCGCTCTCAGGTATTTGGCATAATCGCTCAGCGAGTGGATTCCCAGAATGCTCATGCGCCTAGCTATCCGTCGCTGGATTGTGGCTGACTTATAGGCGTCCAATTTGAACGCCGTATAGTTTCGCACCAGATTGTAGATCTGGCCGTACTCATCGGTTTTGTGTTCCGTGGTCGTCAGCAGTTCTGTGAAATCAGTAGGGTGATCCAGCAGGCGCGGTAGTACCTTGCCAATGTCCGAAGAAGTTAATGTCAAATCCACGCTTCCGGTATGAAGTGCCGCTTTCGGCATTCCGTCATACTTTGCTGTTTCAGGATTTTGGGCTATGGTAATTCCACCGGCTTCTTTGATCGCTTTTATTCCGGATGCGCCATCGGAACCGGTTCCCGACAGGATAATGCCAATGGCATGCTCTTTCAGTTCGTCGGCAAGCGAGAAAAAGAATCGGTTGACGGATGGCTTTGGGCCAATAGAATGCTGTGGTTTTACCAGACGAAACAGTCCCTTATCCAAAATAACGTCATTATTCGGCGGTGTGATATAAACATTTTTGGGTTCCGGCAGTTGCTGGTCTTTTAAATCCTGAACTGTTAGGTGCGTCAAGGGTGACAACAGGTTTATCAGCATACTCACATGTGTAGGTGAGACATGCTGGGCAATCACATAAGACAAGCAATTTGATTCCGGCAACGATTCCATGAGATCACGCAGCGCTTCAAGCCCTCCGGCTGACGCTCCAATACCAACGAGCCTGACATTATTGTTACTGCTACTATTTGTGTTTGCTCTATTTAAATCTTTACTTCTCACCGGTTCCCTCCAAGCGCCAGGCCTGTGGCCACCATGTAAATGGCCACATGAATTTATCATCTAAATATGATCCAGCTTTATCAGGAAAGTAATTTTATGGAGAATTAATGCGTTTCATTATCGATAAATTCAAAAAAATTTCTTCCATGCATTGAAATCTGCCTGATCGCGAAGTGAATATTTTCGTGTGAATGAACCAGAAATAGTTGCGATGACTCATCAGCAGGGGGATTTATGCTTTCGTGTTACAAGCAGAATCGGAGCTAATGTTAGAGTGCTTGCGTCGAAATAACCCTGTTTATAATGTTGTCAATTTATTGAATTAACTCATACTTTAGTATTAGTCTAGCATGAGTATTATGAAAATTTCCAATGATTAATAGTTATATTTTCATTGGGATAAGAACGGGCCTGTTTTGATAGTCCATTCAAAAAAAGCAGGAGTCAGGAATAGAATTCTTTGTAACTGAAATACGGAACATCCTGCACAGATAACTGAAAATGCTTCGAAAAGCGCACCGAAACAAAGTTGGAAAACCAATGAATAACAGCTTAACTGCTAATTATAAAATTGTTACTCATATCAGGTACAGCAAGGTTACAACACTTGTACGTATTGTTTCGGATAAAATAACCAAAACTTCATGTTTACTAGAGTTTAGAGCGAGCTTACTCCTCCAGGCTAATATTTTTTAGCCTGTTTTAGCTAGTCGCCCTATGTTTTTTCCTTTTGTTACGCAGTCTTAATCCGCTCACACTCAGAATCGCTATTTTTGTTCCAATTTGGTGGCATGAATTTTTTGCATTTCGCATTCCACCACTGCCTGACGGCAA